>FR882195.1:153125-182897 GCA_000434935.1 Bacteroides sp. CAG:709 | reverse complement strand
GCCAACGCTCTGGAAAGCATTGATTTCCAATAGTCCTCATTGATTACGCCGCTCTCGAAGCTGAGGACTCTGACAGCGATTGACCCTATCTGATAATGGCCGGCAGCCAGAAACTTGCCGTCCTGACCGTAGACCTCTACCACATCACCTTCTGCGGGTTCTCCCACGATCTGGGCAATTGCCCCGGAAAACACCCATGGATGAAACCTCTTCAGAGACTCTTCTCTACCTTTTTTCAGTATTATCTTTGCCATTATCCTTTGACCTGTTTCTTCTGTTTCTATAATATCGCTTTCTCCTCCAGTCGCGTCTTTTCCGACTGCGGGTTTTCTTTTTCTCAGGTTGCTTAGCCTCCTCAGTTTTCTTTTCTTCGGCAGGCTGCTTGGCGTCCTGATGAGGAGGAGCCATCTCTTCCGGTGTAAGCGGGTGCTTCTCGGATTTCATGAGCAACTTATACATCTCACGACATATCCATGCATCGGTTGCCGCGTAAAGCTGCTGGGAATCAGAGAGTTCCACCGCTTCCCAATTCGACAGCTGCTGGGTCTTGGAAATCCTCACGCCTAAAATTATGGCGGACATTTTCTTTACGCTCTTGTCCTTGATGCCATATTCCCAGACGATTTTCTGCAAATCCACGAAGTTTTTCGCTTCGAACTCGCAATATTTCTGGAGCCCCCTCACGTCGTCATGC
The DNA here is from genome assembly GCA_000434935.1 of Bacteroides sp. CAG:709. Lineage (GTDB taxonomy): Bacteria > Bacteroidota > Bacteroidia > Bacteroidales > UBA932 > Cryptobacteroides. The sequence goes on along the minus strand of FR882195.1, from coordinate 182,203 downwards.
ACTGCCGCCCCGACCTTGATGATTTTTTCATCGGCCAATATACGGCAGAGTTTCTTGTCCATGCCCAGCATCTGTATCCTGAACAGAAATGCCTCCGTAGGACCGGAGAGCTGCAGCAATGCGACGCCGCTCCTCGGCTGCTGAGCCGTAAAACAAGGCCGCGATTCCGTATCGAATCCAATGATTTTCTGACGTCTCAAATACGCGACAGCCCTGTCAAATTCCTTACCCGGCTTGTCAATTATGGTTATCTTGCCGCCGAACGCCGCCAACTCCAGCTTTTCTATCTCCTCGGGCGTGACACTACTTTGAAACATACGCATCGAATGTTGTCGGTATCAACGATTTCTCCATCAGCAAGTATGTTTCGAAATCAGAATTCTCCGCACGGTTATACTTAAAACTGTCTGACAGACTGCCGTCTGCATTGTAATCCTGGTCAGCCAGGCCGCTTGCAGGAACAGTAGCATACATTGCCAATGCCGGATAGGCCACCTTATGGGTGAACAGGTTCCTGTCACGAAGGTATGCGATGCAGTCAGCCACTACGGTCCTGCGCGCGTCGATGAACTCGAAATTCTCCGAAACCATGTCAATGTACTTCATCATTGTTCCGTCGTTTTTCGAAATCATTTCCTGCAATGTCCCGTTCAAGTCGTCAGCTTTCAGTCCGGCTTCATCCACGATCACGGCATCAAGCACCTTTTCCTTGCCGGCTTCCTTGTACATTTCCAGGAAAGACAATATCCTGTCTTTCAATGATTCTGCATAAACTGGACAGAATGCATCATATTCCAGTCCAGGATATTTCTTTTCCAAATCCGCCTTCACGATGGAATATATACCTGCACCCAGCTCCTTTTCGGTAGTCCAGACGCCGAAACACCCCTTTTCTGAATGTTTCCGTACTGCATAATTGAACATTGAATGTACCGGAGAGATGACGGCAATATCAGATCCGGCAGATTTCACCAGTCTCATGACGTCATCATATCCGAATGCTGAAGAATATGAAGAAGCCAAAATCACTATCTTGGAGCCGGTCTTGTGTATGTTGGTTTTACGGTCAAACGGATTCAATGCGCAAGTCGTATCGACAGCGCTTATAAAATTCTTGACACTCAGCTCTTTAAGATAGTTTTCATTATTATTGTCCAGATACCCTTGATATGGCTCATTCGCATTGTCACAAATCATTGCGATGGTCTCGCCCGCGAAATCCGGAAGGCCGTCAGGCCTCATGTGTCCGTCGACATTGTCGAAATAATCGCAATTCACAAGTTCCCGCGCAACGCTGAACACATCAAATTCCTGCCCGACGACTGCAATCGTTCCGTCCCTGCGGTCCGGGCAACCGTCCGCAATTATACGGTAAGTCAATGATGTTGTGTCAGAAAGCACCTCCCTTACGTAAGGGATTGACAAGGAATCACCGGCCTCACGGTTCATACATGAAACCATGAAGGTCGGCGAAACTAAAGATAGTAATAATAGTAACTTCTTCACAATCAATATTTTAATACCCGCCAAGCAGGTATTTGTTTTACACTAGAAGAACAATAGTTCCCTATACTTAGGCAACGGCCAAAGCTCATCGTCCACCAGCATTTCCAGATGGTCGGCACTGTTGCGGACCTTGTCCATCTCGTCCTTTACCTCGGTCGAGTAGAGATATGCCCTTTCGGCCATGTCTTCCACTTTGTTGGCTTTCTTCCTGGCCTCCACAAGTGTCTCCACGTCAGCAGAAAGGTTGTTCACGAAACCGGAAATCTTCTTGTAGGTATCCATGTCGGCCTTGCAAAGCGACTTGAATTCGTCTCCGAACACGTCTTTGCAGCCCTGGATGCTGGTTACAAGTATGTTCTGGTAGCTTACCGCAGCAGGAACTACATGGTTCAGACAGATATCTCCGATAATCCTGGCCTCGATCTGAAGTTTCTTGACATAGGTTTCGTTCAAGACCTCATAACGGGCCTGGGTCTCGGCAGGAGAAAGTACGCCCAGCTTCGCGAACATGTCAATGCTGTCTTTCTCAAGGAACACTTTATATGCCTCAGGCACATTGCGTACAGCCCTGAGGCCTCTGCGTGCTGCTTCTTCCTCCCATTCCTTGCTGTATCCGTTGCCTTCGAACATTACATTCCTGGACTCTGAAATGAACGACCTGACAACTGAAAGCACCGCGCTCTGACGTGTTTCACCCTTGGCTTCAAGTTCGTCAACTTCCTTTCTGAATTCGTTAAGGCTCTCAGCCACAATTGAATTCAACACATACGTGGCAGATGCCGCATTTGCGGAAGAACCTACTGCACGGAACTCGAAGCGGTTACCGGTAAATGCGAACGGAGATGTCCTGTTGCGGTCGGTATTGTCCTGAACGATTTCCGGAATGGAGCTGACCATCTGGATGGAAGCCTTGCTGGCCTCGGCATCGGAAACGTCTTTCATATTCAGGATGCTGTCAAAAATCTTGGACAATGTGGATCCTGAGAATATCGACATGACGGCAGGAGGCGCCTCATGACCGCCAAGTCTATAGGAGTTGTTCAATGTGCATATTGAAGTCATCAGCAGATAGTCATGGCGATACACCGCACGTACTACAGATGAATAGAATGCCAGGAACTGGAGATTCTTGGTAGGTGTCTTGCCAGGAGAAAGGAGATTCACACCGGAATCAGTCTGCATTGACCAGTTGCAGTGCTTGCCGCTGCCGTTCACGCCGTCAAACGGTTTCTCGTGGAAAATCACCTTAAGATGGTGTTTCTCAGCTACTTTCGGCATGAGAATCATCAGCAGCATGTTCTGGTCGATGGCCTTGGTTGCCTCACAGAACACAGGTGCACATTCAAACTGGTTAGGAGCTACCTCATTATGTCTGGTCTGGAGCTGGATGCCGAGTTTATATGCTTCCGTCTCGAAGTCCTTCATGAATGCAGCCACACGGCTAGGAATTGCACCGAAATAGTGGTCTGACAGCTGCTGGTCCTTTGCCGATGTATGACCGATGACGGTCCTGTCGCAAAGTTTGAGATCTGGACGTGCATTGTACAATGACTCATCCACCAGGAAGTACTCCTGTTCCAGTCCGACATTGACGGTGACAGCCTTGACCGACTTGTCGAAAAGGTTTACTACGGAAGTGGCCGCTGAACTGAGAGCCTGGATGGATCTCAGGTTAGGTACTTTCATGTCAAGAGCCTCGCCTGTATACGACACAAACACTGACGGGATACATAGTGTCTCGTCCAAGATGAATACCGGAGAGTTAGGGTCCCATGCGGAATAACCTCTGGCTTCAAATGTGTTACGCAGTCCTCCGTTAGGAAAACTGGATGCGTCCGGCTCCTGCTGGACAAGCGCGCTTCCGCTGAATCTCTCGAATACCTGACCGTCCTTCACAGTAACGAAGGCCTCATGTTTCTCTGCAGTAGTTCCGGTAAGTGGCTGGAACAGATGGGTGTAATGGGTAGCACCCTTCTCCGTAGCCCAGGTCTTCATGGCTGAAGCGATTTCATTCGCAACAGCTCTGTCGATCGTCCTGCCGAACTTCACAGCAGACAAAACTGCGTCATAGGCAGTCTGAGACATGTATTTCCTCATTTTGGCGAGGTCAAACACATTTTCTCCGAAGTAAGCCGAGATCGGCCTCTTCTCAACGAAATAGCGCTCAGTCGTGTGAGCAGCAGCTTCGTCCAAAGCTCTTTGCCTGAAAGTTGACATAATTTTAATAGATTTTGTTAAGCACGTCCACAAAGGTAGAAAAAAACGCTATCTTTGCAGCACTAAAAATTGCGAATTTTCATATAAAACGAAACATAATGGCAAAAATTTCCAAAAAGTCTGAATCAATGCCCGCTTCGGCGATCAGAAAGCTGGTTCCATTCGCAGATGCAGCTAAGGCAGAAGGAGTAAAAGTCTATCATCTGAACGTCGGTCAGCCCGACATCAAATCTCCTGAATGCGCACTTGAAGCGGTGAAGAAAAACACATTGGACCATGTGTCTTATTCCAACTCCGCAGGACTCATCGAACTCCGCAAGGGTCTGGTAGAAAAGTACTATCGTAAAATAGGCATTGACATAGACGTACCGGAACTTATCGTGACGGTCGCCGGCAGCGAGGGCGTAAACCTTTCATTGCAGATTACATGCGACGAGGGAGATGAAGTCATTGTGCTGGAGCCGTTCTACACGAACTACAACACTTTCGCATTCATGAACGGCATCACTCTGAAAGCCGTCCACACAGATATCCGCAATGGTTTCAAAGTGCCGGACATGGCTGAGTTCGAGAAACTCATAACTCCCCGTACGAAAGCCATCCTCATCAGCAATCCTGGAAATCCGACCGGAACTCTCTATACGAAGGAAAACATGCTGGCACTGGGTGAAGTAGCAAAAAAGCATGACCTGTTCCTGATTTCCGATGAAGTTTACAGGGAATTCTGCTACACGGATGAACCTCATTTCTCCGCTATGAACATCCCGGGACTCGAACAGAATGTCATTTTGATTGACTCTGTGTCGAAGAGATACAACCTCTGCGGCTGCCGTATCGGCTGTATCATTTCCCACAATGCAGATGTCATGAAGGCTGCCATGAAATACGCACAGGCGCGTCTCTGTCCGCCAATTTTCGGACAGATTGCGGCATTGGGCGCCCTAGATACGCCTAAAGAGTATTTCGATGCAGTCAAAGAGGAATATATAAGAAGGCGCGACTACATGATTGGTCGCCTTAACAACATGCCGGGCGTATATTCGCCGACTCCGATGGGCGCGTTCTACACAATCGCCGAAATTCCGGTTGACAATGCCGAGAGTTTCGCAAAATGGATGCTTACGGAATTCCGCTACAATGGCATGACTACGATGGTGACACCTGCAGCGTCTTTCTACAAGACCCCTGGAGTCGGCGCCAATCACATCCGCATTGCATACGTCCTGGAAGTTCCAGAGCTGGAAAAAGCCCTGGATGTCCTCGAAAAAGGTCTTGCCGCCTATCCGGGCAGGAATTGATTTATGGACGGCACCTCATTTGCCGATTGACACCCAAGACATTCAACACCTTAGGTATCAACATGCTATAAAGGTACTCCTCTTCCATGTAGTGAGTGCCTTTATATATTTGGCAGCTGTCCTTGCCGAAATGGCGGGCCCAACTTCTTATATTGACTACCCCCCAACGGCGATAGGTGTCGTCAGTTCCGAAAAACGCGAAGAAATAATCCTTGCTTCCATGTGACGGGGAGCATGACAGTACACGCTCACGCATCCCGCGATAATGGGAAAGTATCTCACGCGTAAAATCCAACGACTGCCTTGAGCCTGGACGGGGCTTGAACACATTGCGCATAAACGCCGCAGCTCCGGGGATATAGCTGGCGATTGACATCCATCTGGCTGCACCGACAGCAGGTGAAACGAAGATATGAGGCACCCCCCCAAGCCTTATCGCATGTAGAGAACCGAGCGACTCCCCTATGACAAGCTGAGGTTCAAGTTCATTGAACCACGCCGTCACCTGTTCCATAGCTATCTGAGGGTCAATGTCATACGTGCGGACAATGACGTCAATGTGCGTGTCTTCCGGATTGACAAACTCATTGATATGCTGATTCAATATCGATGGTATGCGGCTGTCTTCTCCGCCGCCCATGCCATGTACATATAATATTGTATAATTATTCATAAAACAATCTGGGGAAACTTACTTATCCATAAATCGATTGTAAATTTAGCAATTATTATATACATTTGTAAGACTTGAGAACAAGCATTGATATTTTAATTGAAAATTGAAACAAAATTTTATTATAAACAGTTAGAAATGAAAAAATTATTGGTTTCTTCATTAGCAGCATTGAGCCTGTCGGCCATTATGCTCGCACAGCCTTCAAAAGGGCAGGTAAAATACGAGTTCACCACCGTAAAGGCCAATCCGATCACACCTGTCAAGAACCAGTTCCGTTCAGGTACATGCTGGTGCTTCTCCGCACTCGGATTCCTTGAGTCAGAGGCCATCCGAATCAACAACATCAAGGATACCACATTGTATCCTGACTTTTCAGAGATGTTCGTTGTAAGCCATTCTTATCAGGACAGGGCTGAGAAGTATGTAAGACTTGACGGCAAATTGAATTTCGGAGCAGGTTCCGAGGGCGGTGACGTTCTTCATGTCGTAAGAAACTATGGTCTTGTACCACAGGGAGTTATGCCAGGTCTGAATTATGGCACCGAGATGCCTGTACACGCAGAGCTCGACGCTGTGGCTTTCGCATATGTGGATGCCGTCGCCAAGAATCCTAACAGAACACTTTCCACCGCGTGGAAAAATGGCTTCAAAGGCATCATGGACGCATATTTCGGAGAATGCCCTGAAGAATTCACATACAACGGCGTAAAATACACACCGCAGTCATTCCGTGATTCATATAAGATCAATGCTGATGACTATGTTTCATTGACCTCTTTCTCACATCATCCGTTCTACCAGAAGTTCGCTCTCGAAATCAGCGACAACTGGCGTTGGGATCAGGATTGGAACATTCCTATCGACGAGTTCATGGCTGCGCTTGACAATGCTCTCGAGAATGGTTATACAGCATTTTGGGGTACCGACGTAAGCGAAAGAGGTTTCACTCGCGACGGTCTGGGTATTCTCTATAAGGAAACTACCAAGAAATCAGCTGGTTCCGATCAGGAGCGCTGGGTAGGCAAGAGCACAGATAAGGAGGAAGAGCCACAGGCACCGGAAGAGGAAGAGGTTGATCAGGCATACAGACAGAAAGGTTATGACAACAAGACCCTTACCGATGACCACGGAATGCAGATTTTCGGTATCGCAAAAGACCAGTTCGGCAAGAAATACTACATGGTGAAGAACTCTTGGGGTTCAGCCGGAAAGTACAATGGAATCTGGTATGTTACAGAGGCTTACGTAAAAGGAAAGACTATGGATATCGTCCTCCACAAGGATGCTCTTCCTAAGTCTCTTGCCAAGAAGCTCGGCATTAAATAATCCGTAGATGCAGTTTATCAAGCATATACCAAATACAATCACCTCAATGAACCTGTTGTCAGGCACTCTTGGGGTGATTTTCACCTTGCAGGGACACATTGAAACAGCATTCCCGCTCATGCTGGCAGCCGCAGGCTTCGATTTCTGCGACGGCCTTTCAGCCAGACTTCTCAATGCTCATTCAGAAATCGGGAAAGAGCTTGATTCTCTGGCAGATATGGTGAGTTTCGGAGTATTGCCGTCAATAATGCTATATAAGATAATGTGTATCTGCGGCACATGGCAGTTCGCCATATACATTCCGCTGGTACTGGCCGCATTTTCCGCCATACGCCTGGCAAAGTTCAATCTGGATGAACGTCAGCACGGCAGTTTCATAGGCCTGGCGACCCCTGCAGCGGCAATGATTTGCGGCTCTCTCGCCTACTACGTAGATATCACACCTGATTCATGGATGAGTTCCCTATGCGGGACATGGTATTTCATCCCGGTTCTGGCAATCCTGCTTTCAGCATTGCTGGTCAGCGAAATACCTATGTTCGCCATGAAATTCGGAAAGGGACTTGAGGCCGACAAGACAACCAAAATGCTCCGGAGTGGCTTCATAGCCGGCATCGTCTGCATAATCGTAGGAACGATTGTGTCCAGAGCCAATTGGTCGCTGATAGTGCTTCTGACATTCATATACTATATCTTGCTGAATGTCGTGGCGGATGTCGTCAAGAGGCATGGTGTCATGAGGCGTGGAGCATAATTAGCTGTACATCAACATAATAAAAGAAATCAGAGTTGCCGTATCAGCAACTCTGATTTCTTTTATATCGCTCGTAATCAATTGATTACGCTCCACACTAATAATTCTCGGCCTTGATCTGGAAATAGCTCTTGGCATGTTTGCATACAGGGCAAACTTCCGGCGCTTTCTTGCCGATAACGATATGTCCGCAGTTGGTGCATTCACATATCATATCCTCATCACGTGAGAAAACCACACCGTCTTTTACATTCTTGAGAAGCTTTCTGTAACGCTCCTCGTGAACTTTCTCGATGGCACCTACTTTCTCGAACAGGAAAGCGATATCAGTAAAGCCTTCCTCCTTGGCTGTCTTGGCGAAACCGGCATACATGTCGGTCCACTCGTAGTTCTCACCGGCAGCAGCATCTGCGAGATTGGTCATGGTATCAGGAACTTCCCCTCCATGAAGGAATTTGAACCATATCTTCGCATGTTCCTTCTCGTTCTTTGCTGTTTCTTCGAAGAGTCTTCCAATCTGTACGAAGCCATCCTTGATAGCCTTGGAAGCATAATACTGATACTTTGTATGTGCCTGTGATTCTCCGGCAAACGCTGTCATCAGGTTCTGCTCGGTCTTTGATCCTTTCAATTCTGCCATAATAATTTGTCTATAAATTATTTAACTTGAACTCGGCGCATAATGCGCACCTAGTTCCCCTTATTTTGTCATTCAAAGATATAAATTATTTCGCTATTTTTGCAATCTATGGAAGGAAATCAAAAGAAAATCGGAAGAAAGCCTGTCAAGAAAACACCCGCCAAGAATAAACGCAGGAAAACGACGAAAAAAAAGTCCCGGATCGAGGGGCTTGGCGTATGGATTGCCGTAGCGGTTCTCGGTATTGTGGTTCTGTTCTCTCTACTTCAACGTCCTTCTGACTTATATGATGAAACAGGAGCGAAGGCACATGGCAGGGCTTACCGTTATGCAGTAGACATCTCTCACCACAATCCCGGACGCATTGTCTGGGACTCCCTTCATGTCATGATTGATTCCAAGGGACGCACTACCAAATCCATAAACAAGGCAAATGACATCCTGCCCGTATCTTATGTAATACTGAAGGCTTCAGAAGGAATCACATTGAAAGACAGGAAGTTTCACAAGCATTGGAACGCGGCGAGAGAAGCTGGTCTGGGACGTGGCGCCTATCATTTTTTCCGCTCCTCCAAGAATCCGGAAAATCAGGCCAAAAGCTACATAAAGACTGTCGGGCATCTCAGGGAGAACGATCTCCCGCCTATTCTTGATATCGAGACGCTCCACAAGGGATGCACTCGTAAAGAGCTTAATGACAAGGCATTGGCCTGGCTGAAAATCGTGGAGGACCATTATGGACGCAAGCCTATCGTCTACTCTTACGAATCTTTCATCAATGATAATCTTACCGATGAAATCCGACGCAATTATCCCCTGTGGGTAGCCAGATACCGCGAAGAAAAACCGGAGCGCGAAGGCTGGGCGATGTGGCAGTTTACAGACAAGGCCGTCGTTTATGGTATCGACGGCCCTGTAGATCTGAATGTTATAAGTCCAAAGTTCAAATAGAGGCTACATCTAGAAGATAAACCCTTTGGCGAGTCCGCCTTCTGACGTTTCCTTGTATAGAGACGGAATATCGTGTCCTGTCTGTTTCAGCACCTCCACTACCCTGTCGAAGGAAACCCGATGTTTTCCGTCCGAAAATGCTGCATACAAGTTCGCGTCCAATGCTCTGGTGGCGGCAAACGCATTGCGCTCGATACATGGGATCTGCACAAGTCCGCATACAGGGTCGCAAGTCATGCCAAGATGGTGTTCCAGTGCCATCTCTGCAGCATATTCAATCTGTGAAGGACTTCCGCCGAAGAGCTGGCAAGCAGCAGCGGCCGCCATTGCACATGCCACACCGACTTCTCCCTGGCATCCCACATCCGCACCGGAAATGGAGGCATTCTGTTTCACCACATTGCCGATGATACCGGCAGTGGCCAATGCATGAAGCATCTTGGTATCACTAAATTCATGACCTTTCTGCATGTGATAAAGAACGCCAGGAACTACGCCGCTGGCACCACAGGTAGGAGCCGTGACAATCTTTCCGCCGGAGGCATTCTCTTCACTGACCGCCAACGCATAAGCATATACCAATCCCCTGGTCTGCAATGACTTCTTGTATCCCGTAGCCTTGACATAATATGTCGCCGCCTTCCTCGCCAGATTAAGCGGTCCCGGAAGCACGCCCTCATGTTCAATGCCGCGTTCCACCGCCTCTTTCATCGCCGTCCAGATTTCCATGAGGTAATCCCAGATGGACTCACCCTCGCACATTTCCACATATTCCCAATAACTCCGGCCTTTATCTTCGCACCAGGTCTGGATATCGGAAAGCCTCTCGAGCTCATAGACATTGCTGCTGGTATCGAACCTGTCACCATTTGCCTTTCCCTCTGACAATGCCCCGCCACCGACGCTGTATACGGTCCAATCTCCGGTTACGTTTTTATCCGCATCCAAAGACTTGAAATTCATACCGTTAGGATGGAACGGCAGGAACACTGACGGCTTCCAGACGATCTCCACCGGAGCCACAGGCCTAAGTTCGTCAATGATGGCCGCATCTGTCATATGCCCCTTTCCGGTAGCTGCAAGGCTTCCGTACAATGTCACCTGAAATGACGCCGCATCCCTATGCTCCGACAAAAATATCTGTGCCGCCCTCATCGGTCCCATGGTATGGCTGCTCGAAGGGCCACGTCCTATCTTATATAATTCTCTGAGTGACTTCATATTATGTAAAAAAAATCTATACTAAAGTTCTATCGGTCCTGTCGCAAGAAGTTTCTGCAACGCCTTGATTTCATTGTATTTAGGCGTATCGTCCTTGAATACAGGGACGAGCGCACGAACCTCATCGTACAATTTCTTCGTGGCCGGCGCCAATTTATCCGCAATTCCCAGGCAATCAACAGCTTGAGCCAATGCCATGAGATGTATTGCCATGACCTGGCTGCAATTCTCTATCACCATACGGCAAAGCAGGGCCGAATTGGTACCCATGCTCACGACATCCTGATTGTCATTGTTGTTAGGAATGGAATGAACGTACATCGGGTTTGAAAGCGTCTGGCTCTCCGCCGTGGTGGATGTGGCCGTAAATTGCGAAGCCTGGAGTCCATAGTTCAGTCCAAGCACCCCAAGATTCACGAACGGCGGCAATATGCCGTTGATCCGGTCGTGGAACAGGTAATTCATCTGGCGTTCCGCAAGCATTGTCATCTTGGTCACGGCAATTTTCAGCTTGTCCATTTCGAAAGAGATATAATCCCCATGGAAGTTGCCGCCATGAATGACATTTTCGCTTTCAATATCGACTATCGGATTGTCATCCACCGAATTGACTTCATCCTCAAGAACCTGCCCCGCATTCATCAGAGTATCATATACCGGTCCGAGAATCTGCGGCACACAACGCAGCGAATAGTATGGCTGAACCTTCTGTTTGAAGACCTGCTCCCCTGACTTATGGAACAGTTCCACCTTCCTGTTTCTCAGCATTTTGCTGCCTTCCGACAGAGAGCGCATAAGTTCCGCGATACGGATTTGTCCGGGATGATGTTTCAGTCCGTTCAATATTTCCGACATGAAATCATCGTAAGAAGAAACAATTTCATTGATCATGACGGAGCACAATGTCTCCCATCCAAGCAACCTCTTGGCCAACATATAGTTCACGGCACCGATACCCGTCATCACGGCTGTACCGTTCGTAACTGCAAGTCCCTCACGGATATGCATTTCCAGAGGTTTGAGCCCGCATTCGGACATCACCTCTGCTGCCGGACGGATTTCCCCGCCATACGACACTTCGCCCTCGCCTATCAGTGTCAATGCTATATGAGCCAACTGCACCAGGTCGCCGCTGGCACCGACACTGCCATGCCGCGGTACCACAGGACAGATTCCCCTGTTTATAAATTCTACGAGAAGATCAATGAGAGAAACGTGTACTCCTGAATGGCCTTCCAGAAATGTCATCAGCCTGGATAGCATTGCAGCTCGTACGCATATATCCGGAATACGGTCTCCGGCTCCGGTGGAATGGCTGCGTATAATATTGTACTGCAACTCTTTAAGATGAGCATCCTCAATTCTCCATTGTGCCATTGGACCGAAGCCCGTATTGATGCCATAGATGACTTTGTCCTTGGAGAATTCTTTCAGAAAATCATAGCTTGCGACGACCTGGCTCCTGAGTTTTTCTGAAACTCGGACAGTTTCGTTGCCATATAAAATCCGCTCCATTTCGGGAAGCGTCAGACGCTCATTGATTTCAATCATGATTATAGGAATTTCTATCTCACAAATTTACACATTATAAGTAACATGGAAAACAATAAGCATAAAAAAAGCGGCCTGAAGAATCAGACCGCCGGTTATATGTTATTTCAAGTAAAATTACTTGGAAATTACACGTGCCATTTCGAGCACTTTGTTAGAGTAACCCCACTCGTTGTCGTACCAAGCGCAAACTTTTACGAATGTGCTGTCGAGCTGGATACCTGCCTTCTCATCGAAGATAGAGGTGTGGGAGTTATTACGGAAGTCGGTAGAAACGACAGCCTCGTTGGTGTATCCGAGAACGCCCTTGAGCTCGCCCTCAGAAGCCTCTTTCATAGCTGCGCAGATTTCCTCGTATGTGCACTCTTTCTTGAGCTCTACAGTAAGGTCAACGAAAGATACGTCAGATGTAGGAACACGGAGAGACATACCTGTAAGTTTGCCGTTGAGCTGAGGAAGAACCTTACCTACAGCCTTTGCAGCACCTGTTGAAGAAGGGATGATGTTCTCGAGGATACCACGACCACCTCTCCAGTCCTTCTTTGAAGGGCCGTCAACGGTCTTCTGAGTAGCGGTAGCAGCGTGAACGGTAGTCATGAGACCACGTACGATACCGAATTTCTCATCGAGAACCTTGGAGATAGGAGCAAGACAGTTGGTTGTGCAAGATGCGTTGGAGATGATGTCCTGACCTGCATAAGTCTTGTCGTTTACACCATATACGAACATTGGAGTAGCGTCCTTTGAAGGAGCTGACATGATAACCTTCTTAGCGCCAGCCTCGATGTGCTTGCGAGCTTTCTCGTCTGTAAGGAAGAGACCGGTAGACTCTACAACTACATCAGCACCAACTTCGTTCCATTTGAGGTTAGCCGGATCCATCTCAGCGGTGAGGCGGATTTTTTTGCCGTTTACGATAAGAGTATTGCCTTCTACAGAAATTTCGCCTTTGAATGCTCCGTGAACTGAATCATATTTAAGCATGTAAGCCAAATACTCTGGATCGAGAAGATCGTTGATACCTACAACTTCGATGTCATTTGCGAAGTTTTCAACAGCGGCACGGAAAACCATACGACCGATACGGCCAAATCCGTTAATACCAAGTTTTACCATTGTTAACAAATTATTTATTAAGTTAAACTTTATTTGTCTTTTCAAAGAGCCGAATTTTCAATAGAACTTTCATACTCCGCAGGTCTCTCCTGCAAAAACGGTGCAAAATTAGCCAAAATTTTGAATATTTCCCTATCTTTGTAAAGAAAAAACAAGCAATTGCCGGACTTTATCGTTTAAGTCGAACTATATGAGAGGCAATCACTTGAAAAGTCCTGACTTTATGAATATACTTATCACCAATGACGACGGATATACTGCCAAAGGTATCAACGTCCTCGCCCTGATAATGTGCCAATTTGGCAATGTTACTGTCATAGCTCCGAAATCACACCAATCCGGCATGAGCATGGCAGTTTCTCTCGGTCTGAAACAGATAGCATACAAGGAACTCCCGGAAATGAAGCCGGGAAAATGGTCATATCTGGATGCCACTCCTGCAAGCTGCGTGAAATTCGGGTTGAACGTGCCGTTCATCGACAGGTTTCCCGATGTAGTGGTTTCAGGAATCAACCATGGTTCCAATGCTGCCACAGCAGCCTGCTATTCAGGAACTTTGGGTGCTGCTGCAGAGGCTGCATTGAACGGCATTCCGGCGATAGGCGTATCTCTGGATACCCTTGACCCCAATGCTGATTTCTCGGCAGTCCAGAAATTCTTCCCCGACATTTTCAGAAAAATAATGTCGAATCTTCCCGACAGACATGGCGTTTATTTCAATGTCAATTTTCCTGACATCCCGGCCGATGAAATCAAGGGAATAAAAGTCGGCCATCAGGGCATCGGAAGATGGGTGCGCGAATTCCGCGACTGGAATCCGTCCGTATATAAGAAGTATGGCATCACCCCGGAATCATTGGGCCAAAGCTCATCGCCGTCACTTGAACCCGGCGAGAAACTTTATATGATGGTCGGCGATTTTCTGGACGACGAAAGGAACGATTCACGCGCTGACCACAGATTGATGGCAGACAAATATATCAGCATTGTCGCCGACAACATTGACTCGACTGATTACCCTGAGGAGACGAGATTGAAGAATCTCGGATTCGATGAGGAGTTCAATGCGGGCGCTGAAAAATAGACAACATTGATTTACAGGAAATTACGATGAAATATTATATTATAGCAGGCGAGGCTTCAGGCGATCTTCACGGATCGAATCTGATGAAGGGATTGTATCATGAGGACCCGGAGGCCGATATCCGTTTCTGGGGCGGCGACCTTATGAATGACGTATATAAGGCCCACCAGAGCGGCACTGGACTTGTTCAGGACTATAAAGACGGGGCGATCATCGGTTTCGTTCAGGTGCTTCTGAAAGCGAAAACGTATCTCAACCGCTTCAAGAAGTGTTTTGCCGACATTTTGGAGTGGAATCCGGACGCGGTGATATTGATAGACTATCCGGGATTCAACTTCCGCGTCGCCGAATTTGCCCATAAAAAAGGCTTCAAGGTGTTTTACTACATTGCACCGAAAGTGTGGGCATCCCGAGAAAGCCGCATCAAGAAGCTGAAAGCGTACGTGGACAAGCTTTTCATCGTGTTTCCGTTCGAAATTCCATATTTCACGAAAAAGAATGTCGAGTTCGTGTACAAGGGCAATCCTCTTATCGACGCTATCGACAATTCCGTGGCGCTGAAAGAGACCAGAACAGAGTTTCTTACACGCAACAATCTGAATGACAATCCGATAATAGCATTGATGGCCGGTTCCAGGACAGGTGAGATTTCATCAATGATGCCCGTTTTCATGGAATTTGCCGACAAGATGCATGCGCTGCCGCAATACGCTTCATATCAATTCATTCTGGCGGCTGCACCTTCCAGGTCAATGTCGGATTACAGCAAATATCTTACAGGGCGTGAAGGATATGTAAAGGTCGTTTTCGGTCAGAGTTATGCTGTCCTGCGCCACGCAGAAGCCGCAGTAGTCAATTCAGGCACAGCATCATTGGAGACGGCTCTGATTGGTACGCCACAAGTTGTCGCATACAATGGCGCTGAAATCAACTTCGTGATAGCCAAGCAGATAATAAAAATCCGATTCATTTCGTTGGGAAACCTGATTCTCAACCGCATGTGTTTCCGCGAACTGCTCCAATACTACTTCACGCCTGACAATGTGCTGCAGGAGGTTCGCCGCATGATCGAGGACAATGAATACCGCGAGACAATGCTGGCCGGGTACCAGGAAATACGAAACGCACTTGGCGGCCGCGGAGCATCTGCCGCAGT
This sequence comes from Bacteroides sp. CAG:709, assembly GCA_000434935.1. Classification (GTDB taxonomy): domain Bacteria; phylum Bacteroidota; class Bacteroidia; order Bacteroidales; family UBA932; genus Cryptobacteroides. The sequence continues at coordinate 166,707 of FR882195.1, read as the reverse complement.
CGCCAAGGCTATGATAGATGAACTAGGCAAGAACTAATACTGCCTAGGACCGAAAATATCTGAACCGATGCGGACAAATGTGGCTCCGCATTGGATTGCAATCTTATAATCTTCTGACATTCCGATGGAAAGTTCCTTGAATTCAGTGAGTTCGGGATGCTGTTCCATCAGACTTTTCCGCAACGCGGCGATTCTTTCAAAATCCGCACGTATTACCGATTCATCATCTGTGTTGGTGGCCATTCCCATAAGTCCGCAGAAAATGACGTGAGGATACATTGACACGGAATTCAGAATCTGCGTAATCTCTTCTTCAGTCAAACCGTGCTTGGTCTCCTCCGCACCGAGATGCAGTTCCAGAAGCACACGGATTACCTTGTCGTTGGCACTCCCCCATTTCTCGATGTCTTCGAGGAGATGAACGGAGTCAACTGATTGGACCATATAGGCATACGGGAGGACCATCTTCAATTTGTTTGTCTGGAGATGCCCTATGAAATGCCATTGGATATCTTCCGGCAAGACCTTGCATTTAGCTGCAAATTCCTGGGGACGGTTTTCTCCGAACAGACGTTGTCCTGCATTGTAAGCTTCCATAATGCATTCGGCAGGATGGAATTTGGAAACTGCCACAAGTCTTACGTCCTGTGGCAGTTCATTATGCAGTTCTGTTATTTTCGATGCTATCGACATGTTTCAGAATCTATAGATTATCTTCTTCTGGCTTTCTTTTCCTGTTCTTGCATCATCTGGCGCTGCATCTTCTGTGCCTCTTCAAGCCTCTGCTGCCATTTGCTCTTAGGCATCGGCTTGTTCTCGGTAGCTTTCAGCTTGGCCAGCACATCTTCAGGACGGACAAAGAACTTCTTGATTATCCAGGTCTCAAGCATTGTAATGAGGTTTGAGAGCAGGTAATAGTAAGTAAGTCCGGCAGAAAGGCTGTTACAGATGAAGAACATCATGATAGGCATCATCCAGACGCTCATAAAACGCATTGTCGCGGTATTAGGGTCATTGGATGACATCTGTCCCTGTGTTGTTATCTTAGAGTAGAAGAACATTGAAACTGCCATCAGGAGCGCGAACAGGGAGATATGGTCTCCGAGCAGCGGAATCCTGGTACCGAAATCCAACAGCGGAATGGTGTCATACGCACTGAGGTCGTCTGCCCAGAGGAATGACTGCTGGCGAAGCTCGATGGATGCCGGGAAGAAACGGAACATCGCCCAAAGAATAGGCAACTGGAGAAGCATCGGAAGGCATCCGCCCATAGGATTCACGCCCGCGCGCTTATACAGGTCCATAGTCGCCTGCTGTTTCTTCAATGCATCTTCCTGTTTAGGATATTTCGCATTGAGCTTGTCCATTTCCGGCTTGAGGGCCTGCATCTTCGCTGATGAAGAGTAGGACTTGTAAGCGAACGGCAGCACTACAATCTTGATGAACAATGTCATGAGAAGAATGATGATACCGAAGTTCGAGATGAACTTGTGAAGGAAGTCGAACAATGGGATGATGACCCATTTGGTGAACCAGCCGACCATCCAACCGCCCAGCGGAATTATCTTCTCGTATTTCTGTCCATAAGATTTCAATGTCTTATAGTGGTTCGGACCGAAGTAGAATTCATTGTTGATCTCCACATTGTCGGCGATTCGGAAATCACCGCGCATCTTGGCGACGCATGTCATGAGATTATGTGAAAGATCTTCCTCCGGAACGAAATTGATGGCAAGTTCGCCTGATGTGAACTGATTTACAGGTCTCATGATGGCAGAGAAGAACTGCTGCTGGAAAGCAAACCACTCCACGCGGTTTTCGATACGCTTGTCCATATTGCGGCCGCGTCCGAATTCTTCCGGTTTCTTGTCTCCTCCATAGTAGTAGTCCACCTTGGAGTACTGAACCTCGTTCTTGTAGCCTTTCTCCATTCTAGGAATCGTGACATCCCAGTCGAAATCATAGTATGCCACGTTTCTAGGGATAATGCCGTCCATTCCGACGAATGACATCACATTGCTCACGACGTAAGATCCCTGCTTCAATGTGTATTTCTGCTGGATATATCCGCCATTCCTGAAAGGAAGTCTCATAACTACGGATGTATCAGTCTTTTCCGCGAGCTGGAACACGAAATCTTTCGTATTGATGTTCTCACCGGCGTAAATGCCTACGCCCATCTCGCTTTCGCCAGGTTTGAAGAGATAGAGATCTGTCGAATCGTAGGTCTTGTAATCCTTGACACGTACAGAATACGGCTGCGCCCCACGCGCTGCAAACTCTACCGCAATCTTGTCATTTTCGATCTTATAGAAGTGCTCGGCTGCATTGTGCGCCACTTCCAAGAGCGAATCCTTGTAAATGGAAACAGGGGCTGCGGCTACTGCCGATGCCNNNGGGCTGCGGCTACTGCCGATGCCGTCTGGAAGCTTTCACCTGCAGACGTATCAGCAACCGGAAGTCTACCGGCAATGCTGTCCGCCCTATATTGTTCAAGTCTTTCTGCCCTGGCTATTGAATCCAGCTGAGCCTGATATGCTACCTGTTTTTCATATTGCTTCGACTGGAACCATGTGAAACCGAAAAGAATCACACCAATCAGCACGAAGCCGACAATCGTATTTTTATTCATTTAGAAATATAAGTAAATTACTTGTTTTCAGCCTCTTCCAGAGAATGAATCTGGTTTTCCAGATCTTTCAATTCTTCTTTTACTTCAGCGATTCTTTCCTGCATCTGCGCGATGAGAGGCTGAGAATTCTTGGACATTGCGAAGAAACCGATGTTGTTCTCGTAAGTATCCAAATCCTGCTGGAGCTTGTTGTACTTCTGTATAAGCCTGTCTTTCTCGGACTTGCCCTGGCCTGAACGCTGTGAACCGCCACGGTTTCCACGAGGCACATCATGGAACTTGGCATTCATGGCATCGTTGTAAGCCTTGGTAATCTTGTCCTTCTCCTTGAACGGTACGAAGCCTATTTCCTGCCATCTCGCAGCGAAATTCTGTCTTGCCTCCTGCACACTTGCACCCTCTTCCGGAACATAAGCATTGATTTCTTCGATCAATGCTTTCTTGGCCTTGAGGTTGGCAGCGTAATTGTTTTCTGGAGAAGCATGTTTGTCCCTCTCTGCGAAGAACTCATCACAAGCTGCGCGGAAACGCTTCCACATCTGCTCGGACTTTTTCCTAGGAACGGCGCCGATTTCTTTCCACTGATTCTGGAGACTGATGAAACGGTCCGTGGCCTTCTTCCACTCGGTACTGGTCTTAAGTGCTTCAGCCTCAGCAATTATCGCCAGCTTCTTTTCCATGTTTTCATTCATGTTGTCCTTGAACTGGACATAGAAGTCGCGTTTCTTGCCGAAGAATTTATCGCATGCAGCACGGAAACGGTCATAAATCTTCTGGTTTTCCTTCTTGGAAGCGAAACCGATGGTCTTCCATTCCTTCTGGATGTTTTCTATCTCTTTGGAAAGGGCGTTCCACTCGTTTGAAGACTTGATATCTTCCTTATCTGCAATGGCTTCCACTTTCTCGCACAATGCTGACTTGGCAGCGAGATTGTCAGCCTGCTTGGCTTTCTGGTCCTCGAAGTATGCCTGATATTTCTTGTTGATTACAGCGGTGGCAGCCTTGAACCTGTCCCAGATCTGCTCACGGAACTCCTTGGCAACAGGACCGAATTCTTTCCACTGCTCATGAAGTTTCTGAAGTTCCTTGAATGCGTCAATGACGTTTTCACTTTCAGAAAGTTTCTCCGCTTCCTGGCAGAACTCCTCCTTGGCTTCAAGATTCTTCTTGAAATCCAGGTCCCTGAGGTCCCTGTTTATCTGGACTTTGTCGTAGAACTGCTCGACGTAGAACTGGTATGTGTCATTCAGATTCCTGAAGTTCTGTACAGGTACCTGGCCGATGGCACGCCATCTCGCCTGAAGTTCACGGAATGCAGGAAATGCAGTTCCGAGATCATCCTGTTTTTCCACCAATGCTTTCAGGTCATCGATGACAGCCTGCTTCTTCTTCAGGTTCTCTTCCCTCTCGGCTTCCAGTTTCCTGTTATATTCAGCGCGTTCTTTCTTATACCTATTATATATGGCTTTGAAACCATTCTCGAGAGCTGCAAATGGATTGGAAATGACAGATGGCTGCTCTGCTTCCTCAGAAGACTCCTCAGTCTCTTTTTCAGCGGCATTTTCTTCTTCCGCTGTCGGAACCTCCGGCATATCAAGTCCGGCGGCAGATTTCTCTCTGGAGAGTTTCTTGTAGAAAGCGGTCTTTATGGCTTCCGCTTCCTTTGACTTCGCCATACGGTCGTCACTGTCGGCAAGCTGCTCGAAAAGCTGTGACAACTCAGCCAATGACATTTCAGCATAGTTCGGCATCTGTGCCGTTTCCTCTGCTTCGTCGGCTTCATTAGTCTTTACCGCAACTTCTTCGGCATTTTCAAGTACATCTGGTGTTACTGCTGCACCAGGATTCAATTCTTCACTCATAATTGATAAGTGTTTCGATTAATAAAAAAAATGTTCCTGAAAGAACTTGGCAAATATATGAATTAAAATCCAAACGACCGCAGCAAAATGCCAAAATGAGATAAGATATATAAAAAAAAGAGCTGGCCAATTGACCAACTCTCGCTTTTCGTACTGGGTACGGGAATCGAACCCATATTGCAAGATTGAGAATCTTGAGTACTAACCGTTATACGAACCCAGCAGTTATTTATGTTTCCCGAACGTTGTTTTCTCGTTTGGGATTGCAAAGGTAGGCATTTTTTCTTATAATCCAAATTTTTTCTGCATTTTCTTCAAAAAAAATTACAATTTGAGTAATTTTTCATGATTCCACTATTTCAGAAACACGAAAAAGACAGCCATGATAAGACAGAAAAACGCTGCGAGATGATTCCACTGGATCGGCTGCCCTTTGAAAAGAAAGGTTACGATTACAGTGAATACCGTCAATGAAACGGCTTCCTGAATGACCTTCAGCTGCATGATATTGAACGGACCGCCGTTGCCGGAAAAGCCGATGCGGTTCGCCGGGACCTGGGCGCAATATTCGAAGAATGCCAATCCCCATGACAGAAGAATCACAAGGATAACCGGCCATCCGGTCGAAATTTTCATTTCCTGAAGCTTGAGATGCCCATACCAGGCGAACGTCATGAAAATATTGGACGTAATAAGCAGCAAAACAGTGAGAATCGCTTTCATTTTCCTTGAATAAAATTATAAACCTTCATTTCAGTCGGCAAATGTAAACAAAATTTGCTATTCCTGCGTTAAATATCTAAATTAGCGAGCTAAACTAATTATGAAATGACACTTATTAAATCCATCTCCGGAATCAGAGGTACAATCGGAGGAAAACCTGGACAGGCATTGACACCTGTCGACATCGTAAAATTCGTCTATGCTTATTGCACAAAACTTCGCGAACGCAGACCTAAACCGGAAGGTGAGAGGTATACTGTCGTAGTCGGCAAAGATGCCAGACTTTCAGGCGAAATGGTGGAAAATGTAGTATGCGGCACACTTGTAGCGTGCGGCGTAGACGTCATCCGCGCAGGTTTCGCATCGACGCCTACCACCGAAATGGCAGTCATCCTGTCCGGCGCAGATGGAGGACTTATCCTTACGGCATCACACAACCCGAGACAATGGAACGCATTGAAATTTCTTAACGAGAAGGGCGAATTCCTCAATGCAGCTGAAGGTCAGGCGGTTCTCGAGTGCGCGGAAGCCGAGGATTTCGATTTCAGCGGAGTGGATGAGCTCGGAACCATTACCGACGAGGACTTCACGGACAAGCACCTGGACGCAGTAATGGCACTCCCTGCCGTAGACGCTGAAGCCATCAGAAATGCACACTTCACGGTAGTTCTGGATGCCATCAATTCTGTCGGCGGAATCATCATGCCGAGACTTCTGGAAAGACTTGGTGCCAAATGCATTGGCCTGAACTGCGAGCCTACGGGAGATTTTGCGCATAATCCTGAACCGCTTCCGAAGAATCTCATCGAGCTGAGCGAAACCGTCGTCAAAGAGCACGCGGACCTCGGTATTTCAGTAGACCCGGATGTGGACAGACTGGCTTTCATCTGCGAGAACGGAGAGCCTTTCGTAGAGGAATATACACTCGTGAGCGTTGCTGATTATGTGCTGGCACGCGCCGAGGCCGAGGGAGTCAAGAATCTTGTCACTGTTTCCAACCTGTCTTCTTCAAGGGCGCTTCGCGATGTGACTGAGAGCCACGGCGGCACATACTATGCTTCCGCTGTCGGTGAAGTCAATGTCACCACGCTTATGCACGAGAAGGGTGCCATCATCGGCGGCGAGGGCAACGGAGGCGTGATTTATCCTGCTCTCCATTCAGGACGTGATGCCATGGTCGGCGTCGCATTGTTCCTCTCCAACCTTGCACACAAGAAAATGACCGTTTCGGAACTCAAAAAGACTTATCCGGAATACCATATCGCGAAAAACAAGATCGAGCTTGCCGACAAGGCGCTGATTGACAAGATTTTGTCAGAGCTGAAAAAGATTTATGCCAATGAGAATGTCAATGACATCGACGGCGTGAAAATCAGTTTCGAAGCCAAACGCCAGTGGGTTCATCTCCGCAAGTCAAACACTGAACCGATCATCCGCATCTATTCCGAGGCACAGACCGAGGAAGAGGCAGTGAAACTCGGAGAAGAAGTCATAAAGGTGGCCGAAAAGATTATAAACGGATAATTTCCAGATGTTTTCATTCAGGACGACACCGCTGGAAGACCAGCTTGACAAAGCCCTTACAGATGGAAAGGTCGGCTGCTTCTGCACCCAGAACTGCTGGGACACAAGCAGCGACCGTTACATGTACCAGATTTTCCAGGAAAGAGGGAATCTGGTGCGGCTTTTCCAGCCGGAGGATGCCGAGCTGACCCCGGGGACGAACCATATCCATTTCGATTCCGAATCATTGAAAGGACTCAATGCCATAGTCGTGGAGATTCAGGATGTCGGTTCAAGGTACTTCAACTATACGAAGGACATTTTCCGGCTGATGATGCTCCTGATGGTCATTGACGAGCCGCCTGCATTGTACATTGTGGATCATATAAATCCGGCAGGCCGCGTGGTGGAAGGCACCGTCCCTACGGGGGAATGTGAATCGTTCATCCCGCGTGTAGCGCACAGGCACGGTCTGACTCTCGGTGAGTTGTGCAATCTGTTCTATGCTGAAATCGGAGCCAAATATCCGCTCCATGTGATCTCGGCATTGGCATCGGATTACAACAAGGACCTGCTGCCGTGGACGATTGCTCCGGCTTCCGACATTCCGGGAATGTTCACTTGTTACATGTACAGCGGCGGAGGTTTGTGGAACAACACGAATATCACTCCGGCCATCGGTACTGCCAGGCCGTATGAGTATTTCGGAGCGCCGTTCATCACGCATGGACCGTATGACAGGCTTCCGACACCTGACGGGGTACTCCTCAGGCCTTGTTCATTCAAGCCTTCTGCAGGACGCTATGCAGGGGAAAAGTGTTTCGGTTACCAGATTATGCTCAAACCGGGAGCACAATACCATTCCCTGCTGCACACATTGCAGCTGATACGCTATTTCAAGGACACATATCCGGATTTCACGCTTTATGAAGAGTTTTACCGGAAGCTTGCCGACGAGAAACTGGCTGCTTATCTTTCCGGGGAGATTTCATTCCAGGATGCGAAGGAATATGTCAAGCAGGAGGAGCAGAAATGGATCAGAAAGGCCAAGCGTTTCGCCTTGTATGATGACCAGCCGTACAGAATGAAGTAGAAAAACGGCGAAAAAGCATGTAAATACTTGGATTTACGGAAATTTGTACATAAATTTGCGTTCCAATTTTGGATTAACTAAATTTTTAAAGAAAATGAAGAAAGGAATTCATCCCGAAAACTACCGTCTTGTAGCTTTCAAGGATATGTCAAATGACACAGTATTCATCACACGTTCTTGTGCCACCACTAAGGAGACTCTGATGGTCGACGGAGTTGAGTACCCAGTAGTGAAAGTCGAGATCTCAAACACCTCTCACCCATTCTATACCGGCAAGGTAAAGCTCGTGGATACAGCAGGTCGTGTCGACAAATTCTATCAGAGATACAAGAGCAGACAGAAATAATTTCTTCTGTTTCAGAATTAAAAAAATCCGTTCCAGAATATTGGAGCGGATTTTTTTGTACTCATGTTATGTCTATCGTTTCCTGGAGACATTGATCACGGCCTCGACAGGAAGGTGGTCTGACGGATGATAGAATCCACGGACCTTGGCATCCGGTACAGGCAGAGTGAAATCCTCGTAAATCACGCCGATTTTCTCTACCATGGCATCAAGTGCCGGCGACATGTACAGGTAGTCATATCTCCTCTTGGAAGGAATGGTCCATTGCAATACAGGCAGATTGTGCTCCCTGACAGAATCTATATACGGGGTATTGGCAAGGATGAATTTATGAGGAAGGAAACTGGTATTGTTCTCATCATATTTATATACATCATTGTCAGCCGGTGAAACAGAATTGTAATCGCCGAGCATGACCCACAGGTCGGAAGCTGCATTCTTGTCCGCCATAATGGTGTGACGGCAGATATATTCGATCTCCCTGCAACGATAGTGGTCTCCCCCATTGACAGCCGCACTCTGCTTAACGGCCTCCTTGTCGTTTCTGTCGATGTCGTAAGCGTGTCTCTGCGGCCATGTGTGCAATGTCACGATATTGAGCTTATATCCATTGACCTTGACCGTAGCCCATCCGCTGCCGTGGGTGATGACGGTGTCCGGTGCCTCATCGGTAAAGCGGCGCACATTCTTTATCGGGTACTTCGAGGTGATGACCTGAGGATAATTGTCCCTGTGGCCTCCCACATAAACATGCTTGTGACCATAGCGGGCAGCAAGTTCTTTCCAGCCGTCGACAAGATATCTGTCTTCCGGAGCCACTTTCTCACCGGTACCGGTCTTGTAGATACTCTGTGCCTCCGCCCATACACAAATGTCCGGATTACGGGATGACACCCAGTCCACAAACCTGTCATAATTGTCCGTCTGTCCGTCCCACATGCCGTTCTGGATATTCCAGTAAAGCAACTTCAATGAATCTTTACGAGCTGAAGCAGGAAACGTGACAGCCGACAAAAGAATCACGGCAATCGCCAAAATAAATTTACGTTTCATATATGTCTGATGATTTTTACACAAATTTACTAATTTGCCTGCTTCATCTCATTTCACTTTAGTCACAAATTACTTTTCATAATTTCAATTTTGTATCAGATGGGCATACAGGAAGCTCCAACAGGGCTTTCTAAAGCCCCGTCACCGTAATCCATTTCTGCGGATTCTTCTCGCCCGTGGAGACAATGGCATCTTCACCACCCTCCATGTCGAACAATGCCAGATTCACTTTCACCTTGCCGTCCACGACCTTGACCGAAGAACGCGGAACGGAAATCTCCGCCAGCCAGCCATTGTCAACATCAGACGCATCCGAAAGTGTCGCGTCATAGCGCACAACCGCATTTGCACCCAAATCCTTTTCAATCCAGTTGCCGGCATAGACGCCCTGATTCCGCAGACCGTTGAGCCCGACCTTGACCCTCAATGTTTGCGCATTCAGTTTCGCTGCATCCGACGGGGCAATGAACACCTGGACATAATCATCCTTCGATACGTTCTCGTCACGACATTCCACAAGGAAATAAATATTGTCAGCATCTGCAGCACATCTCAATGTAGCTTGCGCCTGACACTTGCTGCCTGCAAACAATGCGTCATCAGCATTGACCCAGTCGGAATTGCCGCCGTCAATGACAACCTTGTGGGAAGACGCGGCAATGCGGTGATTGAGAGCCAGTTTGCAAATTGTCACGCCGACGTTCTTGCTGTCTGTGCTGTTGCGCATATGAGTAATGAGTTCATGCGTACCATCCAGAAGAATGGAACTCCAGGAACCCTTGGCAGGAAGATATTTACCGGCAGCGCCAAAATTCCTCGCCTGAGAATCTCCGATACGGAGCCATTGGTATGCATCCTGTCCGTATGAAACCACCGTTTCTCCGGACGGAAACTGGAGAAGACTTGGAGCAGCGCCGTTCCACACGTCAATCTTTCTGTCCGCAGGACCGACTTTCGCCGTCTTCACGTCCAAACCGGTACCATCTTTTTCTTCACCCTCAATATAGTTCCAATTGCCGTCTTCAGGAGACCAAGCAAAGGAAATGCAGAAATTCACACTGCCGCCGACAGGATAGGCATGGGCGGACTCAAACACCCCCGCCTTGCATTTGCTGTCATTCAATATGATGAGCCCGGGCATCTGGTCAGTGAACAGCCATTTATCCTGATGGGCATCATACCAGGTATGCCTGATGACACGATATGGTTCTTTGCCCAATCCCGGAAGCCAGGTCTTGCCACCATCCGTAGAACGGACCATTGACGTTCCGGAATGGCTCCCGGAAATCCACGGGCGGCTTTCGGAAAAATACAATTCCAATTCGCCGTCACCGTCCTCAAGCATTATCGCTTCCCAATTCGGGCCGCGATACACTTCATAAGGTTCACTCCACGTCTTGCCGTTGTCCTTACTGCGACGCATTTCAATGCCTTGTTCATTTCTCCACTTCCAGAAAGAATAAGTACCTGTAGTTCTGAAAGATGCGAACATCAGCACATCTCCGTTCGAGAGCACCTTGCCGAAGCCGTTCGTATAAAGCCTGGTAGCCTCCTGTCCGCGGGCATTCACGACGCTACGCGATGCAAACAATTTGCCTTGAGGTGTCCAATTTACAAGATCCTGACTGGTAGCCCAGTAAACAGTGGAGCCGTTTCCTCCCGAATAATAATCATGCGCCGTAAGGATATATGACCCGTCAGCGAGTTTCACGATCCGGCTATATGAAGGCGAGTCTGTTCCCAGGACAGAAGCTCCGACATTTACAATACTCCGATAATTCAATGTCAGAACAGATTGCGCCCAATCATCCTTATGCGAATTGACCGCATCGGCGGAAGCATTGAGCTTTTCAAAAGGAGTCAATGTCAATGTCGTCGATTCCGATGGAATCTGCTTGCCGCCGTCATCAGGTCCTTCGGCCTTGCAAGAAGCCAAAGACACCGCAGCCAGAAGCGCCAAGCCAGTGTATAACTTATTCATAATAAATCTTTTAATTCAATGTCAACGAAAGCCATTCTGCAGGATAGTCACTATTCTCCCCTTCCACATCCTCGATGCTCCATGCAGGCTTTTCCGAAGTCTTCGCCTTGTAGTGGTGACGCAGATGAGCCTTGATCACCTCTCCGCGGGAAGGTTTTCCGCCGATCAGAGCCCAAGGAATCCGGAGACTGACCGCATAACCGAGGTCAATGTCAGTGTCATCATTGACAGTACCGGCAATTTCCACGTCAGATGTACGTCCTTCAGCGATTTTCTTCCAGGAAATATTGTCCTCCACATAGATGGCATAATCTCCGTTCGCATTTACAACTGCCTTATACTGAGGGCCTCCAAAACGCGCAATCAAAATTTCCGGCGCATCGGAATTCTCGGTGGAAAGGGCCGTAATCTTCGAATCATAAAGATACGATATAAATGTAAGACATGAATCAGTATAACCGAAGTCTGCGAACAAATATGAGTCGAAAGAATGTCCGAGGAACCAGCAGTCATTGATTTCCCTGTTGAATTCCCTGATACCGGACATCGGGACGTCTCCCTTCTTGAGTTTTTTGGAATAATTCAGTCGTCCGATTTCCATCCTCACCATCCCTCTCGTCACATTGTCCTCTGAATATTTCACTGTTCCGGTTGCAAGCACCTTATTGTCATCAATATAGTCAATGGAGCCCCAATATCCGTCAAAAGGAGAGGTCGCATTGGTGAAATTGTCAGCAGTCTTGTCTCCGATGAACGTCCAGATTCCCTGCTTGCCCTTATATTGTCCGTTGCTGAGAATCACCATCTCCCCGGTACCCAGTTTCGTACTGTAAGGACCATAGCCGTAGAAATCCTTGTTGACCTGCTTCTTCATCGGCCAGTCAGGGCCGCCCGTCTTGCGGATTTTCTCCAAATCCCTGCGCCAATTGGTTTCAGGATCTGTCTTTACGACTACAGGTGTCTGGTCAACGACGTATTTTCCATGCCAGACCTCCATAGGGACAGCAATACCGTTATTGTCATTCAGCCAGACGCCTGACGGCATCCCGTCATACGTCGAACGGGAATCCACGGTTCGCGAGATGACCTCATTGTCATCAATGCCGCAGCACTCCTTGCCCTGCCAGGTCTTGCCATTGTCAAATGAACGTATCACCACCGTCTGAGGAGCGGACATTTTGTCTATAAGTTCCTGAGATGAAGTGATATACATCTGGATTTCCCCTGATGGCAACTGGAGCATCGCCGGCTCCCAGCATCTGCCGCGATACACCTCGACAGGCTCCGTGAACGTCCTGCCGCCGTCAGATGAAAACATCACCTCGATGCCGCAGTTGTTGTTGGTATTCACAAGATCATTGTACCCTTTCTTATATCTCCACTGATAAGCCAGAAGGATTCTGCCGTCTTCCAGCTCGATAAAATCAGGATTGACATAAACCTTGGTATCCTCTCCTGCTGAAGATGTGGCAGGAGCGCTCTTGACCAGCAACGTGGCATCGGACCAAGTCTTGCCATTGTCTTCACTTCGTCTGACATAGATGTCCCATCCGAAATGGTCGTTCTCGAAAGACATGAGGAGTGCGCCGCCGGAAAGTCTCTTTATACGCGGATAGTAGAGATTTTCTTCCACGAAACCGGCATTCTGTACATTGACGGACTTCATTTCCGTAAACGTACTCCTGTCCCATGAAATCCGGACATCATTGCCTACCGGCCATTCTCCCCTGCCGCACGAGGCGGAGAGGAGAACCATACCGGCGAACATTATGCTATTCAATGTATTGCTTCGCATAAAATTACAGAGTTTTAAGCATTACAACAGACCAGAGGTTGTCAATTTTGAGGCGCACTGACTCGCGGAAGCATTCGGCAGCCTTCTCTTTGTCACCGAGACCGAGATAACCGAGCCCCATGGTATAATAAGCCTTGGTATTGATGTTTTCAACAGTCGATCCGGTAGTACCTTCAGCGCCGTAGAAGTTCACGAATTCGGTAACGATACCGGCTTTTCCTGACTCGACCAGAGATTCGAACAATGCTTTCGCACCGGCAGCATTACCTGTCTTCATCATTGCCAATCCCTTCCAATAGCCATAGTCAGTACCCTTGTCAGCTACAGCCGCAGCTTTCTTGTAGGCAGCCATAGCCTTGGATTTCTGATGCATAGACTCATAAGCCTGGCCGATGTTCCACCAAATCTGCGCATCACGAGGAGTACGCTCATCTACCAGAAACACCTGATGATTGACAGGATATTTGAATGCTTCCTGATAAAGTGAAATTGCACCTTTCGCATCGCCTTCGGAGAGTTTCTTCTGACCTGCCAAAACGAGGGCATCCACATATACGTCATGGAAATTCGCAACACCCTCACGTGTAGGGAAAT
>FR882195.1:103851-153108 GCA_000434935.1 Bacteroides sp. CAG:709 | reverse complement strand
GTGTAGGGAAATAGCAGTTCCTGAGCAAATCAAGCACATAATCATACTCACCTACGAAAGTACCGGTAATAACCTCAGCTGCAAGAGGATAATACCTCTTCACGCAGGTAGAATGATGACTCTTGAGCAATTCGAAACGGGTCCTGACATCTTCTCCGCCAGCCTCATAAACCTGGTCGATTTCCTCCAGGAACAATGCATTGTCCGGCATCAGGTCAATGGCCTTCCTGTAATATTTGGCAGACTCTGCGTAGTTTTTGGTATACAGCCAGTTGGCCCATCCGAGATTTCTCCAGGCCATGGCATTGGACGGATCCATCTCCACGCAACGTTTCCACTCTGCGATTGCATTGTCTTTCTGCTTGTCATACAGCAAGTTGCCCAGGTAGTAATGAGGTTTGGCATTGTCAGGACAATACTGCATCGCCAATTTGAGGACCTCGATAGTCTCCAGACGGAACGGATTGCAATATTTCGTAGGCAGGGCCAGAGCCTCCCCGAACAATTTCCCGGCAGTCTCCTTGTCACCGGACATGTGGGCAAACCATCCCAGCCACATCTTGGCAGAAGGATAAGGCTTGATACCGTCAGCATACTTCATAAGTTCCAAAGCCTTGTCAATGAAGCCATTATGCAGATACTTCAGGGAAAGTTCCATATAAGATTCCACCTGCTCGCGCATGAGTGTCTTCAGATTGTCAGTACCATTGAGCATGTCATATTCCGCTGTAGCATAAGCATTAAGCGGATCCATTGCAAGCACCTGGCCGACGCATTTCGCAGCTTCATCGGAATTGCCGCGCAGGCGGAGAATGCTGGCTTTCAAGTTCATAGCCTCGAAATTGTTTCCGTTGTAGGTCAATGCCTCGTTCAGACGGTCAAGCGCCATGTCGAAATCACGGGCCTGCGTATACATCTGTGCGAGATGGAAATTCGCTGCAGAGTTATAATTGTAGTTCCATACGGCACGATACAAGGTATCGAAAGCAGCCTCGACCTTACCCTGTTCCTTCAAAATCAGACCAAGATTGTAAATGGCCTCGCAATCCTTCGGACGTGTATAATCATGTGTCTGACGGGCGATTGCACGGCGCAGATAAGCCGCAGCCTTGTCATACTCACCTCTTTGTCTGTACCAGACGCCCATTCTCGTATTGGCGCGGGTATCGCCCGGATCTCTACGGAGAACCTCATTGAAATAGTCGGTAGGGTCGATGAACGGATTGTGGAACTGGAGGTTCCTGAGGCCCACAAGATAGCACTCCTCGGTGTTTTCAATCTCCTGCGGGAGTTTCGGGCGCTCGACAATCGGCGGAAGCGGCTTCTCCGGATCCTTGACTACCGGCTTGTAGGAAAGCATCTGCTTTCCATCCGCTGCCGCGAGCACCATTTTCAATGAATTCTTGTCAATGTTCTTGTCAATGTTGATGATTTTGACGTAAGGCTTGTCCGGAGCCACATCGGCTGTAGTCCTGAAAACCTCATCGTTGCCTGCATACAAAATCACATTAAGCCCTTTCATCGGGGACGTGGTGTTCACGCCCAGAAGCACTTTGGTGTCATCCAGGACATCCATATTGATGGCGGCATTCTTGTCACCTGCCTTCACTCCGCCCATGTCACGGATGCCGTACCAATATTGTGAGAATGTCTTGGTCTCATAAGGTGCAGACCAGTTGTAATCAGGCTGGTTGTCGGAATATGCGCCTGCCATCAACTCGCAATAGTGGCCTGAATTGTCGGTAAGAATCTTGGTATCCCACTCGGAATTAGGGCCCCACAGCCAGAACTTGCCGCCCTTGATGATGTTATGGTTACCTGTAAGCATGGTTCCGGCATTCCGTCCATGGTCATAACCTGCGATGAAGTCCTCCTTCAGGTCATAGGCAAACATTGAATTGGACATATAGTGGTTCTTCCACCATGACGCGTCCACACCGTCCTTGTAGAATGACATCCCGTTGAAAGTCTCGTGAGTTACAGGCCAATGCGCGAACCAGTTCTTGCAGTGGAAGGTAACGAATTCCACGCTTTGCGGGAAGATGATCTGATAGTTTTCATCCACCAGTGTAGAGACATTCGACCAATATAGCATCGAATTGTCATTCATGGTGTTGTTTATAAGACGTCCTGAAATTTCCATATAGGACTTGCCCGGATGAAGGGTTATGCCGATGGCCCATGACATCCTGTGGCGGTATTCGGTCTCGCCTACCCAGATTGTCTTGCTGCCGTCAGAGTTTTCCACAATCTTGTAGTCGCATGGGGTATGGGAAGTCGCACGATGATGATGGAAGACGTTCCATTCCACGCCGCCTGACACCCAGGCGCCCAACATTCCCACATTGGCAGGCTTGATGACATGGTTGTGGTAGAATATGTCATAACCATTGGTCTTGTCGACGGCATAAATCAGACGTCCGCCGATTTCGGGAAGCACACAAAGTTCCACATATTCGTTCTCCATGTAGAGAGCCTTGTATGTGACGGTATCCTTCTTTCTGGTCATATTGTCGTTCAAAAGATAAGGATAAACGCTTCTGCGCGCTCTCTGATAAGACCAGTCACGCTCGAAAATAGGAGCTTCTTCCGGCGCATCAAGCAGATAGGTAGGCATGTCGATAGTGCCTTCCCAAGCCTTTACAACATCCGTTTTACGTGGTTGTGCGCCCAATGTCCCGGCGCAAATCGCCACTGCAAATGTCAAAAGTAATTTTCTCATTATTGTAATAGTTATTAATTAGTACCAACCTTCGTTTTGTTCAAGATTAGGATTCTTTTCCTTTTCGGATGCAGGAACAGGCCATTTCAGGTATGCGTCGCCGCCATAAACGTAATCATATACTGGCGAGCCCCAGACCTGATGAAGACCCTTGGCGAAGTCAAACTTCCGCTCTTTCCATACGCCCCATCTGAGCTCTTCCAGATAGAGCTGCTCCTCACAGGCAAGTTCCCAATGTTTCTCATCTACAATGCGCTGTGCCATATCCTCCTTACCGTTTACCTTGAGCCACTCGGCACCTGAATTCAGTTCAGCGACTCCGGCACGATTGCGCACCTGGTTCACATATCCGGCTGCTTCAGAGGTCCTGCCCTGCTCATTCACGGCTTCTGCCAGACAAAGCAGCACATCAGCATATCTGATGATAGGAACATCCACGGGATTGTATGTGGAATTATTGTATTCCTTGCCTTTGGTCACGAATTTCCTGATATTGTAGAGCATGTAAGTCGTCGAAACGGTCCTGAGGTCGAAATCCGGAGCATTTTCCGAACGGTATGGCCACCTTATCTGATAGTTCACGGCAGAACCTTTGGCGAAACCTCCCAAATAATTGGAATAAGGCACGATAGCCGTTGCTGTCAATCTCGGGTCACGGTTCTCATAAGCCGCTTTGATGCGCGCTTCATTGCCGGTTTCGTCATATTTGGACATGTCGGCGCCATAAGCCTTCATGGTGGCTTTCTCCGCTTCCGTCATATAGTTGCGGCAGAAATACACGCTTCTCGCTTTAGGATCCATGCTGCTGTAACCTGGTATGACGTCATCATAGGAGAACGGCTTGCCGTCTGCCCACTGATAAGAGTCTGCAAAATTCGCATTGAAAAAGAAATGATTCTGACCGTTGCCGCATGTCATCCAGTTTCCGTAAGTACGGCTATAGACATTGCCGTGTCCAGGCAAGTTCTCCATCGTCACGGAGAATATCATCTCATCCGACTTTTCATTCTTCTCAATGAAGAGGTCAGCATAACTTCCTTTGAAAAGTCCAAATCCGCACTCGCCCACTTTGAGGAAGTCAGCCTCGGCCTTGTCCCACTGCTTCAGCCACATGTAGACTTTTCCGCGGAGAGCGTATGCAGCGCCTTTGGTGATGCGTCCGAAGTTGCTGTCGCCCGAAGCATATTTGGCAGGAAGATGCTCACAGTCAATAACATCCGTCAAATCATCCAGAACAATGTTCCAGACCTCTTCTTCAGATTTGCGGCCTCTGGTATACTCGCCGGGAGCCAGATTTTCCAGATAGACCGGAACGCCATGCCAAAGGGCATTGAGCCTGTAATAAGCATAAGCACGGATGAATTTGCATTCCGCTATCCTCTGCGCTTTAAGTTCGTCAGACAATGCTGCCGTCCCTCCGATGTTGGCAATAACATCATTAGCCCTGTTCACGCTTTCGTACAGATACTTCCAATTGTTCAGGAACACCCCTGCATTGGACTGCACCAATCCCAACAAAAATGGATAACGGAGGGAAATATTATTGTCATTGACATCGAGCACAGACGAAAACGCATCCCAGTTCGTGCTGCCGTCATAACTGTTATAGTTCGCCAAAAGGCTGCTATAGACGCCCGTTACCGCATTTTCCGCCAATGTGGCAGACTTGTATACCGTATTCGAAGTGACGGAATCATACGGATACCTGTCCAGAAAGTCATTGCAGCTTACCGCCATGGCCGAAGAGGCAATCGCTATGGTAATTTTTATTATATTGTTCATAATCATCAATTTAGAACTTTAGACTAAGGCCGAATGAATATTGACGCAAAAGGGCGTAATAATTCATGGTGTCGGATATTTCCGGGTCCATTCCCGGATATTTGGTAAATGTCAGCAGATTCTCGCCACTGAAGAAGAGACGGAAATCAGACACGGAAATTTTCTTCATCCATTTCTGAGGGAATGTATAGCCAAGCGTCAAATTCTTGAGTCTCAGATAGTCCGTATCATAGAGGAACAATTTGGACGCACACTGGCCATCATTCTGCTCCGAGCCATAGTTCATCGTCAGACGGGCATGTCCGGATGTAATGTTGGTTCTAGGGTCTTCAGGATTTTCAGGATCATAGAAATAGTGGTCGTATGCAATCTTCTTCGGCAATGTGAAGTAGCCTCCGGTAGAATAAGCATTGAATCCCACATATCGCCAATAGCATTGCGCTCCGCCGGAACCGTTCCAGAGCATTGAGAAGTCAATTCCTTTCCATCCGAGTTCGAACTGGATTCCGTAATAGAATTTAGGAGTCATGGATGTTCCCGTGAACATATAGTCATTGACATCACCGTAGACGCCGTCACCGTTGGCATCGGCATAGATATAATCGTCATACCATATGCCTTTCTTTCCGATGGTCTTGTTCGGAAGGAATGTCGCCCCAGCTTCGTTCATGGCCTGAAGCCAAAGCATATCTTCAGGAGTGCGGATCATACCGTCCTTCGGGCCGCCGGCAGGATTGACTGAGCCGTCCGCGAAAAAGTGGCTTCCGTTTCCGGAATAGGTATCGAGAAGGTAGAACTCGTTGATGAGTTTGCCTTCCATGACACGTCTGGCATTGCCGACAGTAGTGGTGACATCACCGATGTAGCTCTTGTAGGAGCGGTTGCCGTTTTCGTCGGTTACCCAACCTGCTTCCAGGCGGCCTTTATACTTGCTTACCACGTTCCAGTTTCTGGTAAAATTTGCCGTGATGCCATAGTGGAAATCCTTGATATCATCTTTCCAGCCCAATGTAAGCTCCAGACCGGTATTCGTAACCTCACAGAGATTCTGGTAAGGTGCTGATTTGTTTCCGATTGTGGCATAGACCGGAGATTTGTAAAGGATACCGTCAGTAACCTTGTTGTACCAGTCGGTTTCGAATGTGAGCCTTCCGTCAAGGACACCGAGTTCAAGTCCGATGTCAGTGGATGTTGTCGTTTCCCAAGTCAATGCGCTGTTGGACAATGACTGCACGATACCCGATGACATCTTGTTGCCGAAGGAATATTCAAAACCGGACGCATAGGTGGCTATATAGTCATAGTTTCCGATACTGTTGTTGCCGAGTTTTCCCCATGAAGCGCGCAGTTTCAGGTTGTCAATGCCCGAGTTCTGCATGAAAGGCTCCTGCGAAATACGCCATCCGGCTGATACTGAAGGGAACAGGCCCCATCTGGAATCACGCGAAAACCTTGACGAGCCATCGTAACGGAGATTCGCCTCCAGGAGATACCTGTTGTCGTATGCATAAGTGAGACGACCGAACACCGAAACAGAAGCCCAGTCTGTCTGGCTGCCGGTTATCTTGCTCATATCCAGAGCATTGTCAAGCTCCGTAAGCTGGTCGTTTTCCAGACGCTTCTTGCTCACGCCGATATTGTTGTTGTTCTGATACATCGTCTCGGAACCAAGCATCGCAGAAACATCATGTTTCTTGGCAATGACTTTCGTCCAGGAGAGACTGTTCTGGAAAGTCCAGCGGTATGTGAATCCGGCACTCTGAGTTATGGAGAGATTGTCAAGATTACTATAGTCGTAAGCGACCTCACCCTTGCGGAATGAATACGCGCTCAGGACATTGGCCACAGATTTATATTCAGTAGTAGTACGTCCATAGTTGAACGACGCATTATATTTGATGCCCAGAGGCAGTTTCAGATTCGTGAAGACCGTAGCATTGACGTAATGCATCTTGTCATAACCGGAATTCCTGTTGAAGAAATACAGATTGTTGCGGCAGTTGGCACTCTGCTCCGGATTTTCCATCCAGCCATACTTTCCGTCATAATAAGGATATATTCCAGGAACCGCACGGGACAAGAAGTTGAATGCCAAGTTATTGGTTTCCCTGTTGCTTTCAGTTCCCCAGATTCTGGCACCGATTTCCAGCCATTTTGTTACCTGACTGGAAACATTGGCACGCAGGAGAAACTTCTTCGCACCGGTATTGTCAATGACTCCCGGATTGTCCACATACGTCATGGAAATAAGGTACTTGGTACCACCGGCCGCACCAGAAGCCGAAATATTGTGTTTCTGATAAATGCCGGCGTCATACACAGCCTTCATCCAATCAGTATTAGGATAGGCCACATAGTTCGGATAACCGGATTCCGAGATGCCGTCAGGATCTTTTTCTTTCTCGCGCCAGAGGTCGATCATTGCCTGGGAAAAAGGAAGCGCGGCGTCAACATTTTCCGCAGACTCATTCATAATGGTCATATAATCAGCATAATTGGATATGACCTGGAATTTGCCGGCAGGTTCATTGACAGCCATCATGCCGCTATATGTAATGCAGAACTTGCCGGAAGACTTGGTTCCGTCTTTCGTAGTTATGAGAACCACGCCGTTGGCTCCCCTGTTACCATAAATGGCACATGAAGCAGCATCTTTCAACACGGAAACGGATTCGATATCGTCCGGATTCACATTGGAAATAGTCCCTTCGAAACCATCCACAATCACCAGCGGATTGGCATTGTTCAATGTTCCGACACCTCGGATTCTCAGGGAGAGGCTTTCCTGGCCCGGCTGTCCTGACGCCTGATTGATTGCGACGCCGGCATTCATGCCCTGAAGAATCTGCGCTGTCGAAGTGACAGGACGGGACTTGGCTTCCTTCGCATAGTCAACCGTTGCCACAGCTCCTGTGATGTTCACTCTTTTCTGTGTACCGTAACCGATGACCACAAGTTCATCCAGCTGATTGGTATCCGGCATGAGTGTCACCTCAATATAATCCTTCTCGCCGACATTGACATTTCTGGTCACATATCCCAGAAATGCAATCGAGAGAGTTTCTCCTGAGGAAGCATTGATTTCGAACAATCCGTTGCCGTCAGTTGTCACACCGCGAAGAGTGTTAGGAACAGAGACGGAGGCTCCGGCCAGCGGTTGGGAAGTTTCGTCATAGACTTTACCCCTTACCAGCCTCTGCTGCGCCGACATTGCCGTAAATGTCAGCACGGAGACTGCTGCCAGAATAAATTTCTTTAAACAATTCATATTACAGGTTATTAGCTTTGCGGGAATTCCCCGCATCGCAAAGTTGAGAAAAAACGATTTTCAAGGATAGAATAATTGAGCCAATTAATAGAACAAAACGAGCCAGGGCCCGGAATATCAGCTCTTTTTCATATAATCAGCCGGCAGCACGCCGAACTGTTTCTTAAAGCATTTCGCGAAATATGAAGGCGTGTTGAAACCGACGGCGTAGCAGACATCATTGATGCGGGAAGCCCCGTTTTCAATCATTGCCGCGGCAGCATTGAGACGTCTGACCTTGATATAGTCATTGGGAGTCATATTGAGCAGACTCTTCATTTTTCTGACCAATGTGGAACGGCTTACCAATGCCGCTTCCGCCAGTTGGTCCGGACCGAATTCGGTATCACTGATATTTTCAGTAACCGCTTTCTCCAGTCGTTGCAAGAATACGGCATCGGAATCGGTCAGCGCAAATTTGTCCTTGTCATCACCGGCAATTCCCGAAAGATGGGCAATTTTCAATGATTCACGTTTCCGTGCAATGACCTTCAGCGATTCGACAAGATATTCCAGATTGAAAGGTTTCTCAATGTAAAGACTCGCCCCGGCCTCCATACATTTCACTTTCACTTCAGGAGAAGAAAGGGCAGACAGCATGACTACCGGAATATGCGATGTAGATATGTCAGTTGTGACCTTGCTGCACAATTCTATCCCGCTCATACCTTCCAATGCAATGTCAGACAGCACCATATCCACGTCACCTCCAGCAATCATTGACATCGCCCGCTCAGCGGACGGTACGGAGACGGCATTGAAATCATGCCCCAGTTTACGCACAAGATATGAGGACAATTCAGCATTGTCTTCCACAATCAGCAGTGTCGACAAAGAAGAATCCGCCTCTTCATTCTGATCAGCATTAGACGACGTATCCTGAACCTCAAGTTCCGCATCAGTTTCACCCTTAGGAAGCCTTAGGACAAAATCAGTTATGTCTTCGTTTTTAAGCGTCAATGTACCTCCATGCAATTCTGCCAATGTCCTTGCCAAAGGCAAGCCGATACCGAAACTCTGTGAGTATGGAGAACGTTCGTCACTATACTGGATAAACGGCTTGAAGATTTCTTCCTTCCTTTCATCCGGAATCTTCGGTCCGTCGTTTTTGAACGACACTGTCACATAACCATCGCCAGAATCATCAACTTCAATAGTCACGAATGTCTCGGCGTATTTCATCGCATTGGAAAGAAGGTTGTTCAATATCTTTATGAGGGCCGTATCATCCGCATTGATAATCAACGCATTGTCAGTATGCTTGAACGTCATCTTCAAGTTTCTGCCACGCGCGGTTTCCTTGAAGTTATAATACAGGAATCCGATCCGCTCCACGATATCCACATGCTTCCATTCCATCACCCAGCCGTGTTCTTCGATACGGATAAATTCCAGAAGTTCCTTCACCAGCTTGTCCAGGTAATCCGTACTGTTGCTGATGACATTCAAGTCTTCTTTCATTTCGCCGCTAATGCCGCCCGTCGCCATGACATTCTGAAGAGGCGTCTTGATCAATGTAAGCGGCGTCTTGATTTCATGAATGATATTCGTGAAGAAATCCATCTTTTCATGGAACAATTCCTCCTCCCGGGCTCTCTTTGCCTTTTCTGCTATGGCACGTTCCCGTTTCACCGCCAAATCAGACGAATAACGGGCAAGCATCGCCATCAATATGATTATCAGGCCGATATATATCAGATACGCTGTAGTCGACTTGTAAAAAACAGCCTTCACGGTAATAGCCAACGGATGATGCGTCTCATTCCAGATTCCATTCCCGTCAATGCCTTTTATACGCAGCACATACTTTCCCGCCGGAATATTCTGATACGAGAAAGTCGTACCGCCGTCCAGACGATGCCAGTCGTCATCGTAACCTTCCAACATGTAATACAAGGCATTGGTCGCAGGAGACGAGAACCCCAACAAGCCCATAGAGAAACCGAAATTGTTCTGCTTATGAGTCAATGTCATCTTGCGTACTTCATTGACATTGACCTTGATAGGCTCATTTTTACCGGGAGTCACCTTCTTTCCATTGACATAAAAGCCGGTCAGCACTATCGGAGGCACTTTTCCGTCCGTATGGAAGAGGCGCGGATTGAAGCCGACTATTCCGTTGTGGGATGAGAACCATATATTGCCGTCAGGAGTCCGGACCGCAGAATTGCCATCAACAATCTCGTCAAGCAGACCGTCATCCGCAGTATAATAACGAACTTCGCCGAAAGGCATTGAGAATGAGGTCAATCCATTACTGGTAGCTACCCACATCCGTCCGTCTTCATCACGAATCATGGAATATGCAATACGGTTGTTTTTCAATTCCGTGCTTCGGAAGGTTGAGAACCTGTCGTTTTCCTTGTCATAAAGCATCAATCCGCCGCCATAAGATCCGGCCCAGAGTTCACCGTCACGGTCAAGATATAAAGACATGACCTTGTCGGCAGGCAAATGCCGGTTGTCGCTTTCCTTATAATCATAATGGCTGAGCATCCGGTCTTCTTTCATGCTGTACCTGCATATTCCATCGGCGTAGGAAGCGACCCAAAGAGTGCCGTCCAAAGCTTCAGCCATATCGGTGACGTAAATTCCGCTGAATATCGGCAAAGGACAGAAACGGTCTCTCGATTTGTCGTATTTGATCATTCCCAGCGTGGTGCCTGCCAGAATTTCTCCAGATGAGGTCTTGAATAACTTATGAACTTTATTGTCTTTCCATCCCATATTCAATCCCCTGCCATAAGACTTCACATTTCCCGTCTTGACATCAAAACGGAATATTCCCGCCCAAGACCCCAACCATAGCCAATCGCCGTCACTGCATATGGAGACTATTGACTCCGGGAGCTCAGCCGATTTGCACTTATGGAGCATTCCGTCACGTCCCATGTAGAGAAGACCGTTTTTCTCGGATACGGCCCATAGCTTTCCGGTGCCGTCAATATCCATATCCACCACATAGCCTCCCATAAGCGATTCACCGTCAGCTTCATAATAGCGGCTGAAATTACGTTGGAACGCCGCGGACCAATTGATGCCGGAAGATAAGGTTCCCACCCAAAGGCCATTGGAACGGTCGCAATACACTGCTTTCACGCTATCGTCTGCCAATGAATACCGATTGTCAATGCTGTGGGAAAACTTGCGGACCACTCCGGTAACGGCGTCATAGCGGTAGAGTCCGCCCGTCGTAGCCAGCCATACGCCCTTGTCATTGTCGAGGCTGAGACAAGTCGGTCTAAACCCTTCATCGTTAGCTATCAATGTCTTGAAAGCACCAGTCCGCAAATCAGCCTGGCAAAGTCCGTTCTGCCATGCCGCAAGATAGACCGTATTGTCCACGGGATTCTGGACCATGGACATTATGTCATCATTGGTTTTCCACCCTTTCAGGTTCACTTTCTCCATACGTTCCAGCGTGCCGTCGGAATGCCACAAATCGGCAAAATAAAGAGAGAACCAGAAATCGCCGCCGCTGTCGATGAGAAATGACCGGATATTGGAGACCAATGTGCTTTTCCCGTTGTCGGAAAAATAGTTCTTCAATGAACCGGACCTGCGGTCATACGAAAAAAGTCCGCGCCCGTTCACCGACAGCCATACAATTCCATTCTTGTCAATGCAAATATGAGTGACCTTGTTGTCAATGTTCACTCCGTTGTCACTAAGCTTGTCAAGCGGATGGAAAGAATCATCGGCATAGCTGTAAAATGTCGCGCCGGCATCCGTCCCGATCCACACATTACCCTCATTGTCAGGACACAATGCGGTTATGAAGTCAGTGTTAAGTCCCAGCTGTTCACGATAATATGCGATGAAGCCGGAGCCGTCGAAGCGATTCAGTCCATCTTCCGTGGACACCCAGACGAATCCGTTGGAATCCTGGGTAATGGCGTTTACGTTGTCGAAAGACAATCCACAATTCTCCGACGTGAAATGCGTAAAACACCAGTCAACGTTTTCCGCAACCGAAGCTACGGAAAACGTCACCAGCATGGATAAAATCACTATGCCCCTTTTCACAAACCGTATGAATTCCGATTCCAGCATTCAAACGCTCACTAAACTGGGACTAAAGTTAATATTATTCAATCGAAAATGATACACTGTTCACTCCGGAATCAGCACAATACATGTAGAATGGTGCAGCATAGCCCTTGCTGTCCGTATATGGCATCGTACGTTTTGAGAACTTCGCATCGGCTGAAGCCTGGACACTTCCATCCGCACACTCCACTTTGACATGAATGAATCCGCTCTTGACGGCATTTTCGAACTTCATGGTCTTTTCGACAACGATACCTCCCCTCTTCATGGCAAACGTACATTCCATACTGTAATTAGGGTCATTGGCTACAATCATCTGCTTGTCCGCCATCTTCCATTCCTCTCCGTCAAGATACTTGATATTCCAGAACACAGGCTGCTGACGTCCATAAATCGGGAATTTGATTGTCAATGATGTACCGGCAGCGAATTTCTTGACAGGAATGACAAATTCGAAGTTATCGCCTGTCCAGACACCTTTCACACCAGGAGATGAAATCGGAGCATTATTGACAGTCTCAAGTTTCTGCTGATATTTGTCACTCGGGTCAGAAACTTTGTTCCACTGGCAATATGCCTGAGGCTGGGACGGACATGACCAATAACCTGTGCTTACCCATTTCGGCTGAGTCTCAGCAGTAAAATTCTTGACACCGTTTTCTACACCCAGAGGGAATACAACCGGGAATGTAACAGGAACGACACCGTCGGAAGACCTCGTCACATTGACATTGACGATATCCCCGGAGGCTACGACCTTGCCGGCATCAGAATCCTGGTTCAGGAACGATGTCGTATATTGTTTTCCATTGATGTCGGTAAATGTGATGTCGAAACCGCCTGCAGGATTCTCAAACGGCAAGACGACTACCGGCAGCACGGCACCGGTGGCTTCAATCTTGAGGCCGCCTTCAGGAAAATCCAATGTTACCGACTTCCCATTTCCTGATGTCAATGTAAATTTGTCGTTCCCAATGTCCATCGTGCCATCGCCGCACAATGCCCCCTGGAAGAGTGACTCGTCTGAAGGTTTGAATGACAATGATTTCAATGTTGCAGGAACACCTTCTTCCACGATGTCAGCCGGCACGGAAAGATTCAACACCGAAAACGGAGTCTTCACATCGAATTCCACATCAGGAAGTACGGAGACTGCATTTTTCACAGCCAGCATCGGAAGATATTTGATGATTCCGTCAGAATAATTCTGCCGGGCTGGAAGAGACACCTGCATTGCTGATACATCCACATTGTTTTTATAAGGCGATACTGCATAAAACGAGAAACCATGGTCCGACTCCCGGGCCTGGATCTTGTCTTCCTCGGAAGAAGCGGCCAGTCTCTGCGGACTTGCAGTTCCTGACACTTTGTATGAAGCGACAGGCTTTTCTCCCATATTCACGCCCTGTTGCCCGTCACGCGCGCACAAGGCCACGACTCCGAACTCAGTTCCTTCCGGAATCTCCAGATCGGATTTTAAAGTAAAATTGACATCAATCGTCTCATAATCAAGAGACTTGTTGTTGTCAGAATTGCCGTTGCATGCAGTCAATGCCGCAAGCGCGGCACATAACAGAATACTCTTTTTCATAATTCCATTATTAGTTTATCAGTGTCATTTCATAACCCGACAGTCATCCGTCAGTCACATCGGCAAAGTAACGGAATTATGGTTTGAAGGCATGAAAAAATATCGCCAATTTATGCAACAAAACGTGCCACCGCCATCTGGATTCGAGTAAAAACATTATATTTGCCACATGAAAAATTTGAACCGCATATTTAAGATGGTCGGCATTGCTGCCGGTCTTCTTGCCGTGTCTGTCAACGGCTATTCTTGGGGACAGAAAGGTCATGATGTCACATGCGCGATCGCTGAAAAGCATCTCACGAAAAAGGCAAACAAGAAGATTTCCGAGATTCTCGACGGGAAATCCATCGTGTATTGGGCGAATTGGATGGACAATGCCAGCCACACGCCGGAATACAAACATACCAGCACATGGCATTACAAGAACATTGACGCTGACGAGACTTTCGAAAATGCGAAGCTCAATGAGAAAGGCGATGTAATCCGCGCCGTGGAAGAGCTGATCGAAGCGCTCAAGAGCGGCAAGCTGAACAAGGAGGAGCAGGCACTTTCGCTTAAATTCCTCGTGCACCTCGTCGGCGACATGCATTGTCCAATGCACATGGGACACAAGTCCGACCTCGGCGGCAACAGGTGGCAGATCCAATATTTCCGTAATGGTACCAACCTCCATTCAGTCTGGGATTCAGGCGTAATCGAAAGCGCCCACAAATGGACTTATTCCGAGTGGGTTGAGCAGATTGACATCAATGACAAGGAAACAAACCGCAAACTTGCCGAAGGAACGCCTCAATCATGGGGAAAAGAGACTTACGAGATATGCAAGACCATATACGATGCCACTCCCGTAGGCTCCAAACTTTCTTATGACTACGTGAGCGACTGGTCGGAAACAGTTGAGAACCAGCTTCTTCGCGCAGGTTTAAGACTCGCTTCCGTCTTGAATGACATTTTCAAGTAAGATAATACGAAAAGAACCGACTTGACAAACCAATATGAAACGACTTTTAAGCTTTTTGACCATCTTGGTCTGCGTAACGGCTGCCGGAAAACAGCCGAAAATCATCAGCCGGCCGTTCGGTGAACTTTCCACCGGTGAAAGCACCACGTTATATACCATAACCAACAGAAGCGGCGCTTCGATGCAGCTTCTTGATTATGGCGCCCGCATTGTCAGCATCATGATGCCGGACAGGAAAGGTCATAACGGCGATGTGGTCGTCGGATTCGGAGACATTGAAAATTTCGAGAAGAAAGACAGATTCATCGGTCCTGTCATCGGCAGGTTCGGGAACAGGATCAATCACGCCGCATTCACTCTGGACGGTACGCGGTACGAACTGGTCGCCAATGAGAAATTGGGAGGAGAGCCGGTTCAATGCCATGGCGGCACAATGGGTTTCGACAGATTCGTCTGGGATGCCACGCCGGTAAAGGAAGATGGGCGCACAGGCGTCAAGTTCCACAGAGTCAGTCCGGACGGCGAGCAGGGTTTTCCTGGCACCATGGATGTAAATGTAACATATTGGCTGACAGACAACAACACTGTCAGAGTCGAGTATGAGGCTACCACCGACAAACCGACGGTAGTCAATCTTTCCAACCATACATATTTCAACCTCAAGGGCAATGAAGGCGGATATGTAATGGACCATCTCCTTCAGGTAGAAGCAGATACATGCATACAGAACAACGCCCAATTCTGCCCTGACATCCTGCGCCACGTGGAAGGCAGTCCTTTCGATTTCAGGGAGCCGCACCGCGTAGACTACCGCATCGACATGCCGGATGAGCATCTCAGGATAATGAGAGGAATGTCAGCATGCTGGGCAGTCAGGAATTGGGACGGCACATTGAGAAAGGCTGCGGACCTTTATGACCGCAAATCCGGTCGCGGAATGCAGACATGGACCACCGAGCCGGCATTGCTCACATTCACCGGAAGGAGTTTCGACGGTACATATAAAGGGAAATACGGGCCGATCGAGAAGTTCGGTGGTATGCTCATGGAGACCATCCACTTTCCCGACAGCCCGAATCAGCCACGTTTTCCGAGCACGGTACTGAGACCGGGCCAGAAATATCGTTCAGTTACGGAATTCCGTTTTTACGTAAAGTAACATTTACAGATTAAAAGCTTCTTTAAGCTCATTCATCTGCTCATCTGACATACCCTCCGGAACGAATCCCATATTGCGCGACGCCTCGTAGATGAGTGCCGCCTTGTTGAGCACGTCCACCTGGTCAAAAGCCTCGCCGATTTCCGTACCGACGGCACACACGCCGTGCTTTTCCCACATGACTACGTCATATTCATCCAATTGGGCGACAGTAGCATCAGCAAGTGCGATAGAAGAAGGCATCTCGTATGGAATGATTCCAAGTCCTTTCGGACAAAAGGCACGTGTCTCCGGAATCATTGACCATAGCATTCTCGTGAGCACATCCTTTTCAAGGAACGGGCGGTGATGCGTAAGCGCGACAAGCTCGATCGGATGCGTATGTAACGAAGCCTTGTAACCGTTCCCTCTCTTCAGCATCAGCGAATGTATCGCCAGATGGGAAGCAAGTTCGGAAGTCGGTTTCACGGGATTGTCAGCGACTATTTCATAGCTGCGGCAATCGTCGCAGATGCGGATTACCGATCCGTTCTCCATAGGGAATCTGGCCAGGTCACGCATCCTCCGGTTGGTTCCCTTGCAGAAAAACCAGCAGCCTTTCAGGTTCGGGAGTTCCTGCGCCATCGGCACGACAGGAGCTATTGCAGGAAGAGATTTCAGTTCATCATCAATGTATTCGGTAACATTGACAACAATGTTTCCGCCGTTGCGCTCGGCCCATCCCTTTTCCCAGAGATAACCGGCGACTTCAGATACTTTTTCAATTTCGCGCCTCAATTCCGGGCGACTATCCAATATTGACATAATCAGAACAAATTAGGAAATACCAATGATACTCATAACTTACCTTCTAGATGTCACATCTTTCTCATATTGCTGCACCTCGGCAATGAAATCGCTGCCGACAGGAACATCATTGCGGAGACAGAACTCGTCATATACTGCATTCCAAGGAAGCGCCTTGCATTCTTCCTCCAGCGCAAGTACCTCGAAATGACGGTCTTCCATCTCATATTTGGAAATCATTGCCACCGGTTTCAGAAGTGCACGCAACATAGCCTTCTGTGCGGCACGTGAACCTGTCACGTATGCTCCTACGCGGTTCATGGCGCCATCGAAATAATCCAGGCCGTAATGAACGCGGTCAAGAGCACCTGCACGCACGATTTCCGAGAACAGTTCCATGGTATTGTCGTCCATTATGGTGACATGGTCGGAGTCCCATCTTATCGGGCGGCTTACATGCAACATCAGTTCCGGAACGAAACAAAGCAAAGCGGAAACTTTGTCCGCAGGGCTTTCCGTAGGGTGATAATGTCCAGTATCAATAGTAGGAATCTTGCCGTTCTTCGCTGCATAAGCAGTATAGAAATCATGAGAACCAACAGTAAAGCTCTCCAGACCGATACCGAAGACCTTGCCCTCGATGCAGTCCTTCATGTTGTCCTTCTTCTCGGCAAAGATTCTGTCGAGAGACTCCTTCAAGAGTGTACGATAAAGGAAATGATTGACAGACACGTCTTTACATCCATCATGCACCCACACGTTCATTATACATGGATCACCCTGTGCCTTGCCGATGACGTCAGCGATTTCACGGCACCGTTTGGTATGCTCCACCCAAAAATCGCGGATTCCCTTGTCCGGATTGGCGAGTGAAAGATTACCGCTCTTGGGATGTGAAAATGAAGTGGAATTGAAGTCCAACATGGTATTGTTATCTTTGCCCCACTCTATCCAACTCTGGAAATACTCAGGCGTAACCTCGTTACGGTCAACCACTTTGCCTTTAAAGTCACCATAAATTTCGTGAAGGTTCAATCTGTGCGTACCCGGAATAAGGCTCTTCGCCTTGAGGATGTCGGCACGAAGTTCGTCGATGTTGCGGGCTGCACCGGGATAATTTCCTGTAGCCTGAATACCTCCGGAAAGCGCACCGGCCTGCACCTCGAAGCCTTTCACGTCATCAGCCTGCCAGCAATGCATGCTGAGATGGAAATCCTGAAGCTGTCCGATTACTTTTTCGGTATCAATTCCAAATTCCGCATAGCGTTCCTTCGCGATCGCGTATGCTCCGTTTATAAGTTCAGTTTTCATAATGTGATGATTTATAGTCTGGTAATAGCTTTAGTAATCCTTAAAAAACGCTGATATGCAGCATCCCATATTTCCTTGTTTACAGGTTCGAACCGTCTCAATGAACTGTCGGAGGCAAGAGCCTTGCGCATTCCTGACATTGAATCAGCAAAACCCAAACCCACGAACTGCGCCATCAGGTTCCCGGCAGTGGTGGCTTCAGCAGGTCCGGCAATCACAGGAATCCCCAATGAATCCGCAATCATCTGATCCAGCGCGGCATTGAGCGAACCGCCCCCGATCACATGCAGACGTTCGATATCCTTTCCTGAAAGTTCCCGCAAGTGCTTGAGTACCAAGCGGTATTTCAATGCCAGCGACTCGAAGATGCAACGGATGAACTCCGCATCACCGGAAGGCGGGACCTCGCCATGCTCCGAACAATATTCCCTTATCGCTGTCGGCATGTCATCAGGATTCGCAAATGCAGGATCGTCAGGGTCAATGAAACATCTGAACGGCTCCACGCCCTCCATCATTGAAACAATCTGCGGATATGTATATTTCCGGCCTTCCTTTTCCCATGCCGCGCGGCATCTCTCCAGCAGCCACATTCCGGTGATATTTTTCAGGAACCGGATATTGCCTTCGGCCCCACCTTCATTGGTGAAATTCATTTCGAATGACTTTTCCGTGACAATCGGCGACGGCACTTCAATTCCCATCAGCGACCACGTTCCGGAACTCAAATAGGCGAAATGGTCATCAGTCGCAGGTACGGCTGCAACGGCAGACCCCGTATCGTGCCCAGCCACAGCGATTACCGGAATCTTGCCGAGTCCGGTTTCGGCAGCCACTTCGTCGGTAAGCATTCCTACAATTTCTCCCGGCATGACGATTTTTCCGAACAAATCTCTGGAAAGCCCTGCCGCTGACAGCACGTCATCATCGAAATCATGGGTTTCCGGATTCATCAGCGCCGATGTCGAAAGAATGGTGTATTCACAGACTTGATTTCCTGAAAGCATCCAGGTTATCGCATCCGGAACGAACAGCAATTTGTCAGCCGCCGACAGAGAAGAATTGCCTTCCTGCTGCATTGCATACAGCTGAAAAACGGTATTGAAATCCATTATCTGGATTCCGGTCTTCTTGTAGAGCGTCTCCTTTGGAATCTTGTGGAAGAATTTTCCAGGAACGCCACACGTATAACTGTCACGGTATGAACGCGGCTGGGACAGGAAATGGCCGTCCTTGCCGAGCAGAACGAAATCCACGCCCCATGTATCCACACCGACAGATTCTATCGTCTCTCCGGAAGCCGACGCTTTGCGGAGACCTGTCAGAATATCATGCCAAAGCCCCAGCAAATCCCAATAGTTTCGCCCATTCACCTTGATGATATTATTCTGAAACCTATGAATTTCAGACATTTGAATTCCGTCCTCGGTATATTTCCCCAGAACGACACGACCGCTGGTCGCTCCCAGATCGATTGCTACAGATGCCATTTTAGTGTTATTAATCAATCGCAAATTAAAGGGATTTCATCTTCTTCATGAATAATGATATGACATTAAAATATTGTTTTTTGATTTTATACTGGATTACGTCTATTTTTTTCGTAAATTTGAACGATGCATGAACGATCATGGACAATATTCAGAGCATAAAATATCTCCTCAGTGCCAAAAAGGACGAACAATGGGGAATCACTATCAACACTGTAGGCACTCAGACGATAGAAAAGGACTATGTCAGCTATCCGCCTGCGGAAAAACATCCGGAAGGCTTCTTTTTCAATGTAAACAAGGGAAGGATTCTGGACAGTTGGCAATTGCTTTACATCCATTCCGGAAAAGGTACGATGTATGATGAAAAAGGCAATGTCACACAGATAAATTGTGGAGAAATGATTTTGCTCCGCCCCGGGGTCTGGCATAGCTATACGCCGGACAGGGAGACAGGATGGGAAGAGTATTGGATCGGATTCAAAGGTCCCGTAATCGATGAAAGGGCGAAACTCGGCTTCTTGTCGAAGACCATATATAGGGTAGGAGTCAGCGAAGACATTGTCTCCATTTACAATGACGCGATAAAAATCGCCATACAGGAAAAGCCGTCATATCAGCAATATCTGGCAGGTACTGTCAATATGCTTCTGGGCCTTGCAGTATACCGCGACACGAACCATGACGTACCGACTGACTATGTTTCAGAAAAAATAGATACTGCCAAACACCTGATCAGAAGCCGTTTCAATGAAAATCTGGATTTGGAGGAAATCGCCAGGGACACGGGAATGAGTTATTCCTGGTTCCGGAAAAAGTTCCGGGAACTCACCGGCATCTCCCCCGCCAAATACATTCTCGGCTTGCGAATACAGGAAGCATGCAGACTGCTGTCAGAATCTGAATTCAGCATCAAGGAAATAGCATGGCGTCTGAATTTCGATGACGCTTCGTATTTTTCGGCAATGTTCCTGCGTGAGGCGGGAATGTCACCGAAAGAGTACAGAAGCAAGTTCAACGCCGGGGACAGATATACCCAGCCAAAATTGGAAAACATTTGACACAATATGAAAAATAACCTTATTTCAGCCCTAGCTATGGGGCTATTGGCGCTTTCGTCATGTTCCGTACAAACGGAACTTCCTGTTTACCTGGACGAAAGCCGCGACATTGATGAAAGAGTGGCGGATGCTCTTTCCAGAATGACAATGGAAGAAAAAGTGGCAATCCTGCATGCGCAGAGCAAATTTTCTTCACCTGGAGTACAACGTCTTGGAATCCCCGAACTCTGGTGCACCGACGGGCCTCACGGCATCCGTCCGGAAGTGAAATGGAATGAATGGGACCAGGCCGGATGGACCAATGACTCCTGCACCGCCTTCCCGGCATTGAGCTGTCTTGCAGCTACTTGGGACCGCGAAGCATCGGCATTGTACGGAAAGAGCATCGGCGAAGAGGCACGTTATCGCGAGAAAGACGTATTGCTCGGACCTGGCGTAAACATTTACAGGACACCGTATAACGGAAGAAATTTCGAGTACATGGGTGAAGATCCGTTCCTCGCCGGAGAGATGTGCGTACCTTATATTGAAGAGGTGCAGAAGAACGGAGTTGCCGTATGTCTGAAACATTATGCACTTAACGATCAGGAATGCAACCGCCACACGGCCGATGTACAGGTGGATGACAGGGCATTGTACGAAATCTACCTCCCGGCATTCAAGAAGGGCGTACAGAAAGGTGGAGCATGGTCATTGATGGCGTCCTACAACCTTTACAAAGGCCAGCATGTCTGCCATAACAAATATCTGCTGGATGACATTCTCAAAGGAGAGTGGAACTTCGACGGTGCAGTCATCAGCGACTGGGGCGGAGCGCATGATCCAGACCAGGCTGCCGCATACGGGCTTGACCTGGAGTACGGCACGTGGACAGACGGCCTGACCACCAAGGGCAAGACAAATTATGACAGCTACATGCTCGCAGATCCATATCTGGAGCGCCTCCGCGACGGCAGAGCTTCACTCAAGACATTGGACGACAAAGCGGGAAGAGTCCTGAAGCTCATTTTCCGCACTTCAATGAACTCCAAGAAGCCTTTCGGTTCGATCAATTCACCTGAGCATCTGGAAGCTGCCCGCCAGATAGGTGCAGACGGCATCGTCCTTCTCAAGAACAATGCTACAGCCACAGGTTCAAAGGTGCTTCCTGTCGACATTGCGTCAGCGAAAAAGATATTGGTAGTAGGTGAAAACGCATTGAAAATGATGACAGTGGGCGGAGGCTCATCATCATTGAAAGTAAAACACGAGGTTTCCCCTCTCGAAGGCATCATGGAGGCTGTCGGCGACAAGGCTGAGGTCATCTACGAAAGAGGCTATGCCGGCAGCACATCGAATTCCTACAACGGCGTGAGCACCGGACAGGATCTCTCGGAGACACGTTCCGAGGAACAGCTGATAGAAGATGCAGCCAAGGCCGCTGCCGAGGCTGATGTCGTGCTTTTCTTCGGCGGTCTTAACAAAGACTACCATCAGGACAGCGAAGGCGGTGACAGAACCGCCTACGGCCTTCCATATAATCAGGACAATGTCATAGAGGCGCTCGCTGCAGCCAATCCTAATCTCGCTGTCTGCATCATCAGCGGAAATGCTGTCGCAATGCCGTGGGCAGCACAGGTACCGGCTATCGTAGAGTGCTGGTATTGCGGTTCTCAGGCCGGCAATTCCATTGCTGACGTTGTTTTCGGCAAGGTAAATCCAAGCGGCAAGCTTCCGTTCACCTTCCCTGTAAAAATCGAGGACTCCCCTGCTCATGCTCTTGACGCATACACTTGCGGCCCTGACGTGAAATACAAGGAAAGCATCTATGTCGGTTACCGCTGGTTCGACACCAAGGAAATCAAGCCGTTGTTCGCTTTCGGCCATGGACTCAGCTATACGGAATTCGAATACAGCGATTTCAAGGCAAGCTCGTCAGTTTCCGCAAATGGCACATTGAAGGCATCTGTAAAGGTAAAGAACATCGGTTCCCGTGAAGGAAAAGAGGTCGTACAGCTCTACATCGGCGAGCAGTCTCCTGTCCTCGACCGTCCGGCAAAGGAACTCAAGGCCTTCGAGAAAGTGAGTCTGGCTCCAGGCGAGACCAAGACCGTCAAATTCGAGATTCCTGCATCCGATCTAGCTTATTTCAATGCAGAATCACATAGCTGGGTTCTCGATCCTGCCCACACCTTCACTGCATATTTCGCAGCAGCATCTGACGATATCAGAGGCACAGTGGAATTCCGCACGAAGTAATTCACGAAATACAACAAATAATTACGCCACGTTATGTTTTCCCATAACGTGGCGTAATTATTTGTATCAAGCTATCTGCTAGAGAACTGTCATAATAGCACCTACAAGAGCAAGGATGGCGTAGAACTCAGGAAGAGCGGCATAGATAAGGGTATTTGTCATGACGCTGTGACCCTGGCTTTCACCTACGATACCGTTTGCACAAACCTGGCCCTGACGGATTGCAGAGAAAAGGCATACGAGACCAACTGCGAGACCTACACCGAAAAGCTTCGGACCCATGACAGCGAAGTCAGGCTTGAAAACGACGAGCCAAAGAAGGAATCCTACGAATCCGTAAAGACCCTGTGTTGCAGGAAGTGCAGAGAGAATCATGTAAGTAGATGATTTCTCAGGATTCTTTTTGAGGGCGCCCTCAGCCGCATTGGCAGCAATGGTAGTTCCGTAGCTGGAACCGATACCGGCGAGGCCAAGCATGAGGCCAAGACCGAGATAACCAAGAATTTCGTTCATAGTTTTTAATTATTATTTGTCATTATTTTGTTTTCGTCAAAGGGTTGTATTTGGCACCGGCACCCTCATAACCGGAATTCTTGAAGTACTCCACAAACGTAAGACGCAGCGGATGTACAAATGCACCGAGGCAGGACATCGCCAGATTCAGTACATGGCCGAAAATCAGGATCACGATGCAGAACACCCAATTCACTACCGGAACAGGAATATCCAGAATCATCGTTCCCATGATGTTGAAAGCATTTCCGAGCATACCGCCGGCAAGACCGAGCGCATAAAGACGGATGTAGCTCAATACATCTCCGAGGAGGCCTGTAACCATGTTATAGGTATCCCAGAGGCCGGATCCGATGTTCACCAACGGATTGCGTCCAGGTGTATTGAACACGAAAATCGCAAGACCGCTGACAGCAGCAAGTGCAATGATTACCCACTTGAACGCCTCTGCGGAAAGGACTTCCGTCATGCCCAATGATATTACGACCAAACCGCCGACAATGAGCAAAGTCCATCCCCAGGTAGCGACAGTCTTGCTGAATCCGAAACGTTTGGTGAAGTTTATCGTCTTGATAATCATCGCCAGGCAGATATGGAACACACCGATTGCCACGGCAAGTACCATCTGGACAGGGAATCCGGCAATCTTGCCGTCAGGGAACCACCCGTCAACGCAAACGGCTTTCAGCCATGACGGAGCCCATGATGCCTCCAGAATGCTCATTCCGAAGAATGTTCCAAGGAACAGTCCCACGAAGAATGTCATTCCGCCGAGGAAGCCGATAAGTCTGTACATCTTTCCCAGTCCGGAATCACTCATCTTCAACTTCATGAACAACGCAATGAGCATCAGCAGGATACCATAGCCGGCATCTCCCATACACATCGCGAAGAACAGCATGAAGAAAGGTCCGAGAACAGGTGTCGGGTCGAACTCGTCATATACAGGCATGCCATACATTCCGGTCAGGACCTCGAAGTTCCTTGCAAACCAGTTGTTGTGCAGCTTGATAGGAGGATTGTCCTCCTTCGTGGCCGGAGCTGCCGTATAATATACGCCCAGTGAATCGAATGCCTTGCGGAGCTTGTCATCATCTTCAGTAGGAGCGAAACCGGTAAGAACCGTAACATAATTGTCCACGGCTTTCTCCGTAGCAGCTTCCGCGAAATAGAGATCCAGTTCACCAAGTCTCGCTTCATAATTCTTTTCAAGCTCACTTATGCTTGATTTCATATTGGCGAGCTTGCGGTTTTCTTCATCCGATTCTGCCTGGAGTTTCGCCAACGCCGCTTCCGCTTCATTCGCAGAACCGGCAGGAGCAGCGACAGGTTCAATCGGGAAACTGTATTCACCGTCCGCAGGGGCTACTGTCACGAAATAGACAGTGCTTTCTGTCGAACTGATGACCTGAAGCGGCTGGATCTCAGCCCATGAAGCATCGAAACGCTTCTTCTGACAGATATAGAACCTTACTACAAGTCCCTGCTGTTCAAGCTTATGCAAATCTTCGCTGTTGAATGCACCCCAAGGCTTCCTCGATGTCAGCTCTTTCTTGGCTGAAGCGATTTCTCCACGGAGTTCTTCAATACGCTCATCAATCTCAAGAACATCATAAGCGGAAATATGCGAGTTCACTTCAGCGCCCTGCCCGGGTTCCCCCTTGCAGCTGCCAAGTACGGCCAAAGCCTTCTTGACCTTATCCGCTTCCGCAAGCAATGCCTCTGACTTCTCATCGACAGGCTTGAGCGAACGGGTAATGTCAATGACTCCAAGGTCCTGGATCTTCGACAGGAATTCCTCCGTCTGCCCTGAAAGCAGCACAAAGGAGTATTTCGTCATTGGACTAATCATTCTGCAGCTCCTCCATAGCTTCTTCCTCTTCGTGACGGCTCTTGACAATCTTGGACGAGGCCTTGCTCAGGTTCTCCTCATCCTCCATATATCTCTTGATTTTTCTGATAGCCTCCTGATAACCGGGAATCTGCACCTTCTCGTAGAGGTTCACCTTCTGTGTGGTCTTCTTCCTCTGCCAGTCAAGGATGCGGCTCTTTTCCTGATATACTTCCGACTCGATGCCCAGACGTGTGAGTTCCTTCAGGATAGTCACGCCGTCAGCATACCATGCCGGTTTCACGAAAGCATTGAAAGGATGAATCTCATAATGGATTTCCTTCAGCTCCGGTGTCTTCACTCCGGCAAGTTTCGCTGTCACCAGATCCACATCCGTAATGGATATCAGACCCGGATCGAACTCGTTCCAGAGAGCGGCAAGATAGTCGTACATCTTCATGGAGGCATTCAGTTCCTCAATAAGCTTTTCAGAACGCTCCTTGGCCTTGCGGACTTCGAGGCGCAGGGCAGACTCCTTATTCTGTAGAGTAGGGAGCGCCTTCTGACGCATCTTCAGCTGCTTGCCGAGATTGTTCAGAGATGTCTTATTGTATTGGAATTTTATTGCCATATCAAAATTTTCAATTAATGGTCAACATTGACCTTTACGCTTTCCAGTATTTGTCGATCAATGCCTGCTTGATACCGGTCTCAGCCTTGGAGAAATACTTGCCGAAGAGTTCCCAAGCAGTGTCAAGCATCTCCTCGATGGTGATGTTGACGTCGATGGAAAGAAGTCGGGTAGCATATTCCTTGGCATATTTGAGACAACGGTGGTCGTAGTCGCTCAGGTCGAAACCGTTCTCCAGTTTCGTCTTCGCATTCTGCGCATCGGCATACAGACGCACGCTGGCATTCATCACCTGGCTATGGTCCTCACGGGTTTTCTTGCCCTGTACCAGCTGTTTCAGTCGAGACAGCGAACGGAACGGGTCAATGATGACCTTGCCGGAATCCGCATCGGCACGAAGATACAACTGCCCCTCCGTGATATAACCGGTATTGTCCGGAATAGCGTGAGTAATATCACCGTCGTTCAATGTAGTTACGGCAATGATCGTGATGGATCCGCCTGACGGCAGCTGTACGGCCTTCTCGTAAATCTTGGCGAGGTCGGAGTAAAGAGAACCAGGCATGGAGTCCTTGGAAGGAATCTGGTCCATACGGTTGGACACGATACTCAGTGCATCAGCATACAATGTCATATCCGTCAGCAGCACAAGCACTTTCTCGTTCTTGTCCACGGCGAAATACTCGGCAGCGGCCAATGTCATGTCAGGAATGAGCAGACGCTCTACAGGAGGCTCCTCAGTCGTATTGATGAAGCTGATGATCTTGTCCAATGCGCCGGCTGACTCGAAAGCGTTGCGGAAGAAGAGATAATCGTCATTGGAAAGTCCCATTCCTCCGAGGATGATCTTGTCCACATCCGCACGGAGAGCAACATCCGCCATAACCTGGTTGTAAGGCTGGTCTGCATCGGCGAAGAACGGAATCTTCTGACCGGAAACGATGGTATTGTTAAGGTCAATGCCGGCGATACCCGTAGGGATAAGCTCTGAAGGCTGACGTCTCTTGTAAGGGTTGACTGAAGGACCGCCGATTTCGCGTTCCTCACCTTCCACCTCCGGACCGCCGTCAATAGGCTTGCCGTAAGCATTGAAGAAACGTCCTGAAAGCTGGTCGCTTACCTTCAATGTCGGAGGAGCGCCGATAAATGATACTTCGGCATCGGTAGGAATTCCCTCAGTACCTGAAAAGACCTGAAGCGTAACTGCATCCCCCTTGGTCTTCACCACCTGGGCCAGACGTCCCGCAACGGTAGCAAGCTCGTCATTGGCTACACCTGAAGCCTTCAGTGAAACTGTTGCCTTGGTGATGGCATCCAGCTGTGTATATGTTCTTTGAAAAGCTTTATTTGCCATTTTCTTCCAGAAGTTTTGAAAGTTGTGAGTTATATTTTTCGAAATCTTCGCTGTGGAAGTCCGTGTAGTTCATCTGACGGAGGTCATTGATCATCTCCTTGAAGAAATTACGGCAATCCTCGAAGTTGTCGAATTCGAATTTTCTGTCGCAGATGTCCAGAATGAGGTTCAGCATATATTTCTGACGCTCAAGCGGGCAAAGGCTGTCCACAGCATCGAATGCATCCTGCTGAAGGAAGACGAAGTCCAGAAGTTCTGATTTCCAGAATGTCTCATGGTAGCTCATCGGAACACCGTCATCACCGAGAATGTTGATCTGCTCGGCAGCGTCACGTCCCTGACGGATGATGTTCTTGGCCTTGGCGACCATGTCTGCCCAGCCCTTCTCAATCTTCTCGTCCAGGAATTCGCGGATCTCCGGATATTCGAGATATTTCGAGTAAGAATCAATAGGGTTCACCGCAGGGTACCTTTTCTGGTCTGCACGGTTCTGCTCCAACGCATAGAAACATCTCGCAGCCTTCTTGGTAGATTCCGTAACAGGCTCCTTGAGGTTACCGCCGGCAGGAGATACAGTTCCGATAAATGTGACCGCACCTGTCTTTCCGTTGTTCAGCACGACCATTCCGGAACGCGCGTAGAAGTTGGAAATGATGGCAGACAGGTCCACAGGAAAAGCGTCAGCGCCAGGAAGTTCCTCCATACGGTTACTCATCTCTCTCAATGCCTGAGCCCAACGTGACGTAGAGTCGGCAAGAAGAAGGCATTTGAGACCCATTGCGCGGTAATACTCGCAGATGGTCATTGCCGTATATACGGATGCCTCACGGGCAGCGACAGGCATGTTCGAAGTATTGCAGATGATGGTGGTACGCTCCATCAGGTGGCGTCCTGTATGCGGGTCGATAAGTTCAGGGAACTCGGTAAAGATTTCCACGACCTCGTTCGCACGCTCACCGCAGGCTGCCATCACGATGACGTCGGCATCACCCTGCTTCGCAATCGCATGCTGAAGCACCGTCTTTCCGCAACCGAAAGGACCCGGGATGAAGCCCGTACCGCCTTCGGCAATAGGATTCAGCGTGTCAATGACTCTGACTCCGGTTTCCATAATCTTGTTCGGCCTAGGCTTTTCCTTGTAGCATTTGATAGCTACTTTCACAGGCCATTTCTGTACCATCGTGACAGGCACGTCTTCACCGCTTTCATCGGTAAGGACAGCTATCGTATGGTCGATATTGTATTGTCCGGCAGCGACAATGCTCTTCACGGTGTATGTTCCCTTGAATGAGAACGGAACCATGATTTTATGAGGCAGCCAGCCTTCCTTGACTTCACCGAGCCAGTCAGCGGCAACTACCTTGTCTCCCGGATTCACCATAGGGGTGAAGTCCCAGAGCTTGGTATTGTCCAATGGTGCGGTGTACTCGCCTCTCTTGAGGAATACGCCTTCCATGGTGGTAAGGTTGTTCTGAAGTCCGTCATAGACGCTTGACAGCAGTCCGGGACCGAGAGATATTTCGAGCATCTTGCCCTCGAATTCGACAGAATCCCCGTTTTTCAGGCCTCGTGTGCTTTCAAAGACCTGAACGGAAGCATTCTTGCCTTTCACCTTGATGACCTCCGCCATGAGCTTGGTCCCGCCCAAGGTGATGTAGCAAAGTTCGTTCTCTGCCACAGGTCCGTCGACCTCCACAGTGACAAGGTTCGAAACGATGCCCGTTACCTTTCCGTATGTTTTCATCTATCTAATAAATTTTATTAATATTCAAGTATTCTATCCGTAAAGATTTCAGCTGACGGCTTTGTCGGCGGCGGCACGGATACCGGTGTAGGAACCGCGCACCTCATCCACGAGACGGGCAAACATCTGTCTGCCTGTCGCGTCATCCAACTTCAGCCATCTGGATACAATATGAAGCTTCGCTATAAAACCGAGAACGGCATCAATGTCGAAATAGTCGAAAGTCGTCAACTCATCAATCTTCGACCACATCAGATCATCGATTCCACGCTCCCTGGCCAAGATATCATCCGTATTCAGCACAGCCTCCAATCTCTGCGCCTCCTCGAACTCTCCCGGAGCCTCAAGAAAGACATCAGTTCCGGCAGGACGTCTGAGCTCCCTGTTCAGATACGCTACCTTGGCATTCCGGACATTGAGGTCGAAACGGAAATACTCCTTCAGGAAAGCATCTTTGGAAGAAAGCATCTCCTGATAGAACTCCAGATTCAACTTGTCATCCTGATAACCCTCCAGCAGCTTATCTATCAGGCGATTATCCTTTTCAGAACTCAGTTCCCTGATTTCCTGCATAATAGCATCGGCGGTTCCGGCATCCGCACCTTTCCAATCAGGGCTGATGTCAGGAAGACCGGCTATCAGATACTCGTAATTCGCCATAATTCAGCAGCAGATTATTCTCCGAAAAGAAGTTTTCTGGTAGCAGGACGCAGATACTCGCTTATAAGTTCCTTGAATGTCTCATCAGTAAGGCTGATGAAATATCCGCCATCCTTGGGACCGATCGTGAATCCTCCGGAAATCTTCTTGGAGAATGAAGCATTGACCTCACCTTTAAGCATGGAAGAAAGTTCCTTCGTGATGAAAGGCTCCAGCGCTGACTTCATTGACTCAGGAAGTACAATGTCCAGATCCACAGCCTCTTCAGCATTGAACTTGGAAGCGACAGCCTTCACGATTTCCTTCACGAACTCGACATCTGAGAGCGCCTTGTCGGCAGCTGCACCTGTCATCTTGAAGACAACGAGGTTCTCGATATCCTTTCTTGTAGCCTGGATGCTCTGTGAAGCAGCCATCTTGAGGTCACCTGCCACCTTGGTCTTGTAATCGGCAGCCTGTTTC
Source organism: Bacteroides sp. CAG:709 (assembly GCA_000434935.1). GTDB lineage: Bacteria > Bacteroidota > Bacteroidia > Bacteroidales > UBA932 > Cryptobacteroides. The sequence goes on along the minus strand of FR882195.1, from coordinate 123,455 downwards.
TCAGCCTTGGCAATGATTTCCTTAGCTTCTTTCTCGGCAGCCGCTACAATTTCAGCAGCATCGCTTTTAGCCTTGGCAAGAAGAACTTCGCCTTCTGCCTTACCCTTGGACAGACCCTCGTTATAGAGCTTGTCTGTCAATTCCTGTAACTTATTCTCCATATAGAGTTTCAAATTTTAATCGTTTTTAATCAAAATCAAGCAAATTTACGCATTTTGCACGTCTTTGCAAATTAAATCTTTTTATATGACCGGGAATGCAGCCTAGATATTATACCCCCACTGCTCGACAGCCTTGTGCCAATGAGCATTGACAGTGTTCACGGTCTTTTCATCGTATTGGTACTTGTTCTTCTTGAACCCTTTCTTCTCGCCGGTATATGCCGCCATCAACGGCTTGACCGCCTGGAAATCACCAAGTCCGAGTTTCGCATAAATCTCCTCTGCCTTGGCTATCGGGGCCTGCTCGAAATCCTCGAAACGGACCTCCATGAGATGTCCTTCCGGAATCAATTTCTTGTCGGCCTCATACTTGTCATAGAGTTCCACATAAGTCTCGACAATCTGCCTTTCCAGTTCAGCCTCATCTATATCCTGGAGCTGGAGAGTAGGGATCGTATTCTTGATGAAACTCATGGTAGACTTGTATACCGTATACGGATTACGTACCATATATATGAACTTCGCCTCCGGATAGAGTTCCAGCAACTCCTTCACGCGCCCGGTATGAGGAGGGTTCTTGCTGAGGAACTGCTTCTTCCCGCTGACGTGCAATGCAGTATCAATCATTGACTTCTGACAATGCTTGAACTCATTGAGCTCCTCATCTTTCAAGTCCTGCATAAGCAGATACCTGTGCCTGTATTCGGCAATATGACGCGGGAACATCCAGAAATGATAGTACGAATACGGCGTCATGTTGGTGAATGCGAACTCTTCCTCCTGCGGCTGGTCCGGATTGAGTTCCAATGAATCCGTCGGTCTGCTTTCAGGCATGACAGCCTTCATGCACCAGCGGAAAAACGGCCTTCCGCACAACATAAGATGCGGAAACACGGTCTGATATGTAGAACAATAACCGAACTGCGGGTCCTTGGAAAGGACATTGTGAATGAACGTGGTGCCGCTGCGCCAATGCCCTATGATGAACACAGGATCCTTCACGCCTTCTGCAGGAACAAGCTTGGCAGCCTTCCTGTCATTCAGTTTGTACATCGGTGTAAGAATCGCAGATACGAACTTGGACAGGCGGTATTTTCCCTTATATTTTTTATCCACCTCACTTCCGCCGTAAGTAACCTTGTTGAAAGTGTCCAGACTTGAGCCCACAAGAGTATTTACAGGCAGATTCTCGAAATTAAAGAGTCCCATCAGTATTTTAGTTTAACATTGTCAATGTGGAACATAGCCCCAGGAGAGCCTACATAAGCTCCGCCGTGACCTGAAGAAAAACGCAATATGATATGTGTAGGCTTTTCGCCCGGAGCGGCCCAACCCACTTCATGGACAGGAACCGCCTCGCCCTTGCTGTTCTTGCAATGCGGAGCATCTTCCCCTCCGGCAATGAGAGCCATATATGATTTATATTCAGGATTTTTCGTAATGTCGCCATAATGAATCTCCGCCTCATGGGCATTGATCCATTTGCCGGAAGACTTGTCATACCTTTCCCACGCGGTAGCGACTCGCTTCGCATAGACATTGCCGTCTGCATCCTCCCATCTCTTCTGAAGTATCAGGCACATTTCCGCAGCATTGGCCCCCGGGATATCCTGAACGCGGCTGAAACCGGTCATTTTCATACGTTTGCCGCCATCCGAACCTTGGTCGAACTTATAGTCATAGATTATGCTATGCGGACGCTCCGTGAACGGGATTCCCATCATCAGTTTTGCCTGAGGATTCTTCGTATCCCTCACAGGTTCAGCGATTTCCCCGAGAAATATTGTTCCGGTAGCAAGTACGGAGATATTGATAAGTCCCATCACCTTCACCCTCTCGATACGGGTTTCCAGACGGGCGGCATGACCTTTTCCGTGATATTCCGGAAAAACAGTGCAACTGCTCTTGGTAACGCCCTTGACCACGGCGAGCACGCTGGAAGTGGCCCATGGTGACACCTTCAGATTCGGAACGAACGGAGTATTGTCCTTCAGCGTATCACCGGGAGCGACCTCATAGAGATAACGGGTCTTGCCGCCTATGATAAATGACTCGTCCACCTTGCGGACAAGCCACTTTTCCATATTTCCGAAAGGAATTTCACGCACCTGCGCGAACAAGGAAGAAACGGACGCCGCCAGCGCGACGACCAGACTAAAGATAATCCTCTTCATATTTTCCGCCAGTGTTTCTGTCGGGCAATGCTACCCTCCCAATGATTTTCTCCATAATGCGTGACGCACATTCCTCCGGATTGGAATTGGTAGTATCCACGTCAATATCAGCATTTTCCGGAACATCGAACGGTGCGGAAATACCGGTAAAATTCTTGACTTCCCCCTTGCGTGCACGAGCATAGAGCCCCTTCACGTCACGGCGTTCGCACTCCTCCAGCGGAGTCGACATATACACCTCGAAGAAATCGTCCTGGCCGATGATATTGCGCGCAATCTGACGCAAGTCCTCGGTAGGAGAAACAAAAGAAGCTATCGTAATGATTCCCGTGTCATCGAAAAGTTTGCAGACTTCAGCGATACGTCTGATATTTTCCGCGCGGTCCTCTGCTGAAAAGCCGAGATTGGAATTCAGACCTGTGCGGATATTGTCGCCGTCCAGGACTTTGCAAAGAAAGCCCTTGGCTGCCAATGCCTGTTCCAATGCTGAAGCCACGGTGCTCTTACCTGATCCGGAAAGTCCGGTAAACCAAACAGTAAGACCCCTCTGTCCGATAAACGCCTCCTTGTCGGCACGAGTCTGGATCTTGTTGAAAATGGGATAAATATTTTCCATCTATAATTATAGTCTCTAAAAAACGCAGACAAAAATACGACTTTTTGACTGAAAATAAGTAACGCTGCGACATTTTGACCAACTATTTGCTGTTTTGGAAAATTTTTCCGGGGCATATCAATGTCCTGTTTCGAAAAACCGGGAATTATTCGTAAATTGCGGATTGCAAAAACAAAAACCAACAACATGATTGAAAAGAACAACGCCGAAATCCGGCAATACATCGAAGAGAACAAGGACAGATTCTTCGAGGAATTGTTTTCCCTGATGCGCATTCCATCCGTAAGCGCAAAACCCGAGCACAAACAGGACATGACCAGATGTGCTGAACGCTACGTGGAACTTCTGAAAGAAGCCGGAGCGGACGAAGCGGGAGTCTTCCCTACAGCCGGCAATCCTGTGGTTTTCGGACAGAAGATCATTGACCCGACACTCAAGACCGTCCTCGTCTACGGGCATTATGACGTTCAGCCGGCAGAGCCGCTGGAGAAATGGAATTCGGACCCTTTCGAGCCGGAAATCCATGACGGCGCCATCTGGGGACGCGGTGCGAATGATGATAAAGGCCAGACTTTCATGCACTTGAAGGCATTTGAATATCTCGTCAGAAAAGGCCTGTTGAAGCACAATGTCAAATTCATTTTCGAGGGCGAAGAGGAAGTCGGCAGCAAGAGTCTCCCGGCATGGGTGGAGGCCAACAAGGAAAGGCTGGCATGCGACGTGATCCTCGTTTCAGACACGACAATGATTTCGGACAAAGTCCCTTCCATCAACTGCGGAATGCGCGGCGTGACATATCTTCAGGTCAACGTGCAGGGCCCGGACAAGGACCTTCATTCCGGACATTATGGCGGAGCTGTCGCGAACCCTATCAACACATTGTGCGACATGATTTCGACCCTCATTGACGAGGACGGAAGAGTCACCATACCCGGATTCTACGATGATGTCGTGGAGGTTTCCGACGAGGACAGGAAAGAACTGGCAAGAGCGCCGTTCGACATTGACGAATACAAGGAAAGCATCGGCATAGACGAAGTCAAGGGAGAGAAAGGTTACACGACTTTGGAGCGCACGGCGATCAGGCCTTGCCTGGATGTGTGCGGAATCTGGGGCGGATATACCGGAGTCGGAAGCAAGACAGTGCTGCCGTCCGAGGCTCATGCTAAAATTTCCATGCGCATCGTGCCTGACCAGAAAGCGGACAAGATCATTGACCTGGCAGCGAAGCACATACTTTCCATCGCCCCGCCTTACGTGCATGTGACGGTGGATAAGATGGAGGCCGGCAACGGATTCCTTATCCCTATAACATCTTCAGCTTATCAGGCGGCATCCAAAGCAATGGCAGAAGTATATGGTATTGAGCCTGTTCCGAGCCGTGGAGGCGGCAGCATCTGCGTTCTTGCCGACATGAGGAACATTCTCGGCGCCGACCCGCTGCTCATGGGCTTCGGACTTGAAAGGGACACCATCCACTCCCCTAACGAGAGCTACCTGATCAAGCAGCTTTTCGCGGGAATCGAGTCCATCGCCCTGTTCTACGAATACTGGAAATAATCACAAACATAAATAACAATGAACGAATTGAACGAAATCATCTCGGCATTTGCCATCGAAGGCGATGTCGCAGAAATCAAACCGCTTGGAAACGGACTTATCAATGATACATATAAAGTTACCACTACTGGTGCGACACCTGACTACGTTCTGCAGAGAGTGAACAATGCGATATTCAAGGATGTCGATCTCCTGCAGCACAACATTGAAGCCGTTACCGGCCATATCCGCAAAAAACTGGAAGCTGCCGGAGAGCAGGACATTGACCGTAAGGTGTTGAAATTCATACCGGTAAAAGAAACCGGCAAGACATATCTCGAAAAGGACGGCAAATTCTGGAGAATCTCCGTGTTCATTCAGGACGCATTCACATACGAGACCGTCAACCCGGAATATTCATACTACGCAGGCAAGGCCTTCGGCAATTTCGAGGCAATGCTGGCGGACCTCGACGAGGAACTCGGTGAGACCATCCCGGACTTCCACAACATGGAACTGCGTATGAGCCAGCTCATAGAGGCTGTCAACAACGACAATTTCTGCCGCATCGACGCACCGGAGGAAGGTGACGGAAGAAAGCCGATAGAGGGCGATCCCGACCATCAGGAAGAGGTTCTGTCAATGCTGGAGGACATCGACGAGCATAGCGTGGAAATGTGCAAGGCCGAGCAGCTTCACAGAGACGGCAAACTGCCTAAACGCATCTGCCATTGTGATACGAAGGTGAACAACATGATGTTCGACAAGGACGGCAACGTTCTCTGTGTCATTGACTTGGATACTGTCATGCCGAGCTATGTATTCTCCGACTTCGGTGATTTCCTGAGGACAGCTGCGAATACTGCCGCCGAGGACGAACCTGATACAAGCAAGATCAGCTTCAACATGGACATCTTCAAGTCCTTCGCGAAGGGTTACATCGAGTCCGCCGGAGGATTCCTCACGGACATCGAGCGTGAGAACCTGCCTTACGCCGCTTGCATGTTCCCGTTCATGCAAGCCGTACGTTTCCTGGCAGATTACCTTAACGGTGACACGTATTTCAAGACCAAATACATCGACCACAACTTCGTGCGCGCACGTGCGCAAATGGCTCTGTTCCACAGTGCTATGGAGCATGCCGACGAGATGGCCGAATATATCGCTACACTATAAGCGCGACAGGAATTCCAGGGCGATATCCACGGCTTTCTGCCTGATTCCCCTTGAAAACAAATGGTCGCCACGTGGTATTATATGCAGTTCTGCCTGAGGCAGGGCTGCATTTATCTTGTCCGCCAGATTCATCTCCACGAGACGGTCCCTTTCGCCCAGCAGCACGCAAGCAGGCCCATGATAAGCGGAAATCGTCTTGAGCGTATCGAGTTCGCGGGCCGTGACGAAATACTTCTTCGACAAGCTGGAGCCCCAGACTTCAACTATTTCCGGAATATTCTCAGGATCAAATGTGACGGTTCCTACGCGTCCTGCCTTGGAATCCGCTTCCACATTCACCGCCGGAGCCAGCAGGAAAAGCCCTGCCAATGCTGACGACAATTTTCCAATGTCTCCCGCATATTCCAGCCCGTGTACCCTTCCTCCGGACAATGCAGATGCCACCAGCAGAGACACCAGACCGCCAAGCGAATGACCGCACAGGACAATGCTGCCATGACTTCCTAATTCTTCATAATGTCCTGCCGCATACTCCATAACAGAAAGCAAATCATAGACTTCCGTAAGCGGAGTCATATCCGTTATCGCGCCGCTGCTGCGTCCGTTTCCGCGAAAATCCAGCCGCAGGGTATCATATCCGCCCTCATTCAGACCTTCAGACACGTCACGAATCGGATTCAAACTTCCGCTCATCATCATGCCGTGACACATGATGACAAGCGGCTTTACAGAATCAGGAGTTTCCGCAGATGTGTAAACCGCGAAAACATCACCCGCACTTGTCGGAATCAATATTTCCTTTCTGACCATAATTACAGACCGACATTGACAATTACCCCGGCCTTGGCGATTATTCCCGGCTGAGGGATGTTGCCGTAGTCGTAGTACTTGTGATTCAGGAGGTTATTGACTTCCACATAGAAGCTGTATCCCGGACGGCAGCGCTTCACGCCTTTCGTTCCCATCGTCCATGACAGGCGGGCATCCACCAGAGAATATGGTCTATATGGTTCCAGACGTCCGGTAGACACCTTATTTTCGAAAAGCTCATAATTGCCGACGCGGTCCTGCCAGCGCCATGTGGCATTTGCGCAAAGCCCTTTCCAGATGTGGAATCCGGCTTTCACGACGGCCTTATGTTTCAGATACTCAAGCGCATATTTGGATTGGATGTCTTTTCCAAGCGCCTTGTCCTGTCGGATGTGGCTGTATGAGAGTTCCAATGTCCGGATGAAGAAATCGTCGCGGACGAGCATTGTCGGGAAATCTATTCTCGCGGAAATTTCCTGACCGAAAGTATTGATTTTCGTATAGTTGACCGATCTCCACGGTGCGTCGACCCCCTCTGACAAATCCTTGATCCAGTCTATCATGTCGCTGCCGTGATTATAGTAGACCGTAGCCACGGCATTGATCCAAGGACGAGAGAAACGAAGTCCGCCTTCCACGGACTGCATCTTTTCCGCTTTCAGATTCTTGTCCGCCGCATGGCCGCCGACCGAGTAGTAAAGTTCCGTGAAGGTCGGCATTCTCAATGATGAGTTGTATGATACGTAAACCTTCCAGTCGCCCAAGAATCTGTAACTTGCATTGACACCCGGATAGAAACGGAACTTGTCATTGTTTCCCGTATTCTTCACGGCTGCGACACCGGCCGACGCCGAAAGATTCCTGAACTCCGCACTATGCTCCAGGAAAATGCTGTAATTGGTTCGGTTCAGGCCTTTAAGATATTGGGCATCAGCACCATGCACTTTCTTGGGATTATCCAGGTCTTCACCGAGATTGGTACTGATTATGTCCTCGTTCCTCACCTCGAAACCTAGTGCCGTCTTTCCTGCGATTGTCTCTATCCAAGCATTGACATTCGCGCCCAATACGCTGGTTCTGTGGTAGTTGTATTTGACAGCGTCCGGTTTACCCCTGACGAGCTCGAACCTGTCCTCTCCCCTGTTCCAGTACAATGCCGGTTTCACTTTCACGAAGCCTCGCGTCTGAGCCTGCACCGAAGCGAAAGTCTTGAACGTGTGCTCGAACTGGTCATCAAACTTGGCACTGTAGAAAGTGTTGGAACCGAAATCCCTGGCGCTTAATCCGGCATGCCAGTCCAGGTCTGCCGCACGGCTCTTGAACGTACCATGATAAGAGGCTTTGACTGTCTGGTAGTCACTGTTCAGCCCGCCTGCAGAATTGCGGCTGAAGCCATCGGAACGCAGATATCCGGCAGAAATCTGATTCGAGACCTTGCCGGTGACCAGGCCGACACGAGCCCCGCCGTTGAAATATCCATAAGATCCGCCTTCGGCATGGGCTGATACACCGCTAGAAGCGTATTTCTTCGTCACGATATTGATGGCTCCGGTCAATGATGATGAACCGTATGCCACGCCGGCCGGGCCTGAAAGTATCTCAATGCGTTCAATATCAGTGATATCCACAGGAAGGTCGACAGCATTGTGCCCGGTCTGCGGGTCACAGATATTTATTCCGTCCAAATAAACGGCTATCTGGTCGCTGGTTCCGCCGCGCATGCTGATATCGGTCTGTGCGCCCATATCGCCGCGCTGTCTCACGTCCACACCAGCGACGAATTTCAGGACATCGTTCACGCTCACCACAGGCAGCGACGAAATCACCGTGCTGTCCATCAATGTCACGATGCGCGCACTTTTCCCCAGCACCGACGGCACTCTGCTGCCAGTCACGGATACCGAGTCCAATTTCAATGTTTTTCCAAATGAATCTGTAGTTTTCAAATCAGCCGATCTGGCTGCAAGACAGGAACTTGACAAGATTGTCAGGACAACTGCCACACGGCAGCCCAATGTTCGTTTCATAAAATTCAAACGTATATTTAAGAGTCATACACCCGCAAAGGTACGAAATAACCTCGACAATCCGAAACTTTGGGGGCATACGCAGTGCTGAAAGGATTTTTTTCGTAAATTTGGAGATAATCGGTGGCATGGCCATCGGAGATAGCAAGATAATAAATGGAGCATCTGCCATTATCCGGACAGACGCTCCTGAATCATTAGCCTTGGAGAACTCCCAAAACTCGATGATAATTAAACTTCACGGCGAAAGTAAGCAATAATTTTGAAACTGAAAATTTAAGAGACTGAAATAGATTGTTAAATTCTCATTTATGGAAGAGGTCATTTACATAAGGGACAATAAAGGAGCCGCTCCGGTGTGGTGGAACGGCTCCTATGCGGATGAGGTCGCGGATCAAAGCTGCCTGTTACCGATTACGGTAATGAGCTTTCACATAAACCTTTCTGCCATTGACCATTCTGAAATGGCCTCTGACATAAATTGGTTTCTGAGACGCTTCCTTGCACTCTGTGCAAAGGCGCTCATCAAGACTAATAATGATTTGGGAAATATTTATTCTCATAAGAGAAAACTTTTAGTTATGCTTGAGAGCCTGGAGCGGCTTTTCAAGAGTACGTCATCCGCATTAAGTCTAAAAAAAGAGCACCTGCCACCTGACAAATGCTCTATTTTTTCAAGTCTTGAAGAGCGCACTCTAAAAGTCTTAATATTTCCCTATGCAAAACTAGACATAATATTCTAATTAAACAACAGAATCGGAATTATTTTTATTGGAAAATGGAAAACATATATAATTAGTGACATAGCCGACTTTCATAGATTATAGCAATGGACGGACACTCCGATGGAGTACTAATTTATTGTTATCTTTGCGGGTCCATGCAAAAGGACAGAAATTGAAATGGGTAGTATTCGGGATAATATACGGTGGGCTTGGCAGGCTTCGGCGGGGCGGAGGGCTGCCATTGCGGTGTGCTGCGTCATGGAGGTGCTGCATATCGCGGTGTCTATGGTTTTCATATGGATAAGCAAGCATATCATTGACATTGCTACGGGCAATTCTGACGGGACGTTGGGTGCGAGCATCGTTTATCTGGTGGCATGCGTGCTGGTGCAGCAAGGACTTTCCATCGCATGTACCAGAATGGAAATCATTTATGAAATCCGGCTGAGGGGAAAATTGAGACAGCGGCTGTTCACCAAAATAATGGACAGCAGGTGGACTGGAAGGGAAAGCATGCACTCTGGCGACTTTCTGAACAGGCTTATGGAGGATGTGCAGGAAGTCAGCGAGACATTGTGCCTGACGGTGCCGCGGATTGCGGCCACGGTCGCCCAGCTTGTTCTGGCGACATTGCTGATTTCCAAAATCGACGTGAGACTTGCTGCCGTGCTGTTTTTCATTATGCCCGTGGCATTGGTCCTCAGCAAAAGTTTCTTCCTGAGACTGAGGAAGTTATCCAGAGACATAAAAGATACGGACAGCAAAGTGCAGAGCCATATACAGGAAAACATACGGCACAGGATGCTTATTTCCGCATTTGAGCAGACGGATGCGGTATCGGATACGCTTTATGGACTGCAAGAGAACCTGACACGGAAAGTTACGGCCAAGACTGACTATGCATTGTTTTCGAGGACATTGATAAGACTCGGATTTGCAGCAGGTTACGCGACGGTGCTGATTTGGGGCGCGTACGGTCTGATGAACGGGACATTGACCTTCGGTATCATGGCGGCGTTCCTGCAGCTGGTGTCGCAGATACAGCGTCCTGCCGTGGAATTCAGCCGACTCGCACCGGGATTGATAAGGACATCCGCCTCTATCGAACGGCTGTGTGAAATAGATTTTCTGCCACAAGAGGAGCATGGAGAACAGATAATGATGGCAGGATGCCCGGGAATACGCATAAGCGGGCTGGACTATTCCTACCCGGACTCCACAAGGCGCGTTTTCAGTAATTTTTCATACGATTTCACGCCTGGCAGCCGTACGGAAATCATCGGCGAAACCGGTATCGGCAAAAGCACATTGATACGGCTCATATTGGCGCAGCTCAGTCCGAACAGCGGCCGTATTACATTGTACGACAATGAGAAAGAAGTGCCGGCAGGAGCAATGACGAGATGCAATTTCATCTATGTCCCGCAGGGGAATTCCCTCATAAGCGGAACGATACGGGAAAATCTGATGCTCGGAAAACCGGACGCCACGGAAGAAGAAATGACCGGCGCCCTGTACGATGCTGCAGCTGAATTCGTCATGGAACTTCCGGATGGACTGGACACCATCTGCGGGGAATCCGGAACAGGACTCAGTGAAGGACAGGCCCAGAGAATAGCCATTGCCAGGGGTCTGCTCAGAGCTGGAGGCATCATGTTGCTGGACGAACCGACTTCCGCGCTGGACAGCAACACCGAACATACTCTCCTTGAGCGTTTGTCACGATGCTCCGGCACGAAGACGATCATCATAATAACTCACAAGGAAGCGGCGTCAGGATTCTGCACCGGGACATTGAGAATCAAGAACTAAAGCTGCTTTATACTGGGTCGGCGAGACTCCGACAATCTTCTTGAATGCCTTGGACAATGCCGATGCATCCGTAAAACCGGACAGTTGAGCAAGTTCGGACAATGATGACTTGTTGCCGGCATCCAACATTTTACGGATTTCCTCGACACGGAGAGAATTGATCCACAAATTGAAATTCATGCCGTAAACACTGTTAAGAAAATCCGAGAGGAGTCTCGGGTTCAAGCCCATCTGGTCTGCCGTGTCGCCAAGAGTAAGGCCGTCACGCATGAAATATTTGTTTTCATTCTCTTTCCATGCCGTAACAATGCTTTCGAATGATGAGGACTTCGCATTGTTCTTGACATCATTGACGATATTGACTTCTTCCTTTTTCTGCTCATTTTCAATATCTTGGGCGATGAGTTCCTGCTGATAAGTAAAGGCCGGAGACACCGCAGAGAAAAGTTTTTGCAGATTTATGAGGTCAATCACGAAGAAGCAGAAAAGGATGGTTATTACCAACATTATGATAGCACTTCCCAATTCTGAGAGCCATAACAAATTGATTCCGCCAAGAAGGAAATACACGAAGAAAGCAATACGGACGGACATCAGTTTTTTATTCCCGACAAGTTCATTTCCGGAATAATAGTTTCTGAGCATCTTATTATATCTGATAAAACTCTGGACAAGCCAAGTGCCGAGGAAACAGACATCAACGGTAATGACAAGCAGCAAAAGATAGCGCAACGTAATGGAGAATCCGGCATGTACATAACGGGTATATTCCTGCACATCTATAATCAATCCGTTTTTGACGAAGAAACCGGCATAATGGACAAATGCAATCAGCAGCACCGGCAGAAGAAGCAAAGTCTGATTTTTCTGCGTTATGCGCGGGAAGCGCATGAAATGAAGCATGGCTGACGCACACATGAACAATTGGAAAAACAGTACCAGCGGAGCCAGGAAATGATTCACCATAAGAAAATTGGTCCCTACAATCTGAAGGGCAAGAATAGCGATGAAAACCAATACTTCAAGAAATGATGCAAATGCCACATATTTCTTTACGACAAAATAATCTTTGTCAGAATCATCTGAATAGCCGAACCGTACTCCGAGAAGAATAATCCCAAGCACCAAATCAACAACCCCACAACACAAGTAGGTAAAAAATTCAAAAATTTCTTGCGTCATAACTGACAAAGTTAGACATTTTCAATGCTTATATCAAGCATTCTATTCAGAAATATTACCGCTCAATTTGTTTCTGAATTGGGATGGCGCCTCACCTTCCAACCGCTTGAATACTCGGGACATGGCTGCCAATTCACTGAATCCGGCTTTCAATGCAAGCTCTGACATTGTCATAGCAGTTCCTTTCTTCAGTTCTGCCTTCACGAAGTCAATTCTCAGCATATTGATCCAGGTATTGAAATTGACCTCATAGATGTCATTGATATAACTGGAAAGGAAACGGGGACTGATGCCCATCTGGGCGGCTGCAGAGCCCAGTGTTATACCATCCTTGAGATAAGGCTTGTCGTCCCTTCCGCTCCAGACCCTTACAATATCCTCTACATATCTTCTGTCGGCGGCATTGTCGGATTCAGCCGCAGCAGGTCTGACATCCTCACCGGATGTATTTTCGTCCATCTGCGGTCCGACGTCAGACGGTTCGTCAGACATGGAAGGAGAAAATGCAGGAGACGCCTCGATATATGTAACCTGCAAGTTCAGGACAACGATGGCGAAGGACATGTACAATATGGTGTTTACCCACATGAGCGCCATATCCACGGCCGGGTTGGAAGCTATAAAGTCAAAGGATGCCAGACCGATGTAAGTTATGACGGCAAAAATCAACAATATAGGCTTGGAACTTGAAATTTTCTGCTGCCCGGAGAAATAGTTTCCTATTATATCACGATACTTGATGATTCGGACGCACGCTGCTACCAACACTAAGATTACTTCCAGAATTATTATCGCATACAACAATGCGGATATCAACCTTGCCGGTATTGTTCCGGTAAAAGATATGTAATTCTCCATGGAACTTGTCCATCCGTTGAACTTCCAAAATGCAATGACGTATGCCGCTGAAACCAACAGAATCGGGACAGGCAGTATTATTCTGTATTTCAACACGTTGAGACGAGAATGCAGAAGTGCCAGAAAAGCAAACGACACGAGATATATCTGCACATAGAACGCTACAGGCACCACGAATTTGTCAAGCAGCAGATAATCAAAACCATTCCAGATGCACAAGAGATTTCCGGTATATTGTATCACGTCAATAGACGCACAAGTAGCCAAGAGAAGTTTCACCCGGTAAAACGACCCCTCGCCTTTGCTTTTGATTTTGACGCCGAACAGAAATATAGCAACAACCAGACTCACGACCGCGCCAAAGAAATATGTGGCTAATTCCAATAACACCATTACCACAGAAATCTTCTTCAGTTTTTCGGCCGCTAATATACGAATTTTTCCGTCTCCAAAAACGTTTATCTAAAAAATTTTAATAAAGTCGTATCAACCATAAATACTAAAAGCAACCTGAATCAGACTCCAAGTTGCTTTTCTATGAAATTTCAATTCAAATAAATGATTGTCAATTATTTGACCGCTTCGACCTCTTCCTGGGCGGCAGGTTTCGAAACATGTTCGAATTCACCTTCCTTCAGCATTTTGCAGGTTCCGTCGAAATGCGCTCCGAGCTCTACGACAAGTCTCTGTACGTGCAAATCTCCATTCACCGAACAAGTATCTTTAAGGGTCAATGTATCACGTACGAAAAGGCTTCCTGTCATTTTTCCCCAGAAATCTACATTGTCGCAGACGATATCGCCCTTGATTTCCGCTTTTTCTCCTACGACTACCCTGCCCTTGGAGAAAATCTTGCCTTCGAAAACGCCGTCAATCCTTATATCGTTAGGAGAATTGATCTCCCCCTTAATCACCGTACCGGTGGAAATCCTGCTGACTTCATTTACATTGACAACCGGCGTCTGTGTTTTATTGCTCATCGTGCAAATACACTTATTAAATCATTCAACTTCAATACTAAACAAGTCCCTTGCCGTGGCAGTTCTTGTATTTGAGTCCCGAACCGCATGGGCATGGATCATTTCTTCCTATCTTCTTCTCCACATGGACAGGCATCTTGGCCTTCGGCTGGCCGCCATTGGTGGTAAGGTCGCCGCGCTGGGTCTGCATTCTGGACATGTCCTGCTTAGGCTGCGGCTCTCTCGCCTGCTGTGCCTGATCCGGATCTCTCAAGAAGATCGCTGCACGGAAAAGGAATGAAAGCACATCCTTGTCCAGCGCCTCAAGCATTGCCGCAAAAAGATTGTAGCTCTCAAGCTTGTAGATTACGAGAGGGTCTTTCTGCTCGTATGCCGCATTCTGGACTGACTGGCGGAGATCATCAAGATCCCTGAGCTGCTGCTTCCAATGATCATCTATCTGGTAAAGGATGATGGACTTGCTCAATGTCTTCGTAAGTTCCCTTCCTTCAGTATCATAAGCCTTCTTGAGGTCGATGACGAGCTGGAGGACCTTACGGCCGTCAGTGATAGGAACGGCAATGTTCTGCCATCTCGAACCCTGTTTCTCATACACATCCTTGATGAACGGATAAACCTTGGCGATCATGGCATCCATACGTCTGCCGTAAACTTCCATCATATGGTCCGTAAGAGCCTTCTTGATATCATCCTTCTTGGCATCTGACCAGAAAGCTTCGTCAAAACCCGGATCGATGGACAGCTGCGCCATGAGATATGAAGAGAAATCATCGTAGCTCATGCCCTCGGCATTATTGACAATCACCTCGGAAGCATCGATCATCATGTTCATGACGTCAATCTCGATACGCTCTCCTGAAAGTGCATTACGTCTTCTGGAATATATCGCCTCACGCTGATAGTTCATCACATCATCATACTCCAGCAATCTCTTACGGATACCGAAGTTGTTCTCCTCGACTTTCCTCTGGGCTTTTTCAATGCTGTTCGACAACATCTTGCTTTCAAGAGCATCCTCATCGGTCATACCGAGCTTGTCCACGATGGACGCGATACGCTCGGAACCGAACAGACGCATCAGCTTGTCTTCCAGAGACACATAGAAAGTAGATGAACCAGGGTCACCCTGACGTCCGGCACGACCACGGAGCTGACGGTCGACACGACGGCTGNNCGGTCGACACGACGGCTGTCATGACGCTCCGTACCGATGATTGCAAGACCTCCTGCTGCCTTCACTTCAGGAGAAAGCTTGATATCGGTTCCTCGACCTGCCATGTTGGTGGCCACGGTTACGGTACTTGACTGACCGGCCTGTGCGACAATCTCAGCCTCTCTTGCAAACTGCTTGGCATTGAGCACATTGTGAGGAATACCGCGCATCTTGAGCATACGGCTGAGGAGCTCTGATGTCTCCACGTCCGTGGTACCCACGAGCACCGGCCTTCCCTCTGCACGCAACTCAACTATCTTATTGATTACAGCTGCATATTTAGCCTTTTTGGTCTTATAGATAAGGTCATCACCATCTTTCCTGATTACAGGTCTGTTCGTCGGGATGACCACTACATCCAATTTATATATGGACCAGAACTCACCAGCCTCAGTCTCTGCCGTACCGGTCATACCGGCAAGCTTGTGATACATTCTGAAGTAGTTCTGAAGCGTAATCGTGGCAAATGTCTGTGTAGCAGCTTCTACCGCCACATTTTCCTTGGCCTCGACAGCCTGGTGGAGACCGTCGCTCCAACGTCTTCCTTCCATGATACGGCCAGTCTGCTCATCCACGATCTTCACCTTGCCGTCATCGGAAATGATATAGTCGACGTTCTTCTCGAACATTGCATAAGCCTTGAGAAGCTGGATCACGGTATGGACGCGCTCGCTCTTGAGTGCATAATCTTCCATGAGGGCATCCTTGCGGCTCTGCTTCTCTGCCGGAGATTCTTCACTTTTTTCAATGTCGGCCACCATTGAACCGACATCAGGAAGGATGAAGAAACTCGGGTCGGACACCTCGGCAGCCAACATGTCATGACCCTTGTCGGTCATATCCACGGAGTGCTGCTGCTCGTTGATCACGAAATAGAGGTCATCCGTAACCTCAGGCATGTTGCGCTCATTGTCCTGAATATAGAAATTCTCTGCTTTCTGCATGAGCTGCTTCATACCCGGCTCGCTCAAGAACTTGATAAGCGGCTGATATTTAGGGAGTCCCTTGTGGCAACGGAACAGGAGTTTGGCTCCCTCGTCCTCATTGCCGTCGGCAATAGCCTTCTTCGCCTCGTTCAATGTCTTGGTGACGAGAGCGCGCTGATTGCTGTAAAGTTTCTCGACATAAGGTCTGAAAATCTTGAACTGCTCGTCATCCTGTGACTTGGCCACCGGACCGGAAATGATGAGCGGAGTCCTGGCGTCATCGATGAGCACGGAGTCGACCTCATCGACGATTGCGAAATGATGCTTGCGCTGTACGAGGTCCTTCATGCCCGTGGCCATGTTGTCACGGAGATAGTCGAAACCGAATTCATTGTTCGTACCGAAGGTCACATCGCACTCATACGCCCTTCTGCGCGCATCGCTGTTAGGCTCATGCTTGTCAATGCAATCCACGGAAAGTCCATGGAACATGTACAGAGGTCCCATCCACTCAGAGTCTCGTTTGGAGAGGTAGTCGTTCACGGTCACCATGTGGACACCCTTTCCTGCAAGCGCATTCAGGAAAACCGGAAGCGTCGCGACGAGGGTCTTTCCTTCACCGGTAGCCATCTCGGCAATCTTTCCCTGATGGAGGACGATACCTCCGATGATCTGCACGTCATAGTGGACCATATCCCAGGTGACCTCGTTACCGCCGGCCATCCAATGGTTCTGCCACAATGCCTTGTCGCCTTCGATCTTCACGAAGTCATGGGAAGCACTGAGATTCCTGTCGAAATCATTGGCAGTAACTTCCACTATCGGATTCTGCGCAAACCTGCGCGCCGTAGACTTCATTATCGCGAAAGCGTCAGGAAGAATCTCGTTCAGAATCTTCTCAATCTCAGCATCTTCGTCCTTCACAAGCTTGTCAGACTCAGTCGCAAGAGACTCCTTCTGACTCACCGGAATATCACTTTCAAGCTGTTCCTTGATTTCGGCAATTCTCTTTTCAAACGGCTCCTCGACTTCACGGATCCGCCTCTTGAGGTCCTCGGCCTTCGCTCTCAGCTCGTCGTTCGAAAGTTTGTCAATGCTTTCGTATGCGGCAAGCACTTTTTCCAGAATAGGCTTGACCTGTTTCATGTCTCGCTCGGACTTGGTGCCGAACACTTTCTTTATTATGTCTACTAAAGCCATCGTTAATCGATTTTTATACAAACATGCAAATATAATGAAAAACGTGTGCATTATGAAATTTCCGCAAGTAAATATGTTTCGACAGGTCTAACCTATTGTAAATAAAAATGCTAACCGCTATATTAGCAAGACTAATAACTGAAATATATGCCACAAGTATCCCAGAGAGGAATCGAACTTCCAGCTTCGCCGATACGTAAGCTGACCCCGTTTGCCGACCAGGCCAAGAAACGTGGAATGAAAGTCTATCATCTGAACATCGGACAGCCTGACCTGCCGACGCCGGAAAAGGCATTGAATGCCGTAAGAAAGATAGGCAGAAAGACATTGGAATACAGCCCGAGCCAAGGCTTGAAGTCCTTGCGGGACAAATTTGCCGTCTATTACAGGAAATTCGGCATTGACCTGTCCCCGGAACAGATTATCGTTACCGCAGGCGGCTCCGAGGCGTTGCTGGCTACATTCCTGACCTGTTTCGATGAGGGAGACGAGGTAATCATCACAGAACCTGGTTATGCGAACTATCTCGGGTTTGCGAAAGCCGCCGGACTCACAGTGAAAGCAGTGACATCGCGTATCGAGGACAGGTTTGCGCTTCCGTCCGCCGAAGATTTCCGGAAAGCCATCACCCCCAAGACAAAGGCGATACTGATATGCAATCCGAACAATCCTACAGGCTACCTGTATTCTCCGGAAGAATTGTTCCAGCTGAGGGATCTGGTGAAAGAATATGACCTGTTCCTCATCGCTGACGAAGTGTACCGCGAATTCGTCTATACCGACGAACCTTACGTTTCCGCGCTGACGCTGTTCGGCATCGAGGACAATGTCATAGTAGTAGACTCTGTATCAAAGAGATACTCCGAATGCGGAATCAGAATCGGCATGGTCGTCACCCGCAATGACGCCGTGCGCGAAGCATTGATGAAGTTCTGTCAATCCAGACTCAGCCCGCCGCTTCTGGGACAAATAGCCGCAGAGGCGTCCGTAGAAGGCACCGAACTGTATTCGAAAAAATGCTTCAAGGAGTACAAGGCACGCAGAGACTTCTTTATCAAGGCATTGAACGAGATTCCGGGGGTCTACACCCCAATGCCGGAAGGCGCATTCTATACCGTGGCCAGGCTCCCGGTGAAAAATGCCGAGGATTTCTGCAAATGGTGCCTGACCGATTTCTGCTACAAGGAAAACGATGAGGGCAACGCCACGGATGACGGAAAGATCCATTTCAGCGATCCTCTGCCTGGCCCTGATGTTCCGGAGCCGGAATTCATCGGCGAAACGGTGATGATGGCACCTGCTTCAGGCTTCTACGCCACACCTGGACTGGGTCTTGATGAAGTCAGAATGGCATACGTACTGAACACCAAAGACTTGCGCAGAGCCATAATAGTCCTGCGGGCAGCATTGGAAGAATATAGGAAATCAGGAAGAGACTAACGGCTCATCAAAGATTTCAACTTGGTTACCGTGCTCTGTGAAAGGATTTTGCAAGACAATTGACTTTCCAGGGCACGGAATCTGTGACAATCCGTTCCTACCATGGAATACCATCCCTTATCCAAAATCGCTTCGGCCTTGCGTGATACGTTGTCGCCATATACACCTATTATGGACGGCAGATTCAACTGCAATTCCGCACCCATATCGACAAGACGCTTGTAGTCTTTCATCTGCATATAGCGATAGCGTTCCGGATGTGCCACCACCGGCTTGATGCCAGCTATCAGAATACTGTCAATCATGTCCCAGAAATCCATCGGAGCAGCCCAGGTAGATGTTTCCACCAGCAGTTTGCCGTCACCATGAAACAGAAAGTCTCGGGTCTCAAGCCGTTCCTTGAAAAGGTTGTCCAGCATGTTTTCAGAAGCAAGTTTGAGTTCAATGCTTCCTGTCCACGCAGACTTGAGGTTCTCGAACTTTTCACGTATATCGGCTGTCTTGTTCGGGACATCCTCCATAAAATGGGGCGTACACCAGACGGTCTTCACGCCCTCGTCTTCCATGAGAGACAATATTGACAACGCTTCTTCCTTGGTGCCGACACCGTCGTCCACACCATAGAGGATATGCGAATGATTATCCGTAAAGCCTTTCATGAGGCCTGTATCGTGCAGACTTGTCCTGCTGCTGAAAAATCCGAACATCACCTAGCTGTTGACTGAACCGGAATCAGTATTGCCATAGCCGTAGCCGTAACCGTAT
>FR882195.1:102730-103832 GCA_000434935.1 Bacteroides sp. CAG:709 | reverse complement strand
TGCCGTATCGGCTGTAATTACCATACTTTCTGGCAGTAAGGTCCACGCCGTTGAGAACAAGCGACATGTTGCTGTATACCTTGCTTGCATACAAATCATTGAGGAAAGGCAATCCGCGTTTGTCGAACAGACCGGCCCTCATCACGAAGATAGTATAATCCGCGCTCTTCGCGATAATGGAGCTGTCGGCTACGATGTCGATAGGAGGACAATCCATGAAGACATAGTCGTAATGCTCTGCCAAGATATCCATCATACCGCGGAATCTCTCGGAATCGAGAAGTTCCGCAGGATTAGGAGGCAATGAGCCTACGGTCAGGACATCGAGATTCTCCCTCAAATTCTGTATTGCAGGAACCGGATCTGAAATCTTGCCGTTCAAGTATGCTGAAACTCCTGTCCTGTTCATATTCAGCTCGATGCCCAATGTTCCCTTACGCAAATCAAGGTCCACAATCAGCACTTTCGCACCCCTCAATGCCATGGTGGCGGCAATGTTCATGATTACGAATGTCTTGCCGGCATTAGGATTGAATGATGTGACCATTATCTTCTTGCAGCCATGAGACTGCGAAGTCATGAAATCGAGATTCGTTCTCATTACCCTGAATGCTTCATTGATGACATTCCTGTTGGAAGCCTCGACCACGATTCTCCTGTCATGAGAATCCGTCTCCTTCTTGCGGAACTTATCCTTCCAGCTGGTATCGCCTTCAATTTCAGGCACTTCTGCAAGGAAAGGCACTTTCAAGGAAGCAATATCGGAATGAGTCTTGACCTTATTGTCCAATTGCTTGAGCACAAAGAAGATACCGAAAGGAATACCAAGTCCGAGGAAGAGGGCTACAAGTGCTATCATCTTCTTGTTCGGAGACTCCGGGAAGTCAGAACCGTCAGGAGCCATCACAAGACGGGTATTGCCGACATTGACAAGACTTGCAATCTCGTTCTCCTCTCTCTTCTTGAGAAGGAACACATACAGTTCCTCCTTGATCTTCTGCTGACGCTCGATGGAGAGCAGCTGGAGCTCCTGTCCTGAAGTGTTGGAAATCTTCGACATGATGGCATTTTCCTCTGCATCCACTTTCTGTGCCTGGAGTTC
>FR882195.1:25667-102713 GCA_000434935.1 Bacteroides sp. CAG:709 | reverse complement strand
GAGTTCAAGAGTCGAAATGAGGTTATCTACTGAACGGTTGATGGCCACCTTGAGAGAGGCGATGCTCTGGTTCAAGTCAGCTACCAACGGGTTTTCATTGCTGCTGTCATTGATGAGACGGTCCCTATTGAGGACAATCTGGTTATATTCTCTGATCTGCGCCTCGATGGTAGTGCTCTCAATACCTGAATTTGCAGGCAACAGCGCTCCGTCATGTGCAGGGTTGTCCAGATACTCCTTGATGAATTTCGCAATGGCAAGCTGGTTGCTTACCTCGAAAGATCTCGTCTTGAATTGCGAAGAAGCTTCCATATATGATGCAGAAAGAGACTGGATATCAGTGATTTTATGAGAAGCCTTATAATCTTTCAAGTCCTCCTCCACGCCACCGAGTTCCTTCTCGATGATGACCAGACGGTCATTGATGAAAGAAGTGGTGTTTCTTGCCGACTTATTCTTGTTTTCCACCCACTGAGTATTGTAGACATCAATGAGAGTACGGAGAACGCTTTCGGCACGCGCAGGGAACCTGTCCTTGAACGTAAGCACGAGAACGGTGGATTCCTTGCCGGACAATGAGACTGAAAGACTCTTCGTATAAGCCTTGGCCAGACGTCTGGGACTTACCCAACTGACATATATCGGTTTCGGCTTCTTCCAATCACCATAAACCATTGACGGAAGCACTACGAGCTTGCCGACAGGAGTATCCAATGTATCTCTGAGACGTCCTTCTACTGTCTCATCCAATTCATCCACATCCTTGCCGGCCACACGGAATTTCTTCAACACGAATGTGCTGTCACCGCTTTTGGCAAGTTCGAAGGAATATGCTGAAACGTGGTTATCCCCGGCCTGCAGCACGGTTACAGGAGAATTCTGGAACAATTCCCTTGAACGCAGGAACTGTTTCTCCCTGTAGGAGGTCTCAAGTCCAAGCTTCTGAATAACCGTAGACATGATGTCCGGTGAAGAGAACGCCTCGATTTCATTGTAGACATTCGACATGCCGGAAGTTCTGTAACGCGACATGCCACCGGTAAACGAAGCCAAATCCCTCAAGGTAGAGTTCTCATTACTGTCATCAATGATGACCTTCGCCGTTCTGCTGAATGTCGGCGATGTCCTATATATATAGAAGGCTGCAAAAAATACGCAGATCACCACGGAAACGGCATACCATTTCTTGTGATTCCATATCAATGCCCAGATTTCTGCCAGACTGAGGAAATCTTCTTCTCCCTGGTCATTGCCGTTGAACGGCTGTTTTTCAAGGTTTTCCATCAATATATCGTATCAGTTATTTAGAAATTGCAATAATAAGGTTGGCAATAGTCACCAGGAAAGAACCGACTGACATCCAGAAAGATGTGGATTTCAAGCTGTTCTCGTTGATCGTGGACTGTCCTGCCCTGACTTTGTTCGGCTCGACCATGACCACGTCGTTCTGTTTCAGGTAATATGAAGGCGAAGTGAACAGATCCATTGACCTGAGGTCATTGATGTAGACCGTACGCTTGCCGTTGATTTCGCGGATGACGCAGACACGGTCGCGGCGGCCATATATCGTAAGGTCTCCTGCGAGACTCAATGCTTCCAGCAAGGTAATCTTGTCACCGGTAACCGTGTAGGTTCCCGGATGTGCCACTTCACCGAGCACGGAGACCTTGAAATTCAGGAACTCCACGGAAATGACAGGGTCTTTCAGCAAATTTCTGGAAACGAGCTCTTCTTTCACCTTGTCCGCAACCTGCCATCTTGTAAGCCCTGAAACATTGATCTTGCCGACGATAGGAAAATCAATGTTGCCGTTGTTGTCCACTGAATATCCGAGGATACGGTTATATGAACCTGTCGTAGATGTCTCACCGCCGGCCTGATAGCTGACATTGGTAAGATTGAACATGGCTGACAGTTCAGGATTTCTGCTGGACACTACGATGGAAATCATATCCTTAGGCTGTACCAGGATACCTTCCTCCGGAAGCATGGTTACTGTAGTGTCTTTCTGCGCTTCCTGCAGATAATTGATGTTGCGGGATGTCTTCGAACCGCATGACGCCAGCAGCATCACAGCTGCAGCTGTCATCAATATTGATAAAAATTTGCTCTTCATATCAGATCTATTGGACTGCAAAGATATTCATTTTTTGTCGAAAAGAAGTAAATTTGTATTTATAATTGAATAAAATGGAGAATCGCAGACCTATAATATATATTTACACCGACGGTGCCTCCAGCGGCAATCCCGGTCCGGGAGGCTATGGCGTAGTGATGAAATGCTCCGGCCTGGAAAAAGAAATGAGCGGCGGATTCATACGCACCACCAACAACAGGATGGAACTTCTGGCCGTAATCAAGGGCCTGGAAGCCATAAAATGGAAAAATGCGGAAGTCGAAATCTGGAGCGACTCGTCTTATGTCGTCAAGGCGATAAATGAAGGATGGCTGCGGAAATGGGAGTCCAAAGGTTTCGTGAAGGTCAAGAATCCGGACCTCTGGAAGCGTTTCCTGATGATTTACAGGCAGCACCACGTAATATTCCATTGGCTCAAAGGACATGCCGGGCACCCGGAAAACGAAAGATGCGACGCATTGGCGGTAGATGCCGGCGCAGGAGCATTTTCCCGTGGAGAACAGCTTCCGGCAGATACCGGTTATGAAGATTCCATAGCCGGAAACCAAGGACTTTTCGAAGCATGACGACGTCAGCATTGGAAAATCAAAACAGTTTCGTAAATTTGAGAGGATAATTAAAAAGACATATTGCCATGATCAATAATAAACTCACCGTCGGGATCACACAAGGCGACGGCAACGGTATCGGTTACGAAGTCATCATCAAAGCGCTGGCTGATGCCAGGATACTGGACGGCTTCACCCCGGTAATCTACGGTTCTTCCAAGATTTTCGGTTTCTACAGGAAACAGATACATAACCTCGAACAGCTTGACACTTACGTAATCAATTCTGCGAAAGATGCCAAGGTCAAGAAAATCAACATCCTGAATTGTCTTCCTGACAATGTCTATGTGGAGCCCGGCCAGGCCACTCCCGATTCAGCGAAATCCGCCATCACAGCATTGGAAAGAGCCGTGGCTGACCTGAAAAGCGGAGACATCGACGTTCTGGTGACAGGCCCGATAAACAAGAGGGCGATGACCAATGCCGGCTTCGGATTTACAGGCCACACAGAGTATCTGAAACAGGAATTCGGCGTAAAAGACGTGACTATGTTCATGATCAGCAGCCAGTTGAAGATCGGTGTAGTCACAGGACACATTCCTCTTAAAGATGTTCCGTCCAGCATCACCGCCGAGAAAATCCTTACGAAACTCCGTCTCATGAACGCATCGCTGAAACGTGATTTCGGCATTGCATATCCTAAGATTGCAGTTCTCGGGCTTAATCCGCATTGCGGCGACGACGGACTTCTCGGCGACGAGGAAGAGACCATCATCGCACCGGCAGTCAAGGCGGCCAACGACGAAGGCATCATGGCATTCGGACCTTACTCTCCTGACGGATTCTTCGGTCTCGCGAACTACAGCAAGTTCGATGCGACATTGGCAATGTACCACGACCAGGGACTTGCCCCGTTCAAGGCACTCGACTTCGAGGACGGCGTGAATTTCACCGCCGGACTCCCGATAGTAAGGACTTCGCCGGACCACGGCACGGCATTTTCAATGGCAGGACGCGACGAGGCGGATCCTATGTCAATGATTTCCGCAATATATGCCGCAATCGACATTTACAAGCATAGAGCGGCATACGACAAGTTGGAAGCAGGAAAAATGCAGGTAAGGACACCAGAAGACAACAGACCTGAGCGCTCTGGAAGACCTCAGATTGAATAAATTGACAATGCAGACGGAACTCAAGCCGGAAATACAGTTTCTTAAAGGAGTAGGGCCGAAAAGAGCCCTTCTTCTGGAATCCGAATTGGGTATAAAGACCGTCAAAGACCTCATAAGGACATATCCGTACAAATACATTGACCGGAGTACGATCATTCCCATCGCAGATATCCGGACCGACAGCGCATACATCCAGGTGCGCGCCCGGGTCTTGTCAGCGACTGTCCTGGACAAGAGCGGCAATGCCGTAGACCCTTCCGATGCCAAGTTCAATGCCGTGAGCAGGCTGAGCGTCATGATTGCCGATGAAAGCGCACAGATGGAACTTGTCTTCTTCAAGGGCATAAAATACATGCTGGCAAAGCTCCAGCCGGGAAAGACCTTCATATTTTTCGGCAAGCCGTCATTCTACAACGGATGGATGAACATGGTGCATCCGGAAGTGGACGATGTCGTTTCCAGCCAGCCGCTGCCGGCGGGCACAATGACCGGCGTATATCCATCTACGGAGAAATTGAAAAATGCCGGCATCACCGGAAAGGTGATGAACAAAATCATGGCAGCGGCCCTGCAGAGCGTTTCCGGCACCGTCACAGAAACATTGCCCGAATATATATTGAAAGAGAAAGGGCTTGTCCCACTGGCATTTGCATTGACGAACATACATTTTCCGAAGGACATGAACGCCTTGCGGAAGGCGGAATACCGTCTGAAATTCGAGGAACTTTTCTTCCTCCAGCTTTCGCTCCTGAAACAGAAATACATCAGAAGCCGGAACGAGCACGGAATACCGATGCCGAAAGTCGGCGACGCGTTCAATATCTGTTACAATGCATTGCCGTACAGCCTGACGGGGGCGCAAAAGCGGGTGATAAAGGAGATCCGCGCCGACATGATGAGCGGCAGGCAGATGAACAGGCTGCTTCAGGGTGACGTGGGGTCAGGAAAGACTATGGTGGCTGTCCTCTCGGCGCTGATCGCATACGGAAACGGATATCAGTCCTGCATAATGGCACCGACTGAAGTGCTTGCAAGACAGCATTTTGCAAACATCCGCAAATACCTGTCCGGAACAGGTGTAGAAATAACGATATTGACCGGAACCACCAAGGCATCGGAGAGGAAGACATTGCTCGCGGACCTTGCTTCGGGGAAAACGGGAATTATCGTAGGCACGCACGCATTGATCGAAGACAATGTCGTGTTCAAGAGGCTCGGGCTGGCAATCATTGACGAGCAGCACCGGTTCGGCGTGGACCAGCGGGCGCGACTTTGGCAGAAAACGGGCACCGGCGTGCCTCCGCACATATTGGTCATGACGGCGACGCCGATTCCGAGGACATTGGCAATGACTTTGTACGGGGATCTGGACGTGTCCGTCATCGATGAAATGCCGCCGGGACGAATACCGATACAGACGGTACAGATAACCGAACGGCAGAAATTGCAGCTTTTCCATTTCATGAGGGAACAGATAGCCAAGGGGCATCAGGCCTACGTGGTCTATCCTATGATTTTCATCAATGAAAAACTGGATTACAAGAATCTGGAAAGCGGTTATGAAGAGATAGTCCAGGCATTTCCGTTTCCGCCGTACAAGGTAGCGATCGTCCACGGGCAGCAGAGCGACGAGGACAAGGCTTTCAACATGAACGCTTTCGTGGCAGGACGCGCCAACATATTGGTTTCCACCACGGTAATCGAAGTGGGAGTGGATGTGCCCAATGCCACGGTCATGGTCATTGAAAGTCCTGAAAGGTTCGGCCTCAGTCAGCTCCATCAGCTGCGCGGACGTGTCGGACGAGGGGGCGGCGCATCGTATTGCATCCTGGTTCGCGGCAACAAGCTCAGCGATGAATCAAAGAAAAGACTTGACCTTCTGTGCAAGACCGAGGACGGATTCGTATTGGCGGAAGAAGATATGAAGATGAGGGGGCCTGGAGATCTGGAGGGCACGCAGCAGAGCGGACTGCCTATCGAGCTGTCCATAGCGTCATTGGCGAAAGACGGGCAGATACTTTCGGATGCGAGAGACTACGCTTCGCATATATTGGAGCAGGACCCGGACCTGTCGCAACTGAAGAACAGGCCGCTGCTTCAGGAACTGCGCAAGGAGAAGTATTTCCGGCAGGACTACAGCAAGATAAGCTGAAACAAAACACACAGCATAATGAAAGGTTTAATCAAGACAGGCGGGATGACCGCATTGGCAATCAGCGCATTATTGGCAATGAACTGTACAAGTGAAGAAAAGTCGGCGGACTACATCGGACCGTCGCAGATCGAAATCAAGGATGGAAAAATGACTCCGGAGGCCCTTCTGGCATTCGGAAGGCTCTCGGATCCGCAACTTTCTCCGGACGGAAAACACATCCTCTACGGCGTGAGCTACACCTCGATCGAGGAGAATAGAAGCTGCCGCAATCTGTTCATAATCAATGCAGACGGGACAGAGCCACGACAGCTGACCAAGGACGGCAAGAGCATCAGCTGCGCCAGATGGATTGACGGCGGAAAAGGCATCGCCTACATCCAGGGAGGGCAGATATGGAAAACTGCATTGCGCGGAATCGACGGCAAGTCGCCTAAACTCGTGAAGAGGGTGCAGATGAGCAACGTTCCGGCAGGAATCGGCGATTTCAAACTTTCTCCGGACGAGAGCAAGGTAATGTATGTCAGCTATATACATAGCGACGTAAAGCAGCCTTCCGACACCGATCCGAAACTGGACAAAGCCACGGCGTACGTTGCGGAAGACCTGATGTACAGGCATTGGGACCACTGGGTAACCGAACTCCCACACACTTTCATTGCCGATTTCGGCGAAGGAATTTCCCCGGAAAAGAGCATTGACATACTCGCGTCAGAGGACAAGCTTTACGAGCTGCCGACGGAGCCTTTCGGAGGGATGGAGCAGCTGGATTGGAGTCCGGACGGAAAGTATATCGCATATTCCTGCAAGAAGAAGGCGGGCAAGGAATACGCTTTCAGCACGAACACCGAAATCTATATTTACAATGTCGCCGACGGTTCCTGCAATGTCATTCCCATGGGCGGCGGATATGACACCGAGCCTACGTGGAGCCCTGACGGTCAGCACATTGCATGGCTGAGTATGGCCAGGGACGGATATGAGGCCGACAAGACCAGACTGATGGTGGCCGATGTCGCCGACGGCAAGGCCGGCGCAATCCGCGACCTGACGGCCGGTTTCAAGTACAATGCTGCCGCACCTGTATGGGACGACGACTCCAGGACCATTTATTTCAATGCTCTCGCGGAGGGACTCCAAGGCATCTTCAAGGCCAATGTCGACGGCACGATCAGCCGCATAACGTCTGACACTCAGTGGTGTGACTACAATTCTCCGTTTGCTGTCCAGAAGTCTGACAAAGGCACTACCCTCCTCGCTTCATGGTGCAGCATGGACTTCCCTACCGAGCTCGTAAGTGTTTCAGCTGAAGACGGTTCTACCGTTCAGATAACCAAGGAGAACGAGCACATCCTTTCGCAGCTGGCAGACCACAAGATGGAAGCGCGCATGGTCAAGACCGTGGACGGAAAAGACATGCTGACTTGGGTGATGTACCCTCCTCAGTTCGACTCCACAAAGGTTTATCCGTCCATCCTCATCTGCCTCGGCGGTCCTCAGGGAACTATCAGCCAGTCATGGTCCTACAGATGGAACTACAGGCTCATGGCGGCACAGGGATATGTGGTGGTACTGCCTAACAGACGCGGGACCACGGCGTTCGGCCAGGAGTGGTGCGAGCAGATTTCCGGCGACTATTCAGGTCTGAACATCCAGGATTACATTTCCGCAGCGAAGGAAATGAAAGCTGAACCGTTTATCGGCAAGATGGCTGCATGCGGGGCAAGTTATGGCGGTTATTCCGTTTACTATCTCGCAGGCGTGCATGAGAATCTGTTCGATTGCTTCATCGCACATGCGGGTATCTTCGACGAGAAATACATGTACTACGAGACTGAAGAGATGTGGTTCTGCAACTGGGACAACGGCGGTATGACGGAATTCGCATACACTCCTGGACAGACAGGTCCTGCAGGTGACGGCATCACCTTCGGAGGTCTCCAACAGGCTGGTTCTCCATGGAGTTCTGCAGCGAAAGCAAAATGGCACTACACGCATTGCCCTGCAGACAATGTAACGAAATGGAACACGCCGATTCTCTGCATCCACGGCGGCATGGACTTCCGTATTCCTTATGACCAGGGCATGGCCGCATTCAACGCTGCACAGATGATGGGCGTTCCGTCCAAGCTCATAGTCTTCCCGGACGAGTGCCACTGGATTCTCAAGCCGCAGAACGCACTATTCTGGCACAGGGAATATTTCGACTGGCTGGACAAATGGTGCAAATGACAGGTATTAAAGAAAGCGCTCTGACTTGCTGAGTCAGAGCGCTTTGGTTTGGTACCCCCAAGGGGATTCGAACCTCTACCGTCAGAACCGGAATCTGAAATCCTATCCATTAGACTATGGGGGCAAAAATAAAGGAACAGGTGATTGTTCCTCTTTGCTGACACAAAGTTAATGATTATTCCGCAATAATTTTCGCTTTTCTCTAAGATTTTGATTAATTTTGCCTGTGGTAGGGCGTATTGTATCTGCTACGCAAGAAGTTAACTTGCGGAAAAGACGTTAGGTTAGAGTATTTATTAAAAAATCATATAATTAAGGTATGAAGAAAGCATATGTATTTCCAGGTCAGGGAGCACAATTCCCGGGTATGGCCAAAGAAGTATATGAGAAGAGTCAGAAGGCCAGAGAAATGTTCGAGAAGGCCAATGAGATTCTAGGATTCAAGATTACAGACATAATGTTCGAAGGAACGCCGGAGGCATTGAAGGCCACAAAGGTCACCCAGCCTGCGATTTTCCTTCATTCGGTCATTCTTACGGCATGTTATGACCAGTTCCAGCCGGACATGGTAGCAGGACACTCCCTCGGAGAGTTCTCCGCACTTGCGGCAAGCCATGCCATCACTTTCGAAGACGCGTTGAAACTCGTTGCAATAAGGGCAAAGGCTATGCAGAAATGCTGCGAGCAGGTCCCTGGCACGATGGCAGCCATCATCGGACTTGAAAACGAGCAAGTAGAAGCACTCTGCAAGTCTTGCCACGGTCTCGTAATTCCGGCGAACTACAACTGCGACGGCCAGGTCGTGATTTCAGGAGAAAAAGATTCAGTTGCGGAAGCTTGCGACAGAGCCAAGGCAGAAGGAGCCAAGAGGGCATTGCCGCTTGCAGTAAGCGGAGCCTTCCACTCGCCTCTCATGGAGCCGGCGAGAGTCGAGCTCGGAGAGGCAATAGAGGCAACGGAGTTCAAGGCACCGATCTGCCCTATTTACCAGAACTATACCGCGCAGCCTACACAGGACCCTAAACTTATAAAAGAGAATCTGCTCGCACAGCTCACAGCACCTGTAAAATGGACCCAGTCCGTAAAGAACATGCTGGCTGACGAAGCAGATTATTTTATGGAAATAGGTCCGGGCAAAGTCCTTCAGGGCCTGGTAAAGAGAATTGCAGGTTCCATTGTGACCGTAGAAGGTCTTGAGACATTGTAAAAGGCAAACTAATTACATAAACATAAACGAATATGGCAAAAGAAAAGAAATTCATCACTTGTGATGGTAATTTCGCTGCATCCCAGATCGCTTACCTTTTCAGTGAGCACGCTGCGATTTACCCTATCACACCATCTTCGACAATGGCAGAGAACATTGACGAGTGGGCGGCCCACGGAAAAAAGAACTTGTGGGGCGAAACAGTGAAAGTTACTGAAATGCAGAGTGAAGGAGGTGCTGCCGGAGCTGTTCATGGATCTCTCCAGGCCGGCGCTCTTACCACCACATATACCGCATCCCAGGGACTTCTCCTCATGATCCCTAACATGTACAAGATTGCAGGCGAGATGCTTCCGGCAGTATTCCACGTTTCAGCACGTGCGCTGGCTTCTCACGCATTGTCAATCTTCGGTGACCATCAGGACGTTATGGCTTGCCGCCAGACAGGCTTCGCAATGCTCGCTTCAGGTTCTGTACAGGAAGCTCAGGACATGGCGGCTGTAGCACACCTCTCAGCTATCAAATCCAGCATTCCTTTCCTCCATTTCTTCGACGGTTTCCGTACATCACACGAAATCCAGAAGATCGAGGCAATCGACGAGGACGATCTCAGAAGCATGGTCAGCACCAAGTCTCTTGAGAAATTCAGAGCAAGAGCTCTTACTCCGGAGTCTCCTGTAACCAGAGGTACCGCACAGAACGGTGACGTGTATTTCCAGGCAGTAGAGTCCAGAAATCAGTTCTATGATGCTGTTCCTGACGTAGTTGCACGTTACATGGGCGAGCTCGGTGAACTTACCGGCAGAAACTACCGTCCATTCGAATATTATGGAGCACCTGATGCTGAAGAAATTATCGTGGCAATGGGTTCCGTAACAGAAACCATCAAGGAGACCATCGACTATCTCGAAGCTCACGGAAGAAAATATGGTGTCGTTTCCGTTCACCTTTACAGACCTTTCTCAGAGAAGTATTTCTTCAAGGTGCTGCCTAAGAGCGTGAAGAAGATTGCCGTTCTCGACAGGACCAAGGAGCCGGGATCACTCGGAGAGCCTCTCTACCTCGACGTGAAGGCAATGTTCCAGGGAAAGGACATGGAGCCGGTCATCATCGGCGGCCGCTATGGTCTTTCTTCAAAGGACACAACCCCTGCACAGATCGTTGCCGTATTCGACAATCTTGAGCAGGCTGAACCTAAGAATGATTTCACCATCGGTATCGTAGATGACGTCACATTCAAGTCTCTCCCTATCAAGAAGGAAATCTCCATCGTGAAACCAGGCACCGCAGAGTGCAAATTCTATGGTCTCGGTTCTGACGGTACAGTAGGTGCCAACAAGAACACCATCAAGATCATCGGTAACCACACGAACAAATATTGCCAGGGTTATTTCGACTACGATTCCAAGAAATCAGGCGGTTACACCTGCTCTCACCTCAGATTCGGTGATGCGGCAATCAAGGCTCCGTACCTCGTGTCCACCCCTGACTTCGTAGCTTGCCACGTTCCTTCATATCTGCGCAAATATGACGTATTGAAGGGCATCAAGGACGGCGGCACCTTCCTTCTGAACAGCCTTTGGAATGCAGAAGAGACCGTCAAGAGACTCCCTGAATTCGTAAAAGCTACCCTCGCCAAGAAGCACATCAAGTTCTATATCATTGACGCTACCAAGATCGCATCAGAAATCGGACTCGGCGGAAGGACCAACACCATCCTCCAGTCTGCATTCTTCAAGATTACAGGCATCATTCCTTACGAGGACGCTGTAAAATATATGAAGGACGCCATCGTGAAGAGCTACGGCAAGAAGGGCGAGAAGGTTGTCAACATGAACTATGCAGCAGTAGACCGCGGCGGCGAGTATGAGCAGGTCAATGTTCCTGAAGAGTGGGC
Source organism: Bacteroides sp. CAG:709 (assembly GCA_000434935.1). GTDB lineage: Bacteria > Bacteroidota > Bacteroidia > Bacteroidales > UBA932 > Cryptobacteroides. The sequence goes on along the minus strand of FR882195.1, from coordinate 91,365 downwards.
TAACATCACAGCCAAGTTCGAGAACCCTAACAAGGACCGTCTCGCACCTGAATTCGTGAAGGAAATCGCTGACGTAGTGAACTCACAGGCAGGTGACACTCTTCCTGTAAGCTCATTCATGCCTTACGTTGACGGCACAATGCCTGCCGGCACGGCCGCTTACGAAAAACGTGGCGTGGCAGTGTTCGTACCTCAGTGGCAGCCAGACAACTGTATCCAGTGCAACACTTGTGCATTTGTCTGCCCTCACGCAGCTATCCGTCCGTTCCTTCTCAACGAAGAGGAGGCAGCTGCAGCTCCTGCAGGTCTCAAACTTGCACAGGGCAAGGCAAACCTCAAGGACTACAAGTTCGCGCTTTCTGTTTCCGTTGCAGACTGTACAGGTTGCGGAAACTGCGTAGACGTATGTCCTGCCAAGGAGAAAGCACTCGTCATGGTTTCAGCTCTCGACGCACAGGCTGAGCAGGAGAACTTCGACTTCCTCAATACAAAGTTAGGTTACAAAGAAACTGTCGTAAACAAGGCACAGAGCGTGAAGAACTCACAGTTCGCACAGCCATTGTTCGAATTCTCAGGCGCTTGCGCAGGTTGCGGCGAGACTCCATACATCAAGAACATCACCCAGCTCTTCGGCGACAGAATGATGATTGCCAATGCTACCGGATGTTCTTCAATCTACGGAGCATCTTTCCCTGCATCTCCATATTGCACCAATGCTGAAGGTCACGGTCCGGCTTGGGCCAACTCCCTCTTCGAGGACTTCTGCGAGTTCGGTCTCGGTATGAAACTCGGTTCTGACCGCATAAGACAGACTATCGCAGAAATCATGACACAGGGTCTCGACTGCGACAAGGCTTCTGACGAAATCAAGGAGCTCTTCAAGCAGTGGCTTGAGAACAAGAACAATCCTGCTGTCACACGTGAGGTAGCAGACAAGCTTGTCCCTCTCATGGAGAACACTGATTGCCCTCATTGCAAGAAACTCCTCACATACAAGAAGTTCCTTGCTGCACGCAGCCAGTGGATCATCGGTGGTGACGGTGCAAGCTACGATATCGGATACGGCGGACTCGACCACGTGCTCGCTTCCGGTGAGAATGTAAACATCCTCGTACTTGATACTGAGGTTTACTCGAACACCGGCGGACAGTCATCCAAGTCAACTCCTGCAGGTGCTATCGCCAAGTTCGCGGCAAGCGGCAAGAAGATCCGCAAGAAGGATCTCGGAATGATGGCAATGAGCTATGGCTATGTATATGTGGCTCAGGTAGCTATGGGTGCAAACCCTGTTCAGTACCTGAACGCTATCAAAGAGGCTGAGGCTTATGACGGTCCATCACTCATCATCGCTTACGCACCTTGTATCAACCATGGTCTGAAGGCCGGAATGGGTCTCAGCCAGAAAGAGGAGAAACTCGCAGTCGAGTGCGGTTACTGGCACCTCTACAGGTTCAATCCTGAACTCGAAGGAACAGACAAGAATCCGTTCTCTCTCGACAGCAAGGAGCCTGACTGGAGCAAGTTCCAGGACTTCCTGAAGGGCGAGGTTCGTTTCGCATCACTCTACAAGCTCTTCCCTGACAAGGCAGATGAACTTCTCCAGAAGACAGAGGAATTCGCGAAGATCCGTCTTGAGTCTTACAAGAAACTCGCAGGCAAATAGTCTTTGCGGGTAATACATAAAAAACCCTGGGGTCAGACGGCTCCAGGGTTTTTTATTATATGAATATTTTTTACAATTCAGACAACCATGTCTTCAAGGTCTGGAAGAAAACCGGACGATAGGCTGCAATCTTGTCACCTTTGAATTCTACCGTAGTGAATCCCCAGCCATGACCGCCATACGGGAGTACATACATCTGGCATTGAACCCCATGTGCTTTCAGCTGGTCATAGTACATGAAACTGTTTTCCGGATTCACGGTCTTGTCATCAGTACTCAAGTAGAGCATTGTCGCAGGCGTATCGGAAGTCACCTGTTTTTCCATGGAGTAATGTTCCATGAGAGAGTCATATTGTGCTTTATTCTTCTCATAATCATTGACACTCAAGGATTTGTCGAGCCACTTGCCCTCCTTTCCGAGCAGGTTGTCATGGGTGCCGCGATGGGTCAATGAAAGGTCCATGGTGATTACCGGATAGATAAGAATGGAAAAATCCGGACGGGTAACCTTGTCGACATACAATGTGGAAGCGGACGCTGCAAGATGACCGCCGGCCGAGAAGCCCATTACACCAATCTGTCGGATTCCCCACTCGGCCGCATGAGCACGGCAATAACGGAATGCGTTCTGCACATCAGTAAGAGGAACTGTCCAATGACCATTCGGAAGACGATATTTCACGACACAGACTGCAATGCCCTGCTTAACGCACCAGTCAGCTACATAAGCCCCCTCATTGAAAGAGGAAACAATGGCATAACCACCGCCGGGACATACCACAATCATCTGTCCGTTAGGACGTTTCGGCAAATAAATGTCAATGCGAGCATCATCATTGATCCTGCCGATATTGCCGTTCTCCGGCATTGTCTCTTCCCCGGTAATTCCGTTGGACTCCCCCGGTCCGAGGGTGATGGCCTGTCCGTTTTCGACAATTCCCTTGTCGACATTCTGTCCTTCAGGGTAAAGTTTCAACGTCATTGACGGACGTAACTTGGTGAGCGGCTGAAAAGGTTCAGCAGCATTGGCACAAATCATCAGCGAGCCGAGAGCGGCTGCGCAGATTACAGAAATCAAGTTTTTCATTGAACTATATGGTTATAAATTATCTTTCATGGTGTTGCGGAGGAGCTGGCAGATCGTGCGGCCCTCGAACTCCGGCAGGGCATTGAAATGGACATCGAATGCGAAATCCGGGAGAAGTACGGGCATCTGGAGCAAGGTGCCGGCAGCCAGTTCGCGCCTGACGGACATTGCAGGAACAATGCCGACCAATGCCACAGAGTCGGCGACCATGGACTTGATGGTTTCAGCGGAATCTGAGACAATCGCCGTACGTGCCTGTAAATCAGGCGAAAAGAATCTGGTATAACCGCTCCAGACCGCGAATCTGTTGGAGACCGGTATGCCGGCAATGGTGGAAAAAGGCTTGACCGTAAAGGCATTGTCCTCTTCAGAAACGGCGGCATTGATCACGGAACGGTTCTGTGGAGATGCGATTACCATGGCTTCCATGACGCCTACAAGCTTGCGCTCACCTTCGAAATCCATGGTCTCCGGACTCGGCGCCACGGAAATTTCCACGTCGGCATCTTCGGGGGTGCCGAAATGCGTACCAGGGACGTCGGAATTGGTGGTGGCACGCGTTATCGCAGGATCGATATGTCTCACTTCAAATGAGAATTCAGGGTGAGATCCGGCAATACGGGCCAATGCATCAGGCAACAGATACGAGGCGACCACGTGGTCGGCGGCAATCCGTACCGGCTTTCCTCCCGTCATGCGTCCGTTTTCACCGAACATTTCGGAAGTCGCATTGTACCAATATAATATGCGCGAAGCATACTCCAGGAAAACCGCTCCGGCACTGGTAAGGGAAGCTTCACCTTTCGCCCGCAGTATAAGCGGCGTGCCGATTTCCTTTTCCAATGCATTGATATTCTGGCTGACTGCCGGCTGGCTGATGCCGATGCTCTTGGCCGCTTTGGTAAAACTTCCTGTCTCGGCGACCGCCATGAACACCTTCAGCCTGAAATCTTCGAACATATTATCTTCACTTTTTCGGAAAAACAAATTTAACATTTTTTTGCCGGATTACATTAATCTTTATAAATTGCATTGATTTTGCAGTAGTTTTTTGCTGCTACACAAGCGATTTTGAATATCAATTTAAATTATTGGATATGAGAAAATTCATTTTGATTTTCGCTGCATTGTTCACCGCTTTCGCATTTTCGGCGAATGCGCAGATGGACCAGCAGCTGCCAAATGATCCTGCCGTCCGAAAGGGAAAACTGGAAAACGGCATGACCTATTACATCATGAAGAACAGCCAGCCGGCAAACCGCGCTGAGTTTTATCTTGCCACCAATGTCGGTGCCATTCAGGAAACTCCTGACCAGGACGGACTTGCGCATTTTCTGGAGCACATGTGCTTCAACGGGACCAAGAATTTCCCGGGCAAGGCAATCCTCGACTATCTCCAGAGCATCGGTGCGTCCTTCGGAGGCAATGTCAATGCACAGACCGGCGTGGAGCAGACGACCTACATGCTGAACAACATTCCGCTTGTACGTCCTACAGTCATTGATACCTGCATCCTCATCATGCATGACTACTCGCATTTCGTAACTTGCGACCCTGCAGAAATCGATGCAGAAAGAGGTGTCATCCTGGAGGAAAGACGTACCAGAAGAAATGCCGGATGGAGAATGTCGGAGAAATCCAGACCTTATATGTACGGTGACAGCAAATATGCAACATGCTCCATCATCGGAAGCCAGGAGAATCTGGAGACCTTCAAGCCTGAAAGCCTTACGACGTTCTATCACACATGGTATCGTCCTGACCTTCAGGCACTCATCGTAGTCGGTGACATTGACCCGGACTATGTGGAGAACGTCATCAAGAGGACATTTGCCGACATTCCTGCTGCTGAGAATCCGAAACCGAAGGATGTCATCAAGATTCCGGACAATGAAAAACCGCTGATCGGCATTATCACTGACCCTGAGGCTGTAGGTACATCCGTAGAAGTTTATTGGAAGAGCGAGGCTATGCCTGAGGAATTCAACAGCACTGTAACAGGTGAATTGTCAGAGCTTCTCAAAATGCTGATTTCCAATATCATGAACGAGAGACTCGGCGACATTACAGCTTCTGCCGATGCTCCGTTTACCAGCGCAGGTTTCGGAATCGGAAACATCTGCGAGACTACTGAAGTGGTCATGGGAAGAATCAATTCTCATGAAGGCGAGGCTGTAAAGGCATTCAAGGCGTTCCTTTATGAAGTCGAGAAAATGAAGAAATACGGTTTCAGCAGCGATGAGATTTCCAGGGCGAAGGATGACCTCCTGGCTTATTTCGAAAGTGCTGCGAAGAAGGCTGACACCAGAAAGAATGAAGAGCTGGTAGAGCCTCTCATGAACAATTTCTTCGACAATTATGCTTACATGGCACCTGAGACGGAGTATGAGCTCGTAAAACAGCTGTTCAACATGATTCCTGACCAGGCAATCAACCAGACAGTTGCGCAGATCATTCCGGACAACAACATGGTCGTAATCTACAAAGCTCCTGAAAAAGAAGGACTTGAGCAGCCGACCACAGCTGATTTCCAGAATGCCATCGACGTTGTCAAGGTATCTGAAATCAAGCCTAACGAGGCGGAAAGCATTGAAAGCAACTTCCTCGATCCTGCTACATTGAAGGGCAGTGCCATCAAGTCAGAAACAGAAGGAATCTACGGAAGCACCGTATGGACACTGAAGAACGGCCTGACCGTGGTTCTCCGTCCGTCTACCGAGGAAAAAGACAAAGTCGTGTTCGACCTTTACAAGAACGGCGGCACGTCGCTCATTCCTACCGGAGATCTCAACAGCTTCGAAAGCAATGTCTGGGGCGCATTCCAGGGATTCTGCGGAATTTCCAAGTTCCCGGGCACTACCGTCAGCAAGATGCTTTCAGGCAAGAATGTAGGTGTTGAGCCTTACCTCAATGCCCTCAGACATGGCGTAAGGGGAAGCAGCACTCCGAAAGATCTCGAGACGGCATTGCAGCTTGCATACCTCTATTTCGCAGACCCTCGTTTCGACCAGGCAGAGTTCGACAAAGCTATAAACCAGCTTCGTGCGGTATTGCCGAACTTCGTTCTCCAGCCAAGCTACAAGTTCACAAAAGAGCTCCAGAAGACACTTTACGGAGACAATCCACGTAACATCGTCATCAGCGAGGAGACTCTCGACAAGGCAAATCTCGGCACAATCGAGAAGAATTACAGGATGCTTTTCAATGATGCTGCCGGCGCGACCATCAACATTTGCGGAGACTTCGACATTGAGACCATCAAACCTCTTGTTGAGAAATATCTCGGTTCCATCAAGAAGGGCAAGAAGCCTCTGAATTGGGTGGACAACAACAAGAATATGCTTCCCGGCAAGGTCACAAATGACTTCAAGGTAGACATGCAGACTCCGAAAGTAACTGTAATCGAGGTATCTGACGCCAAGCTGAAGGAGTACAGGCTTCTGGATGACGTGGCGCTTTCTGCTGCAACTTATATTCTCGACATGAGATATACCAAGTCTCTCCGCGAGGATGAGGGCGGCACATACGGCGCTTCTACCCATGGCGAGATTTCAATCCTTCCTAAACCGGAGGCTACACTTCAGGTTTACTTCGACACCAAGCCGGTTGCAGCCGACAAGCTCGTGGAATTGAGCATCGAAGGTCTGAATTCTCTCGCAAAGGACGGTCCTACTGCAGAAGAGTTCGACATGACAGTCAAGAATCTTGAGAAGAATATCCCTGAGTCCAGAATTTCCAATGAATACTGGCTCGGAGCCCTCAGATTTGCCAATACTTACGGCATTGACTATGACAAGGAGTATGAGAATTGCATCAAGAATCTGAAACCTGCTGATATCCAGAATATTCTGAACGAGATTCTGGCATCCGGCATTGCCAAGACCGTAATCATGCGTCCTGACGCTGCTGCCGAGGCAGAATAAGGCAGCTTGATATATTGAGTAACTCCCGGGCTTGATGGTCCGGGAGTTTTTTATTTTTCAATGCTTACTTGGATTCTTCTATCAGGTAAAAACAGGAAGTCGTGAACCAGTTGCGCAGATACGGTATGTGGGCAAGGGGCTTCCACAAACGGTGCGGAGTGAGGTTGAACTTGGTCTTGTAATGAGGGCTGAAGAACCAGAAAATGCGGTCTTTTATCTCATATCCATGCCCGGCACACAATTTTTCGAATTTTTCCGGAGTCATGCGTGACCGCTTGATACTCAGCAGTTCATCAATCTTGTCTTTCTGTTCTCCGAACATTTTAAGCCACGCCTTATACATGAAAACAGGCAGCACGTGCATGAACGGGACCTTGGAGCAGACCTTGCTCCGGCAAATCTGCTGGTGTCCGCCGAAAGGCATTTGCCATGCAGGAAAGGCGAAAAAGATGATGCCGTCCGGTTTCAGATACATTTTCAGCCTCTCGAAAAATGCGTCTTTCCCTTCAGGTTCAATATGTTCAATGACATCGTGTATGAGAATGATGTCGAAGAGTCCGTCTTTCTCGAAAGGATTGGTTTTAAGGAAGTCCGCGCAGGCAAACTCCCCTTCCGTTTCGAGTGTGGCGAAAAATTTCCTGGCATTGTCAATTTTGCCTGCTGCGAGATCCAGTCCGGCGACCTTGCATCCTGCCTGCGCGAAAGGCAGGAGATTTCCGCCTTCGCCGCATCCGATTTCCAGGACTTTACAGCCGGGGCCAATGTTCTTGTACGGTTTCAGATAATCAATGTAGAATTCTTCCGACGTCTTGGCCAGTTCATCGAAATACCTCTTTCTGTCTATGTGTCTATTCTGCATTTTATTCTAGTTATTCTTCTCTCATGTATTCGCCCGGGGTCTTGCCTGTGGACAATCTGAAAAACCTGGTAAAGAACGAATGGTTCTGGAAACCAAGGGTTTCCGATACTTCTTTTATGGAGTATTTTCCGGAAATAAGTAGGCTTTTGGCATCCAGAAGTACATATTCCCTTATCAGTTCCAGTGGTTTGTGACCGCTGGCTTTTTTCACAAGACGTGAAAAATGCTTTTCGGAAATGCATTGCCTCCGGGCATAGAATCCCACCGTCCTGTCCTTTCTGGAAAAATTATGGATATCGTTCTGAAAGCGTGTGAGGACTTCCCTCTCGCGCGAGTACACTGCCGGTTCCGCTTCTCGTTCCGCGTCCGTAAGCATTGGCTCGGAATCATTGACAGTCATCATGCTGCGCCACTTGAGCAGCAGGCTGGCGAATATGTAGGTGAATCCCGAGAGGATGCCGTCGGCGGTGTTGGTGTCGGAGTTCTTCACGATGAATTTCAGGGATTGGCAGAGGCGGTCGTAGTTGTCGGCTTCATCGGTCGGGATGCTGACGAGGGCCGGTTCCTGGTTGTGGAGAAGCCATTGACGCAGGCTTCGACCGTGCGGTCCGCGCATTTCCGACATGATATATTCAGAGTTGATGGCGACGATTATCACCTTGGTATCTTCCAGCAGTTCAATATTTTCCAATATTTGGCCACCGAAAATGACAAGTATTCCCCCTGCTTCCAGGACATAGTCCTTCTGCTGGATTCGGATGGTTATGCGGCCTTGACGGCAAAAGACGCTGATAGTGAGCGTGACTTTCAATGGAAATCTGAGACGAGGAACTAATGGTTTGTCATTCTGCAGTGGTGTCCCGTCCTGAAATTCGAGGTTTTCCATGATGCAGAATTTGTCTTCAATCCAAGTTTTGGAGAGGCGTCCTTTCAGATACGTCCCTCCTATGGCATCCATTATGTCTTCTTTCTCCATATCCGTATGGGTTACAGCGCGTAAAGTTACCTATATTACATAAAATTCGCAAGTTGGACGTATTTTTGGTATTTACGCGTCGGTTTTGGAATATCCATCCTCACTTTTTTGTCACAAAAGTCTCATACATTGTGCCTACATTTGCAGCCAAATTTGAAAATCATGATTTTTAGAAGGCACAGCAATTCGTTCAGGGAATCTTACATCGACACTCTCGGTAAACTTTATGAGTATTCGACGCGCAGGTATGCGAAGAATCGGATGTCGAAAGTCATTGATACTGAGCACGAATATACATACGAGCAGTTCAGGCGGACATGCGAGATGCTGTCGAAGAGGCTAACGCAATTCGGAATCGGGGCGTCTGACAAGGTGGCAATCCTGGCGCAGAACATGCCGGAGTGGACTGTCGCATTTTTCTCGACCGTTCCGTTCGGGCGCATTGCCATTCCGATTCTTCCGGAATCGTCTGCCAATGAGGTCACAAACATCCTGAACCATTCTGAGTCCAAGGTGCTTTTCGTTTCGAAGAAGCTTCTGCCGAACGTCACGCAGGAATGCATTGACAAACTTACGCTGGTCATCGATATCGAGACTTTCGAGGAAATCAAGAAGGATGACAGCAAGTTCCGTTGTGACGGGAAGGTGGCAATGCCGATGCCGGATGATATCGCCACAATCATCTATACATCAGGCACTACGGGCAATGCCAAGGGCGTGGTCCTGAGCCACAGGAATCTCTCTTCCTGCGTAATTTCCTGCTGGCATTCGCAGCACAGGACGGAGAAGGACCGCTGGCTGTCGATTCTCCCGATGTCACATACATTGGAACTTACTCTGGGTGTATTATATCCGATGTTCGTGGGCGCCAGCGTATATTATATGTCGAAGCCGCCTGTCCCAGCCCTGCTGCTGAAGGCAATGCAGGTGGTCAAACCGACGACAATCCTTTCCGTGCCGCTGATCATAGAGAAGATTTACAGGAACAGTATCGTGCCGACAATACGAAAAAGCCGGATGCTGAGCTGGATGGACAAGAACATGAACTGGCTGATGTGCAAAGTCATTGGCCTGAAACTGAAGAAGACTTTCGGCGGCCATTTGTCGTTCTTCGGCATCGGCGGCGCGAAGCTGGACATTGAGGTGGAGCGTTTCCTCCTGAAGGCGGGTTTCCCGTATGCGGTCGGTTATGGATTGACGGAGACTTCGCCGTTGCTGAGTTTCACGGTCGGGCGGAGCAGATTCCCGGGTTCCATCGGTGTTCCGGTCCGCAATGTGGAGTTGCGGCTTGACAATATCAATCCGGAAACCGGTGAGGGTGAGATAGTTGCGAAGGGACCGAATGTCATGCTCGGTTATTACAAGGATCCGGAGCGTACCCGCAAGGCGTTCACGAAGGATGGCTGGTTCCGGACCAATGACCTGGCGTGTCTGGACGAGAAGGGACGTTATTTCATCAAAGGGCGTCTGAGCAACATGATTCTCGGGGCTTCGGGTGAGAATATCTACCCAGAGGAGATCGAGCAGGTCATCAACAACATCGATGACGTGAACGAGTCCATCATCATTCCGCGCGACGGCAAGCTGGTGGCGCTGGTAACGTTCAATGAGAATACCATCGACTGGAACCAGGAGGGCGAGGATGAGTTCTTCCGCAAGATCGAGGAGTACAAGTCAATGATTCTGAACATCGTAAACAAGAATGTGAACCGCACGTCGAAGGTGAGCGCCGTCCAGATTCTGCGAGAGCCGTTCGAGAAGACCGCCACCCGCAAGATCCGCCGTTTCAAGTATTTCGATGTGAAAGGGATATAGTGGTTTTGTCATTTTATTGACAAATTGACAGGGATGGACATTTGGGGAGCCGGCTGGAAAATTGGCACGTAAGTTGCACGCTCTCAAGTAACAACGGCTTGATGAGGCTGTTGTGAAGAGAATGTTTTTAATTTATAATAATTATGATTACCGAGAAATTACAAAAGGCGGTCAATGATCAGATTACCGCTGAGTTGTGGTCTTCAAATCTGTATCTCCAGATGGCTTTCTACTTTGAGAAAGAAGGTTGGGAGGGTTTTGCACATTGGATGCACAAACAGTCTGATGAAGAACGTAATCATGCAATAATGCTTGCCAACTATCTTGCAAAACGTGGCGGCGAGGCCAAAGTGAATATGGTCGATGTCGTTCCGACCGGTTGGGGCAGCGTGAAAGAGGTCTTTGCCAATGTCGCTGAGCATGAGCGTCACGTGTCAAGGCTTATAGATGATCTCGTAGACGTGGCTTCTGCAGAGAAAGACAAGGCTACCCAGGATTTCCTTTGGGGATTCGTCCGTGAGCAGGTAGAGGAAGAAGCTACTGTTAACGCTATCGTGAACAAGATTGAAAGGTGCGGTGACAGCGGATTGATTTTCCTGGATTCCGAACTTGCGAAAAGGTAGACATTGACTTGTTTTTATGAGTTGTCGAAACTTTCTGGTGAGCATTGTCACATTGCTCTTCATGTTAACCCCGGCTGCCGGACAGACGGGGCTTTATTCGTATAAGGGAGGTTATTTTCTCCGGAACGGCTCGCATTGGGAAGAATATCGTCCTGACAGCAAGATAGGTGTCTGGGCGACATACGAGCAGTATAACGAAGAGAGCAACTTCTTCAATATCAAGAATTCCAGCTGCTGCGTGAGTGTGCCGAAAAACACTTCATGCAACTTTTTCTATGCCCTGCCGGGCGGCGAATGGAGCGAGATCTACACTACGAGTGAAATCTACGATTACATGCCGAGCGACGCGCGGGACATCTATTGTTACAAAGGCGGGTATTTCGTACGGGACGGCCTGGATTGGTATGAGTATCGGCCGGGCGACAAACATGAAGTGTGGAATTCTTACAAGCAGGTAAATAGTGATTTGAATTTCATATACCTGACCAGCGGGAACGGCGATTTCCATATCGGAATTCCGAAGTCGGAATCAGCTGGTAGCATATACATGAAGAAGGGCGATGGGGACTGGACTGCAATTTACACATTGACAGGGATTTATGATTGCGGCAAGGGATATGGGTATTCCATTCCTTTCGGGAAGCAGCATTCCGGGGATTCGGCTGACAGCCTGTCAATATATACGCGTGTAAACATTGACAACAACGGTACTTGCCAGGTGCGGTATTCAGACAAGAGTTATCCGTTCAAGTATTCCTCCGAGAGCCTGTATGAAGCCTCGTATGGAGATATCGGCTCAATGTTTTTCATGATGCTCGCAGGCTACACCGGTGACACCAAGGGATTCGTCCTGTATCGGGACAATGACAACAAAGATGAAGTCTTGTCATATACCAGCACGTCCGGCATAACCGTATGCACCGTCACCGATGTTCCCGGACTCGGAACGATGGAGTTCAGGGACTGCCTTGACGAATTGCCCGGCGAACAGATTCACGAAAAGATAGCTAATCTGGAGTTTTGAATTGCCTGATGATGTGACATTGGTCCGTGCTGGCTTGGGCGTTTGACGCGCCCCGCCGGGGGTGGAGCCTCTGGAGGTTCGCTTCGCTCATCCCGTCAGGCTGTCGCCTGACACCCATTCACAAGGTCATGGGTGACCATGCCTCCAGAGGCTCCACCCCCGGCGGGGCTTTCCTGTCACAGGGTTCATTATGTGTAATCTATTTTGTACCGCGAAAACGTTTTAGACAGTACAGAGGGTGCATGCTGGGGCATTTTGTTCCAAAAAAAACGTTTTAACCTGCACCAAATGTGTGTCCTGCACTGTTCCCTCTACATCATCCCTTACGTTTCGCCCCAGCCACGTCCCGTGCGTATTAAAACGTTTTCCACACACGTCGTGGTGAAAAAATGTCATGTCGTGCGTAAAATGGCCGGATTCACTCACGACAGGACGAATATTGTAGGGCTTTGTTCCGAGAAACGTTGTAGGCGGTACGGAATTCCAAGTGCTGACAATTACTGGATACAGCTGGTGTGGAGCATAAATTATTAACTGTTAAACAGTTAGCCATTTTCAGAGTTAGATGAACGGCAACTCTGAAAATGGCTAATCCGTTATAAAACAGAGGTTTATGCTCCACATGTTGCATCCGTTTCCGGTTGTCTGGCCCCATCATTATTCGCTGCGCGATACGCCCGGGGTGTCATGCCGACAGTTTCCTGGAATACGGAGCAGAAATACTCCGAGGTTTTGAAACCGCTGTCTACGGCTACGTTCTTTATCGGCAATGAGGTATTGCGCAGCAGGTACATTGACATATGGATACGCAATTGCTGGAGATATTGGGCGGGCGCCATTCCGGTGTTCTTGCGGAACATGCGGCGGAGCCAGGTGTAGCTCATTCCCCTTTCGGCGGCAAGAGCCGGGACGTCTATCGGCTCGGAGAGATGGTCTGCCATATATTTTTTCACATAGTTGATGGCGGCATCGAGCTTGTCATCCGTCTTGTCCCGTGTGGTGAGATTGTAGTTCACCAATGCAAGCATGTGGATCACGACAGCCTGCAGAATCGACATCGTCTGAGAACATTGGCGTTCCGAATAGAAGAGAGCCTGTTCGAAAAGGTCCACGAGGGTGGCAGACATTCCCAATTCTATCGGGCCTTTCCTTTCACCGAAAAAGCGTTCGATTTCACGGCGGAACGTGGGTCCGTTGAACCCTATATAATATTCTGTCCAGCCTGTATCCCTGTTAGGGTGATAAGAATGCCAATATCCCGGGCGGAGCAGGAACAACGTACCGGGAGTAACTATCCTGGAACTTTCATTGTCCTCGAAAACGCCGGTACCGCCGGTAATGTAGACCAGCTGGAATTCAGCCAACTGCCTTCCGTCATTGAAGCTGTAGCGCTTGGGTATGACACGGGCAGGATATTCCTGCCGAGGTCCGACATCCTGATAGCCGATGGAAGAAATCAAGTCTTCCGTTTCATTTGAGGTCGTTTCGAACGAAAGCAGCGAAAATCTGCTGGTATGCTTGCCGCTATCCTGTATCATATTCTTATAGTTTTAATAGTATTAGTGTCAAAAATCCAATTTAATAATGTTAGGCCACTATGTTGATTGCTCGAAAATTTATGTAAATTTAATGTAGGAAAAGAAAGAGAGATTTTTCGCGAATGTGCCACGTTAGTGTCTCGCCACCATTTCAAATCTCCGTGCACGGGAACGGCAAAAATCTCCTTCATCCTTTATAAAGTTAAGCAAAAAAATGTGATTTTATGACACTGAAGTGTCAGAAAACGTAATTAATAACACGGAAAGCAAATGAAAAACCGAATTGCAGCAATCCTGGCGACAGCCATCGCGCTAGTTTCCTGCGCGCAAGGGACCAAAACTCCTGACTATTATGTCTGTGCCTACATCTGGCCGTCATGCCACGACGACTCTCTAGCCCACGAACTTATCTGGCCCGGCGGACAAGGCGAATGGGAAATCATCAATGCCGGAACTCCGAGATTCCCGGGGCATTACCAACCGCGCGAGCCGCTGTGGAAAGGCGACCAGGATGATGATCCGGAAGTAGTGGAAAAATGGATAAACACAGCTCTCAAATATGGAGTCAACACCTTCATATATGACTGGTACTGGTTCCACAAGTATCCGTTCCTCGAAGAAGCGCTGGACAACGGCTTCCTGAAGGCACCGTCCAACGAGAAGATGAACTTCTATATAATGTATGCGAATCATGAGGTGACGAATTATTGGAATCCGCATATCAACTCCGACACCGAGACATTGACATTCGATCCGAGAATCGATTGGGAGCAATGGAAAATAATCGTGGACAGGGTCATCAGCCAGTATTTCCATCGCCCGAACTACGTGAAAATTGACGGGTGTCCGGTTTTCAGCATCTGGAGCCTGGATTATTTCATGGAAAGCTTCGGTTCATTGGAAGAGGCAGGAAAGGCTATGGATTATTTCCACGGGAAGGTAAAAGAAGCCGGATTCCCGGATGTCCATATCCAACTATGCGGAGGAATATGGCCACGCGGAAAGGAGGAAACTCAGCGCATCAAGGACCAGATAAAGAGGTTCGGCATTTCTTCGACGGCCGCTTACAATATGGGCGGCATGGAGCCTGACTATATCCGTCACGGAATGAAGGCAATAGGTTTCAGGGAGCGTTGGTACAAGGAATTCGGAATTCCGCTGTTCCCTACGGCATCAGTAGGCTGGGATAACACGCCACGCTATCCGGAAAAAGGAGAAAAGGACATTACCCGATACAATCATTCACCGGAGCCTTCGCTTCTTTCGTACAAACCGCAAAGGAATGGGCTGACGACCATGCTGACACCCAACCTAAGTTCGTGATGCTCAACGCATGGAATGAATATGTCGAGGGCAGTTACCTTCTTCCGGACCGTTACTGGGGCTTCCGTTTCCTCGAAGCGGTAAAGGATGTGTTCGACGGAAAATATGACAAGCCAGAGACATCGTGCCGCAAAGCCAAATAAATAAATATAATGAACTAATAATCAATGATATGAAGAGATATCACCTAATCATTCCATGGATTATCGCCCTCGTGCTCCAATCGTGTACGGGAGACAATCTGGAGCAGAGAATCTCGTCCTTGGAAGAGCGAATCAGCGCATTGGAATCAGTCTATGGAGAAATAAACGACAATGCCACCGCACTGAACACTCTCTACAAGGAGAATCTTCTGATACTTCAATATGATGAACGGACGGAGAACGGCAACATTGTAGGATACGACCTGAAACTGTCTGACGGCAGCACCATCAGCATCACGTTCGGAAAGAACTTGGAAGGCACTGCCCCGATGATAGGAGTGGACGAATCAGGAAAATGGTCAGTCTCTTTCGACGGAGGCGAGACATTTTCCGAGATAAAAGGTGCAGCCAGTCCGTGGAGCACAGATGGAAAATCCCCTGTCGTCAGCATTGACAAATATGGTTTCTGGCAGATTTCGATTGACGAGGGCAAGACTTGGCAGAGAATCATTGATGCCAAGGGCGACCCGATAAGTGCCGTGGACGGCAAATCACTTGCTCCCGCATCGTATTGTTTCTTCGACAGAGTGGTTCACAACAAGGAAACCGGGAACATGAACATCACCCTGGTAACCGGTGAGACGTTCTCCATTCCTTTGGAGTCTGAGGCCTCGATAGAATTGAAATACTACGATGAAAAGGACGGCGCCTGGGTCTATGGAGACCGTTTGAATGAGTTCCCTGCAGAAATCAAGGGTATCGGAGACATGACATTCCTCAACGTGCCGGACGGATGGAATTTCCGGATGGAGAAGGACAAGCTCGTAGTGGAAGCTCCAAAGGACGGCGTTACAGGAGAATACACTGTCAATCTTTTGGCTTCGACTCTTTCCGGCGAGGCCAAGACATTCAAGTTCAAATTCAAGTATGAAAAAGACCTGATTCTTTTCGACGACTTTATCGGGAATGATATCGACTATAGATGGTGGGTGCGTTATAAGAGCGGCAGCGTGACATCTGACTGGAACACTTATCAGAAAGGCGATCCGGCACAATCTGTAGTAGAGGACGGACTTCTCAAACTATACGCCCACGTTGACGGTGATTCATACAAGACAGGTGCAATCTGGACAAAGGACAAGCTTACATACAAACCGCCTTTCCGCCTGGATTGCAGGGCACGTTTCACGCAAATGGGAACGGGCATATGGTATGCAATCTGGGCAGCTCCTGATGCAGGATACCTTTATGGTGAAATAGATGTTTGCGAAAAACTAAATTTCGGAACGACAACATACCACACATGCCACACGCAATACACATTGAACACCGCGGCAATAAACCAGAAAAAGGAAACTTATGTGAATGAAGCCGGAGAGACGGTATCGAATTATAACCAAGGCATTGCTCAGGATGCGATGGCTCCGGGTGTATTCAATGTCTTTTCAGTCGAGATTACGGACGAACAGATCGTCTGGTATGTCAATGATACACCGGTCCATGTTTACAAGCACTTTGTCCATACTGCGGATGACCCTCTTTACTCGCAGTTGAAGCCACAGGAGCAGGAATGGTATTTCAAGAACTGGACATTCATGGAACAAGATTACAATACACTTCTCGACATTGCCGTAGGCGGACAATTTGTCGGCGGCATCGTCAAGAAAGAAGAATTCCCCGGACAGTTCGATATAGACTGGATTAAAGTCAAACAATTGTAATACAAAACATCAGCATAATGAAAACGAATCACAAATTAATAACTATAGCAGCCTCCTTTTTGGCAATGGTCGCTTGTGGCAACATTGACGACCTCGAGGACAGGGTAGACAAAATAGAAAACAGGGTTTCCGCATTGGAAAAAGTGGCTGAGGCAATCAACGGCAACGTCCAGGCCCTTCAGGCCATTGCATCAGGTCAGGCGATAAACAGCGTGGAAGAGAAAGATGGCGCATATGTTCTCAATCTTTCCAATGGCAAGACCATCACACTCCAGCAAGGCAATATCGGCGTAGGCAAAGCTCCATTGATGTCTGTCGACAAGGACGGATATTGGATGGTGGACTACCAGGACGGAAAAGGAGCTGTTTATCTGACAGATGATGAAGGGCAGAAAATCGTCGCCGTAGGACAAAACGGCGTCACGCCAATGTTCGGCGTCAGCGAGGATGGTTATTGGACAGTAAGTTACAATGGCGGTTCAAGCTTCGCTCCTGTTCTCGACGTAAAAGGAGAAAAGGTAAAGGCTGTTGCAGGCAGCAGCACGGAAGATTCTTATTTCGCAGGAGTGGAATATGACAATGAATCCCTTGTGCTCACTCTCAAGAACGGAGAGCAGTACAAAGTCCCTGTCGTCGGCGGATTTCTATGCAAGATCAATGGCGCTTCAGACGAAGAAGTTTTCCGCAAAGGAGAGAAAAAGACATTCTCCGTCGAGCAGAAAGGAATAGCCTCTACCATAATAACGGTGCCAAAGGGCTGGGAAGCATATCTCACAAGTTCAGTCCTGTCAATCCAGGCTCCTGCCGACGTGGCTACTAAGGCTGCGCTCGCAGACACCCGTACCGACGTCTCTGTAGTCGCCATTTCGGAAGCCGGACACATAGCTATCGCCAAAGTACGCGTAAAAGTAGACGGATCAGTTTCCGTTTATGACCCGGCTGCGAGTGTAGCTCTGGTCGAAGCGACAGTAAGCACGCTCAAGTTCAATGTCACGACAGAAAACGCTGCTTCATGGTACTGGATGGTCCGCAAGAGCGGTGAAGCCGCACCTGGAGTAAGCGAACTCATTTCCGACGGGACTAAAGGTTCCGATGCCGTGGTGACTGTAGAAGGCCTTATGGGACAGACGGAATATGTAATGTACGTACTTCCATGTGGCGACGTGAACAATGGTCCGATTGCCGCATTCAAAGCGACAACTGCCGACTATTCCAACCTTTACGAGGCATGGGAGGCAGGCGCTGAGTTGAAAATAGGCTCACGTACTTACAGCAAGGCGAAGAACGGCAAGGGAACTCTTGTCAAGAATGCTGACCAGGTAATCTGGGGCAAATGGTTCAATGAAGGAACCTTCGGAGCGGTGTTCCTGGACGAAGGAGCAAGCGCTGTCATCAAAAATACAGGATACAAGAAATCCGTGGTAATCTTCGGAAATGTGCCTGGTACACGCCCTACAGTGACGGTCAAAGAACAGTTTGGCGTCGAGGGAACCGGAGTCGACTTCGCATGCAAGAACGTCAATATAAAGATGAATGACGGAATCGGCAAGGTCATCTATACCAATACCCTTATGGGCAAGATGGTGCTCGAAGACTGCGGATTGGACTTGAGGTATCCTCTTTTGACGAGATTCAACGCCGGCGGCACATCCGTAGGCACAATGGAAGGTATAGACATCATAGACTGCGATGTCTGCGTAAACTGGGCCGAAGACAACATTGCATTCAGCAAGACCGCGGCATTCCTTCTCAATACCCACGCCGGCGGAGCGGACTGCGGTGACCTTATTGTAAAGAACAACGTGTTCTGGAGCAAGGGCGACAAGCAAGAATTCCACATCTGCGCAGGTCCTTGGGTGAAGGATACCAAGTTCAATGATGTCGTGCTTGAGCAGAATTCATTCTACAATGTCAATAACGGTGAATTGTTGTCTGTGACAAGAAAGAAGGCATTGATAGTGACATCGACCGTCAACAGTTTCTCGATGAGCGGCAATATCGCTTACGACAGCAAGCCAGATTCGAAGACAGTCGCATCAAGGGCGCATTTCACTTGGCTGTATGCAGACAAGATGACGCTCGCCGGACTGAAAGCCGTAACAAAAAATTCCACTTCAAACCTCATCGACTATGCAGAATACTGCTCTATTCTGACAGGAGAGAAAGACGGCGTCGATTGGGGACTTGGACTTACCAGCCTGATAAAATGGCAGGGCACCGACAGACAGGTCATCGAATCCTGGAAAAACCCGTTCGCTGTCGAGAACGTGGAGAACGGCTATTTCGTGACGACTGATGAATACAAGGCCTATGGCGCACAGAGAAAATAAAACGATGTTATGAAAATAAACAAGTTTATAATCATTGTATTGGTCATTATTCTCCTTCCTGTCTCGTTGTGGGGACAGGCGGGGAAAGTGACCGTGAAAGGAAACGTCTCGGACGCTTCCGGCCCGCTGCCCGGGGCGACAGTCTATCAGGACGGAAAAATGTCAAACGGCATTTTGACAGGTCCAGACGGCGGATATACGATTATGGTCGATCCGGACGCGACATTGATAGTGTCCTGTCTAGGTTATGCCGAAATCAAGGAAAAGGTTTCAGGACGCACCAAGATTGACTTCATGATGAAAGAATCATATGAAACGCTGGCCGCCTCCGAGGTCGTCAGTGTGGGATACGGCTCTGTGGCAAGGCGCGACCTGACCGGTTCTGTCGGAAAGGTCAATATGGATGACATATCCAAATCCACACCGATGAACTTCGACCAGGCACTTGCCGGAAGAGTTGCGGGCGTGGTGGTTTCCACTTCAGACGGTGCCGTAGGTTCAGAAGCCAACATCATCATCCGTGGAAACAACTCATTGACACAATCATCAGCACCTCTTTATGTCATTGACGGATTTCCGACTGAAAGTTCTTTTGCAAGCTCTATAAGCCCGGCTGACATCGAAAGCATCGATGTTCTTAAAGACGCATCAGCTTCAGCCATCTATGGAGCACGCGGCGCCAATGGCGTCATCATCATCACGACGAAGAAAGGCTCGCAAGGAAAACCGACCGTTAATTTTTCGGCTTCCTGGACCGGTTCCAAAATAGCCAACAAAGTCGATCTGCTGAACGGTTATGACTACGTACGCCTGGATGATGAATATTACATGAACAGAAGTTCGTCACACACCAGTTATTTCACGAATTATCTGGAAGACGGCACTCCTGACAGCCGATACTACTCTCTTGAAGACTATGCCTCTGTTCCTTATGTGGATTGGCAGGACTATGTTTACCGCAATGCCCTGAGCCAGAACTACAACATCTCGCTCAGCGGCGGCAATTCCAAGACAGGAACCAGCTACAATGTAAGTTTCACCGCGCTTGACCAGAACGGTATTCTCGTAAAGAGCAACTTCAACCGTTATTCCGGCAGCATCAAACTCAGCCAGAAGATAGGTGAAAAAGTCAAGGTAGATTTCAGCGCAAATTACTCGCAGGCGAACACGAATGGAATCCAGCCGTCCAGCAGCAATTCAAATTCTACCGTAAGTACCTATTTCCTCTATTCCGTATGGGGATTCCGTCCGCTGAAACCACTGCGCGACGGAGTTGTCGGTGATTCGTTCATCAACCAGCTGGTAGATGAAGAAGTGTCCAACCCTAACGATTTCCGTTTCAACCCTATGGCAAACGTGAAGAATTCGTACAGGAAAATCATCCGCAACTACCTGAACAGCAATGTCGCGCTCAACTGGGACATCATCAAGGGCTTGAGGCTCAGGATAACCGGAGGATATAATCAGGCAAGGACAAGGAACGAGTCATTCAACAACTCCCAGACAATGACCGGTCACCCGGCATCCCCTCTCGGAAAGGGTCCTAACGGATTTGTCTACAACACGGACGTGACTAGTTGGCTGAACGAAAACACCCTCAATTACGACAAGATTTTCGGCAATGACCATAATTTCCAGGCTCTCGTAGGATTTACCGCCCAAGGAGAAACTACCAGATTTACCGGAGTGGAAGCCAATCATGTCCAGTCCGAACTTTTAGGCGTCGAAGGCCTCAATACCGGTGAGTATCAATCCGTAACCCCATATAAGAGGGATTGGCTGCTGCTCTCGGGACTCGCAAGAGTAAACTACAATTATGCCCACAAATATTATGTGACAGCATCATTGCGTGCTGACGGCTCATCCAAATTTCCGAGCGGCAACCGCTGGGGCGTATTCCCTTCAGGTTCAGTCGCCTGGTCTTTCTCAAACGAAGATTGGGCACAGAACAGCGGATGGTTCAATACCGGAAAAATCCGTGCCTCATGGGGAATGACAGGTAACAACAGGACACAGACGCCTTACGATTACTATTCACGTTTCGTGACAAGACCTGGTTACAACAGTCTTGACTATGTCCGCGACGGAAAGACAGTATCAGGCTACTTCAGAGAGAATATGGAGAATCCGTTCCTCGGCTGGGAAACCACAGCACAGACTGATATCGGACTCGACCTTGCATTCCTCCACAACAGGATTTCATTGACGGCAGATATTTATCAGAAGAACACTTATGACCTTCTGCTTCAGGCGACAATGCCGGCTTCTTCCGGATATGAAAGTGCAATGATAAATGTCGGTTCAATGCGCAACCGCGGTATTGAACTGTCAATCACTGCAATACCTGTCCAGACAAAGAACTTTACCTGGACATCGACATTGAATTTCGGTATGAACAACAATACGGTCACAGCTCTGGCCAACAACCAGACTACGCTCATATCGACAATCGACTGGCATACCCGCTACAGTTCGCAGACTCCGTATGTCACAAAAGTAGGAATGCCTACCGGTCTTATGTACGGCTACCGCTATATCGGAACATACAAATATGATGAATTTTCAAACGGAACACTTTTGAAGGACGGGATTCCATATTTTGGAGTCCGCGAGAATATCCGCCCGGGTGACCCTAAATACGAGGATGTGAATGGCGATGGAGTCATCAATGATTCCGACAGGACGGTCATCGGCATCGGACAACCGCTTCACACCGGAGGTTGGAACAACACATTCAATTTCTATGGCATCGATTTGAGCATTTTCATGAACTGGAGCTATGGTAACGACCTTCTCAATGCCAACAGGCTCGTATTCGAATACTATGACGGAACGCAGCTGAACCAGTTCGGCGCAATGCGGAATGCATGGAGTCTCGAACGCAATCCTGACAGCGACATTCCAAGGTCAGGAGCATCCGGAATGGAGTTTTATTCATCAAGAGTGGTCGAAGACGGTTCATTCCTGAGAATCAAGACCGTGACATTGGGATATACGTTCCCGTCAAAATGGTTGAGAAAGATGAAGATACAGTCTCTCAGGGTATACCTGACAGCCGAAAACCTCTTCACATTCACGAATTACTCCGGCCCGGATCCGGAAGTTTCTACCAGGAACAGCGTGCTTACCCCAGGATTTGACTGGTCAGCCTACCCGAGAGCGCGTTCTCTTACCGGTGGAGTTTCATTTTCATTTTAGCGATTTGTAAGTATGAAATCATATAAAATACTATTGGCCGGCACGGTTCTGGGCATTGCAGCAACATTCAGTTCCTGCGACCTTCTCGACCGCGAGCCGAACATCATCACCGAAGATCAGTTCTACACAAGTTCAGAGCAGGCGCAGCTTGGTCTCAATGCGGTGTATGGCGTAATGAACAGCTGGCAGCTCTACGGATGTACACTTATTCTCGACCTTGGCTACAACACAGACATTTCAATGTATATGTCATCGACCAACTCCGACATGTATGGAGCCTCATTCGAGCTTAACGCCAATTCAGCATCCGTTTCTAATCCGTGGATATGGCTGTACAAGGGCATCGGGAATGCCAACGCGTTTCTTGAAAAAATTTCAGGTACTGATCTGGATCCTGACGGTTCAATGTGCGCCCAGGCGAGATTCCTTCGCGCATACTATCATTTCATTCTGGCTCAAAACTGGCTGGATGTGCCTCTGAAGACAACTGCCACTGCGTCTTATAAAGATGTCAAGATTGCCCCTACCCCGCAACACGAGGTCATGAAATGGGTGGTATCAGAGATGGAGGATGTCCTTCCTGTCATTACTGAAAGTTTCGACCACGCTCCTTCCGATGTCACTCGTACCACAGTCCACGGAATACTCGGAAGAATTTATCTCTATATGGCAGGTGAAGCTGTATCCGGCGTTACCGACGAAGAAAAACACACATATTACGAAAAGGCTGCAGAACATTGCAAAGCAGTGATTGACAGCGGTCTTCACAGTCTGAATCCGGACTATTCGCAGATTTTCATAAACTATGTGGCGGACAAATATGACAAGGAGTATCATGAGTCAATGTGGGAAGTCGATTTCTATGGTGACCGTTCTTCCTCGATGTATTTCGGAAACAGCCGCTGGGGTGAGATCAATGGACTGAGATGCGCTTCTGGCGATACTGACTATGCAAGCCACAAAGTAAACTGGTCGAACGGATTGTTCGGCAACACCTACAAGTTGTGGGAGCTGTACATGGAAGATGACCGTACCCCTTATGAAAGAGGTTTGTCCATAATTACGGACAAACGCCAGGAGTGGAGCATTCCAGGTTTCAACTATGAAGGCAGCAGAGACATTTCAGTGCTCTATCCTTATGGCGGAGACCCTTCCGACAAGCGTAAACTCATCGCGGCAGTGGACCGCACGCCTTACTACAGTTCGAGCAATCCTACAGAACAGAACACCAATGTGAACCAGGCCTACTACCCTGGCGGGCGCAATATCGGCAAATTCCGCAGGGAGATCCAGTATGAAGGATTGAAGAATTTCAAGAGCATCTGGACCGGAGTCAATGTTCCGCTTCTGCGATATTCAGACGTTATTCTCATGTACGTAGAAGCTGTCAATGAACGAGACCACAAACCTACACAAGAATTGTACGATATGATTCTTCCTTTGCGCGAACGCGCAGGAGTGCAGACGCCGTCATATTCGAAATACAACACTTATGAGAAGTTCCGGCAATATGTAAGAAACGAACGTGCCCGCGAACTCTGCTTCGAAGGTCTTCGCAAGCATGACCTGATTCGTTGGGGAATATATTACAAGTCAATGCTGGAGGTCCGCGAGATGGCATTGTCCAACTCAAAGTGGTCCGGATTCGGTTCTGCAAGAAACTTCGTCACGCTTACAAGCAGGATGAGCGAAAGAAACAATTACCTTCCGATACCATCCATTGAATTGGCGGTAAATACAGAAATGAAGCAGAATCCACAATGGTAGTCCAATGCGAATAATTAAAAGAGATATGAGAAAGAACAT
This sequence comes from Bacteroides sp. CAG:709, assembly GCA_000434935.1. Lineage (GTDB taxonomy): Bacteria > Bacteroidota > Bacteroidia > Bacteroidales > UBA932 > Cryptobacteroides. Next base: position 67,336 of record FR882195.1, on the reverse strand, counting down.
TTATATTTCGGCATTTGCCTCCATACTTTTATCGCTGACATCCTGCCAACAGCAGAATATCTCTCTCCCGGTAGATTTCGATGTCACGCTGGATGGAGACAATGTATATAGACCTGGAGAAATTGTCCGCTTCCGTTTCAGCGGAGACGCTGACTACATCACGTTCTTCAGCGGCGAGGTCGGTCATGAGTACGACAAACGGGACAGGACATCGATTCCTATAGATGAAATTAAGAATCTGTCACTGGATTTGAAGTTCCAACCGCTTTGGGGGATAGGGTCTATGAATCCACAATCCGAATATGGGTTTAGGGTCTATCTTTCCAAGGATTTTAAGGGCTTCTCAAGCTTGGACGGCTTCGAGCAGAGGAAGGAAATCCAGAAGATGATAGACGAGGGGCAGTTCCCTATTACCGAGGAAGACCAGACCAAGCCGTGGAAGCAGGTGTGGAACGACATAGAATGTAAGTCCATACAAAATGAGTGGAAATATGGTTACAGCACTGACAATCTCATTGAATATGCGGAAAATTTCTGCCTTGCCTTTCACTGGAAACCATGGACGATAAACTGGACGCGAAGCCAGAGAACCTACCATGTCAAAGGCTCTATTAATATGGGATATGGAAAGAATGAGCAGCGCAGGACAACGCTTGCCGAGGTTCCGTTCACTGTCGTGACCATGAACGAGCAGGATCCTCCTCATCTGGGAACAAATCCTAAAATGAGAGGCGACACCACCTCCATCGGAACGTGCCATTTCGGTAATCCTGAGTGGGAAATCAACTTTGAGGGGGCCGCGTCAAACTTCCCTGGTCTCGATTGGGAACTGGATGTATGGTGCATATCCGATCCTATGCCGCTCAATTCCGTATCGAAAGACAAAGGCGTGCAGATCAAGAGCCTTTTGAGCCCGATTCTCACTTATGACCACGTTTATGACAAACCTGGCACATATAAAGCCGTATTTTATGGCGTAAACGACAATTACCAGGGACATACTACGGCAGTAAAAGAAGTGACGATTATAGTTGTGGACGACAAGCCTTTTGAGTCAGTAAAATAAGGTATGAAGAAGTGGATAGTTACAATCACGATGACGCTGGCGGCAACACTGCTGCCGATGCCGTCGTTTTCGGCAGAGAACAATTTCGACTGGAAAGAATTTCTCGGGCAATATGATATGCTGTGGGACAATGACATCACGGCAGACCCGGTCTTTCCGGAAGGCATTTTCGGGAAACGTCATTGGGGCCGCACGGACGGCTATTACTCGGGAGCATTGATGGGCAACGGATTGCTTGGAACCAACTTGTACAAACTCACCGACGGCGTGTATCGGCTCAATGTCGGGCGCAGCGACGTCACGGAAGCACGGGAGCCGTTCAATGTCTACAATTCAGGTCGTCTGCCGATAGGCTATTTCACTTTTTCCACAGTCGGTCAGGTTCAGGACGAAAAAAATGCGCCTGTCAATTTACGATGCCGTCACATCCGGAGCATTGGAAACCAATGCCGGGAGGCTTGATTTCCGCACATACGTGCATTCAGAACGTGAATGTATCATCTTCGACACCCATGCAGAAGGTGGCGAGACCGGCTGGAAACTCGATTTCGTACCGCAGAAAGCAATCAGCCCACGATACGTCTTCAATTCGGCAAATGCACCAAAGGGGTATGTCAATGCCGAAGGCAAATCCAATCCCGATTCGTATTTCCACAAAGACGGCGATATCAGCTTCTGCATTCAGGCACTGGCGAAGGACACCACGTTTACCGACATTGCAAGATGGTATGTAGTGGCATGGAAGACAGTCAGAAACGGCGCTGACAACAGGACGATTGCGACCGTAACCCAGGCTGACAAACTTGCAAAAGCAGAGGCCGAGGCTAAGGCTATCATCAGAAACGCCTTTTCCGTCTCCAAAGAAAAACTTGATTCCCAGCATGTTGCATGGTGGCATAATTTCTACCGCAATGCTGCATTCCTGACATTCCCGGACAAGAACATTGAGCGTTTCTGGTGGTTCCAATACTATAAATTCGCATCTACGGCACGACCTGGGAAACCGATAGTCGACCTGCAGGGCGTATGGCCGACCAGTGACACTCCTTGGCCGGCAATCTGGATGAATCTCAACATACAGCTCACATACAGCTGGCTGACCAAGGCAAATCTCGGCCAGTTGGAGCAGCCTCTATGGGATTCATTCTGGAAGAACCGAGAGAATCTCACACGCAATGTCACCGATATCACGGGGCAGGAAGACTGGAAGGAATGCATGGTCATGCCGAGGGCTTCAAGCTACGACATGCACGCGGCACTCAGTCCGGCATTGGCGCAAAGGAACCAATACGAAGTCGGAAATCTCACCTGGACGCTTTTCTATTATTGGCAGATGTGCGAAGCCTACGGAGATGATTTCCAGATGAAGGAACGCCTTTTCCCGTTGCTGAAATCGGCGGTAAACATCTTCTTCCGGATCAGGATTACCAACCCTGACGGAACCTGTTCACTCCCCTCCACCGCATCGCCGGAATATGGAGAGGGCGAACTTGGAGAAATCGGAACCAACTCCAATTATGACCTTGCGAATCTGCGCTGGGGCCTCTCCACGCTCATCAGCATTGACGAAAAATACGGGCTCAATGATCCGATGCTGCCGAAGTGGAAAGACTTTCTCGCAAATCTGCCCGCATTCGGATACGACGAAAAAACAGGTTTCAAGGTCAGCGACAAATTCGAGTTCAGGGACACGACCCACAGGCATTGGTCACATCTTTTCATGATTTACCCATACCATATTCTGGATTGGGAAAACCCTGAAGATGAGAGCCGTATGCGATATTCCATGAACCGTTGGCAGGGCAACACCGGCTATTCATTGACAGGAAAAGCCGCAATGCTGGCGACAGCCGGTGATGGTGACGGGGCATTGGCATGTATGAAGAATTTTTTCGCAGGATGGCTGCGTCCGAACACGCTTTACAATGAGTCCGGACCGGTTATCGAGACACCGTTCTCGGCGATGTGTTCATTGGAGGAGATGTATCTTCAGGACTGGGGCGACTGTATCAGAGTTTTCCACGGCTGTCCTTCGTCTTGGAATGACGTGAGTTTCAAGAACATGCGCGCACGTGGGGCATTCCTTATTTCAGCAGAGCGCAAAAACGGGAATACGGCGTCCGTCACCGTGTCAAGTGAGAAAGGAGGCACATGCCGCATCCATACCGGCATTACAGAGATGATGCTCAGGGTTACCGGAGATGACGGGCAGACACCTCAATGGAAGGCATGTGGAGACGGCATTCTGGAGATATACATGAAAAAAGGCGAAACGGTGACGGTCAGCCGTCGTCTTACCTCGTACAAAGTGAATTATGACGAGGCGGCTGTTCCGAAATATGAACTTCCAGACCCGCTTGTTAAAAATAACGGCAAGAGTGTCAAGTCCGTGAAAGACTGGGAGCAGAAGCGCCGCCCTGAAATCATGGATATGCTACGTCGGGAAATGTACGGATATGAGCCGGGGAAACCTGCGGGACTGCATTTCAAGGTTCTGGAAGAGAGCCATGACGCATTCGGCGGGAAAGCGACGCGCCGCCAAGTGGCTGTATATTTCACTGAAGATGAGAGCCGCTACATGACTGTCCTGATGTATATTCCAAATGATGCAAAAGGCCCGGTGCCGGCGTTTATGGGCATGAATTTCAGAGGCAATTATGCTACGACCACTGATCCGGAAGTGCTCATGCCGACAGAAAGCCAAATCGAGGACTATGGTGCGTGGTACAAGCCTGTCAACCGGGGAGACTGGGGACGCAGATGGCCTTATGAATATGTATTGTCCAATGGGTATGCGGTCGTGACAATGTTCTACGACGATGTCGATCCGGACTGGAATGACGGCTTCCACAACGGCGTGCACGGACTTCTAGATAAAGGCAAGCCTCGCACAGGAGATTCTTGGAGTACGATTTCGGCTTGGGCTTGGGGGCTTTCCCGCGCATTGGACTATCTCGAAACGGACAAGGACATTGACGCGACCAAGGTCGCCGTACTGGGACATTCGCGGCTGGGGAAAACAGCACTCTGGGCGGGCGCGACAGACCAGCGGTTCGCATTGGTAATATCCAACTGCTCAGGATGTTGCGGCAGTGCAATCTCACGCAGGAAATTCGGTGAGACCATATACATCGTGAATGACGCTTTCCAGCATTGGTTCTGCGGCAACTTCGAAAAATACAGCAACAACGAAGACGCACTCCCCTTCGACCAGCATGAGCTGATTTCAATGATAGCTCCGCGTCCGGTCTACGTTTCAAGCGGAAGCGAGGACAACTGGGCTGACCAGAAGGGAGAATATCTAAGCCTGGTAGGAGCGACACCGGTCTACAACCTATATGGTCATGAGGGTTTTACGTCCACAGAAAAGCCTGGAGTGGAAGATCCGGATACAGTCGGACGGATGGGCAACCACATACGCAAGGGCGACCACGACATCTTGCTTTACGACTGGACACAATTCATTAATTTTGCAGACAAGTTTTTGAAATAAATACACTAAAATATGAGAATCGCAAGTTTATTAAAGCCGATCATCGGGACAGTTTGCCTATCGTTGCTTGTTTCTTGTAATGCGGGCCAGCCGGATGTCCGCCTGGACAAATCTGTATTGCGGGACAAAATCGCGGGCGGATGGGCCGGTAAAATGATTGGGGTCGCATACGGCGGTCCGACAGAGTTCAAATCATTGGGAAAAATCATTGAAGATCCTATTCCATGGAAGCCTGAACTGATTACGCGCGCCAGGTGGGAGGACGACCTTTATGTGCAGATGTCCTTCATGGAAGTGATGGACCGCAAAGGAATGGATGCTGCAGCAAAGGATTATCAGGCAGCTCTGGCCAATGCGGGATACAAACTTTGGCATGCCAATGTCCAGGCACGCAAGAATTACACCGACAGCATTTTCCCGCCAATGTCCGGTCGTCCTGAATACAATATGCACGCGGATGACATTGACTTTCAGATAGAAGCGGATTTCATCGGCATGATGTGTCCTGGCCTGCCGCAACTGGCGAACCAGTGGTCCGACAAGATAGGACATATTATGAACTACGGCGACGGCGTTTACGGAGGAGCATTCGTCGCAGCATTGTATTCCGCCGCATATGTGGAAGACAACATGTATGACGTTATAGAAAAGGCCACGCTTTCATTGCCTTCGGAATCCGCTTACTGTCAGATTATTAAGGACGTGTTGTCGTTCTATAAGGAATATCCGTCCGATTGGAAGAAGACATGGCAGAAAATTCAGGACAAATGGGAATATACCGACATTTGCTGTGCTGGCATTGACACTAACATTGACGCAAAACTGAACGGTGCCTACATTGTCATCGGACTGTTGTACGGTGAAGGCGATGTATTCAAGACCATGGATATTTCCACCCGTTGCGGACACGATTCAGATTGCAATCCATCTACGGCACTGGGCGTATTGGGCGTAATGAAGGGCTACGACAGTTTGCCTGCTGAATATCGGGCGGTGCTGGACAACATGCAGGATACTTTCTTCATCTTTACAGATTACACATTGCGAAAAGCCATTGACAGGACAATGTCCAATATCGAGGCCAATGTCATCAGTTGTGGCGGCAAGGTGGAAGATGACCATATAGAATTCAAGGCCCAGAAACCGACCCCTCTGCCGCTGGAAGTGTCCTTTCCCAATGCTGTTTTCGACAGGCGTTTCATAGTTTGCGAGGACAGCACATGCGTGACCAAAGGCAACTGGCAGACCGATGGCAATGTTATTTTCAGCGACCATGCAGGCGATGAACTCAGTTTCGATTTCGACGGAACCGGCATAGCGATATGCGGCCAATGGGTCCGTAATGGAGGAAAGGCTGATGTTTACATCGATGGTGTTTTCAACCGTACGATAGATTGCTACTATTACTATGGCGGGCAGGAGCATAAAAGCAATTATATCTATCATATCTTCAATCTGGAAAATGGCAAACATAATGTCAAGCTGGTCGTGAAAGGCGAAAAGAAGCCTGAGTCTGAAGGATGTCGTATAGCTGTCACTGACGCTGCCGTATTTCACCAATAGCACCCTCCTGAAATCTTTTAGACACACCATACGATGAAATTCCATAACATCATCCAAACTGCACTGTGCTGCATGACAGTCCTTCTCTCGGGAACTTCACTGTCTGCCAATAGCGGCGATTACAGTCTGACTTCCCCTGACGGACACATTACCGTAAATGTCGCCGTCGGCAACGATATCAAATATTCAATCTCCCGAGACGGAAAAGTTCTGATCGCGCCATCTGCCATATCAATGAATCTTTCAGACGGCATTGTTTTCGGCGAGAATGACAGACTCGGCAAGGTAAATCGCTCAAGTTATGACGAGACATGCCCGGCAACAGCATACAAAAAGGCGGAGGTCCGGGACAACTATAATCAGATCAGATTGCAGTTCAATGAGTTCTCACTTGTTTTCCGAGCTTATGATGATGGCGCTGCATACAGGTTTGAAAGCAATCTGGACAAGAAAAAGGAGTACAAGGTAATCTCCGAGCAGGCGGAATTTGATTTCGGCACAGATCGTAAAGCATTTGTCCCATACGTTATCGGTCTCGGCGGCAAGCAGTTTGACGGTCAATTCTACAGTTCATTTGAAAACACCTATACCGTTCAGAACATTTCCGGATGGAGAAAGGACAAGCTGGCGTTTCTGCCTCTTGCTGTCGAAGCGGACAATGGAGTGAAAGTCCTCGTCACTGACGCGAACCTCACGAATTATCCGGGAATGTATCTGCTTGGAGATGAAGGAAGTACCAAATTAAAGGGGGTCTTCGCCACTTATCCCAAGGTCGTAGAGCAAGGAGGAAAGCATCTTCTCCATGGAATCGTTACCGAACGGGAGGATTTCATAGCCAAAGTTTCCGGAGACGAGGTCTTCCCTTGGAGAGCATTCATAATCAGTACCGACGATGCGCAACTTGCTGTAAATGACCTGGTGTGGAAACTTTCACCGGCACAGGAACCGGGAATGGATTTTTCATGGGTCAAGCCCGGGAAAGTGGCATGGGACTGGTGGAACGGGTGGAATCTCTATGGGGTGGACTTCCAAGCAGGAATAAACACTGAAACCTACAAATACTACATTGATTTCGCAGCAGCCCACAAAATTGAATATGTGATTCTTGACCATGGCTGGGCTGTAAGGAAAAAAGCCGATCTGCTTCAGGTAATTCCTGAAATAGACATGCCCGGACTTGTCAAGTACGGACAGGAGAAAGGGGTCGGCATCATCCTGTGGGCCGGTTATTGGGCATTTGACCGGGATATGGAGAATATCTGCAGGCACTATGCAGAGATGGGGGTCAAGGGCTTCAAGGTCGATTATATGGACAGAGATGACCAGATTATCGTGGACTTCCACTCCAGAGCTGCGGAAATGACGGCCAGGTATGGTCTTTTGATCGATTTCCACGGGACTTACAAACCGACAGGACTGAACCGCAGATGGCCGAATGTCGTAAATTACGAAGGGGTACATGGTCTGGAGCAAATGAAATGGAGCAGTCCATCTGTGGATCAGGTCACTTACGATGTCACCGCGCCGTTCATCCGCATGGCGGCAGGCCCGATGGACTACACGCAGGGTGCAATGAGAAATGCTACCCGTGCAAATTATCGTCCGGTAAATGACGAAGCCATGAGTCAAGGCACACGATGCCGTCAATTGGCGGAATATGTCATTTTCGATGCTCCGTTGAACATGCTCTGCGACTCTCCTTCAAACTACATGCGCGAGAAGGAGTGCACGGAATTCATAAGTTCCATACCTACCGTATGGGATGAAAGCATCGGCATAAACGGAGAAATCGGCAAGTATATAACCTTGGCCCGCCGCAGCGGCAAGACTTGGTATATAGGATCATTGACAGACTGGACCGGACGCGACTTGACGCTTGACCTCAGTTTTCTCGGAGAAGGCAACTGGACATTGGATATTTTCCAGGATGGTGTCAATGCTGACAGAGCGGCTCGCGACTACAGTCATATAACCGCGGCTGTGCCAGATAACAGACAAATTACCGTACACCTGGCGCCTGGTGGCGGCTGGGCAGCAAAAATCCTTCCGACCACCGAATCCGCCGGCGCGGACACGGCATTCAAGTTCAGGCCGAAGGATAAAAAGATATATCACAAGGGGTGGATTGACCTGAACAAAAACGGGGTCAAGGACATTTATGAAGATCCGGCTGCGGACATTGACGCGAGAGTGGAGGATTTGCTTTCGAAGATGACGATTGAGGAGAAAACCTGTCAGATGGTGACGCTTTACGGCTATGGACGTGTGCTTGCCGACCCGCTTCCGACTCCTGAATGGAAGGATAAACTGTGGAAGGACGGCATGGGCGCGATCGACGAGCATCTGAACGGTTTCCGTCAATGGGGCAGACCTATCGAGATGTATTCGCCTTATCTCTGGCCGGCATCCACACATGCAGCGGCAATGAACGAGGTGCAGCGTTTCTTCATCGAAGACACCCGCCTGGGCATCCCCGTGGATTTCACCAATGAAGGAATACGGGGCGTCGAGGCATACCGTGCTACGAACTTCCCTACCCAACTCGGCCTTGGACACACCTGGGACAGGGAATTGATACATGAAGTGGGACGAATCACCGGCCGCGAAGGAAGGCTTCTGGGCTATACCAATGTCTATGCACCTATTCTCGATGTGGGGCGCGACCAGAGATGGGGCCGCTATGAAGAAGTTTATGGAGAGTCTCCCTATCTCGTAGGCGAACTGGGGGTGCAGATGACACTCGGAATGCAGACAGATTTCCAGGTAGCATCGACCGCAAAGCATTTCGCTGCCTATTCTAACAACAAGGGAGCGCGCGAAGGCATGTCCCGCGTGGACCCTCAGATGGCGCCTCATGAGGTGGAAAACATACATATCCATCCATGGAAAGAGGCCATTTCACGTGCTGGCCTTCTCGGTGCAATGGTTTCATACAACGACTATGACGGCGAGCCGATAGAATGCAGCCATTATTGGCTTACTGAACGGCTCCGCGACGAGTTCGGATTCAAGGGCTACCTCGTGAGCGACAGCGATGCCGTGGAGTATCTCTATACGAAGCACAATGTCGCAGCGGACATGAAAGAAGCTGTGCGCCAGAGCGTTATGGCAGGACTGAATGTACGTTGCACTTTCCGTTCCCCGGACAGCTATGTACTGCCGCTGAGGGAACTCGTAGAAGAAGGCATCGTTCCGATGTCAGTCATCGACGAAAGAGTACGCGACATCCTGCGCGTAAAGTTTATCGTAGGACTGTTTGACTCCCCTTATCAGACTGACTATGAAGCAGCTGATGAAGAAGTCGACGGGGCAAAGAACAATGAAGTGGCGCTGCGTGCTTCGCTGGAATCTCTTGTGCTTCTGAAAAACGCCTCATCCGACACCCCGTTCGGGACTGACGGCAAGACATTGCCTCTCAACGCAGAAGCACTCAAACGCGTCGCCGTCATCGGTCCTAATGCTGACGACACCGGATATGCTCATCTTCATTACGGACCATTGGGGACCAAAGCCGTTTCGGTGCTTGAAGGATTGCGCACGGAGCTCGACGGCAAGGCGGATGTAGTATATGCCAAAGGCTGTGAACTCGTGGACAAGAATTGGCCTGAATCTGAAGTATTGCCTGAAGACCCGACCGCGGAAGAAATGGCCGGGATAGAGGAAGCCGTGAAGACAGCTGAAAGCGCCGACGTTACGGTGCTCGTTCTGGGCGGCGGTCCGCGCACATGCGGAGAAAACAAAAGCCGCACGTCACTGGAACTGCCCGGGCATCAGAACCTTTTGCTGAAGGAAATCATAAAGACAGGCAAGCCGGTCGTCGTGGTCCTGATAAACGGACGCCCATTGTCAATAAACTATGCTGACAAATATGCGGATGCCATCTTGGAGGCCTGGTATCCTGGGGCACATGGCGGGACCGCGGTCGCAAAAGCGCTGCTGGGAGAGTACAACCCGGGCGGCAAGCTCACTGTAACCTTCCCGCGAACCGTGGGACAGATTCCGTTCAATTTCCCGTACAAGCCTGCTTCTCAAGTAGATGGACGCAAGGAACTCGGCCAGGGCGGATGGGCAAGTCGCGTAAACGGTTCACTCTACGATTTCGGCTACGGACTCTCTTATACGACTTTTGCATACTCTGACCTTCGCCTCTCTTCCAATCAAATTACTCCGACGGATTCAGTGCAGGTTTCTTTCAATGTCACCAACACCGGCAAAGTCCGCGGAGATGAGGTCGTGCAGCTTTATGTCCACGATTGTCTAAGTTCAATAACGGTCTACGAGAAGGTTCTGCGCGGTTTCGAACGCATTTCCCTTGAACCGGGAGAGACCAGGACCGTAAAATTCCAGTTGACTCCAAAGGATCTGGCAATGCTTGACAGGAACATGAACTATGTGGTGGAGCCGGGAGATTTCGAAATCATGGCCGCGGCGTCATCCACAGACATAAGGCTCCAGGCAAAACTCCACGTTCAGGACTATGCCGGCAGTGAGGTAGCCGTTTCACAGGCGGACGACATGAAATTCTCCGGACCTGCAAGCCTCGGCAAAGGAGATTTCCTGACGATTCCGGCCAAAGGCAATGTCAATGGCGTACGTTTCATGCTGAGCAGCGGTTCCGACGCCGAAATCTATGTCCAGATAACGAACGGAGGAGGTCAATTCCTCACCGTATCCGGCACCAGGCATTGCATTTCAGGACAGAACGAAATAAGTTTCCCTTCCACGGACGCCTCAGAGCTGAGAATTGTCATCGAAAAAGGCAAGGCCGTGGTGGAAAACATTGAAGTTTATTGAACCTTTACGCGCTGCCTTATGCGCATGTGGGCATCGCGGTAAATGACATTGACATAGGCCGGTTCGGGGCCGGAAAAGGTTGCGGTGGTCTTCCAGATGTGCGGGGACGGCTTCCTGCGCAGAGGGATGAACTCGGTGCGGTGGGTTCGCCTGTACTCACGGGAAAGCGAAGCATTGAACCGGATTACTTTTTCGACCTCCGGCGCGGTGGCATTGCTCCGTTCGCAAAGGTAGGACTTGCCGCAAACGCCTCTCCCACGACGCGGGACACGGACGCGGACAATGCCGTCGGTCGAGCCGCCGAAGACATTGACACACAAGCTGTAAGAACACGTGTCTGAACCAACTGGTATTGCCCATGCGGACAATTGTTCCGAAGCCGGTCTGCCTACGCATTTATAGGAAAGGTCATATCGTCCGCCGCGATGGAAATCTGCAATGAAATACCCTCTCGGAGAGCCGCAACTCTGTAAGGCATAGGGAATTCCGTCACCATCCTTGACACCGCGCCACCAACTTCCGCAAGTCGCGCCGACAATGAGTTCCGGAACGGATTCATCACGCGATACATAATGCGTATGCCCGCTGACATACAGCATACGCGTAGCCTCCGGGACCAATGCCAGCACGGAATCGCGGCCTTTCATCTGACTGAAAGGAATATGCGTCGCAAGTACCGTCAATGCAGGTGCACCCACATTCAATACGGAGTCAAGCCAATGTTTCTGCGTCTCGGTAAAGCCGCCGACATAGTCAGTCATCCCGGAATCCGAATGGCGGACATTGTTCATCAGGATAAAACGGACATTGCTGCGGACGAAAGACGTGTCCACATAGCCGACAACCTTACGCCATGTGGAAAGGTCCCGAGGCCTATATGAAGACGATTTCGGGCCACGGTAAACATCACGGTCATGATTGCCCGGAATCATGAAACACTGATATGGCAGTGAATCGACAACTCCCACAGATTCAGGGAGCAACGACATATTGTCATTGACCATATCCCCGAGGAAAATGCACATGTCCAGGTCACGGCGCCCATACAGTTCCCGATAAACCGAACGCCGCGCATAACCCATCTCTGTCGAATCGTCCACCTGCGGGTCACCGACCAGCGCCACACGCAGGACTCGCCCGCGGGCCTTCCGGTCTCCACCACCGTCAGCACCAGAAAGACGCACGCTCCCGACCAAGGTACAGGTCAATGCCAATGCAAGCGTCAATAACATGTATTTCAAAGACTTATCTCCAACCATACGCCCACGAAAAAGAAAAGAACCGGCCACAGAGACATGGCCGGTTCATAATTTACAAATCAATTACTTCGCTGTCGAATATAGCACATACTTCTTATCCTCACCTATAGTCTCCCTTGTAACAATATATCCGGTACCATCCTCAGCAAAAACAATGTCTGAAAAATCGGACTTGGAAGCCAGGGTTACAAGTTCCGACCAGGTCTTGGTCTTGGAGTCAATATGACGTACAGCTGTCTTCATCACATCGCCATCTTTATATGAAATGGAGACGTATGGGACATCATTGCTGTCCAATGCCATGGATGCAGTGGTGCTGCTGTTCATGTTAGTCGTATCAGTCATTGCTCCACCTATGATAACCTGCTTTCCGGTAGCCGGATCATACTTGACAACGCCTATCTGATAATCGCCGGCAGCATTGAAAAGAACGCAGAACAAAAGATAAACAGTACCGTCTGATGCAATGTCAAAGTCTGAGAAGAAAGCGGAGTAACCTCCGACAGGCTGACCATCTGTGCCAAGCACTTCAAGATTCTCGAAAATTGTTGTCCAGTTCCCGCCGTCAAGTTTGTAGAGAGAAATATGGCTTGGAACTGACTTTGTCTTTGTTCCATATACATAAAGATAAGGCACTCCATTTATAGTTCTTCCGAAGACACCGTTCGCATAAGAAGCCGGCTCCCTGCCGGCAATGGCAACACCGTTGGTCCAAGCAGATCCGTCAAAATGCGCAAGGTTCAATCCCCTCCTAGGCACGGCTACCTTATTGGTGTTATTAAAATGAGCACACCAGACATCATTCTCTGAAATAGGGAAAACTGCTGATACAGAGTTAAAAGTGGCAGAAGTACCGAACATCTGGCCTCCCTCACCTACATAAGTACCTTTACCGTCTGCCACGCGCTTGACAGAATATTTGTTGGTAAAAGCACCATCGGCAAAAGCCACGTAAGGAACTCCGGAAGCATCGAAGCTGAGACTTACGCCATCAGCCTTGGCAATCGCCAAAGCACCTGCAACATCCTTGAGTTCAGTACCATCCAGTTTGAAAAGATGTGGTGCAGCCTCGCCATTTTCATTTGGAGAAGTACCAGCTACATAAGGCACAGCGTCTTTAGGATTGACTGCAAGAGCAGGAGTATATTTGACATTAAGCGCCGTCTCCGCCACCTTGCTCCACTTCGCCGGCTCGGCAATCTTTACCGAAAGTTTGTAAGCCTTGTAGTTGTTCTTCAGGAACACGACAAGCTGGACATCGGAAGAACAGTCAATCGGAGTCGACCCGCTCACGATGTCTTTTCCATCCGGAGCACCGCTGGCATCAGCAACATTGACAGAAGCCCCTTCGGTTACCGTGAACTCAGGTACGAGAGTCTTGAGCGCCTCAGGGTCAGTACCGTAAGGCAGGGTGAAACTGATGGCATCAGAATTGAGACTCTCTTCAATATAGTCAGATTTAAGGACATCTGCATTGTCCTTCGCATAGAAGCCAAAAGATGAAAAAGATACGGAGACGATCTCATCTTCCTTACTCTTGTCACAGGCTGCGAGGAGTGCTACACTCGCCAGGGCAGCCAAAAAAGTTCGTTTGCTCATAAGCTTAAAATTTTACGTATAATATAATCACTTCGTAGTATACTTCCTGATTACCAGGTCTTTCATAAGTTTGTCAGGACCGGGATAGCCGAGTGTGACGCCATCTGCCGAAACCAGACTTATGGTAACCGTGTTGTCCTTGGACTCGTCAATCTCATGCGGAATCCAGTCGATTTTGATAACCTGCTCATAAATTCCGGGCATGAAAGTAATCTTTCCGCCGGCCGTAGCCACCTTGTAGTCAACCCCTTCCGCCAATCCATTTCCGCAAGCCACGACGAAATTCACGACAATCGGCGCTGACGGCTTAGGCCCCGTGTAATGCAATGTATATGAGCCTGTAAACTCGCCAGTGGCATTAATGCTGACCACAGAAGATTTGGCAGTATCGAAAGCCACGAAAGCCTCGTCAAAAAGCGTAATCTTGTTGCACGAAGCCGCCGAAACTGCGATTGACATCAGCATTGCCAATTCTGTTATCTTGTTCAATATCCTCATAATCAATTCATTTTATCATATCAGCTAACGCTGTGTACCATTGATGGGATTCGGCTGCATCGCTTTGTTGGCATCAAGTTCCACAAGCGGAATCGGAAGGATGAACCGGTCGTCAGGGTATGTCATCGACAATACCGATGAACCGCAGGCAGCATCCCTGGACAACGTCTCATGCCTTCTGGTCAGATCGAACAACCTGTGCCCCTCCAGGAAAAGTTCCTTGACCCGCTCTCTCCGGATAATCCTGTCCAATTCTTCAGCATTGGAATAAACGACATTGATTTCAGAAGCCTTCACTCCCCTCGCGCGGGCTTCCAACGTCGCAATGTCCGACACGGCCGCGTCAATGTCTCCGTCATGACATGCCGCTTCCGCCCTGATGAGATACATTTCCGAAAGTCTCAACACAAACGGGTCATAGCGTTTCTGCGTATCGTCAATATCCTCAGTATCAGTAAATTTCATGCACACTCCGGAAAATTCATCCCCGCCTGAAGATTTATATGAAAGCAGTTCCGAACGGATATCTGTACCGGCCCATGCATGTTCATCCGAAGAAAAAATGTCCATAAGTTTGGATGAAGGATTCATGCTTGGGCTGTTGTAGTCAAACATTGCTCCCAACTTGTACCCGCCTGAAAGGCCGTTTAGCCGGAATATCGCTTCAGTCCCCTCCTTGCGGGCGCAGAACATCGCCACATAGTCGGAACGCGGGGTCAATGACAGGTCATAATCCGCTATCACCTCCGAGGCGCATTTCTTGGCTTCGGAATAATTCCCCATATAGAGGTACACTCTGGCCATCAATGCTTTACAAGCCGCCGGAGAGGCATAGTAACATCCCTTGGTCCACCCGTCGGCGAACATGTCCGATGCCGTCTGGATGTCATCCAGTATACGCTTATAAGTGACTGCCGCCGTGCTTCTTGCGATTTTCGACTTGACATCCGGAATCATCGTCATCACAGCCGTACCGAGATGTGACCCGTCAGCGGAATAAGTATAAGTCTGGCCATAGACAAGGCTCAGGTCCAGGTGTATCAATGCCCTGATAAAGTATGCCTGGGCGATATAATTGCGGACACTGGCTGTCTGCTGAGGGAAACGGTCCGACACCGAAGGCCCGTATTGGATTACCTCGTTGGCATTGGCAATGATTTCGTATCCGTTCTTCCAGATATACCCCACCGCGGTGGTCTCATCGCTCTCGTCGGAAATGAAATCGAATTGCGGCCTCCATTCCGATGTCGTCGCCTGAAGACGGACCAGGTCTCCTGCAACTTCGGGATACAGGACCATATAGTTGTCATAGAACTTGTATGTCAGGCCATAAACGCCATTCACCGCAGCGTCCAAAGCGTAAATATCTGAGTAGAAATTCTTTATCGACGTCTTGCCCGTCTTTTCCACTTCCAGGAAATGGCACGATGCCAGAAGCGGGACCAACAGGAGAAAGGCTGATATATGCTTGATTGTTTTCATAACTTCATGTATATTGATGATACCGGCATTGACCTAGAAGCCGACATTGATGCCGAGGGTCAATGTTCTTGTGCGGGGATAGCCGTACATCATTGTCTTATAGGAGTTCAGGCCCTTTTTCTGGTCAGGCGTGAACAAATAGAGATTGTCGATTATCAGCGAGGCCGAAGCGCTTTTCAGACGCATTTTCGCCAACAGGCTCTCCGGCAGGCTGTATGTCAATGCGACATTGGTCAGGTCGAAGTTGGTCCTGTTGTACAGGAACCTGGTGGAGTTCATCGACGACTTCGTGGAAAGATTGGACACCTTAGGGAACTTGGCAGGCACGCCGGCGGTAGTCCATCTGTATTTATAGACTTCCACGGCCTGGTTCGCGCTGACGATGTCATATCCGTCCTTGAAATAGATGCTTGCATAGGTCGGCAATGCGTAACCACCTATCAGATAATTGATCTGGAACGAGAAAGTCCAGTTTTTCCAGCTGAGATTGTTCACAAGGCCGCCGCTCAGAAGAGGTGTCCGGGTCTTGCCCGGGACGCGGTTCGCGGTGCTGAATGTACGGGTGACGTTGCCGTTCTTGTCGTACCACATCGGAGAACCGTCGCTCGGGTCCACGCCTGCCCATCTGACAAGGTTCCAGGTCTGGGAATCATAGCCTTCCATCCAGGCATAAGAGCCGAAACTGGTCGGGACGCCGTTGTACAATTCGAGAATCTTGTTCGAGTTGTGCGCAATGTTGAAATTCGTAGTCCAAGTGAAGTTCCTGCGGGCGAAATTGGTGCTGGTGAGGTTCAGTTCAATGCCGGTGTTCCTCATCCTTCCGATATTGGAAGATATTCTGTCGGAGGACAATACGCGCGAAACATAGATCTTGGACAACATGTCGCTGGTGACATTGTCATAATATTCCAGTTCAATGTCAAGAATCTTCTTGAGTTCAATACGTACACCGGCATTGATCATCCTGGTCTTCTCCCACGAGAGCCCCGGATTCGGAACGGAACCGATGACCGCACCGGTGCTGCCGGCATAGGAATAGCTGCTGCCGTAAACGTATGTGCCGTCAGCGCCTGACGTGTCGACGCGCGAGTTGCCGGTAAATCCGAAGGAGGCCTTGAATTTCAGCATCTTGACCAGCTCGCTGCGGAAGAATTTTTCCTTGTGCGCGTTCCATGACACTCCTGTGGACCAGAAATTGGACCAGCGGGAGTATTCGCCGAAGTCGGAGTTGCCGTCACGCCTGATATTGAACGAGACGTAATATCTTGAATCATACGAATATACAGCTCTGCCGAGGAAAGACATCTTCCTTTCGATATTGGATGAACTGTAGCCTTTCCTGGAAGATTCGTCGGCATATCCGACCTCTTGGATATTGTCGTTCATGAAGCCGCTGCCGGTCGCGTACAATGTCTGATATTTCACCTGACGGAGTTCAATGCCGGCATAGGCGCTGACACTGTGTTTGTCCGCAAATTTCCTGTCGAAATTGAGCCTCTCGACATTGGTCCAGTTTATATATGAAGCGTCCGCCCTTCTGGAACTGCCCTTGGGATTTCCGGCAGAATCCATGCCGTCGAGTGTCACGCGGGAATAATAAACATCCTCGTGGCTATGGGTGTAATCAATGGCGTATTGGGCCGTAAATTTCAGTCCGTCAATGATTTTCATCTCAGCAGAGAAGTTGGCGGATGTAACCACGGAGCGCTGCCGGTTGGTATTGGCCTCCCGTTCAGGGACTTCATTTTTCGTGAATTTCTGCATTGTCCACCCGCCTTCCTTGGCGTCGTACACCTTGTTGTACAGACGGAAAGACCCGTCGCTCATATAAGGTTCCAGAATAGGCAATGTTTCGAGATAGCCCCTGTAGAGAGGAAACAAATCATTGTTGTTGTATGACGCGGACAGCTGGGCATTGACTTTCAGCCAGCCGGTAAAGTCATACGTGTTCCTGGTCCTGATTGAGAAACGCTGCTGGCTGTCCCCTTTCACGGTATTGTTAGTGCGGTAGTAGGAACCTGTCACATAATTGGACATCTTGTCCGTACCGCTCGTAAGCGACACGTCCGCATACAGGTTCGTTCCTACGCCGAGATATTCTTTGGACCAGTCGGTATCGGTCGTGGAATATGAGTTATATTCATTGTCCTGATACGGGAAAGTACTGAGATTCTTGCCGGCATTGGCCCAAGCCTCCTTCGCGACCTCCAGATACTGTTTCTGGCTCATCATGCGGAATTCGGTGCTCTTGTCGATGGTGGCGACGCCGAAATTCACGCGTGCGCTCACTGCCAGCGGTTTGTTCTTCGCGCCGGACTTCGTGGTCACGAGGATCACTCCGTTGGAGCCGTCGGCACCGTAAATGGTAACCTGGTCGGCATCTTTCAGGACCGTAATCGATTCAATATCATCAGGATTCAGATACGACAGCGGAGAAACGGTATATGAAGTTCCGGCCATCTGGTTCGTACGGCCTCCTGTGTAGACAGGCACGCCGTCGATGACCCAAAGCGGTTCATTGGACGCGCTCAACGAGGCTTCTCCCCGGATTCGCGTTTCGTACCGGCTCCTGGTCGTGCCGGCAGCATCCGTGTTCGGTTCAATGGTCATGCCCGGCACGAGTCCGCTGAGGAGATTGTCAATGCGTGTCTTCGGTTTGTCCTTCAGTTGGTCGGCATTGACCTGGAACGCACTACCTATCAGGTCTTCCCTGCTTTGTTTCGTTCCGTATGCGCCGACAATGAAGGAGCCCTCCAGCTGGTTGTCTTCTTCCAGCCTCACGTCCAGTTTTCTCTGCGTGCTGACGGCAATCTCCTTGGTTCGCATACCAAGGTATTGGAACACAAGCACATAAGACTCCCCTTCCTCAGGCGCCTTGATGCTGAAATTACCGTCGGCGTCGGCGGTGGTTCCGATTTTAGTCCCGCGTATCATCACGCTCGCGCCCGCCAACGGTTCCCCGTCGGCTGCCATGATCTTGCCGGTGACACGGTCGGTATTCTGTTCAATGATTTCGTGTGAATCAGCCCTCAAGGCCCCTTCCGACGCCCTGGAATCAGGTGCCGGGAACAATAAACATAAGACAGCCAATGCATTCAGGCTGTACAATTTTCGTCTAGTCCATTTCATACGGCCTAAATATAAGAATATTTTCTAAAGCATTGACATTGACGGCATAATATTTTTTACAACTCTACGTTCGTCACACTCCAAGCGACCGCTTCAATGTCATCCCGACAGATCGCCATGACGGCATCTTCTTGAGCGTCCTGCGGACTGGTTCTACATCATAAAGCAGGAAAAGCAGCAGCACGGCAGTGCCTATCAGACATGACCAGCCGAAAATGGTCTTGACACTGGACATAAGAGGTGCCAGCGCATCCATTTTCGCCACATAGCCGGCAACGGACGGGTCTGGAACGGCCGGTATTGAAGATGAAAAATAATGAGTGGAATATGCTGCTGTATAATATCTTAGAGCATGTGCATACCCTGCCGAGGCTATCGACTCTATAAGTCCGTTTCTGATGAATCCGCAGATGGTGAGCCCAGTGAAGAAATGCTGGAAAGGCATGAATTCTTCAAGATAAATGGTAAGAGCTGCGAAAAATATGGCGAATCCGAACGTGCTGAGCATTGTCGGAAGATAGAAAACTTCAACATTGACATAAGGCGAAAGCCCGAAATACATTGTCAGCTGATAAGCGAGAATGGCGGCGAACCCGACGGAGAGCAGGGTCGTATATTTCAGGGGCACGACCTTGATCCACCAGAGTACAAACGAACAGCCGAACAGGGTGCCGAACAGTTCACAGAGCGAGAAACGTGCGGTCGTCATGGCTCCATAGCCGAGCACGGCGGACGTGAATGCGGTCTGGAGCGATTTCGGGGTGGCGCACATGACTTCGAGCACGAGGAAAAGTCCCAGCACAGGATAGAGCTGTCTGTATTTGAACGCGGCAGGGTCAATGTAAGGGTGACGGATATGCCGCATTCGCCCGACACATATCGCCAATGTCACTGGCCACGCCACGCATACGGCGCGGAAGACATTACTATCGAACCAGTTATAGTATTCACCGTAAGTAAAGATCCAGATGCTTTCGAGCAGGACCAATGACCAGAGGACGCATCCGAGCCAGTCCACGCTTATCATCGGGACTTTCGGCATCAGGCGGACATTCCTCGTCAGGACGAATACCGTCAATGCGACAATGAGCAGCAGCCCTATCATGAACCAATGCATCATCATCCAGCTTCCCAAATGATAGGTGAGCTGGTTTGCAATCCATGACGATATGTTCATGCATCCGACAACCACCATGTACAGGAACGGAAAGAATCTGGAAAAGTCGCGTCCGGGGGCCATCCAAAGCTGGATATTGGACATGCACTCGAAGGTTCCGCACAATTTGAGGAAACCTGCGACATATGAGATCACGCAGAGGACAGGAATGCTGCGAACATAAATGCACAACAGATTGCACAGGGCAATTCCCAGTGCGGCATTGAGCAGAAGCTGACGGTTGGTGAACCGGAACTTGAACCTGAACAGAAGGGGGAAAGGCATGGCGACGCCCACGACGCCGCAAAGTCCTATCATCAGCACATCCTCACGCATGAAGGATGTCGTACCCATGAAATTGGACAATGTCCCCAGGTATATTCCTCCGCTCAGCTGGAATACTATGGCGAAGAAGAGATATATCCACGGACGGACAGATTTAGGAACGTATTCCCGATACATGGGCATCGAGAACACCATAGGAGGCATCGGCATATCAATACTTCACTTCAGTTTCCACATTGAGACCCGCCTTGAGGGATGCCAGCTCTTCAGTAGTACCGTCAATCCTGATGCGGACCGGCACTCTCTGCTCCACTTTCACGAAGTTTCCGGTAGCATTGTTTACAGGTGCGCCCATCCATGCTGTTCCGGTAGCTGAGGCTATGGATTCCACATGACCGGCAAACTCGGCATCCGGCAATGCATCCGCTTTTATCTTGACCTCTGATCCGACAGCGATATGTTTCAGCTGAGTTTCCCTGTAATCTGCCACAATC
Organism: Bacteroides sp. CAG:709; assembly: GCA_000434935.1. GTDB lineage: Bacteria > Bacteroidota > Bacteroidia > Bacteroidales > UBA932 > Cryptobacteroides. Next base: position 46,518 of record FR882195.1, on the reverse strand, counting down.
CAGACATTTGCATCTTCCACGACTTTAGCCATAAGCTGGCCGGGCTGAACAAGCTGTCCCACGTGTATGTCCTTACGTCCCACATAACCGTCGCAAGGCGCTGTAATTATCGTATATGAAAGACGGAGTTTCGCAAGTTCAAGCGCAGCTTCGGCCAGGTTCACATTGGCCTCGCTCTGTCCCAGCCTGCCGGTGAGTTCATGGCCCACAAGTTCCGTGGACTTGCGCTGGCGGCTGACTTGGTCATATCGCGCCTGGGCTGCCTTGTATCTCGTCTCGACGGCATCGAACTGCTGCTTCGTCACAGCGTCCTTGGCCAGCAGGGCCTTGTATCTTTCGTAATCGTCGCGGGCATTGTCAAGATTGGCTTCAGCCTCTTCCATGCCGGCTTCCGCTACGGTCACATTGCTCGCGGTCGTCCTGATGCTTGCCGCGTCCGCAGTTTTTCCCGAAGCCGCACGCGCGAGATCCGCCTGAGCCTGCGCCAGCATATAAAGGTATTCGGTATTGTCAATGATGACAAGCGTGTCGCCTTTCCTGACGTGCTGATATTCTTCGAAACGGATTTCGCTGATAAAGCCCTGGATTCTGGTATTGACAGGTGAGATATGGCGTTCCACGCGCGCATCGTCCGTATATTCCACTTTTCCCAGATGCACGAAACGGGAGCAAACGTACCCGATTCCGCAAAGGAGAAGAAGGATAATAACTACGTTGTATATTCTTTTTATTGTTTTCTTGCTAATCATGGTTGTATGTATTTTATTGTTTGACATTGACTTACAATATGCCGGCCGCATATCTGAGGCAGCAGAGGCGATATTGGATTCCAGCTTCGGCCGCGGACACGCCCAGTTCCGCTTCGAGTTTCATGTTGAATGCATCCAGCATATCTGTCACAAGGACAAGCTGTTCCATGTATCTGTCGTGTACCCGCTCATAGTTTTCATCCGCGAGTTGCAGACTTTTTTCGCTGGTTTCCAGCTCCACGTATGACTGCATATAGTCGGCATAGGCCTTCTGGACATTGTTCCGGAGGTTTTCTTCCGTGACGTTCTTGGCCTGTTGTGCCTGACGGACAGCGATTTCCGCCTGCTTCAACTTATGTCCTGATTTGTAGAGCGAACTGAAATTGTATCGGATTCCAATCCCTACATACCAGATATTCAGGTTCTTGTCGACGGGAGGAATCTCGAAGGTGATCGGCCCGTTGAAATTTTCGTATGCCACGACCGCTATCTTCGGCAGCCTTTCGCTGCGCACAAGTTTCTGTCTGGTCAATGCCATATCAGCATTGATTCCCGACATTTTCATTTCAGGAGAGGCGTCCGCGGCGATTTCCTGCCAATTCTGCCGGGTCCGGTCGCGTAAATCTTCTCCATTTCCCAGTTCCGACAGGATTATCGTGTCTTCTGGCAATCCCAATGAATTGACCAGCCGGTAATTCATGATTTCCCTCGTGTTCCGGAGTCTGACAAGGTCCAGTTTCAGCATTTCCAGCCTGAGTTCATATCGCGTGACATCGGCAGCCAATGCCAGGCCCTGTTCCCTTTTTGCGTTGATTTCCTCTATCAGCCTAGTGGTCAATGCAATGTTCTTTTCGTATACTTTTATGCTGTTGTCGGTCCTGAAAAGGTCCAGGTATTCTCCGGCAACCATAAGTCGCAGTCCCTGACGGCTCTGGCCGATTACGGCTTCCGACATGCGTCCTTCATGTTCCGCCATCTTCACTGCGGCATTGACAGCGCCACCGGCATAGATGACCTGCTGGGCTTCCAGTGTGAATCCGTTCCCGAAGTGAGGTGACGGGGCTTTTGTAAAATTCGAGAAGTTCCTGTCAGTCAGGAAGCCGTCGCCGATATAGCTGACGTTCAGATCTGCATTGATTTCCGGAAATTTCGCGTCCTTAGCGGACCTTATTCCTTCCTCGGCGGCTTCCTGAGCCGAGCGGAGCATGGTCATCGTCCGGTTTTCGGTTTCAATTTTCGTGAACACGTCTGTCAATGTAAGTCGCAGGGTGTCTCCCCTTTCGGCAGCTCACGCCCGGGGGCTTGCGCACAGCAGCATTGACAAAAAAACTGCGACAGCTGATTCTGTCGCGATGATTCTTTTTTTCATTTTTCTTTGATTTTCGATTGCAAAGGTATTGCTGTCCGGGCAGAAAGGCATTGGACAAATAGATACAATAATGGGACAAATCGGAATTGCTATGGCTATTTGAAACATTTTTACCGATATTTGCGGTACAAAATGGAATTATATGGACAGCATCATCAGTGGAAAAATGACAGCGGAACTTATCGGGGGTGTGTCGGATATCAACACCGCCAATGGTGATATGCTTTCCGAGAACGGAATGATCATATTGTGCCGTCGCGGCAGCGCCGTCATCAATGTCAATTATCATGCATGGGATCTTCCGGACGGCGGTGTCATCACCATATTCCCTGGAGATGTGATTTCGGTCAGCAGACAGTCTTCCGATTTCATTGTCGACATGCTGGTTTATAGTCCGAACATTTTGCGTGAGGCGAGTCTGGATATCGAGCACAGCATCTATGACAAGTTGCGTGAGGACAGGTGCCGCAGCGATTCCCAGGTGGTTTCCGATATTGTCAGGTCGATGTTCACATTACTCGGCTTATATTTTCGCCAGAGCACATGCAAGTGTCTGGACAGGCTCGTCCTATGCCAGCTGAAGGCCTTTTTCATAGGTTTCCATGATTATATTTCCAGATTTCCGGACATGGTTCCGCCATCCTCGTCTTCCAAGCGAAAGCGAGATTTGTTCAATTTGTTCATGAAACTGATAGAGTTGAATTATAGGCGTTTCCGTGATGTAAACTGGTATGCCGGCCAGTTGAACATATCGTCCAAGTACCTGAATATCATCACGAAAGAGATTACGGACAACAGCGCCAAGACTCTGATCGACCACTATGTCATCCTCAAGCTCAAGCAGGAGCTTTCCGGCTCCGGCAAGTCCCTCAAGCAGCTTGCCTGGGACTACAATTTCTGCGATGCCTCATTCTTCACCCGCTATTTCCGCCTGCACACCGGCCTTACGCCCCGCGCCTGGAGATTGCAGAAGAACCCATCGTCAGAAAGCGCATCTAAAAGTTGATCAGCCAGTCCCAGCAAGGCATCACTTCGATTGTACCATAGTCGTCATTCAAGGTTCTCCTGTCATCATATGTTATTATCAATCTGCGTTTGCACGGTAATGCTTTCGGCAGTTTCTGCAAGGCGTCAACTTCACGGTTCAAGGTCACATCCGATTTGTCGATGGAATAAGAAACCTGTATTGCCAATTCTTCTTCTGGGATATAGAAGTCAACCTCAACATTATGGTTATAGAAAAAGACGCGCTCATTATCGCAGTCATTTCCATATTTGCGGAAAAGAGCAACGGCAACCATGTTTTCCAATAAAGTAGTTGTCGGATCCACAAGAAGAAGGCTAAGTAATCCATTATCAATGAAATAATATTTGCAGTTAGTTTCGCGTTCCGCAAATGCGGCATTTATGTTACGTAGCCGCAACAAAAGCCACGCATCTTCACAATGCCCGATATAATTGCTGGTTGTTGGAATGGTTATTTTGCCGCCTATTCCGGACAAAACTTTACAGAGTCTCGAATAAGACAATGGTTGTTTCACACTTTCAGCCATCTTCTTGACCATAAGACGCAGGAGGTTCGGATTGCTGATTTTGTTACGCGCACAAATGTCTCCAAGATATATCTTCTGATATACTGAACTCATGTATCCCCTTTTTACCGTCAACAGAACACTCTCCGGCAATCCTCCCCAGTTCATGTACTCTGCGTATTCCCGCAAAAAGATGGACTTTCCTGCAGTACTCATCAAAGTATTGTCATCATAAGGAATATTTCGCGAACGGAGATATTCTGTGAAACTATATGGATAAACCTCTATTGGTATATAACGGCCTCCAAGAGTTGTCATTATCTCTTTTGAAAGCATCTTGGCATTTGAACCGGTAATCCAAACGGTCCGTTTGCTGTCGGCCATACGCCTCGCAAACTTTTCCCACCCGTCAATATTGTGTATCTCATCAAGGAACAGCATCGGATTATCCTTTCCGGTCATTTCAATATGGCATTCAATGATCGAATTGAAGTCTTCATAATCAAAGCCGATCAACCGTTCATCCTCGAAACTTAAATAAAGCATTTCATCCCAATTATGCCCTTCACGCAACAACTGTTGAATCCGTTCAAAGAGAACAAATGATTTGCCGGCTCTTCTCACACCGACAAACACATAACAGCCATAGCCCTCAGTTTCAATGTCTCTGTGGACTATATTGTAACTTTCGATTTCACGACGATTGTCCAGAAGAATCTGTTTAAGTAATGCTTTATTAACCACAATTATTAAAATGCTATTTTAAATATTTACACAAAAGTATAAAATATCAATTAAAGAACAAAGCATTTATCTGCAAGAGATGACTTTCCAGCGGACCCGCCAGATTCCATCGTTGAAGTCATGACTGATTATCTTGAATTCGCCGACTTCCGAGGTGTCCGATACATGAGCGCCGATGCACGCGCAATCGTCATAGTCTCCAATGCTGACAATGCGTAAAGTATCAGAGGCATCATCAGGCAACTTGCTCAGATCCACAATCCCGGCGGCATCTTCTTTCGAAACGAAATGTATCGTCACGGGCAATGCTGCATTGATAATTTCATTGACCTTCGTCTCTATTGCAGCGACCTGCTCGTCCGTAGGGCAGGTGTCAAGGATATAGTCGCATTTGCTTTTCTTCCGCTCGACATGGGCATTGCGCGAACGCGGGCATCCGAACATGTTGACCATCGTGCGGTTAAGGATATGTTCTGCGGTATGCGCCGGCTCGTATTCAGCCTTGTTATGGGCATTCAATATCGGTTCTTCCATAATTTTTTCCATTTACCGCGAAGATAGCATTTTTTTGCAGGTTTCAAATACTTCTAAATTTTGATATTATTATATAATTGATTAACTTCGAGCGTATTAACTAATAATCTATTATATTATGCCAAAAGATCTGATGAAGTATGAATGCCTCAGATGCGGATGGATTTATGATCCGGCTGAGGGTGATCCCGATGGCGGGATAAAACCTGGTACACCTTTCAAAGATATCCCGAATTCGTGGAAATGCCCGGTATGCGGCGCATCGAAATCCGATTTCGCTCCATATCCGGAAGACTGATAAACTCAAGAAAGTCGATCGCGCCATGCGGTCGACTTTCTTTATGTCGTTTCCGGAACAAGACTTCAGATGAGCAGCATTATGCGTCCTTCAGCCTTCACAAATGTTTCCGGGAAACGCATCACTACGGCATAGACCTGCGCCGACGTAACCGGCTGCCCGTCTTTCCTGACATGCAGCCTCCTGCGGTTGATGATCTCCGCAATCTGTTCAGTCCTCAACCCGCCGTTGCGTTCAGCCAGAACATACAAAATCGCCTCTTCAATCTTCATTTCCGTTTTACAAAATGTTCAAATCTGTCTTATAAAATGTTCAAAACAACTCTATTATTGAACTCGCAAGAAAAACATCGAGAGGGATTCCACCAGTGCCAATGATATAACTATGTGCAGGTTTGAATTTTTCGGTAAACCTAGGCAATCCGTTATTCATACCTCTTCTCCCACTTTTAACTTCAATCGCAATGCAAGAATCATCAGACTGCACGATATAATCGACTTCATCATCACGTTCACGCCAATAAAACACCCTCAAATCTTCGTCCTCAGCCTGTGATAGAAGATGAGCACCAACAGCACTTTCAACCCATCTTCCCCATAATTTTGCATCAACTCTTACTGCCGCATACGATTTTCGTTGAAAGGCCGACAGCAATGCATTGTTATAAACCTGGAATTTAGGGCTTGAATTATATTTGCGGGCATCATCATTAGCATACTTTTGAAGCCCGGAGATTAATTGGCATTGGTCCAACAAATCAAGATAAGATGCAAGAGTAGTGATATTCCCTTCATCTTGAAGTTGTCCTGCAACTTTCGTAAGAGACAATTCCTCAGACGAATATTTGCATCCAAGTTCAAACAACCGCTTCATCAAAGCAGGTTTGTAAATATTGCTGGTTTGAAGAATATCGTTTTCGATTGCCGGAGCAGCTATGCTATCCTTAATATAGCGTTTCCAACGACTCTCATCCGACAAGAATCCAGCTGCGCCTGGATATCCTCCGAAATATATATATTCCTCCAATGATAATCCGAACGCATCCGACATTTCTTTGAAAGACCAATGTCCCATTCGAATCAATTCAAATCTTCCGGCAAGACTCTCTTTAAGTCCGGACTGTAACATCAGTCTGGAAGATCCGAGCAGAATCAATTTAATGTTTACATCATTATGAGTATCCCAGTCCCATTCCGTCTTGATACCTTCACTCCATTGATCAATTTTTTGAATCTCATCAATGACAAGCAAGTGAGTTTGCTCATGCTTAATTCTCATCAGGCCACGCACAGACTCCCATGTACGATGAATCCAACTGGAATCTTTTGGATTAACCCCATCTGCCTTCGTTAGAGTATAAGGAATCGTGACCTTCTCCAGAACTTGATCCATCAAGGTGGTCTTTCCAACTTGACGAGGGCCCACAATCACTTGTATCTTATTCCTTTTCTCATTGACTCTACCTAATACATCATTGTAGTATTTCCTAACGTAAAATGTCTGATTTTCCATTACAAAATGTTCAAATCTGTCTTACAAAATGTTCAAATCTTTGCAAAGATAGCGAAAATCAGGTTTCTTGCAAGGGGATATTCATATCAGAATAAATGCCTCACTTGCAAGTGAACTGTTTGGCACAAGTAGAAATTATGCGCCGTGGCGTGTAAATAGCTAGCTATTAGATATTTCGGCATTTTCAGAGTTTGCAAAACCGCAACCCTGAAAGTAGCTAATCCGCTATGACGTAAGGACTTATGCGCCACGCCTACTTATTGTTGCCCTGGTACGCATTGAAAAGAGGCGTGGCGGAAATCATACAGTCACTCTTGCGGCAAATAACGCGCAACGGTTGTGAATTATCGGCGGCATTTGATTATCTTTGTGTTATGTTCTTCATATCGTCATGCAGAACATAACAATCAAACAAAACATACATCAAACAATAACCGAATGACACAGAAAGGAATTTTCAGGAACACGATCGGAGCATTGACATTGACATTGTCGATGGGAATCATTGCGGAAACGGCGGCTTATGCGGATGAGGGCATGTGGCTTCCGTCGCTGATTTCAGAGAGGATCGGGGACATGCAGAACAAGGGCTTCAGGCTCTCGGCAGAAGACATTTACAGCGTGAATCAGGCATCATTGAAAGATGCGGTCGTGCTTTTCGGGCGCGGATGCACGGGTGAAGTCATTTCAGCGGAAGGACTGCTTCTTACCAACCACCACTGCGGATACGGCCAGATCCAGAAGCACAGCAGCGTCGAACACGACTACCTGCGGGACGGATTCTGGGCAATGAGCAGAGAGGAGGAACTGCCGAACAAGGGGCTCAGCGTGAGTTTCCTGGAAAGGATGGAAGACGTCACTTCAGTGATTCTCGAAGGATATACCCCGGAATTGACCGAAGCGCAAAGGGACTCCATCGTGAATGTCAATTCCAAGCAGCTCATAAAAGAGGTAACAGCCGAAGGAAAGGGACTTAGGGCTACTGTCGAGTCATTGTATTACGGAAACCAGTATTTCCTGTTCCTCTACCGCGAATACGGCGATGTCCGCTTGGTAGGTGCTCCGCCTTCATCCATCGGAAAGTTCGGCGGCGACACGGACAACTGGATGTGGCCGCGCCATACGGGCGACTTCTCCATTTTCCGCATCTATGCAGACAAGGACAACAACCCTGCTGAATATTCCGAGGACAATGTTCCATACACGCCCAAGAGATTCTTCAAGATTTCACTCGGAGGCGTTCAGGAAGGCGATTTCACATTCGTGTACGGATTTCCGGGAAGGACCCAGGAATATATCATGTCAGAGGGCGTGAGATATGTATCGGAGATTTCCGACCCTGCGAAGATAGCACTGAGGACAATGAGGCTCGACACTCAGAAAAAATACATGTCCGAGAGCCAGAAGGTCAGAATCCAGTACTCTTCCAAGAATGCCGGCGTGGCCAACGCATGGAAAAAGTGGCAGGGCGAGATGAAGGGAATCAACCGCCTGGGCACCGTAGCCGCAAAACAGGAATACGAAAAGAGATTTGCCAAGTGGGCCGAGGGGACGGAATACAGCACCATACTGCCACGCCTGGATTCATTGTATGGAGCATTGGAACCTTATACTTTCGCCAGGGAGTATTACAGCGAGACGGCCGCGTCCGTGGAGCTTTGCAGTTTCGCGGGTTCGGTAGCGAAGAAGCTTGCCGGCGGCGACAATGAAGGGGCGGCAGCATTGTCGGAGGCATTCTACAAGGATTATTACCTTCCTATCGACAAGGAGTCTTTCGTGGCGACCATGAGCGCATTCGCTAAAGATGTTCCCGAAGAGTTCCATCCGGAGTATATGAAAGAAGAGCTGGCGAAATACGGAAGCGTAAGCAACTGGGCAGATGCATTGTTCGGAGAATCCCTCTTCACGGATGCGGACAAGGTTGCGAAATTGCAGGCATCAGATACGGCAACAATGTATGCTGATCCGGCGGTAAGGTTCGCCAATGAATTCAGGAAATGGTATGCAAGCGACGTATACCCTTACGAGAAACGCCTGAACCGTGAAATCACTCTGCTTTACAGGGACTATATGAGAGGTCAGATGGAGTTCGAGCCGAAGAAAGCATTCTTCCCGGATGCAAATCTCACATTGAGAGTAGCTTACGGAAGCATCAGCGGCTACTCCCCTGCCGACGGGACATATTACAAGTCGCAGTCGACGCTCGAAGGAATAATGGAAAAGGACAATCCTGAGATTTTCGACTATGACATTCCACAGAGGCTGCGCGACATCTATGCGGCCAAGGATTACGGTCAATGGGCGATAACCGGGGACAATGGAAAGAAGACAGTTCCGGTATGCTTCATCGCCACCAACCACACCTCGGGAGGCAATTCCGGAAGTCCGGTGATAAACAAGGACGGCAACCTGATCGGTCTGAATTTCGACCGCGTATGGGAAGGCACGATGAGCGACATCGAATTCGACCCTGACTATTGCCGCAACATTTCGCTTGACATCCGCTATGTCCTGTTCACCATAGACAAGCTGGCCGGCGCAGACCATCTGCTGAAAGAAATGGTGTTCGTGAATTAGGGATTCATGGGCTGTCACAGCCACATGGTTACGAACACCTGCGGCTGTTGCGGATTTTTACGTCTGAAATGGCGTCTGAAATGCTGGGATATCTGATTTATGACGAATGAATCTGTCGATCAGTGCGAGTAATGTGCAAACTCTGACTGCAGAATATCCGAGACCATCTTTTTGGCATCATCGAATGTAAACTGCTGATAAATTATATGTATATTCTGCAAGTCAATGATATGAGAAGCCATTAACTTGAACACGGCTAGTTTATCATCGTCAAACGAAAAGATGCTTAATATCTTCGCGCATTGATTGCATGAGTAATAGCAGCCAAGGCTGGCCACTTCTATCAAATCCTTCTTGTCTTTATCGAAGCTGGCATCGGACACTTTTTTATATAAAGTGGAAAAGTCTCTATCGTTCAGCCCGTGCAGTCCATGCGGATATACCTGCTGATTTATTCTTGGAACGCCATTGGAGTAAACCTGAGAATTGATTTCTTCCTGCCGGTTGGACTCAATTGTCCGTTCGTCACATCTGACGACTTTACCAGTCATATCGAACATTACATAAATCCTTACGTTTGAACCACCCACAAACGGTCCGCGCCATTCTTCATACATCCAGATGTCGCCGAATTCATCGAAACTGGATGTCAACGGGGTACCAAGCAAAGCTGTCACTTGCTGTTTGGTCATGCCGCGTTCTATGACAGGTTTTTTAATTCTCGCGATTGCAGAGATACTGAAGGTCAGCATAAGAATGCATGCGACCGTTGCTGCCGTCAATTTATTTCTGTTCATAATCAATTGGTTTTCGGATAAGAATCAATGTTGTACGCAGACTCGATAAGACAATCATCATGCCATGGTCGGAGTAATCTCCATGTATTCTGATATTCGACTGGACACATGGATACGGAAAATTTACTTGAGACGGGCAATGATGCCGTCCCCGAGTGCCGACTTGCGGCGGATGTGGTCAATGACTTCCTGAACGAAAGGATTGTCATCGAAACCTCCGCCGCGGACGGCATTGAAATCTTCATCCCGGCGCGTCTTGTCGCCGTCAGCACCGAAACTTGTCATGGTCGTCAAGTCGAATTCCTTACGGGCGTCTTCGTAGATCAACTTGTCCAGAGAAACGACTGCATTCTTCCACTGTTTCACTATATCGGCGGCTTCATTTCGTGTAATCCGGGCAAGATCAATCTTCCAATAACGCTCGATTGCATCATGGGCCCATGTCCATTCGTAATTGTAGTAATGGGCGAAAATGTCCAGGAATCTGTCTGAAAGGACATTGACATCCGCTATTTTCCCGGAAATCACGTCATCACAGATACTTTCTATTTCTGAAGCCGGGGCGATGAGACCCGAGATGTCCACCCATTGTCCGGAGCCCACGGCAGTATCCTTGCGCAATGCGAGACGAAGCCCCTCGTCCGTACTGATATCAGCATCCTGAATCCTGGAGATCAGCGAGTTGCCCAAGAATTTTACGATAGCTGTCTGGTAATATTTGATGCCTTTGAACAGTGCCGCATTACGGATTGTCGCTTTCTTGTAAGAATAATTGTCAGCCCTCAGACCTGAAGCCTCCTTGAGGCGTTCCAAGATATCAATGCCGGCAAACATCTTCTGCACGGTGAACGGACTCAGATGGTTGAAATTTATGTGGTCCAGGCGGTGCGGGTCTTTCCGTTTGTCCCTTTCCGGCCATTTCTTGACATCACGTATGGTCCCGACAGACTTCAGGTTCACGCCAGGGACGATATAGGTAGAGCCTTGCTGCTCAATCAGATACGAAAACGGCAAATCAGTCGTGTCCAGATTGTTGACATGACGTCCCATTACGAGGGAAAACGCGCCGATTTTAGCGGGCCACAATATATATGAATCTGATGTAGTCTTCGCTCCCCTTTCGAGAATACCCTGATGAATCGGTCCCAATTTATACATGTGATTGCTCTGGTTGGACCCCGAACCGGCATTCATGAATGAAAACATTCCGGCAATCAGCAGTGTCGACTTGTGATGGGTAACCGTATATGGCCCGGCGAAAAGCGAGCATGCCTCACCGTTTTCTCCTTGGCAGTTGCTGAAGAACAATGATTCCGAAGCGCTGTAGCCATGCCCCAGGGCACAGGCTTGTCCGACAAAGCATTTGGAAATCATCACGCCGTCAGTAATCTTGCTTCCGCTTTCCACGATGAAATCATCGGCTATCACGTTCATGCCTATCTCCACAGGGTCTTCCTTGCAGGAAATGACCGATCCGTTACGTAAACGTGAAACGCCCTTGATCCTGGCATAAGGGCCGATATTGACATTGACAATATGCATCGCGTCGAGGATTTCGACATTCTCGCCGATGACGCCGAAGGAAGCTGTGACGCTCTGCACATATTTTCCGACCATCTTGTCGAGGGCTTCAGTCAATGCCGGTTTGTGTCGATAAAGTGCTGATATATAGGCTTCATGGGAGGACAGATTGTCATGGATGATGACTTCACGTCCGCCCGTTTCATTAAGGACATTGACCTTGATTCCATTGCCGAACGATGTCTCGCCATAGGTAATCAGGTCCGTCACATTCTCCAGATATGAGCCGCTGCCGATTACGTAATTTGCAATGTAGTTCCGGACATGTTCGATCATGCAGTCGTCTCCTACCACGACATTGTGGAGGGTAGCGTGAAAAATTCCGCTGTGCTTCCGGATTCCCCCTGCCAATGTGAAGATTTTTTTGAATGAGCCCAGTTTGATTTGTCCGGAGAACGTCACATTTCTCACGTACTCCGTGTCAAATTCTGGGTCTACAAGGACATTGTTCCAGTCCTCGCACCTGCACGATTGTGCTTCCAGCCTCGCAATTTGTTCCGCTGTAATCAAGTTGTAGGTTTTCATTTTTTCCGTATAATATTTCTGATCAACCTTATTTCGGTCCAATATACGAAAATAATTTTGCAAAATATTCGCATCACCAATGGAAGCTTCCCCCAAAAGTCAGCCTCTGTCAATGATATCAAAAGGGACAATGCTGCCGCCGATGCCGTCAATAATGCCACTCTCAGAACCAAATCGAGAGTGTTCCGGAGGCGGTGTCGTGCAAAGGAGATGATGACGGAGTCAATATGAGAGCAGCGTCAAGCGTCATATGCCAGAAGCGGAAGCCCAATCCTACAGAGGCCCACCGCTGCTCACCGGCAGATATATTGCCCAAATGATAGCCCCCTCTGGCATAGACCATGCGGCGGTATGAGTACTCGGCACCGAAAGAGGCTGAGACTCCCCTGCTCGGAGACAGACTGCCGCATGTCGGCGCCACGGAAATATCCAGGGAAGCACCGGCGCGGAAACGGTTATGCTTACCTGCCAGAAGCCCGGCTGAAGCACCTGCATTGACAAGCCATGGAAGGCTGCGGCGGCCTGAGCCATAATCCGGCGACGTGCCGAAATTCTTCAACTGCGCGATTGCTGCAATGTCCTCCATGACACCTTTGAATATATGGCGCCAAGCTAGACCGGCATCGAAGGAAACAGCATTGGCAGCATTCCCATAGCCCGGGTCCAGACGTAGATATCTGGCAGTCAATGCTGCCGAGAAATCTCCACAGAACTTGTGGGCATATCCCATTTCAAAAGCCATGTCCCCAGGCTTGGCTGTGTCATCAATGACATTGCCATAATCATCAGTCTGTTCGAAAGGTGGTGTTTTCAAAGAGCGCATGCCGAGATAGACAGTCCCGGCCTTGCTGAAACTGTATCTTGCCGACATTGAATAAGATGACATCCCTCCGCCCAGAACGTTACGCATCCACGACTGACAGGAAAAGCCGGCAGAAAAGCGATTCTGCGAGAACGGAGAGAGTGCAGCGTTGTCCAGCACAGAAACATCATCGAGTGATACCACCCCGGCACCTGCCAGGGACATTGTCCTCGAATCCGCAGGGTTTTTCATAAAAACGCCTGTTTCTTGAGCTGCGGCCGTGATGGTGGCAAGGCAGAAAAATTCCACGCAGCAGATTGCCAATATATTATTGAGTCCTGATGGTTTCATAGCACATGAAAATCTATAATTTAACAACTGTGCGGACAAGTGAGCCTCCATCCCAGGAGATGCGGACCGTATAATTTCCGCCGCCCAAAGATGACATATCCACTGAAGCAGGTTCAGTCGGGGCAATCTGCACGTCAGCAGTCAGTACACGCCTCGCTGCGGCATCATACACAGAGACATTGACCTGTCCTTTCACATTTCTTCCCATACGGATATGCACGATATCCTTGACAGGATTCGGATACAAATCGACTTCGCGGGAATCATCTCGACAGAGCACGGCAAAAGTACATTGCGAGACATTTCCGCCCTCATCGACAGCAGTTACCTCAACTTCCGACCGACCGAATTTAAGAGGCATTATGCTGAACTCTCCTGAAGGGAGTTCCTGAAGGAAAAGCATTGACCTGTCGCAGGACAGACTGTATTTTACGGTCTCGGGGACCTCATCTTCAAATGCAGATGACGGCAGGAATACGGAGGTTTCCTTCATTGAGCCGAGATAGACCGGAGCAAAGGCATTGACGACAACCGGGGCTTGATCCGGCAGCAGATCGAATCTCAAGTCTGCCGAGTCGGATGCGCCGAAACGGTCCGAAACCGTAACATGCAGCGAATAAGAGCCAGGAGTACGCTTGTAGTTGAAGATGTCCAGATGCAGTTTGCCCTTTTCTTTCACAGGTGTGACCGCACCGCTCGGGTCAGTAAGTTCATACGTATAGTCCTTGCTGTCCGGGTCCGTGACCAGGCAAGTCACACGCACGCGCCGGTTATAAGCCACTTGCACCGGCTGAACGGCATCAGTGGAAAGGACAGGCGGTTCGTTTACAGGAGTCCCGAAGGAAATGGAGGATACGGGCGAACGGTTCATCCACGGGTCTTCGGCAATAATCGCCACGGTGTAGCGGGTATCCTGGTCCATGTTCAGAAGAGTATATGACATCTTGTCTCCGGTTTTTTTCCCGTTCACCGGAACACGTACAAGGCTTGCGCCTTCAGGAAGATTTTCCGGATCCGGCTTGTCCAATGTTCCCACGCGCCACATTATCAAAAATGTATCAGGATGCTCGTCATCCTTGTCTTCAGGTACGGTCCATGTCAGTTCCACTTCTCCGGCCGTATTGCTGTTCTGAAGGTCAACCACACGGTCAGGAGCATAGCCTTGGTCCGAAGATACAGCCTTGTAGGCATCCACAGCACCAGACCCGAGAAGCCCCTTATAATCAGGATTATACGCATCAACATTGTTGACTCCTCGCGTGAGGTACAGTTTCAATTTATCCGGCGTGAAGCCAGGACCTCCATATTTGGAGACGGCAAGTGCGGCTATGCCTGAGACATGAGGACACGCCATTGAAGTACCCTGCATATAGCCATATCGGTTATCCGGCAGCGTGCTGTAGACCGGACACTCGTCATCATAGCGTCCGTCTTTCCGATAGGTTCCGCCTGGTGCAGCGACATCTACCCATTTCGCATAGTTGGAATAATATGCCTTGCGGTAATCAGGTGCGACGGATGCCACTGAAAGCACCTGGTCGTAGCATGCCGGATAGGAAAGATAATTGCGGTCATCATTGCCTGCCGCAAAAATCACTATTCCACCCTTCATCGGGCCTACTTGATTTCCGTTCTCGTCAATTCCTGCATATTTTATGAAATAGTCTATGGCCTCCTGACAACTCTGGGGAAGATAGGTAGCGCCATCATATCCCCAGCTGTTCTGGCTAATGACTGCACCGGCATCGGCTCCGTATTTGATGGCCGCATCCGAATCACCGTCATCATTCTTGTTGTTCGTAAACATTTGACAGCTGAGCAGACGGACTCCGGAATGGTTTCCGCTTCCGCCTGCAATTCCGCAGACACCTTTGCCGTTATTATTCTCCGCACCTATGGTCCCTGCCACATGAGTACCATGCGGGACAGCAGTTATCTTGTTATCACCCATCGGATTACGGTCCGTATATATGAATTTCCAGCCATATATGTCATCCACATAGCCGTTATTGTCATCATCCACACCTTCCTGTCCATAGAGTTCAGCCCAGTTGCCGACATTGCCTGCCAAATCCTCATGGGCATAGTCGATACCGCCGTCCACGACAGCCACAACGACATCATTGCTGCCGGACGTAACCTCCCAGGCGCGGAACACGTTAATGTCCGCTCCGGCTATGGCATCCGTGCGGCTGCCATCATTATGGTAATGCCACTGCTTCGGCAGATAGGGATCGTCCACCGGATATTCCGAAGATGAGCTGACGCCCATAGGCAGCATCGTGACAGGCTCTCCGAAATCTATCCTCTTCACAGGCAGGACCTTTTCCACGACCTCGATTCCATCTGTATTCTCCAACTCGCCTGCAGCCTTGGTTACAGGAACAGCCTCGTCATACCATACATTATACCACCTGTCCAGACCTTCCTTATGAGTACGTGCCTCGAATTTTCCGGCATACGGGAACACACGCTCCATCCTGGTCGCTCCGACTGCAGAAAGCAGACTAATCCTCGGCTCTACTTTTTCCGAAAACTTGACCCTGAGTCTCCCCGGAATAACCTTGATATCATCGGCCTCACGTATAGGCGTCTCGACATCAATGTCTTTTTCCATCTCATCGCGGACGGACGAGCAAGAACTTGCAGCAGAAACTCCCAGCATCATTGCCAGCACCAATACTGCGGCATGGTTGTCATTCATCATTTCTCCATTCATTTTTTTCGGGCACAAATTTACGCCAATGCCATAAAACGTCAACTCACCATTTGTAGGTGTTTCGCCAATGAAAAATCACCATTTTATAGGATTGCCGACAGAAATTCAGGTCCGTAAATTTGCAGCCGAAAAAAAATGGACTGACAAAAAAAGATGACCCTGAACAACTATCGGACTCACTATATGATATTGCTGCTTTTTCTGATGACAATAATGTCGTCGGAACTCGTTGGAGCTCAGAACGTCAGGCACATTGCCGGAACTGTTACCGACATTGCAGGCAATCCTGTAGCAGGGGCCGGCATCGTAGCTTACGGCGGAAAAGGCCGTACTTACGGCACATCCGCAGACGCTGACGGACGCTTCTCCTTCGACCTTCCTGACAGCATCGGGACCTTCAAGACGGTAATGCTGGGATATTGCGACGAGATTGTACGGATCAATACCGGAAGTACAAAGTACAATATCATCATGAAAGAACGGACAGAGACCGTATCTGACGTAGTCGTAACAGGATATGTGGACAAGAAAAAAGAAAGCTACACGGGAGCCCTAAGCGTAATAAAGCGCGACCAGATAGAGAAACTGACACATAGTAACGTATTGAACATCATACAGCTGCAGGCGCCGGGCTTCGAGCTGCAGGACGATATCCAGAATGGTTCCAACCCCAACAAAGTGCCGGATATGGTGCTCAGGGGAAGAAGCAGTTTCATCGAAGGAGACCAGACCAACGTTCCTCTTTTCATCCTTGACGGAACCGAAGTGGACATCTCATATATATTCGATATGCCGGCCGAGGACATCGAATCCATATCAGTTCTGAAAGATGCGTCCGCAACTTCATTCTATGGATCAAAGGCTGCCAACGGAGTGATAGTCATCACCTCCAGACCTACGCAGTCCGGAAGACTCCAGGTAAACTATACCGGAAATGTCCAGATGAGTGTGCCTGACCTTTCCGACTACCGTCTCCTCAACGCCGCCGACAAGCTTGAGTACGAACGTCAAGCCGGTATCTACGGCAATTTCACAGGATCCAGCAGCACAGATCTCGCCTGGCAGAAAATCTATTATGAAAAACTTGACAGGGTCAATGCCGGTGTGGACACGGACTGGAAACGGATGGCCCTCCGCACCGGACTGAACCATCTGCATAATGTGATGCTCTCAGGAGGAAGCCAGGACTTCAGGTACAATGTGTCAGGCAACATAAACTCCACGCGCGGAGTCATGGACGATTCCGGCAGGAACAGCAGTTCTCTCCGCATCAATCTCACATACGGAAGTCTTTCCAAGCTGTTCATACAGAACATTGCATCATTCAGCGCCACCAAATCCACGGACGTCCCTTACGGAAAGTTCTCCGACTATGTCAGGCTGAATCCTTACGACAGACCTTACAATGAAGACGGCTCCCTTAACAAGGAACTTTCGTTCAACACGGCCAATCCGTTGTACGAGAAACAGTTGAGCAGTTATATCCATTCATCATCCACTTCGTTTATCGACACGTTCAGGCTAAGATGGAACATCGCAGGAGGCTTCAGAGCCGAAGCGACATTGAGCTACACGCTGACAAAGTCCGGCGGAGAAACCTTCTATTCACCGAAATCGCAGAAATTCAACACCACCGCAGACCCGAAGAAAAAGGGCAGTTTCAATGTCAATGACGGTACGTCCAATGCACTGTCCGGCAATGCTTTCCTGGTCTGGAACAAGTCATGGGGCGAGACATTGACAAGAACAAGTTCGCTCAGCCTCACCGGCGGGGTCAATGTGGAGGCCACGAAGTCCGACACTCATTCTTTCTCGGCGCTGGGCGTCCTTTCCGACAAACTGGAGCATCCTTCGATGGCGACAGGCTACGCCGAGAGCCATCCAGGAGGAGGAGAGGACCGGTCCAGGATGCTTGGATTCTACGCCAATGCGAATTACATCTACGGAAACCGTTATTTCGCCGATTTCTCCATACGTTATGAAGGTTCTTCCAAGTTCGGCACAGACAACAGGTTCGCCCCGTTCGGTTCCTTGGGTTTCGGCTGGAACATCCACAAAGAGAAATTCATACAGACGACAAAAATCTCACTGCTGAAACTGCGCGCCAGCATCGGATTCGTAGGCAATGCCAACTTCAATCCATATCAGGCGCAGCTTTCATACCGGTACAGTTCAGATTTGTATTACAACGGCAACATCGGCGCCGTGCCGGTCTCAATGGTAAATCCAAACCTCAAATGGGAGCGAAGTCTGAAAAGAAACATAGGCTTGGACTTCGGAGTGTTTGCTGACAGGCTAAGCGGCAGCATTGACTATTACTATGACACTACCAACAGTCTTGTGATGGACATTTCCAAACCGCCGCACATAGGGTTCAGCAATGCGAAAGAGAACCTTGGGAAGATAAGCAATTCAGGAGTGGAACTGTCCATAAGAGGAAATGTTCTGCAACGCAAAGATCTGAATCTGAACCTTTTCCTCAACGCCAGCCACAACACCAACAAGATTCTTCATATAAGTGACTACTTGAAGAACCTGAACGAGAAGAACGAGGCATCATCCTCGTCCGTACTGCCGGCTTCATTTTATCAGGAGGGAGAGTCAATGACGGCACTGAAAGTCATGCGTTCCGCAGGAATCAATCCTGCAAACGGACGTGAGGTATTCATTGACAAGGATGGAAACTATACTTATGAGTACAGTTACAAGGACAAATACGTGGCTGGAGACACCTCTCCGGTGGTGAATGGTTCGTTCGGGGCGTCGTTAAGCTGGAAGAGCCTGGATTTTTCGATGACTTTCGCCTACAGGCTGGGAGCCACCGTCTATAACCAGACTCTTGCGACAAAGGTGGAAAGAGGAAATCCTCGCGAGAACGCAGACAGACGCGTGTTCTACGACAGGTGGAAGCAGCCTGGCGATATGGCCAAATATAAAAATATAGCCTCCAGGGAAGTCACGCCCGTCACTGACAGGTTCGTAGCCAAGGAATATGCCCTTAACGGTTCTTCTCTCAAAGTCTCATATACATTGCCGCAGAACTGGATTACCCGGATACATCTGCGCAGGGCCATAGTTTCGTTGTCCACCGGCGACATCTTCAACTGGTCATCCATCCGCAGGGAGCGTGGCCTGGACTATCCTTTCGCAAGGACATTTCAGTTCTCATTATCGCTAAACATCTGACAATATGACAAATAGGTACATATCTGGTTTTATCATAGTTCTTCTGACATCTTCTTGCAGTTTTCTTGACATTGACACTCCGGGAATCGTAAACAACGGGAAAATGTTCGGGAACGAGCAGGGATTCATTGACGCTATGGACGGGGCATATGCATCCATGGCAGCGGATGGCCTATATGGCAAGGAGCTCTCTTTCGGATTCATCGACGAAATAGCACAGCTGTATTTCAATGACTATGGCGAAGGCGAGACGACATTGACAAAAAGCATTGACCTGAAATATAGGGACTCGGATGTGCGTGCGCGTATCGACGCCATCTGGAGCGGAGCATATAATGTCATTTCCTCTGCGAACAGTATCATTGACAATGTCTCCGGGCATTCTTATCCGGGGCTTCCTCATATCGAAGGCGAGGCGCGGGCCGTAAGGGCGATGGTGCATTTCGACATTCTGCGCCTGTTCGCTCCTGGAATGGAAAAGCCTGATG
The DNA here is from genome assembly GCA_000434935.1 of Bacteroides sp. CAG:709. Lineage (GTDB taxonomy): Bacteria > Bacteroidota > Bacteroidia > Bacteroidales > UBA932 > Cryptobacteroides. Next base: position 26,754 of record FR882195.1, on the reverse strand, counting down.
CTGAAGCAATTCCCTATGCCGACCATTTTTCCATAACGCCTTTCAGGAGGCTTTCTGTAAAGGGTGTATATGACAGGATCACTGATGATCTGGAGCGGTCGTACAAACTGCTTTCAGAATCTCCGGAGATTTCCGGGAGGACTCCGTCCAATGTTTATATGAACAAATATGCTGTCGCGGCTCTTCTGGCGCGCGTACACAACTGGGCGGGTAGCCACGTAGAAGCGGCCAAGTACGCTGAAGCGGCATTGGAGGGTGATTTCCAGTTCACTCGGGACGAGCAAGTGAAAAGCCTTTTCAAGGGATATCTGGCAAACAGGGAGTGCATATTCGGACTGCATGCTCCGAACATGTATCTGGATGTGAGGAGCAACCTCTACCCCACCAGACTTACCGAGTCGATGCTGATGGTGCGTGACAATTACCAGGCGCTGTTCGAAGTCCCTACATTCACTTCCACAAACAATGATTACCGGTATCAGGCATGTTTCGCCAAGAGGACGTGGACTAAAAGCGTCACGCTTTGTGTGAAGTTATATGACAAGAACTATGATGAGGACCAGATAGTTCCGACCGGGCGCATTCCAGGTCCCAACCTGATAAGAATTCCGGAGATGTACTACATTCTTGCTGAATCCGCATATTCATCTGCTGACATGAGACATGCCCTGGAGTATATGAATACCGTGGTGACTGCCCGCGGTCTGCGGCCGCTTTCACTGGAAGACATCGACACGGAGGCAAAGTTCAGAAGAAAACTTGTCGGAGAATATATTAAGGAGTACTGGGGAGAGGGACAGATTTTCTTCATTTACAAGAGGTTCAATATGGATATGGACGGGGTGAACAGCAAGCATTTCACTGCTTCTGACGAGGTATATGTGCTTCCGCTGCCGGAAAGCGAGTACGAAAACGGGGAGGCACGGAAATGAGAAGAACAGCAATGATTTTGGCCTCGGCAGGCATAATCGCAGGGTGCAGTTACAAGGAAAGTTTCCCTTACAAGGGAGATTCGCTGGTGAATTTCAAGACAGATTCACTGTATTTCTCTTTCGGTGAGCTTCCGTTTTCAGTGACGGACACGACG
>FR882195.1:0-25616 GCA_000434935.1 Bacteroides sp. CAG:709 | reverse complement strand
TCGGTTCCCCTGCCGGTCATGAACGTATATTCAATATCGCTCTTGACCATTCGAGAACTACGGCAAGGCTTCACGAGCATTATGATGAACCGAGGATGGAAGGAACAATCCTTTCCGGAGCATCGGCGGGTACGGTAGCATTGACAATACACAGGTTGTCCCTCCAGTCGGATTCTGTATTTACGGTGGTGCTGGATATGCTGCCCGGTGAGGATTTCAGGCTCGGTGCGGTGGAGGACAGATCGGTAGCAATCAGTTTCACGAACAGGCTTGACCTGCCGGAATGGTGGTCTATGCTATCAAAGTGGCTTGGCGAGTATAATCCACGCAAATATCAGAAATTCATAGAATTATGGGGCGGAGCAATTACGCGCACAGATATCAATGAGATGAAATACACGATATTGCGGACGTTCAAGAAAGTCAAGGAGTATTTCGGGGATCATCCGGAGTTCGATGTCTCTTTCCCTGACGTGGACTGGCCGGTATAAAGGATATTGACATGGTAATTAATTTTAATCAATAATAATACGAATTATGAAATCATTGAAAATGTTTGTGGCGGCAGGTGTTCTCGCGGCTATTGCCGCATCCTGCGCAAAAGAAAACAACATCAAGGTAATCGTACCTCCTGATGTGGCTGAGTTGTCAGGTGTAGAAGCCAAATACGACAGAGGCCTGCACGAGTATCTGGAGATTGCTCCGACCGTGAATTTCGTGAACTACACGGAAGAGAACAAGGACAGCGTGAAATATGAGTGGAACATAGACTACAAAGTCGTCGGAACAGACAGCGTGCTGACATTCAAGTGCGACAAGAACGGCCAGTTCAACGGTTATTTGAAGGTTTCCACGTCCACCGGTGCCAAGATTGCCGATTTCAAGCTCACGGTCACAACTCCTTACGACAAAGGACTTCTGCTGCTCTCCGGTACGAGCGAAGGGTCAATACTGACATGGAAACGTCTTGACATTATGAGCACCCCGGCAAGTCCGTACGCTTTCAAGGACAACAACCCGACGCTGGAACTCGGCAAGAGCCCGCTGGCACTGTGCTGGAAAGGTGAAGGACTTACATCTCCAAAGGCGGCGCTTATTAAGGACAATTACTATGAAGTGCTCGTCAGCACAGAGAATCCCGTCAAGGTTTATGCATTGAATACCAATGATATGACCGTTAGGACAGAAATCACGTACAACGGCAGTGGTGAGTTCCATCCAAATGCCATGCTCTGTCCTAAAGGCACGCAGGAGGGCGCATGGAACAGTATGCAGGATGTCGTCTATTTCGTAGGTGGGGGTAAAGACTACATCATGACAAGTGACAGGAATTTCGTTGCTGCAGAAGGTTCTGACATCCTTCCGGAAGGAGCCGTGATTGCAGACTATACTTGCGTTGTCGGCCAGACTAACTCAAGTGATTATGTCCGCGCATATTTCGACAAGACCACACACAAACTTGTCTATATTTCGGCAATTTTAGCTTTTGAAGCAACAGAGGGAGACAAAGTGCTTTCCGGCGAGCCGATTTTCATGAAAGGATGCGACGGCGAGTATTACAAAGAACGCTATGATGCCATGGCCATAATGCTGGTGACTGCAGATGGTGCCGCGACCAAGGTCTACAGGTTCGATCCGGACGCCGCTGTAATGGGTGAGTCAGTTCTGAGCGAGATCGATGCGTCAGGCAAGATTCTTCCAGAGTCCGCCATAGCAGTAAACCCTATCAAGACGATTCTCTACTACTCCAACGGGAACAAAATCTACAGGCTCAACTATGACGGAAAGAATTTCGACTCTGAGCCATACATCACGCTCGACGGCAATTACACAGCAAAGAAGATGATTTTCAACACCTACGATGCCAAGACGCTATACATCGCTGCGGAAAATGCCGATGAAGAGAGCGAGATGAAGGCTTCACTGTTCATCTACGACATTGCTGACGATGCTTCCGCCAAGCTTTTGTTCAAGGACGACAAGGTCGGCGGCTCTGTCAAGGATCTCATCTATAAAGGAAACGGACGCGAGTACGAGAGCATACCGTCAAAGACAGCTAAACTACTCATTTAGAGTGCTGATTTAAGGCGGGTATGGTCAATGACTTCCTGAACTAAAATAATTTTGCATGTTTTTTGCATCACCAATACGGCTCCGCGTGTGCGGGGTCGTAATTTTTAACTGGTTATGATGAAGAGAATTATGCCGCTCTGTGCGCTGGTGTGCGCATTGGCGTTTTCGGTATCCTGCGACAAGGACAATGCCGACAAGATTGATTGGAAAGAAATACCAAGTGAGATAATCACCGCCGAAAGCGGGAATGCAGTGATTACTGTCAATGAGGTGCCTGTGAAGATAGGCTATGCCAAAATTTCAGCAAATTCTGACAATGCGACATTGACATTGAACAATGTCATTCCCGGCTACCGCAAGGTGGAAATGGGCATTGACCTCAAATCGGCCGGCGAGGGGGAATGGTCTTTCAGCGGACAGACTTCCCTTACGGCGAGCCCGTCGATGGTGACGTTGTTCTCGGTCGAAGCCCGTCCGACAATCTACGAGATTTCATCCGAAGGCAAGATTACCTCTGAGGGAAAAATAACGGTCGTGGCGACGACAAAGGTTTCGGAGAAGGCTCAGGCCAGATTGACCGGAACATGGAATCTTCTCCGCACGGCAGCCCCTGGAGCCAACTTGCTTCCGTCTAAGTATCCGATGCAGGTAACATGGACAGCAGACGGAGAATATGCCGCCACAGCAACCAATCTTTCAGTGGCATTGAGCCTTATGGGGAGCTTGAATATCGCGGACAGATTCAACAGCATGACATTCCATGAGGACGGCAATGTTACCGCAGAATACAATGAGGCAGAATCTGAAGACAAGGGAGATTTCCAGATGCCTGATGTCCAGACGCTTCTGAAGGCGCTTATCGGGCCTGACGGAAAGTATCATTTCAATGCTGGTCCCAACACTGAATGGATTTCCCTGCCTAAAGCCAATCTCGCTTTCTGGTATGCTCTCCAAGGTTATTGCTACATTGTCCCGAATCTGGCGGCATCGGCTGAGAATGGCGACGACACGAATGTCCTGGATATTATGAAATCTCTAGACAGTCTCAAATACCTGGGTGTAGATATGACCCTTCTCCTGCCCCAGATACAGGAAATGATGAAATACGGTCTCCGGTTCAAATATTCTGAGGAGGACGGTTCTCTCGAACTTTACGCCGACAAGGAAATGTGCGATCCGGTCGTCAATGCCTTGCTCCCTGCCCTTCCGAATCTGGATAAGATTCTTGCCGAAATGGAAAGCAATCCGGATATTTCAGCAGAAGAAAAGGCCGAGTTGCTCGCTCTCAAGCAGGTCATGAAAGCCTTCGGATTCGAGAAGCCGTCAGACTTCGTCCCTCTCTGGCAAAACACCCGGACATTCAGGATTTCAATTAATCTCGTGAAGGCCTGAGGCTGATTCTGCAGAAGAGGATTGCCGGCACTTCACGGCAGTAGACATTGTTCCGCGAAGTGCTGGATATTGTTCCGCGAAAACGTTTTAAGCGGTACAACCCGGTGAATTTTCGCCGCTTTGTACCGTTTTAACGTTTTATCTGGAACCAAAATGATATTTTTTAGACCTGTCCCTTTCATAGCGAGGAGCAAGTTAGCAAATAATGCGGATTTCTACAAATTCCGTCAATCAAGGTAGAACCAATTAAAATCAACTCGCCCGTCCTTATGTGTGAGACGAATCGTGTGTTTACCCTTCTCGAGGTACAAGCCATCTATCCACTTGCATTTCCACTCGGAAGTCTTGTCGAAAGTGACAAATTGTTCTTTTCCTCCATCTACAGAAACAGCCATCACTCCCCCAAGGAGAGTTGATATGTAGCGAGCTCCGAGCGAGTAGGTCCCGGTTTTTTCAACCTCAATCTGATACTCAACCCACGCATCCTGCTGATAGCAAAGAATCATAAGTTCACCGGCAGAATCGGTACACGGACGCACTTTGAACACATCCTTCCATCCGGTCTGCACTCCACACATATTGTGGGCGACATAATGCTCTGCCGGAATGACTTCGTGCCTCCCATACCAACAGTTTTTATCGAATGAAGAAAAGTTCACATACACCCTTCCCAATTCAGTAAGTTCGGGAGAGGAAACATCACTATTCAACAATGATATGGCTCCCCACTTACCCGTTGCACGATGCATGAACCATGAATATCCGTCCACATTGCTGTCCGTCTCAAGCATGTTGAGAACATCGGACATGAACGAAATCTGCTCGGTGACACTGTTTGTGATGCTACCGTTCGCATGACAAAACTCGGTCATAAACACCGGTTTGCCGTACTTGTCGAACTTGCGTATCATCGCTCGCATTCCGCTCACGTTCGGCATATAGCAGTGAAGAGCAATCGCATCGAAGGCATCGTTCCCTATTCCGTCGCAGGCAACAAACTCGTCAAGCCAGACCTCGGGGTCGTGATAGCCCGAGAGTGTGCCGTAATTCAATGCCGGAGACATCAATTTCATTCCGATTTCCTTGGAAAACGCCCTCAACTCCGGCCAAGTCTTGGCAGCCACAGACGGCACCATATTGGCCTGGTCAACAAGGTTCGGCTCGTTGTAACCCAGAATATATCCCGTGGAAGGATAATCATTCTTGAGGCGACTGATATTGTCCTTGTTCAGTCCGGCATTCCAAACCATCGGATAAAACTCCATCCCCGCCCCGTAAATGGCTGAAGCATCCGCGGGATAGTTGTGGGACCAATTATAGTCCCAACTGACTCCCGGAGCGAGCAAGCGGGCATCTGAAGAAATCTGAAGGTTGCCACAGACTCCCCTCTTGGCACTGCGCGCCTGCTTTGTCCTGACTCGGAAGACATTAAAGTCTTCCTCGTGCGCCATTGAAGGCTCACTCTGACAAGACACTACAACAGGCGCGGCAGTGATAAGGGATAGCAACAGAATGATTATTCTGCTCATTCTTTTTCAACTATTTTTTGTACCAGAAAATGGCGTCAACATCCAGAGTGGTAGGGTAACCATTGGTTCCCTGAGTCCACTGGAGCACGTTTACAGAAGATGCATTATATTTTTCTCCCGCCATAAATGCTGAAACAGGAATTTCGATTTCGTGCCATTCGCCATCTCTTTTGAAACCGTAAGCAGCTTTCTCGTCCCCAATGGTAATAGTAGCGTCAAGCATTCCGAGGCTGTACTCGCCTGCAGCAGTTCCTTTCATTGCAATATGGAGAGTGTAGTCGGCTGTAATTCCCTTAAGAACTTCACGGCGCTTTGCGGACTCAGCCTTCTCCTCATCGGTAAGACCTTCTGCAAGACGGAACGCATAACCAAACCAGCCACTGGCAGTCTTAATTGAGAACCAGTCAGCAACAACTCCGAAGAAGTTAGGACCAGAAGGGGTACCTGTCGCTCCGCCATTCCACCAGTCAAAGAAGAGAGTTCCGGTATCCGGTTCTCCATACACACCGTCAGCAGGCATAAAGTACTTGATCTTCTTCTCGATTTTCTTTATGGTAGTCTCATCCATAGAAATGATGATGTAGTCCGAACCTTGGAGACAAGGATAAACCTTGCTCGGTTTTGAAGTTACAAAACCTTTTTTCGAGAATCCGAAAGAAGGCTCATATACTACAGCCAGATATTCGGTATCGGCATTGAGCCCCTCGAAAACCTCAGCAGCATTGCCCTTGAGATTCTTTGCTGTTTCAGGAACGGCTTCTTTGTAGGCAGACTCCTCAACGACCCAAAGGCTGTACTCTGCAGCAGCATCGTTTACCTCAACGCTGACCTTTACTGAATTTACCGTAACCTCGGAAGTCTTTACGATGCAGTCGAAAGCATCACCCTTGACTTCTGACTTCTTGCATGACGCAAGAGAAAGAATAGTTGCCGCACAAAGCAGCAAACTTGAAATCTTTTTCATAAAACGTGTATTTAAGTGGTTTATAATTAATTTATTGTCATCCGTATTCTAATACCCGGGATTCTGCTCCAGACCCGCAATGCGGACTTCCTCTTGAGGAATAGGCATAAGATAGTGGCAATCCTTGAATTCGTTCATATCATCACCGTCAAGGAGTTCGAACCTGCTTGCGTCAATTCCGCTGATGAAAGGATATTCCGCTTTGAGTGAGCTCCAATTCGCAATTTTAAACTTCTCGCGATAGGCATTCATTGTCTCTTTGGCAATCCCCCAGCGGCAGAGGTCAAACCAGCGGTGGCCCTCCATTGCCAACTCCACCCTGCGCTCGTGCCTTAGAGACTCACGTGTCGCCTCTACTTCAGGGAGTGAAGCACTTGCGCGATGACGCACTTTATTGATATATGTTTTTGCCAAATCAAGTTCTTTCCCACTTTCTATCGCAGCTTCGGCATACATAAGAAGTACATCAGCATAGCGGATTTCTTTCCAATTCAAGCCGGCACGAGATGGATGTCCGAGCTCCGGAAAGTCGAAACGCAACCCCTTCGCAACAGCCTCTGCCGATGCAGGATACTGCTCCTGCTGATATTTTCTGTTGTAAAAATAGTTTGCATATTGAATCTCTGCCGTTTCGTTCTCAACCTCGGAAGGAAGCTGCTGGAGAATGGTCCAGTCACGGCGCGGGTCACCGATCTCATATTCTGCATACAAATCCCAAGTCGGGCGATCATATCCCCAACCGGAAACGCCTCCGACTTTAGCGGAACGCGGACGCATCATCACAGTGGAGAATGTTCCCCTGGTAAAACCGAATCCCCCGTAATCGGAGTACATATCCTCAACATAGTTGATTTCAAAAACCGACTCTATATTCCATTCGTTTTCCGGAAGGAATTGGGAGAAATAATCGGGTGCAAGGTCATATTTCCCGGAACCGATGATTGACTTTCCCCATTTGAGTACCTCGTCGTAGTTCTTTCTGTAGAGATTCACTTTCATCAGAAGAGCATCGGCTGCACCCTTTGTCGCACGGCCAAGTTCTGTTGCGGCATATTCGTCACATTTCGGAAGTACAGCCTCAGCGCTTTCAAGGTCAGAAATTATGAGTCCATAAATTTTCTCTGCACTCTCGCGCTGTTTTTTCCAGTCACGAGAATCCAAAATCGGCTCAGTAGTGTAAGGAACTCCGCCGAAAAGACGAACAAGGCGGAAATAATAAAATGCACGCATAAATCTGGCCTCGGCAATGAAACGGCTACGGTCAGTTTCCGTCATATCTTCCGGAAGCGTCATTTCACGAATGGAGGCTATCGCCTGATTGCAGCGGCCGATGCCGATGAACTGCGCATTGTAAAAAGCCTCAAGAAGTCCATTGCTCGGAACCACTTGGAATTTGCAGATGTCGAATGCAGCCGGCATATCCTTGAGATACTCTCCTCCCTTGATTGCGTCGTCCGAAGCAATGTCCCCGATGAGCCATTCGTTGCAGTAGGTTCCTCCGAGATTCCATGTCATTGGAACGTAACATCCGTTCACGGCCTGCTCCGCAGCACTTCTGGTGACGAAGAAGTCGCCGAGCTTGGATTCGTTAGGCTGTTCTTCCCGTAGCCATTTGTTGCAGGAAGTCAGGCAGAGACCGAGAGTCAAAGCATATATCAAATATCTGAGTTTCATTATTGTTGTGGTTTAGAAGTTCAGTGATGTTCCGAAAAGAATTGTACGTGACTGTGGGTAGTTTCCCCAATCTACACCTCCGCTGACCTCAGGGTCATATCCGCTGTACTTTGTGAATGTAAGCAGATTGTTGGCGGAAACATAAAACCTCCAAGACGATACGTGGAATTTCCTCGTGAGATTGTTCGGAATGGTGTAACCCAACTGGATATTCTTCAAACGCAGATAGGATCCGCTCTCGACGAAACGTGAATTCGCGTCATAGTTTCTGGAAGAGCCTGAAGGATTCGGAATTATGCCATCGGTGGATGTCGGAGTCCAGACATTACGCATAGCTGTACTCAGCGTAGATTGCCTTCCGTCTCCCTCAGTCTGACGACGAAGTGCGTTATAAATCTTATTGCCATAAACTCCCTGAAGGAACATCGAAAAGTCGAATCCTTTCCAATTCATCGTAAGATTGAGACCATAGGAGAGCCACGGGAAAGGATTTCCGATGTTCACCATGTCGTTGGTGTCTATGAGCCCGTCGCCATTCTGATCCTTATAGCGGGCGTCTCCCGCGTGTTCTGTGATGTTGGAAGTACCGAACTGATGCTCCTTGACTTCCTCATCGGACTGATATATTCCTTCATATTCCCAGCCCCATAGACAGAAGAGAGGAAGTCCCTCATCGCACATTGTAAAGCCTCCCTGGATTCTCTCGCCACCATTCAGATGGGTGAGACGGTTCTTAACGAGAGAGAGGTTGCCATTTATGTCGTAGCGAAAATCTCCAACGGCATTGGCGTGACCAAAAGTAAGTTCTATACCTTTGTTGCTTACAGTGCCGACATTCATAGTGCTTGAGTAAAGGTTTCCGACCGTAGCAGGCGCCTTTACGTTAAGGAGCATATCGTAGGTGTTTCGGATGTATGCGTCGATATTTCCGTAGAGTTTGCTGTTCCAAAAACCAAAATCGACTCCAAGGTTAATCTGTTCGGTATATTCCCATTTGCCTCCTGTATTTACATAGGTTGTCACTGCCGCTCCGGGAACATATGCCGTGGACCAATTCGCGGTGGTGTTGCCAAAAGGATAGCTGACAAAGGTCAATCCCTGCATAATGGACTGCGTGAATGCCCCGTCACTGATTTTGTCGTTTCCAATCTGTCCCCAGCTGAGACGCAGTTTGAGATTGTCCAGAACATCCTTACTGTTCTCCATAAAATGCTCCTGAGAAACTCTCCACGCTAAAGCGACAGATGGGAAATATCCCCAAGTATTGTTCGGGAACTTTGAAGAACCGTCCGCACGGAAATTTGCAGTGACGAGATAACGATTGTCGTAGCTGTAGAAGAAACGGCCCAAGAAAGACAGTCTCCTTGTCCTCGCAACTGCATCGCTGGAGTTTTTGTCCTCCGTTGTATTGGAGACATACCATCTGTTCGGGTCGGTCACAAGAAGAGTGGAGCCGTTGCCTGAGAGTGAATAGTAGTTGTACTCCTCTGTAGTCTGACCGACCATAAACGAGACGTCGTGCTTGCCGGCGAACTTCTTGGCAAAAGTGAGAGTGTTTTCATAAAACATCTCGGTGCTACGTCCCATTGCCGCAGAAACTGAATTCTTGACATTGGTGTCATAGTCGGAGAAATGGTACTTCTCACGATAGCTGCGGTTTTGCCAACTATAGCGATTCATACTTATGCTTGACTTGAAAGTTAGCCACTCCCAAGGTTTGATTTCGAGATAGCCATTGGCAAGAAGGCGTTCGTCAGTATTGTTCGGGTGCGAAGCCTCAAGCTGAGTGAACGGATTGTACACGTTGGTGTAGTTTGTTGATGCTGCAATCTTTCCGCTGATATCCTCTCCCGATTTGGAAAGCGTTCCCGCAGGATAGTGAGTAGGGTCCCACGGAGCCATTGAAATCGCTTGGAAAAGCACACCGTTGTATTGGGCGTTATTGCCAAGTGAACGGGATTTCGAAGTAATGTAGGAAAGATTGGTTCCGAGCTTTAGCCACTTTGTGATTTCGTAAGAAGCGTTGGTTCTGAGAGTGAGACGGTTATAGAACGATTCCTTTATTGTTCCGTCTTGAGCGAAATAGCCTGCCGAGAGGGAATATTTGATTTTGTCTGTCCCTCCGTCAACGGATATGTGATAGTTCTGTATAGCCGCATTCTTGTGTTGAACCTCAGCCTGCCAATCAGTTTCCTGCGTCTCATAACTGAAGGTTTCCGGAGTGGCGTAATAATCACGTCCCAAACGGTAGGTGCTGAGCCAATTGGTGAAACCTCTTTTGAGTTCCTTTCGTTCCGCATCGGAATTACCGATTTTCACCATAGTTTCGACATATTCGTCCCTCTTCATCAAATCAAGAGTGCGCCATATATTTTGGACACCGCCGTAACAATCGAAGGAAACTTTGACCTTGCCTTCCGCACCGCTCTTGGTGGTGATGATTATGACTCCGTTCGCTCCACGGGAACCATAAATAGCCGAAGAAGACGCATCTTTAAGTATTTCCATTGAGGCGACATCGGCCGAGTTGAGGAATGAGATATCCTCAGTAATGACTCCATCCACCACATAGATTGGAGATGAGTTGTTCACTGTACCGACTCCACGGATTCGTACCTGCGCCGCCTGTCCCGGCTGTCCGGACTGGGCATTGACCGTCACTCCAGCAACACGTCCTTGCATCGCTTGGTCAACAGTCGCAACCGGAGCCACCTTGAGTTCATCAGCAGTGACAGAAGAAACAGCTCCAGTCACATCGCTTCGTTTGGTGGTTCCGTAACCGATTGCAACGACAGCATCAAGAGAGATTGCATCTGTCTCAAGCGAAACATTTTGAACACCGTCTTCCGTGACCTTGATTGTCTTTGAGATGTAGCCGAGACAAGAGTATTCGAGAGTCGTTCCCGGAGCAACGTTTATCTCGTAAGCCCCTTCCGCATCTGTCATCTCAGCGAGGTTAGCCCCCCTCGCCACAACTGCCGCATAATCAATCGGCAACTTTGTAGTGGCGTCAGTGACCTTGCCTTTTATTGTAATGTTCTGGGCTAAAGCATCATTAAACTGCCCCCCCCAAGTGAAAATCAGCAGAATCATGCTGAATGCAAGTAAAGACTTTTTCATTTCTTGCGTTTTAGCGTTCTATACAAGTTCTATACAATGTGATACGTCGTACTTCCTACCGATGCTTCATCGATTGCGAAACGACGATATGCAAAAGTAATGTTTTCATAATCACAAACATCCTATTTTCACGAAAAAGCAAACTCACAAAAACTCACACCATTGAGTATTAAGTAATTACGAAAAAGAAACCAACAAATCCGAGGGTACAAATAACCCTCCCGCGATGTTTCGCAGGAGGGAGAGATGCTATGCTCAGGCGCTAAAAGCGTTGAAGAAACTCGATAAGATTCTGTTCCCGAGAAAGATTGAGTTTCTTGCGGAGACGATAGCGCGTCATCTCAACACTGCGGTATGTCAAATTCATCAAAGGAGCTATTTCCTTTGACGACAAATCAATCTTCAAATATGCGCAAAGTTTTTTGTCGCTTACTGTCAGTTCCGGAAAAGTATTGCCCAAACGGGTGAGGTACTCATCGTAAACGATATCAAAATTCTTTTCAAACTTTTTCCAATCGTCATCGTGGCGGATATTGCTGTCAATATTTTCCCTCATAGTGACGATGTGCCCGATTACACACTCCGGTTTTTCGCCGTTCCTCAACATCCTTTCGGTTTTGTTCAAGCCTTCCTGAATGTCCATAAGTTCCTCGTTTTTCCTCAGGAGATTCATTGTTGAGGTTGCAAGGTCATTGGCTTTATGCAGCAGATCGTTTTTCATCTGCTCCTCTTCCATTTCTTTCTCTTTACGGCGCGACACTTCCGCAATCCGCCTCCGGTATGCTGCCCGAGCGATATAATACAAGGCAACCAACAGGCATATAGCCAGGAAGGCATATAAAAAGTACGCCCAATTTGTCAGATACCAAGGGTGTTTGATAATAACATCCAATGCCGTCTCATCACTCTGTCCTGTGACGGCATTATAGGCACGGACACGGAAAACGTGATGTCCATAGGGCAGTTTCGTATAGTCTTTTGAGCAGGAAACTCCCGGAAGAGACCAGTCGGAGTCGTAACCCTCCATCAAACAGCTGTAGATTATCGCCTGCTCTTGTCTATACTCTACCATTCTGAATGTGAACCTGAGAGTATTTTCGTCCGGATTGAGTGTCCTTAATTCTGTTTCTTTGGAGAATGTATTCTCCAGCACCGTCGTCTCCTTGCCTCCCTTTATCACTCTCACCCTCCTGATTATCAGTGGAGTAACCTCAGGCTTGCGATTCTTGAGCATAGCGGTGTTTATAACCGAAAAACCGTCTTCTGTATTGATGAGGACTTTCCCCTCTTCCAGATAAAGCAGATTCTCGAATCCCAATGGACGACGCGAAGCCATATAACGAATCGAAAGGGAATCGAGACGATAATCTCCCGCATTGTCCCTATATCCCAAAGCCTGTACCGTGCCGGAAGAATAGAAATCATCCCCGTCCGGTAAAGGGAAAAGCCTCATCGCGACCGGAGTGAAATTGAACCGCCTGTTAAGACTGTCAACAGGAACGGCAAGATTGCGGCTGTTGTCGAATTCGTAAAAGCCTCCCTCGGTGGAAAACAGCACTTTCCCGTCCACAACATTCGGATAATTGTTGAATGATGTAGGAAATCCGTTCCGTTCGCCAAAATACTCGCAGGAAACAGCTTCGGTAAATTCTTTGTTGAAAGTCAGACGAAAAAGGCCCTTAACCCAATGCGCCAGCCACATCTTTCCATCGTCAAAACAAAACGACTTGCTCGCATCATCGGCCCCTTTTATGAAACCGGCGAATTTCCATTTTCCTCCAGGCGTTTTTGTAAGTCTGAAGAAATGGTCGTATGTACTCCCGACAAGCAAATCATCCTCGCCCGTCGGAGCATCGAGTTTCCACGTGCCGTTTAGAGGAATTGTAGATTCACTGCCATCGGGATACATTATATATATACCGGAATCGTGACAACAGAATAATTCTCCGTTACGGACAGACAAATCCCAAACCTGACTAATACCATTGTTGCAACGTGAATATATATTTTTCGCAGTCAAAGATTTATCAGTCACAAAAAGTCCCTGATTTGTCCCCAGATAGAGCTTCCCCTTCCACACGCACGAAGCATATCCCGTCCCTAAGACATCGTTGCCCGCGAACAATTCGCGTTCCGCCGCAGACAGGTTTATATATGCAACACCGTTGTCAAGCCCGGCCCATATATTCTTCTGTTCATCAAAGCGCAAACTAAGTACAGTATTGTTCCCCAAACCGGAATCCGTATTCAAATTATACCATTCACCACTCCTGTTGTTGTAGATAAAGACGCCGTTAGTGACTGTTCCGAAAGCAATGTTCTCCCCGTCAGTGGCGGCCGTATAGATTTTGTCGTTCCCAAGTTCGGAAGAAAAGGGATACTCTTTCTTTACCAGCTTACCGCTATCAAGAATAAAAACACCGTCAAGCCTCGTCACGAAACCAAGATTGTCGCCAATTTTCATAATCGCGCACACCCTCTTCTTTCTCAAAGACTCCGTTCCTTCGATGGCTTCAAACCTTCCTGAATTGAAATACAAACAACCCTCACCACTGACATAGATGTAGAGTTTGTCATCAATTACAGACGCGCAATAGATTCTTTTGTCAAAGCCATAGACTCTGACAGCATTGCCATCAAGCAGGTATATGTGCCTGTCGTCCTGGAACCAAACTTTTCCCCCGATTTTGCCAATACTCCAAATTTCAGTGGCTGTCACATCGAGCGTATCAAGCATCGAACGATAGACCGGAGCCTCACGACAATCCAATCCAAATTCAATCTTGCCGAGTTCATTCGTAGAACCGACATAAAGAACGGCATTGTCACGATCGTAGTAGAGCGAACGGACATTTGTTCTGTTGCGGTTGCGAAAAAGTGTCCACTCCCCCGAGTCGAACATAAGTACGCCGTCATTATTTGCAAAGAATGTAAACCTGTCCGGAGTGCAGGCCACGTCCCAATTCTGGGTAGCCGCGTGATAAACATCTTTCCTGAAATATCTGACTGAAGGGTTATGTGCCGCGATTGTTCCCTCAACAAATAGGGCGACGGTGAGTATAATCACCAGTATTGTTCTGTTGTGGTTCATCTTTCCGTCTATGGTTATGTGTTATAATGTCAACATTCTGTACTCAAGTTCATTCACCATCCAAGATGTGAGTTTATGAAAATGAGCTGTTGAGTTTTTGTGAGTACAAATATATTCAATCTTAAGAATTTTACAAATACTTTTGTATCGGTCAAACAGAACATAAAACTGATAATCATTATGCACTCTAAACAAAAAGGGACATTCCCTACAACTCCCCGCATACTCGCGGCTTTTTTGATGGCATTTTTCCTCATGGTCAGCTGTGGATGCTCGACCAAGATTGGACAACCGGTCTTGCCTGACTCGGAAGGCAACGGCTCTGAAACCGAGACGCCTGACGAAAACAAACCTGACGAAAACAAACCGGGCGAAAACGAACAGACCCCCGATTCGGAAGGCTATGTTTTGATGTGGTCCGACGAGTTCGACTCAAACTCTCTTGACACCGGAAAATGGCGCATTGAAGTCAATGGAAACGGAGGAGGTAACGCCGAACTGCAATATTATGACGAGAGCGGAATTTCATTGGGAAAAGATTCCGAATACGGCAATTCAGCCCTCAAAATTACTGCAAAGCGTGAACAACGAAACGGCAAAGCTTTCGTGTCAGGACGCCTGAACACATCCGGACATTTCCAATTCTGCTATGGCAAAGTGGAGGGAAGGATACGTCTTCCACGTACAGCCAATGGTCTTTGGCCGGCATTCTGGCTTCTTGGAGCGGACTTTCAGACCAACTCTTGGCCACGTTGCGGTGAAATCGACATTATGGAAATGGGCAATGCGGAAGGCATCAAGAAAGGTACACAAGACCGTTTCTTCAACGGAGCTTGCCATTGGGGATACTACAAAGGAAGCGCTTATCCCAATTATGCGCACTCCACTACGAATTCCTATAGCATTCAGGACGGAAATTACCACACATACACACTGATTTGGACTCCACAGTCCGTGAAAATGTATCTCGACAGGGACCTTCATCCGAATGCTTCCCCTTATTATGAAATGGACATCGTAAACAAAGACGATGACTGGGGTGTGGGATACTATTTCCACCACGATTTCTTCATAATCCTGAACCTTGCTGTCGGCGGCTATTTCACCGGCATCCTTCAGCCCGAAGGCATAACTGCCCTTCCGAACAACGGTGACAGCGCTACAATGTTTGTCGATTGGGTGCGCGTATATCAGAAAAAACAATAACATAATATAACTCGAAAATGAGAAAGAATCACTTATTGGGTGGGAAAACCTACATTTCCCCGGACATCCTGGTTCAGAGCCTGGATGTCGAACTCGGCTTTGCTGAATCTATGACCGGAAAATGGAACGACAGTTCCAATTCAAGTGCTGACTTTTCAGGCTTGTCCAATGTTTATGATGATGAATTTGAATAGGAGGATTGGCTTATGAAAAAGAACACATCAATTATTTTGTCAGCACTTCTGTCAACAACTGTTTTTGTTGCCTGCACAGAAAGGATTGAGGACACTATTGTCCCCGGTAAGACAAGGACTATTGAAGTTCGGGTAGAAACCGAAATCAACGACGAAAATACAAATGGAGCAGTCTCCAAGGCCACCTGGCAAGATGGCAAAGGACTGCACTGGGCCACTGGTGAAGCTGCTGTTTTCGGACTCGCCGACAACAAAGGCAGCAACAATAATGCAGAATCGTTCACCCTCGGAACAGACGGAACGGCCAGTTTTACAGGCAGCGTAGCCGAGACTGCAAGCAAATTCCTGCCTTACTATCCCAAAGTCGGAGCAGCCGGTGGAAATGATGGTGACCTTACAATAAATTTCCCGATTGCTTCCATACAAACTCAGACAGAAGCCGGGAAAGTGGACGTTTCGGCCGACAATATTGCCCTTACAGGAGTATCCCCCATTGAGCTTGAGGCTCAAACAAGTTATTCTGCTGCAATGACTATGCAATCTTCAATGGTAAGATTTATCATCTACTCTTCCAAGGGCTCTACTGATGCTGTAAAATCGGTATCTCTCACAACCTCTGAGAATGCCAAGATCAGTGGATTGTGGGTTGTCGTACAGCCTTGGAACGGAGAATCCCGCGCATTCATTGCGGGTGATCAGAAATCATCAGTCACGGTAAATCTGGGCACTGCCTACAATTTGGAGGGCGTAACGGGCAAAGATGATGCTTCCGGCATATATATGGGAGTTTGCCCTGCGAAAACCACGGGTTGCACTTATGTGGTGACCACCGACAAGGGAACATATAGTTTCGAGTCTTCAAAAGAGAAGGAATTCAAGGCCGGCACAATACACAATATCGCGCTCAACCTCGACAAGGGAGTATTCCAATCAACAGCAGAGGATGTCGTTTTCTATCCCAATGGCAGCGCCTCGCCTGCGCCTCAGAATGTGGACATGAATCAGCATATTCAATATCTCGGTGCTACCACCGCCACTTATGGAGGAGAGCCTGTCACAATGACTCCGGAAGACTGCGTTCTTGTGAGCGTCAATCCTGACGGCAGCGATGCTTCCGGTTGGGCTGTAGCCGATTGGGAAAACACCCATAATTACAACCTTCGGATAACGATTGCCAAAAACAAATCCACTTCGGATCGTTCTTGCAAAGTTTATATGGAATACAAGGGTATCCGTTCAAGAAATTTCATCAGTGTCCACCAGGACCCCGGCAAAGGACTCCCTGTGATTACGCCGACGCTCACGCCAAAATTTGAAGGAGAAATATCCTATACTGGAGAAACGGTTGAAGCCGCCACCCTTGAACTGAAGGTTGACGGGGCAGTGGTATCCGGAGCAGCTGTCGATTCTTACGTCGCTGACAGCAAATATGGTATATCCATTTCTTGCGGAGGGGCAGCGGCCGTATGCAAGGAAGGCCTTGTCAGCATTACTGTTCCGGAGAACAGTTCGTCCAGAACCAAATCGTTCAAGCTTATTGTAAAAACAGAGGACGGCTCAGCAGAATCTTCTTTCACTCAGGCAGCAAACCCTGCGGGAGAAACAGAGACACACACATTTGAATATGATGTAAGAGCGAATGAACCGGAAACTGCAAAACCGGGATTTGGAAATACCGCAGTATCATTGCAGTTGTATCATTTCTCAAACATCAAAATCGATGGCATTGCATACCCGGCAGGAACAATGAAGAACATTCCTGAAGACCTGCAGAATGCACTGATTGAACACGCATTGAAACTTACTGACTTGGAGAGCGAAGATATTGGCGGAGAGGTCGGACCTCAATACACTGCGGAAGAAATGAAGACATTCGTATCATTCACCCCTGTTGTTGACGATGGCTCCGAAATGCACGTTAACGTCAATTTGACTGCAAACACTACGGGACAGTTCCGTAATTTCAAGATAATATCATATAATTCGGACGGCAGCATATACAGAACAAACAAATATTTCCAGGTTCGGTAACGCAGATTCGCGTCAAAAACATAGTCCGGACATATACATAGTATTCAATCCCCCGCAGATGAGCGACGTCTGTGGGGGATTGTACTTTTAACATTCTTTCACGAAACGCTCACGAAATGACGATGAAAAATTACTAAATCACCGCTTTGTACCGTTTTAACGTTTTATCCGGTACCAAATTGCCCGGACCGGTTTAGGAGGCCTCAGCACAAGACCTTGTCAGTCACAGCAACTTGATTGCGATATGGGCGCAGGCCTCAGCATCGGCCAGGGCATGGTGGTGATTGATCAGGTCATAACCGCAGGCTGCGGCAACCGTCTGCAGCTGATGGTCAGGCAGACAGCAGCCGAAATGATTACGGGAGGCAGAAAGGGTATCATGGAACTCATACTCAGGATAATCCATCTGATACACTTTGAAAACCTCTCTCAGACATCCTTCATCGAACCGGCTGTTGTGCGCCACAAGCGGAAGGCCCTCAATCTTCGGAGCTATCTTCTCCCAGACATACGGAAAAACCGGAGCATCTTCAGTATCTTCTTCGGTCAGCCCGTGGACTTGCTGGCAGAACCACTTATAGTATTCCGGCTCCGGATGTATCAGACTATAGAAAGAGTCCACGATCTGACCGTCACGGACAATCACCACTCCGACGCTGCACACGCTGGAGCGGCACTCATTGGCTGTTTCGAAATCAATTGCTGCAAAATCCTTCATACACTACTAATATTTGTCAATGCAAATGTATGAAGATTCGCCGAAAAAAGCTGGCAGTCAGAATCATTATAATTGTGATTGACAAAATGTGGGAGACTTTGTATTTTTGCATTGTTACTACATAAGAATGAAATCATGAATCCTATTTTGGCGACACTTCTGATACCGTTTCTCGGCACTGCGTTAGGGGCATCTTTCGTATTTCTCATGAAGCGCGACATGCCGGCATTGATGCAAAAGCTCCTGTTGGGGTTCGCGTCAGGCGTAATGGTTGCGGCATCGGTATGGTCATTGATAATCCCGGCCATGGATATGGGCGAGGGCCCCGCTGCTGTAGTGCCTCCTACCATTGGCCTGCTTGCAGGCTTCGCCTTTCTGCTGATCATCGACTACATCACGCCGCACATTCACATCAGCGGAGAAGCGGAGGGTCCCCGAAGTCGCCTGTCTAGAACCGCCAAACTGGCATTGGCAGTAACAATTCACAATTTCCCGGAGGGAATGGCTGTCGGAGTCGCGCTTGCCGGGGCCCTTACGGCAGATTTCAATATTGCCGGAGCTCTTGCCCTTTCACTGGGAATCGCGATCCAGAACATTCCGGAAGGAGCGATTATATCAATGCCACTGCGTGCGGCCGGAAACTCACGCTGGAAGTCCTTCTGCATAGGGACATTGAGCGGAATCGTAGAACCGATAGGCGGCGGTCTCGTATTGCTTTTGGCGACGTCAATTCTCGGCATCATGCCATACATGCTGGCTTTTGCAGCAGGAGCCATGCTCTATGTGGTGGTAGAAGAACTGGTTCCCGAATACTCCCAGGGTGAGCACTCCAACATTGGCACAATAGGATTCGCTCTTGGCTTTGCCCTTATGATGGTTCTGGATGTAGTTCTGGGATGAAGGACACTACAGGAGTTTTTTCAACGCCTCAATGTCCGGCAAAGCGTCTCTGAATTTCTTCGGCATCTCTTCCTTGGCGCGATATGTAGCCACTCCCATCGGCTTGTTGTAATCCTTGATAAGGTACTCAACAATGGATTTATCGGCGCTTTTACATAAGACCAGACCAATGGATGGATTCTCATGAGATTTGCGTACATAGTCATCTAATACGGTTAGATATCCGTTCAGTTGACCAAGATACGCAGTTTTGAAGGGGCCTCGTTTCAACTCTACTGCCACGAGTGCATTGAGTTCCCGATTGAAAAACAACAAATCAATCTTGAAAGCGTGTCCTTGCACTTCAACAACATACTGATTTTTGATAAAGAGGAAATCATTGCCGAAACGGAGAATAAAGTCGCGAATATTCTCGACAATTTCATTTTCCAGGACCTTTTCGTCCACATCCTCGATATCACCGGAATCCAGTTCTTCTGTATTGATGAAATCCAAGAGGTATTCATCCTTGAAAGCACGAATTGCCCGACGCGCGCTCCGGATATCCGGAAATGTGGAGATGAAATTATTGGGGAGAGAACCGCGATGATGGTATTCGTCTTCCTTAATAGCCTTAATGACCCCTTTCTCTGTAAGATGTGACATTGATGTCAACAGAATATAGAAGAGACGCTCATCGCGTTCTTTTACCCCCTCAATAATGCGTATATGTTGAGTAAACGGGACAGCCAAAAACTCTGTAAGATGAATTCCGACAGAATTCAACAAGTGCGCTTGCCGAATCTCAATTGCTTCAATATCTGCATTTTGAAAATCGGCAAGTGTGCTTGCCGATTTATCTTCCAGTTCGCTCCATGCCTCATAGAATTTGCGCATATTCTTTAGGCTTGTGACGCTAAAGCCCATTAGTCCCGGGAGATCATTCTTGAGTTGTAAACTGATGATATCCAACGCCCCTGAGCCCCAGAACCCGCGTCGCGAGTTCTCTGAAATGTACCGACCAATACTGAAGTACAGTTTCAACTGTTCCTGATTAGCGAGCCTTACAGCATTGTATTGGCTCTGGAGAATGGCTTTCTTAATTAGGTCTACGGCCTGCAAGTATTTGTGCTCTATCTTTTCCATAGGAGAATTCATCAAAGTCTGTTTTTTGGTTATTCTCTTTCTATACAATATTTAGTTGAGCATATCGTCTGCCGAATCCTGTTCAACATTTCTCCAACATGCTCGACTGCAGCAAAGGTATGAAAGAATAATTGAATGCAAAATATTGACTTTCAACGACTTTTTCGTTATATACAATACCCTGCAAACTAATAATATCACATATAACAATATATAACTATATATATTATTATATATATGGAACATATAATGAAACCAGTCAAGTCATTCCGTCCCGCGAAAACGTTTTAAACGGTACAAACCGGTGATTTTTTGCCGCTTTGTACCGTTTTAACGTTTTATCTGGAACCAAATTGTACGGAACTGTTCAGGTGGCCTTAGCATAAGACCTTGTCAGTCACAGCAACTTGATTGCAATATGGGCGCATATTCTTTAGGCTGATGCTATCGTTTATATGAACCGTCCGGTCGCGCTGTCCTTCGCCGCGCGGATCCGGGCCGGTGTGCCGGTCGCGACTATCCTTCCGCCTTCGGAGCCTCCGCCGGGGCCCATGTCAATGATATAGTCGGCGTTGCGGATGACATCAAGGTCATGTTCAATGACAATGACGGTGGCGCCGTGGTCGATAAGGCTCTGGAACACATTCAGGAGTGTCATCACGTCTGACGGGTGAAGACCGATTGTAGGTTCGTCGAACACGAAAACGGAATCGCCCTGTCCCCTGCCCATCTCGCTGGCCAGTTTAAGTCTCTGGGCTTCACCGCCGGACAGACTCGGGGTTTCCTCTCCCAATGTCAGATAACCGAGACCCAGGTCACGCAATACCTTGAGCCGCTGGCTGATAAGCTTGAGGTCCGCACAGGCGTCAAGGGCGGAATTGATATCCATGTCCATCAGTTCCGGAAGCGAATGGAATTCTCCGGCGGAGTTCTCCCTCCTTATGTTCCCTGCGATTTTCGAATATCTGGATCCGCGGCAATCCGGGCACGGGATATCCACATCCGGAAGAAACTGCACATCAAGGCTTATCACGCCTGTGCCGTCACAGGTAGGACACCTCAACTTGCCTGTATTGTATGAAAAGTCACCATCCTTGTAGCCGTGCTTCTTCGCATCCGGAGTCTTGGCGAAAACTTTCCTGAGTTCATCATGGACATTGGCATAAGTAGCTACGGTGGAACGGACATTGATACCGATAGGAGAAGCGTCGATGAGCTTTACCTGACGAATTCCGTCAGCCTCGATTGACTTCACGTGCATTGGCAGGGCCTGACCTGAAATTTTCGCCTGAAGAGCAGGTATGAGACTTTCAAGCACCATGGTGGTCTTTCCTGAACCGGAAACTCCGGTGACCACAGTAAGGCGCCCTTTGGGAATCTCGACGCTGAGCGGTTTTACTGTATGGATGGCATCGGTCGTCATCGTTATCTTCCCGTCATTGAACATGTCGGCGGCCTCGACCTGCTGTCTTACTTTAATGGAAGCCTTGCCCGAAAGGAACGGACCGATCTTCGAGAGATCATTGGCCTCAATGTCATTGACAGTCCCCTGCGCCATCACCTTGCCGCCGTCCGAGCCGGCTCCTGGCCCCATTTCGATCATCCAGTCGGATTTGGCCAGGATTTGCGTGTCATGGTCCACCAGCACCACGGAATTTCCGTCAGCGATCAAGTCATCCATCACACCGCAAAGGCCAATGATATTTGACGGATGCAGGCCGATTGACGGTTCATCCAAGACGTACAGGACTCCTGTAGTGCGGTTCCTGACGGCTCTGGCAAGCTGCATTCTCTGCCGCTCCCCTGTCGAGAGAGTCGATGCCGAACGGTCCAGGGACAGATAGCCTATTCCCAAGTCCATCAACCGTTTAGCTGCAGCAAGAAAAGAATCGCAGATGCTTTTGGCCATAGGTTTCATTTCTTCCGGCAGCGAAGCGGGCACGCCTTTCACCCATTCGACACTCTCCGTGAGGGTCATCTTGCAGGCATCGGCCAGAGATATTCCCCTGAGCCTCGGCGCCCTGGCCGCATCGGAAAGCCTAGTGCCTCCGCAGTCCGGGCAGACATTGAGCTTTAAAAACTTCTCAACCCTTTTCATGCCTTTCTCGTCCTTGACCTTCGCCAATGCGTTCTCAACAGTGTATGTGGCATTGTAAAAAGTGAAATCCAGCTCGGCCGCGTCATTGGAATTCTTGGCCTTGTAGAGTATGTGCTTTTTCTCGGCAGGACCATGAAGGACAATGTCTTTCTCCTTGTCTGTCAAGTCTTTGAAAGGAACATCGGTGCGCACGCCCATTGCTCTGCAGACATCCTTCATGAGCGACCACATCAGCGTGTTCCATGGAGCGACCGCCCCTTCGTCTATTGTAAGGTTCTCATCAGGGATGAGTGTAGATTCATCAACTGTACGTACAGTTCCGGTTCCGTCGCATGTCCGGCAGGCCCCCTGGCTGTTGAACGCCAAGTCTTCTGCTCCCGGAGGATAGAAATGCGCTCCGCACACGGGACAGACAAGATCTTTTCCTGCGGCTACCCGCAAGGAGGGTTCCACATAATGTCCGTTGGGGCATCTGTGGCTGGCCAGCCTGGAGAACATGAGCCTGAGGCTGTTGAGCAGTTCCGTTCCTGTGCCGAAAGTGCTGCGTATGCCCGGAATTGCCGGTCTCTGATGCATTGCGAGAGCGGCCGGAACATAAAGCACCTCATCCACATCGGCTCTCGCGGCCTGCGTCATTCTTCTTCTCGTATATGTCGAAAGTGACTCAAGATAACGCCTTGAGCCTTCTGAATACAGAACTCCAAGGGCCAGCGAGGACTTTCCCGATCCCGATACGCCGGCAATTCCTACTATCTTTCCAAGCGGGATGTCCACATCAATATTTTTCAGGTTGTGCACCCTGGCGCCACGCACCAATATCTTATCCGGATTTTTCATTGATTCCAAAAATTGCAGCTCCAAAAATAGCGAAAATTACACAGTCTGTCAAAATATCTGTTATATCATTATGCAACGGAAATAAAAACGTTAAATTTTTTTCATCCGAAACTATTGCTTTTTCAAATTAACCTACTTATATTGCGCTCAGCGCTAGTGTAAAACCCTAATAATCAACATTTTTTAGAATCACATAAAACCACGACCAATTTTCATTTTAAAAGCAACTCAACCCAAACAACTTACAATTATTAACCACATATCGCAAGAAACCTTAAAAAATTAAAGCTTATGGGTAAAAAACTTCTAACTTTCGCCCTATGTCTGTTTTTAGGCATGAGCGTGACTTTAGCCCAGAACAGGATCATAACCGGTACTGTTACAGGAGCTGAAGACGGATTCCCCATTCCGGGAGCGGCTGTGTTTGTTGAAGGAACAAACATTGGAACAGTCACTGATGTTGACGGAAAATACTCATTGAACGTCCACAAGGGCACGCTTCTTAAAGTAACGTTCTTCGGAATGAAGGATGCTGTAATATCTATAGGCACAGAAAACGTAATCAATGTCGTCCTTTCAATCGACGCAGTCGGACTTGATGAGGTGGTCGTGACTGCCACAGGTATGACTCGTCAGGAAAAGACTTTGGGTTACGCATCCACTACAGTCCGTTCAGATGAATTGACAAAAGGACGCTCTGCCGACGTTCTCTCCGGACTGGCAGGAAAGGTTGCCGGTATGCAGATTTCATCCGCAGGAGCCACAGGAACATCCCAGAAAGTCATTGTCAGAGGTTATTCATCCCTCGCAAGCAATGCGCCATTGTACGTCATCGACGGTGTGCCTATCTCAAACGGCGCAATGGGAACCTACGAATTGAACAACTCCATCGACTTCGGTAACCAGGCTGCCGACATCAACCCTGAGGATGTCGAGTCCATCACTGTCCTCAAGGGCGCTTCAGCTACTGCCCTTTACGGTTCACGTGCAGGCAACGGTGCGATTCTCATCACGACAAAACGCGGTTCGCAGAATGAGGAAGTAAAGGTCACCTACGACGGCTCGTTCCAAGCCAGCACAGTACTGAGAATCCCTCAGTTACAGAATAAATTCGGTGCAGGCTGGTTCTACTCGCCTGACCACAATCCTTTCGGAAACTACTCTATGACAGAGAACGGTTCATGGGGCAATCTTCTCGACGGAAGACAGGTTGAATGGAGACCGGGAGCTCATAAGTACAACGGCGCGGACCCTTCATACACCGACTTCTCTTTCAAGAAGAATTCACTGAAGAATTTCTATGCGACCGGATTCGAGACGAACAACACAGTCAGTGTCAAGGGAGGAAGCAAGACCACCGGTTTCGTGACTTCCTACGGAAACATCTACTCGAACGGTATCCTTCCGGGAAACAATGACTACTATAAGAGGCACAACTTCTCGTTCCGCGGAAACACCAGAATCAAGGACGGTCTTGCATGGCTGAATTACAGCATCAACTATATCCGCAAGGAAGTGAGGAACAACATGACCGGACAGGGATCCGGAGGATCCACCATCTATCAGGACATCATCCAGTTCCCGGTAAACGTCGATTACGGCGAGTTGAAAGACTACAAGAGCATCTACAACAACGCTGACAACTACTATACTCCGTATGCCATGAACCCATGGTGGATTCTCGACCATAACTATTCGACATATTCGGACGACCGAATCTTCGGCAACATTGAATTCGGTCTCCAGCTTACAAAGGGTTTGCAGTTCATCACCAGAGGCGGTCTCGATGTAACCAATTATATCCAGAAGAAGTATACGGATCTCTGGACTTTCAACCCTGGTTCTTATTCCGCTGTCGAGGGAGCGACACCTGAAAATGGTTCCTATGCAGAAACATCCTACAGGACTTCCCAGGTGGATGCGAACTTCCTGCTGAATGCCGACTATACTTTCGGCAAGGACTGGTCACTCCACGGCGTAGCAGGCCTTAACGTCAACCAGAGAACAGGTTCCGGCTTGGCAGGAAGCCTTAGCGGAGTCGCAATCGAAGAATGGGCAAGTTTCATGAATACCAGCGGAGCCACCCCAACAGCAAGTTCCGAGATCACAAAGCGTCGCCTCATGGGAGTGTTCGCACAGGCCGACTTCGGTTGGAGGAACTCCGTATATCTCACATTGTCAGCCAGAAACGACTGGTCTTCGACACTTCCAATCGATAACAATTCGTTCTTCTACTACGGAGTGAACGGTTCGGTCATCCTCACGGAATTGATCCCTTCGATGAAGAACAGTGTCATCAGTTTCCTCAAGATTCGCGGAGGATACGGCCAGACAGGTAACGATGCACCTACATATTATACATCGGCATACTACTATCTCAGTTCTGCAGGCGGCGGATTCGGAAAACTCACATTCCCTCTGAACAGTTTCTCGGGACTCGTAAAGAGCGGCAGGATTCCTTCGACAGACCTGAAACCGGAGATTTCCACAGAAGCGGAAATCGGTATCGACGCAAGATTCTTCAACAACAGACTGAGCTTTGACGTCGCCCTCTACAACAAGATGACCAAGAACCAGATCATCTCTGCGACACTTGCCCCTGAATCAGGACACACCTCAGCAGTACGCAACATCGGCAAAATACAGAACAAGGGTATCGAATTG
>FR882194.1:71261-93258 GCA_000434935.1 Bacteroides sp. CAG:709 | reverse complement strand
CATAATCTTTTACTGCACATAAAAAGGATTATGTATAGCTACACATAATCCCTTAAAAATGGTTTTTGCAGGAGTTATATGGTATCAAGGAGAATCCAATAAGGGAAATTGCCGCCTGTATGGTCGGGAGTTCAAGATGATGATTGAATCGTGGCGGACGGCATTTTCAAGAGAACTTCCATTCTATTTTGTGCAGATTGCCCCACATTCTCGGAAAGATGATGGTATAACCGGAGCCATTGTTAGGGAACAGCAGGCGTGGGTTGGTGCCAATGTTAGAGGCACGGGTATGGTTGTCATTTCTGATAAGGTTGATGATGTGACTAACATCCACCCTCGCTATAAAAAGACAGTTGGTGACAGACTTGCCAACTGGGCTCTTTCGACTGTTTACGGAAGAGCCGACATCAAGTGTCGTCATCCGGAAATGAGTTATGTGGATTTCACCAAAGGACAGGCGATTGTGACATTCAAATATGCTGACGGTGGTCTTGTCTGTCGTGGTTCGAAGATACAAGGTCTCGAAATAGCAGATGCTTCAATGAAATTCGTTCCTGCACAAGGAATGCTCCGTCAGGATGGTAAACTTGTTGTTTGGAGCAAGGCGATTAAACGTCCTGTAGCAGTGAGATATTGTTTCCGAGACGCCGGTATCGGTAATCTCTTTGACGTGACAGGACTTCCTTTAGCTCCGTTCAGAAGTGATTCTGACAATTTTGCCGAACTCGCTACGTTACCGGATGAGGAGGTTTCCAAGATTGCAGTTACTGCATATGGATCGGGTTTCGAACTTCGAAAGTTTGAAAAGGGTACTGAATTTTTTCTGAATAGAAATTATAAAATAAGTTCGTTACCCGAGCGCTTTTCTGGGTTTATGATGCTTTCGCATGCAGCGGAGAAAGATCAGACGCAAAAATGTCGGGTCAAGGCGAAGTCTGACGGAAGAATATATATAGTTCTCAGGAGTAATTCGAGAAATGCGGGCTGTATTGATGGATGGATTATGGAACGCAATTCGGAAATCATCTATCCGACACGTGGAAATCCGGGAATTTTGTATATTTATCGCAAGGATGTGAAAGCCGGAGAAACCATAAAGTTGCCGGAGACGGTGGATTTTGCCGGAATCTCGTTACTTGCCGCTGATATAGAATATATTGTTAAGTAGATGAGTATGAAAACACAAAAAATATGGGCTTCGCTTCTGCTCTTCTGTGTGACGATGTGTGCTTTGTATGCCGTGGAACCTCTCAGAAACGCCTCTCCTATAATGTCTGGTGCCGAAAATGGTCTTTCCCCAATGTCTTTCGGAATGACCTACAGCAATGTTCCTGCCGGATTCGCCTTTATCTCTTCGGCTGTCCATCCTGACATATTTGTGACCATAAAGGTCGGTATTGCGGAGGCAAAAGGATTTTGGCGTGCGGAATTTGACCGTTTTACACAGGATGGACGACCTATCTATAAAACCCCTCAAAGAGTCGTGACCCCCTGGGATAACCCCAAGGGTTTGCCATCGCGTTTACGCGTGTTTCAGGATGGAAAAGACATATTTCTTCTTCGTGTCAGTCCGAAGAATGTGGAAGTTGCCAGATGGTATGGTAACAATCGTTTTGAGATGGAGGGAAAATATCCTATAGATGGAATCGAATGGCAAGTAAGTTCGTTTGATTGCATACGGCGCGGACGTGGAGAAATAGAATTCGTGCTTCTCTGTAGTGATGGAAAGTCATATCGTCCTGAAACATTCAAAGGGGACAGACAGTCATATTATGATGGTGCCGGAATCTATCGTGGCGAGCTTCCACGAGCAGGCGTTTTCCGTTTTTACGTGGACAACCGTTGGCAACAAACGACCTCTGTAGAACAGGTCAGCCGTGATATGAAAGTCATAATCGGACCATCAGAGATTGCATGTGTGAGGAGTGCGGACGGAAGTTGTGACGGCTATCTTTGCACTGGGATGCTTGGCGCAATGAAATTCATCCCATACAGCCGGCGCATTCCGAAAGGTGGTATGATACCGATTTATGTGATGAAGAATGAACGTGACATACGTACTCATATTGCCTATGGTTCTCGCCTCGTGGCATATCCTTCTGCTTATGGTGATTGTCAGAATCTTATGATAGGAGGGGAGTCCGCCGTCTATCTGTATTCATTTGAAGGTATGACTACAGACAAAAATCCCATATATGGAGAACCAAAACCTTTTATGCAAGAGAACTCCCCAGTATATGGTGGGTCTTTGACTGTTCCAAATGTTGTTGATTGGAATGGAGACGGTAAACTAGATATAGTTGCGGGAAATTCCGAAGGACGGCTTTTGTTCTTCAGAAATGACGGGGATAATGTCAATCCGTCTTTTCAATTGGCAGAAGAAATATGCTGTGAAGGAGAGCCGATACGCTTCCTTCCTGGATACAACATAGTTCAAGGACCTTTCGAAGGCGCGTGGGGATATCTTTGTCCGACTGTCGTGGACTGGAATCACGACGGACTTCCGGATGTAGTGTTTTCTGGCTCTCGGGCAAAATATGAGGTTATGCTTAATGTAGGGACGCTTCAAGAACCATATCTGTCTGCTCCTAAGACAATCCGTGTTGACAATATGGAACTTTTCGGCACTTGGCGTGTGCGTCCTGCTGTGGCGGATATAAATGGCACAAATGTTATTGTAACAATGGATGATGAAAATGCCCTTCACTTGTACCGCCAGGTAGATGACTTTAATGTTGAGGATGCCGGAAAACTTCTTCTTGAAGATGGAAGTCCCATTACTGGTCACAATAGCGCTTTAGAGCCTCTAGGACAATGGGGAAGAGGCAAACTTCGTTTCTTCGACTGGAACGGAGATGGCAAGCTTGATCTCTTCGTGGGTTCCGTGAAACGCTCTTCTTATCCGTCGCCTTCACGAGGTTTGCCATATTCCCGTTTCAAGAAAAAACAATATGGTCTTCAAGTGATGTATTTTGAGAATATTGGCACCAATGAAAATATGGTTTTCAAGGAACCGGTTCAAATGCAGGTTGACGGCCATGATATGTATCTCGGAGCTCATTCCAACGCCCCGGAACCATGCCTGCTTGGTGACATATCTGATGGTCCGAATCTTATTGTCGGTTGTGAAAGCGGCAAATACTTTTTCTTTGAACATTCTCATCTGACAACAGTCGGAATACCCAAATGAATCTAAGGAAGCGGTTTTTCTTCATTTTCTCCCTGTTCTTTCACTTGGCTTCTGCAGTGGTGTATGGGCAGGACGAACTGCTTGAGATAGATGCCGCTTCGGAGTCTCTCGTGGCGAAACTTCCGGGAATATCAGTTTCATCGTCAGGTGTCAATGCACGCTCTCGTGTGGATAATCAGATTTATGGCTTGGCCGAGGATGACAAGGCTTTCCTGGTGCATGACTATGTGCGTGGACATACTCCTTACATCGATTTTGTTTACATGACCGGTCCGCTATTCAAGAGAGTACGTTCCGCAGAATTCATCTACGACGGTTTCGCGACATTAATCCGCGACCCTCGTCGCCTGAGCAATTTCTGCCATCCGTCCGACCACTATCCGATCCTCATTACCATGAAGTTCTGATGGTATGTTTTCCTGCTCACATATCTTCGATTGATAGGCAAGCGAAGTGCAAATTGTATTTGCGTATGCGCTTCTCTTTCTCTTTGAAATGAGATATTTTTTCTTGGAGAAGATTGCTCCGGAATTTGTCTGCATTTCGCTTGACCTCGAAGATATCAGCCTCCTTATCGTCGATATGTATTGCGATGATGTCTATCTCGCATTGTTGGCGATTACCGTTTTTATCGGTGTACCCCTTTGAGTCCCACCAATTTCCGATTGCTCGATATTTCATGCTTTCTATCAATTTGGCTCTGAAGTATCTTTCTAGAATGTCCCCGGAATAGGTTTCGTAGTCCGATGTTATTATTTCACGTAAAAGGGGATACTGGTTAATCTCTATCAACTGCTGGTTCTTTTCAATGTATCTGAACCAGAATCGCAGGAATATATCTCCAATCTCGTATTTCACGGTTTGTGTCCTGGTCCCTGCCCACATAGGACGGTTTTTTCGGATGAGATTGTATGTTTCCTCTAATTTCAGTAATTGTCCTCCAATGCTTTTGGAGCCCAGGTAATCGCTTATTTCTGCCTGAGTATTATATCCTTCAGAGATTGCCTGCAATATTGAAAAGTAGGTTGCGTATTTTTTGCCGAATTCTTGAATCAATAGTTTTCGGCCTTCTTCTACGAAAGGAGAATCCTGTTTTGCAATGTAATTTATAATGCTCTCCTTGGATAGCGCTTCCGCATCTACAAGTAATTCTATATATTTAGGGACTCCTCCTGTATATGTATATAGGGCAAGCAAATCGTCATTTGAATATCCAGGATAATGGTCATGAATAATCTCTTTCATCACTTCAGGACTGAACGGCTCCAATCGGATAGTATGGTCGCATCGTCCATAGAGAGGCTCTTTTCTGTTTTTGAAGAGTTCTTCCATGAGAGAATACACAGAGCCGCATACTATCATATTTATATGGCTTTTCAGGCGGTATTTATCCCAGAAGTTCTGAATATCGCTATATACTGAGTCGTTGACGTCTATGAAATTCTGGAACTCATCTATTACCAATGTGAATTGTCTTGATGTGCCGGCTTCCATCAGCAATGCAAAGATGTCTTTAAAGGAAGTTATTCCTGAGGGTACGAAAATGCCTAATTTTGAGCGGATTTCCGCTGCATATTCTGTACATAATATAGCCTCACTTTTTTTACCGACAAAAAAGTAAACATACATTCCGTCTCCCATTGCTTTTTCAATGAGAGTCGTTTTTCCAATTCGTCTTCGCCCAGTTACAATGGTGAGTGTTGAATGTTTTTCAAATGCCTGTTCTCTAATGGCTTGCAGTTCCTGTATCTGCTCGGTTCTATCGTAAAATTTCATATAGCACAAATCTTTACAGTTGTAAAATTTACCGCTGTTGCAAAGATACTCATTTAATTCTCATTTGCAATGCCAGATGAACGGTAAGCGTCTCCAGAGTTGCGTCGGGACGCGGTCACGGGTGATTTTGTAACTCGTTGATAATCAGATATCGTTTAAGATAGAGCGTTGGAAACGCGGCCTTTTTTTGGCTACGTTTCCACGCTCTTGTTTTATAAAATGTTATATATCAGTACTTTGCGACACGGCACCGTGGCCGCGTCCCGCCGGGATTTGTTTTTTTGCAAATAGTTTGTACATTTGTAAATGTATGAGTACAAAGGATATAATACGCGGAATGAGAGAGATTGCGTCTCATGTGTTGCCGAAGGGGGCGGAAGTCATTCTTTTCGGCTCGCGAGCTCGTGGAGATGCCAGAGTAGATTCCGATTGGGATATCCTTATACTAATTGATGGGGAAAGAGCTACTTGTGAAGACTTTGAGAAATTTGCCTATCCTTTCGTGGATTACGGTTGGTCAGTTGGAGAGCAGATTAATCCGTTGATTTATTCTTTTGAGGATTGGAGCAAGAGAAGTATTACTCCGTTTTACAAAAATGTTCAATTGGAAGGAGTTAGCCTATGCCGTTAACCGACGAAGAAAGAAAAGCAATTGTCGTATATCGACTCGAAAAGGCTGAGGGCGTTTTCGTTGAGGCTGAAGATTGTGCATCAATGGAACATTGGACACTCGCTGCTAATCGTCTATATTATGCTGCTTATTATGCTTCTTCAGCCCTTTTGGTTAGTGCCGGATTGATGGCGAAAACACATGAAGGTACAATTGGAATGATTGGCCAGCATTA
Source organism: Bacteroides sp. CAG:709 (assembly GCA_000434935.1). Lineage (GTDB taxonomy): Bacteria > Bacteroidota > Bacteroidia > Bacteroidales > UBA932 > Cryptobacteroides. The sequence goes on along the minus strand of FR882194.1, from coordinate 87,447 downwards.
TGTGCGAACCGGTGTCTTGACTAAAGAAGATGGTGCTCTGTTAGCTCGATTACAAAATATGCGTCATACTGGCGATTATGATGATTTCTTAGATTGGACTCAGGAGGATGTGGAGCCGTGTTTCCCAAAGGTAGACGCATATATCGAAAAAATTAAGTCCATTATCTATACCCCTGGTCGGGACGCGGCCACGGGTGATTCTGTAACTCGTTGATAATCAGATATTATTTAAGATAGAGCGTGGAAACGCGGCCTTTTTTTGGCTGCGTTTCCACGCTCTGGTTTTATAAAATGTTGTATATTAGTCCGTTACGACACAGCGATGTGGCCGCGTCCCGCCGGGGTTTGTCAGATTTGGCGGAACATTAAGCAAACCTCCCGCCTGGGAGGGTCTTATCCGATGTAGCTGGTGATTAGCTTCATGCCGGATGACGGGGTGAAGGTGACACCTTTCGAGGTGGCGGGGATCAGGACGGTCTCGCCCTGATGAAGGGTGATGGTGTGGTCCTGTTCCTCGTGATCTGTCAGGGTACCGCGGCCTTCGATGCACATCACTACCAGGAATGAATCGAGGTCGGAAAGATCCTTCGTGAAAGGCTTGTCGAGGTCGTACTGGCTGGTAGTGAAGTACTTGCACTCTACCAGGACATTCTCGTCATCTTTCTTTTCCGTGTAATTCGTCTTGTATTCCGGATAGACATTGTAGTCGATGGCGTCCTTGGCGAGTTCGGTGTGAAGCTCACGTGGCTTGCCGTCGAGACCCGGACGTCCGTAGTCATAGATGCGGTAGGTGATGTCAGAGGTCTGCTGGATCTCTGCGATGAAGCAACCTGTGCCGATGGCATGAATACGACCGGCAGGAAGGAAGAATACATCACCGGCCTTTACTTTGAAATCGGTGAGGACATCCGTGATAGTGTTGTTCTCCACTCTCTCTACATACTCTTCCGGAGTGATTTTCTCCGCGAGGCCTGAAAGCAGGTGGGCGCCTTCATCTGCGCCTACCACGTACCACATTTCGGTCTTTCCCTTGGAATTGTGGCGTTTGGCTGCCAGTTCATCGTCAGGATGAACCTGAATGGAAAGGTCGCTTTTCGCGTCAATGAACTTGATGAGGAGAGGGAACTCGTTGCCTGTATTGGCATAGACTTTCTCTCCTACTAGCTTGCCTTTGAACTGTTCTACCAGTTCGGTGATGGTCTTGCCCTCGAATTCTCCGTTGGCAATGACGGATTCATGGCCCTTTACGCCGGAGAGTTCCCAGCTTTCGCCGATATTGTGCTGATCTGTAACGACTTCCTTATATGGGGCGATTTTCTCGCCGCCCCATACTACTGTCTTCAGTATTGGTCTGAATTTTAATGGATACATTGTTTGTTTTATTTTTTTTGCGCCAGCCGGGTAATGCTTCCGCCGGTCCTCCCCACTGCGTGGGTCCCCTTCCTTTTCGGGAGCCAATGCCGACTCCAGCATTGATCCGGCTGGCTTCAAGTATTATTTATCAAGCTGGCTTAATGCAAACGTGTAAGCACCGAGCGAGATGGCCTTGCTGGCACCGATCTTTGAACGCATTACGCCGATACGCTTCTGCGGGTCGTAGGTTGCGGTCTTCTCCGTTCCGTACACCTTGATCTGGCGCGCGTCACCCTTCGCGAAAGCAGCGAACTCCTCAGGATCATCCAGGTTGTAAACCTTAGGCTGAACCTTTCCGATAGTATCACCCGACATTGTCTTGACAGTCGAACGCATTGAATTCAGGATGCCCGGCATGATGTACTCGTGGTTGTTCATGAGGCCGCCGCCGATGCAGATGATACCGTCGAAGAGAGAAGCAGCGATAGCCATACCGTCGCCGGCTGCCTCGCCGAGATCATTGAACGCCTTGACGGCAGCTTCCCTGTTGCCCTCGCGCTCTCCATGGCAGATTTCCGCGATTTCCTTCGGGGTGAGACCATGATTCAGGTTGCCGCTTGCCTCACCGTAGACTCTGGTCACGGCGCGGATTGATGCGCTGTCCTCCAGAATGTAGCCCGGCATCTTGAAATTAGGCAGGCAGAATGTCTCCACGCAGGAATTGTCGCCACGGTTAAGCTCGCCGTTCATGACGAAACCGATACCAAGACCTGTGCCGAAAGTGTAGCCGATGAGGTTGTGGAATCTCTTGTCGCTGCCTGCTGCCTCCAGACGCGCATTGACCTCAGGAAGTGCTCCGCCGAGAGCCTCGCCGTAAGCATAGAGGTCGCCGTCATTGTTTATATATACAGGAATGCCGAACTTGTCCTCAAGGAACGGTCCGAGAGCCACGCCGTCACGGAAAGACGGGAAGTTCGGAAGGTAACCGCCGATGATTCCGTGCGGATAATCGGCAGGTCCGGGGAATGCGAAGCTGATTGCCACCGGCTTCTCTTCCAGTTTGTCAATCACCGTGCTGAAGCCCAGGACCAGGGTCTGGAGGCACAGGTCGAGGTTCTTCGCATTGGAAGGAAGAGTGATAGGGTCAATGATGTATTCGCCTCCGCGCATTGCGCTGAATACCATATTGGTACCGCCCGCGTCTAGCGTAAGGACAATTCGTGAGTCTGTTTTATAGTTTGCCATAATTAATTATGTTTTAATACCATACTGTTTGTTCCGGTCCCATCTTGAACACGAGGTTTCCGCCTCTGAAGATGTCTACGTACTCGATATACGGGAGCTTGTATTCTTCGCCGTTCAAGGTGATACTCTGGATATATCTGTTTTCCTCGCTGAGGCCCTCTGCGGTAACATTGAACGTGCCGCCCGGAACTTTCACGGAAGCATTTCTGAATGCAGGCTTGCCGAACCAGAAACGTGGATTTGCAGGCTCTGCCTGATAGAAGCCGAGGCTTGAAAGAATGTACCAAGCCGACATCTGGCCTACATCCTCATTGCCCGCGAGACCGTTAGGATCATTGAAATAGAACTCCTTGAAGATGCGCGAAGCGAGGTCGGCGGTCTTCCATGGCTGGTGGGCCATCGTGTAGAAGTAGATGATGTGGTGGCTAGGCTCGTTGCCATGCGCGTACTGGCCGATGAGGCCGGAAATGTCGCTGGACTTGTTGTCGCCCACGATTTCGCTCTTGGCGGCGAACAGGCTGTCGAGCCTCTCGGTGAGCTTGGCCTCTGAACCATAGAGTTTTACGAGACCGTCGAAGTCCTGCGGAGCGAGCCAAGTGTACTGCCATGCGTTGCCTTCGCAATACACGTCAGCGCGATGCTCCGAGCGGTAAGGATTGAACGGCTCAATGAACTTGCCGTCGGTATTCTTTCCGCGGATAAACAATGTCTTCTGGTCGAAATAGTTTCTGTATGAATGACTTCTGTCGAAGAAGTAATTGTAGTCAGCCTCATTGTTCATGAACTTGGCGGCCTGAGCCATGGCACCGTCAGCGATGGCGTATTCCATGTCGTAAGCCACGGACTCGTCGAAGTTCTTGTCGGCAGGAATGAAACCGTATTTCATGCGGATGTCCTGACCTCTGTCCGGACGCATCTCGGAATCTTTCAACGCCTTGTATGCCAGCTCCTTGTCGAAGCCCTCGAAGCCCTTTACCAGGATGTCGGCCAATGCAATGACGCCAGGATTGCCCACCATGCAGTCAGTCTCATTGCCCCACAGATGCCATACCGGAAGCTTGCCCTGCTGCTGGTAGATGCCTATCATCGTGTTGGCGATGTCATTGATTTTCTCCGGATGGATGATCGTCATCAGCGGCATGGCTGCGCGGTAGGTGTCCCACAATGAGAATGTGGTGTAGTTCGTGAAGCCATGTTCCGTGTGGATCTGGTCGTCAGCGCCTCTGTAATCGCGGTTCACGTCATTGAAAACGGATGGCTGGATCATGGTGTGATACATCGCGGTGTAGAAAACGGTGCGCGCCTCGGCATCGTCGGTGTCGACCTTGATCTTGGAAAGCTCCTCGTTCCATGCCTTCTCCGCAGCCTTCACCGTGCCTTCGAAATCCCAGCCCGGTATCTCCGCGGTCAAGTTGGCCTGCGCGCCTTCCATGCTTACAGGGGACAATGCCACTTTCACCATAATCTGCTCACCTTCAGTCGTATGGAATGCCATTCTGCTGTATGCGCCCATGTTGCTGAAGCTGTCGAAAGGCTTGCTGAACTGCGCATAGAAGAAGACCTTCTGGTTCTTCGCCCAGCCTGTGGAATATCTGTAGCCGCGGATGGTGACGCTGTCCACGGATTCTGTCAATGTATCTGTTGCCTTGTCCCAGCATCCGCCGTTCTCCAGGTCGAAAACGATTGCTGCAGAATCACTTGCAGGGAATGTATAACGGTGCAGGCCGACACGTGAAGTCGCCGTCATCTCGGCATTGATACCGAAACGGGTGAGCGGCACGCTATAATATCCTGGCTTGGTGACCTCCTTGGACCTGTCCGCGTAAGACCACAGTCCGGTCTTTATTGCCGCTTCGATTTCCTCAGGTGTGGCGCCTTCTGCCGGAGCCTCTCCTCGGGCATAAGTCACCTCTCCGATTACCGGCATTACCGTAACATCGAACAGGTCGCCGATACCGGTACCCTCAAGATGCGTATGCGAGAATCCGATGACGGTGGTGTCGCTGTCGTGATAGCCTGAGCACCAGTCCCATGTCTGCGGGATGCTGGTAGGCCCCAGCTGCACCAGACCGAAAGGGACATTGGCCCCGACGAAAACGTGCCCGTGTCCGCCGCTGCCGATTTTAGGATTCACGAACTGCGTGTAGTCCGTGTCGTCTGCTGTCTTCGCGCATCCTGCCGCCAGAACCGCCGGCAACATCAGCGCCAAAAATCTATTGTTCATTTATATCAATGTTTATGTGTTTATTCCAATGTCTGTTCCAGTCGCGGAGTCGTTATTTCGCAGCACGGCAGCGGAATGCCAGTTCGCCGCCACGTGTAAGCTCCTCGTGGCTGATTCTGTAGCCTTTCAATGTCTTGCGTCCCAGAGTCATGCCGGAAATGCGGTCGTATGACTCGCGTTTTGCCTCACGCCCGTTTTCATTGCTGCCTGATTTGCTGATAACCAGCTCATTGTGCCCGTTGTACCATTTCGGGTCGAGGGTTATGGTGACCTTCTCGAAAGTAGGCGCGGTCAATGTATATGACGGTTCGCCCGGACAATCCGGATAGAAGCCCATCATTGAAAATACTGCCCACGCGGACATTGTACCTGTATCGTCATTGCCAGGGATGCCGTCAGGCTTGGTCGTGAAATACTCGCGGAGCAGCTGCGGAATCAATTTTTGCGTGCGCCACTCTTCACCCTTGAAGCGGCTGAAGAGGTATGCGTATGCGATATCCGGCTCATTTGCAGGGTCATACAGCCCTTCGTCGAACACCATCTGCAACTTTTCCGTGAACACTTTCTGGCCGCCCATCAGCTGCGCGTAGCCTTCCACATCATGCGGCACGAAGAACGTGTAGTTCCATGCGCTGCCTTCGTGGAAGCCAGGAACCGCCTCGAAATTCTCACCCTGACGCGGGTTGAACGGTGTCAGGAAAGAACCGTCCGCATTCAGAGGACGCAGTGTTCCGGACTCCGGACTATAATAATGCTTATAGTTCAATGACCTTTCCCTGAATGCTTTAGCCTCGTCTTCGTAGCCGAGGTCGGCAGCCAGAAGGGACAATGCGTTGTCGGCCACGTAATATTCCAATGCGTGCGAAACGGAGTTGTCGCCCGAGAAGTCCGCCGCGAAATATCCCAGCGGAATGAATCCGTCCTGAACATACGGGTCAATGTCGGGCCTCATCTTGTTCTCAGGTCCGCGTGTGACCGCCGACTTGATGAAAGCCTGATATGCCGTGTATATGTCAATGTCTTTCAGGCCTTTGAGCCACGTGTCTGTTATCACAGGAATGGCAGGGTCGCCTTCCATGGTGAATGTCTCGCGGCCGTAAAGTTCCCACTTCGGCATCCAGCCCCACTCCTTGTACATCGAAATCATTGACCTGACCATGTCGAGCTGGCGCTCCGGATAGACCAGTGTCATGAGCTGATGCACGTTGCGGTAGGTGTCCCACAGCGAGAATACGGTGTAGCGGTTATGTCCCGGCTCTACCTTGCCGATGCCCGGTTTGCCGGTGTCGTAGCGTGCCGCCTTCGTATTGCTCAATGTCTTGCCGTCGCCGGTGAATTCCATGACAGGGAACTCCCCGTTCACGTCATTCAGGATATTCGGGTGTATAAGTGCATGATACAGAGCGGTATAGAACACTTCTTTCTGGCGCAGGCTGCTGCCTTCCACCTTGATTCTGGACAAGTCGCTGTTCCATCTTGCTACAGCATTGGCCCTGACCTTGTCGAAATTGAAACCGGTCTGCTCGGCTTCGAGGTTCATTCTCGCGTTCTCGCAGCTTACGAAGGAGACGCCGACCTGGACCATAATCTGCTCGTTCTCATCGACATTGTCATAAGTGAACCAGAAACCGATGTCGTCGCCGGAAATTTCGCGGGCGTAGCGGGTGTAGAGCTTGTATTTGCCCTGGTCGGGGTCCCAAGCGGCCTCCGCGGTCATCGGGCGCTGTTTTTTCCAATATCCGCAGCTTGACGGCGCTTTGTTGACGCGCATCACGAAGTAGATTGGGAATACCGCCTGCGAGTTGTAGCAGAAGGTTCCCAGGAGTTTCGAGCCTTCGATTTCGGTGTCGCTGACCTTGCGGACCGTAGCTCCGGATTCGTTCGTGAGGCCCTCGCCGAGGTTTATCAGGATGTTCGCCTGTCCGGCGCGGAAGGTGTATCTTTCAATGCTTGTGCGCTCAGTGGCAGATACTTCCGTGCGGATTCCGTATCGGGTCAATGTGTTCGTATAGTAGCCCGGGGTGGACCGCTCACCGGTGTATTCCGAGCCGTATTTGTGGTAGTCCACATCGAGGGAACCGGAGGTGGCCATCGTCAGGAGAGAGCCGAGTTCCGGACATCCGACGCCGCTGAGGTTTACGTGAGAGAATCCCGTAAAGAGCTTGTTTTCATAGCAATACGGGGTAGACCACCATCTGCTGTCCTTGTCCCAGACATTGTCGTCCGAGCCCATGACATTGAACGGCGATACGCTCATCATTCCGTTCGGGCATACGGCTCCTGGATTCGTGGTTCCGAAGTTCGTGGTTCCGACGAACGGGTTCACGTAATCGGCAGGCTGCTTGATAGTGTTTTTCTTCGCCGGAGCCGAGTCCGTGGCGGCGGCAGAAAAAACTCCCCATCCCGACATGGCCGCCAGGACGAGGAGTGTATTAGCTAAACGTCTTGCAATCATTGACTTACAAGATATTTGTGCGTTTCGTAAATTCGATGATTTCTGGAATATATCCGAAAGCGAGTCCGGTAACGGTGTCTGCGCATCCGTAGTAGATGGCTACGCGGCCGGTCTCCGGGTCGTGGAGTGATGCACATGGGAATGTCACATCAGGAACGTCTCCGGTGAGCTCGTAGATTTCACGAGGGGAGATGAGGTATTGTCCGCTGCGTGCGATTACCTTCCATGGCTGTTCCAGGTCGAGGAGTGCTGAACCGAATGCGTAGACATATCCGTTGCATGAGTGCAGTACGCCGTGGTAGAACAGCAGCCATCCTTCGGAAGTCTCGATAGGAACCGGGCCTGCGCCGATTTTCATGCACTGCCAGGCGCTTACCTCGAACGGTGCCGGTGCCATCACGTGACGGTGGTGTCCCCAATATTCCATATCCGGGGATTCGGAGTAGAAAATGTCTCCGAATGCGGTGTGGCCTGTGTCGCTAGGGCGTGAGAGCAATGCGAACTTGCCGTTAATCTTCTTAGGGAAGAGCACGCCGTTCCTGTTGTATGGAAGGAATGCGTTTTCCAGCTGGTGGAATGTCTTGAAGTCTGTGGTCCATGCTACTCCGATGGTAGGGCCGTGATAGCCGTTGCACCATGTAACGTAGAACTTGTCCTCGATCTTGGCCACGCGTGGGTCATATCCGTAAACCCATTCTCCGATCTCCGGATCAGCTCCTTCGAACTTGATGGTTTCCGGGTTGATGTCCCACTTGAAGCCGTCCTTGGAGAATCCTGCATGGAGTGTCATCCTGCGGTTCTTGTCGTCGCAGCGGAATACTCCTGCGAATCCGCCTTCGAACGGAACTACGGCAGAGTTGAAAATACTGTTGGAATCCGGCAGCAAATCTCTAGGAATGACCGGGTTAGCAGAGTAGCGCCAAAGCGGGTCGTTACATCCTGCAGGGCGATCCTGCCAAGGCATATTTGGGAGAGCATTTCCCTGAATCTTTATAGAACTCATAAGTGATGTAATAATTTTGTCTGTTTAGTCGCACAAAGATACAAAATATATGACACAACAAGCGCTATGCCTGACCGTGAAGTGGTGTGGAATTTTGTAATTTTAATGACTTGAATTAAATTAGCGGCCTGGATTTTTGGACATTTTGCATGATAAAGGTGGACATATCGGAAACTGAGCTTTGGAAGAAGTTCGGAAGCGGGGACGTCAAGGCGTTCTCCGTCATCTATGACCATTATGCAGATGAGATGTTCCGGTATGGAATGAAGATCGCAGGCAGCAAGGAAATCGTACTGGATTCCATTCATGACGTCTTCGTGAAAATCTTCGGGAGCCTAAGGCACGACGCTGACATCAGAAACCCCAAAGCATATCTGCTCAAGGCATTGCGAGGACAAATCTACGACAATATCAAACGCGAGAGAAAACTTCTGACGGTAGGAATTGACGGCCTTCCGTTCGAAGTGGAATGGAAACTTTCGGAGACTGCGGTGACGGATGATGAGGAGCGCGAAAAGATAGAAAGCCAATATCGTGAGGTGACGGCGTCAATGACCGCAAGACAGAAAGAAGCCGTCTATCTGCACTATTCCATGGGCCTTTCTTATGAAGAAACGGCTGTCCTCATGGATATGAACATCCAGTCATTGCGCAATCTGCTGTCCCGTGCAGTGCTGAAAATCAGGAAGATAATGCCGTTGGTCGTTTTTCTTCAATATTTTTTGTAAAATTTTTCGCTCCGAGTGAGTATAAAAACGAACTTATTTAAGTCTATATTCCGGAAACCACATTTTGGTGCTGAAAAAGACTCGATGAACATGGAAACAAACTCGGAGAAAGAATTGTTCTCCCTCCTCGAACCGGTGGAGGCCTGTCTCAATGATTATGACAAGGCCAGACTCTGGACGAGAATCAAGAAAGATGCTTTGAGAATGCGCGCCCTCAGGAGGACGGCAATCATTGCCGGTACATTGGCTGCCGCAATGCTAACGGGCGTGGTAATCTTTTTCTCAGGATCGAAGCAAGACTCTGAACTTCAATATATTTCAGGCGTTATGCCGGAAGCCGGCGGCGACATCAGGATAATCACTCCCGAGGACGCTGTCGAAATCGGTTCCAATGCCGTCATCTCTTATGCCGACGGGTATTTTTCCGTCAAGGATTCCACAGAAACCAGAATATATGACATAAAGAGATCCGGTGACATCCACCAGATAACCGTCCCGTTCGGCAAGACTGCCAGCCTGAGCCTGTCAGATGGTACGAAGATGCAGCTCAATTCCGGAACCAAGGTCATCTTCAAGGCCGGGATGAACGGCAGGAAAAGAGAAATCTTTCTCAACGGAGAAGCGTTCCTCGACGTGGCCCATGACGAAAACCGTCCGTTCAAGGTGAAGACGGACAGGCTGGATGTATCGGTTCTGGGAACTCGTTTCAATGTGAAGGCTTATCCTTCCGATGAGCAGCAGTCTGTGGTGCTCGTCTCCGGAAAAGTCTCAGTAACAGGCAATTTGCTTGACCACGACTATCTCATGAACCCGGCCCAGCGTTTCTGTTACAACAGCTCGAACTGCGATGTCTCCCTTGATGCCGTGGACACTGATGACTATACATGCTGGACCGAAGGCATCCTGAAATTCAACAGAACCAATATCAAGGATGTGCTCATGCAACTGTCCAGGTATTACAATGCCAAGTTCTCTTACGGCAGCACTGTCACCGGCATTGCCATTACCGGCAAGCTGGATTTGCGGGATGGAATCGATGCCGCTCTCGAAAGCATCAGCCTGGTGTCCGGGATAAAATACAAGGGTCGTCACCTGGTGTATGAAATCACCAAATAGACGGCTGCTTCTCAAATCATTGACCATATAAAAAACACAATAATCGATAAATGAACGCTATAACACAGAGTATTAGAAGGCTCGTTCGTGTTCTTTGCCCGTTCTTCCTGGCGCTTCTGTCATTGACGGCAGCAGCACAGACCAAGGGCATCACATTGAATTTGAGCGATGTCCCCCTGAAGGAGGCTCTTGTAAAAATCGAGAAGGACTATGGCTATGTCTTTCTTTACAATGAAAAGGAAATCAAGCTCGACAAGAAAGTGAGTTGTAACTTCAAGAATGCTGACATTGAAGTGGTTATGACGAAAATTCTGGGAGTGGACTATTCCTTTAAGGTCAAGAACCGTCAGGTAGTGATCCTGCCGAATCCGGTAGGAACTTCACAGGATAAACAGAAACAGGACGCAGGCGCGCCCAAGAAACGCCAGATCAAAGGCACAGTTACGGATGCCAACGGCGAACCTCTTGCAGGCGTAGGTGTGTTCGAAAAAGGTACGACCAATGGAACCGTGACTGATGAAAACGGCCGGTACGTCATCACCTTGGGCGACGGCGTACTCGTATTCAACAGCTTGGGCTTTGATTCCCAGGAAAGAAAAGTTGCGGCAAGCAATGTGGTGGACGTGATTCTCAGCGAGACGCCTCTTACATTGTCCGATGTAGTCGTGGTCGGCTACGGAAAACAGAAGAAAGAGAGTGTCACAGGTGCTATCGCCACTATTTCCAAGGATGACCTCGTGCAGACTCCGCAGGCGAACTTGTCCAACATGCTCGTCGGCAGGATGCCTGGTCTCGTCGCTACGCAGCGAAGCGGTGCTCCGGGTGAGGACTTTTCCAACCTGCTTATCCGTGGCGTGAGCACGTTTACCGAGAATTCGGAGCCGCTCATCATGGTGGACGGTGTGGAAAGATCCAACTTCAACGGCATTGACCCGAATGAAATCGAATCGTTGAATATCCTGAAAGATGCCTCTGCAACAGCAGTTTACGGTGTAAAGGGTGCGAACGGTGTGATTCTCATCACGACGAGAAAGGGTGATATCGGCGCGCCGCACATCAGCTATTCCGGCAATTTCGCCCTCCAGCAGTCCACGGCCCTGCCGAGCTATCTGAACAGTGCCCAGTATGCTGAACTGTATAACGAGGCTGGCGAGAACGACTCCCGTATCACAGGGTCTACTTACATTCCGCGATTCACGGCCGAGGACATTGCGCTCTACAAGAATCACGAGGACCCGCTGCTCCATCCGGACACCGACTGGATCGGCACGTTTCTCCGCAAGTTCTCCACAAGAACTCAGCACAATGTCAATGTCTCCGGAGGTATCGACAAGGTAAAATACTTCATATCAGGAAGTTTCTTCGATCAGACAGGTATCTATAAGAATACGCAGATCGACCGTGACCATGATGTGAATCCTAGGGATACACGTTATAATTTCAGGTCGAACTTCGATTTCCAGATTACCCGTGACTTCACTGCGCAGGTTCAGCTTGCGGCCCAGATTGAGAACATCATTTCCCCGAGCGGCGGCAACAGCAGTATCTGGCAGGCAATTTCATTTGCGAATCCATTGTCCTCTCCGGGCCTGGTGGATGGCAAAATCGTGAAAATCGAGAACGGCGTCGGAAGCGTGAACCCATGGCAGGTTCTGTTGAGCAACGGATATAACAAGCGCAGCAGCAACAACTTGAACTCTTCCGTAAGATTCGATTATGATTTTTCCAATGCCATTACCAAGGGTCTGTCGGCGCATGTGAGAGCAGCATATGACAGCTTCTATTACAGCAGCAGGAAGTACTCGAAGAGTTTTCCATATTATCTTGCCAGAAGAGAGGCTGACGGGCAGGAATATCTGATTCCGCAGTCCGAGGCTTCCATCTGGAATACTTCGACCAGCTGGAGCAAGAACCGCAAGGTCTACTTCGAAGGCGGAATCAATTATGACAGGACTTTCGGTGAACATCATGTTACCGCACTCGCCCTTTACAACCAGAGCAAATATTGGTCTCCTACATTGGCCTTCTATGTGCCGAATGCTTATCAGGGACTTGTCGGAAGGCTCACTTACGAGTATGCGAAGCGTTATCTGCTCGAATTCGACATGGGTTACAACGGCACGGAGAACTTCGCCAAGGGACGTCGCTTCGGTTTCTTCCCGGCTGTTTCTGCAGGATGGATCATCACGGAAGAGCCTTGGCTGCCTAAGAATGATATCCTCACCTACATGAAGATAAGGGCCAGCTACGGAGAGGTCGGAAATGACAAGATCGGCGGTTCCCGCTTCCTCTATCTGCCTTCATCTTACGGCGAGGCGTCAGGAAGTGCCTACCAGTATTGGTTCGGCGTTTCATCCAACCCTAACCAGTCCACCGCCGTTGTCGAAGGAAAAATCGGCAACCCTGATCTGACATGGGAAAGGGCGCGCAAGGCCAATGTCGGTCTGGACTTCAATATGTTCAAGGGCCGTCTGTCAGTTCAGTCCGATGCTTTCTACGAGTATCGTGACAATATTCTGGCGAACCGCTCCACCGAGCCTTTTATCATCGGTGCCGAGCTTCCTGCATACAACCTTGGTTCAATGTAGAACTTCGGATGCGAGTTCGACCTTACCTGGCGTGACAAAGTCAAGGATTTCAATTACTGGGTGCGCGGCAACTTCTCATTTGCCCGTAACCGCATAGTATTCAAGGACGAGGTCAACAAGCAATACAAGTATCAGGCTGAGACCGGCCGCCGCTATGGCCAGTTCTTCGGATTGATTTTCGACGGTTACTATAATTCATGGGAGGAAATCAATGCCCTGGACCGTCCTGTCAGCGCATGGAACGGAAACCAGCTCCAGCCGGGAGATTGCCGTTATGTGGATGTGAACAAGGACGGAAAAATCGACAACTATGATATGGTTCCGCTCGGTTACTCCAACATCCCGGAAATCATCTATGGCGTTTCTTGCGGATTCTCCTGGAAAGGAATTGACTTTTCCGTGCTTTTTCAGGGAGCTACCAATGTCTCCATCAAGTATTTCGGACGTTCCCTCTGGCCGTTCGCCAAGAGTGAGGAGAGTGCCAAGTCGCTGATTCTCAAGCGCTGGACTCCGGAAAGATATGCAGCGGGCGAAGATATCGAATTCCCTCGTCTGTCATTGAACCCGAACAGCGAATCCGACCATAACTACAGGCCTTCTTCCCTGTGGATCAGGGATGCAAGCTACCTGCGTCTGAAGAACATTGAAATCGGATATAATTTCGACCGCAGGGTTATTGAAAAACTACATGTAGGCGGGTTGAGGCTGTTCCTGAACGGTTCCAACTTGTTCACGTGGTCCGATGTCATCGACCTGGACCCTGAGGTGCTGTCCACTACGGGCAATACGGAGCTCAACTCCTATCCTCTGCAGAAAGTCTACAACATAGGTCTTAACATAACTTTTTAGGCAATGAAGATACGTACATATACAATCGCAGTATTAGCGGCAATATTGTCATTCAGCGGATGTAATTTTCTGGAAGCACCTCCATCCACTGATTTGAATGAGGACAAGGTGTTCTCTGACAGGACATTGTGCGAAAGGTTCATAACCGGAATCTATGCAGAAGGAATGCCTCTGGGCTTCTCCATGAATTCCGACAACATCGACCGTGGACTTTGCGCGACATCTACACGTGCAGGTGCCTGCGACGAGGGCGAGGCCGGCGCTTCATGGGACAAGGCCAATGCTTCCTGGAATACGGACAACCATAACAACAACAGCATTGACTGGGATGAAGACCCTAGGCACGACACCCGTTGGGCGACGATCAGGAAATGCAACACGCTTCTTGAGAGAATCGACGAGGTGCCTTATGACCCGGGTGATCCTGAGTTCAATTCCAGGGCCAAGGGTGAAGGATATTTCATGCGTGCCATCTCTTTCTGGGAAGGAGTATACCGCTATGGCGGACTTCCTATCGTGGACCACAGGATTACGGGAAGCGAGGATGCGAAATATCCGCGCAATACTTTCAGCGAATGTATTGATTTCATCGTGAAGGACTGTGACGAGGCTGCCAAGCTTCTTCCGGACAGATACACGAATCCGGCATTCGTCGGAAGGGCTACCAGAATCGCGGCTCTGGCTCTCAAGTCCAGGGTGCTGCTTTATGCTGCAAGTCCTCTGTTCAATACTGCCACCCCATATCTTTCACTCGGCGGAGAGAACAACAAGATCATCGGTTACGGCAACTACGATGCCGAGAGGTGGAAAAAGGCCGCTGATGCTGCCAAGGAGGCGATTGATGCCGCTGAGGCTGCCGGATATGCGCTCTACGACAAGGGAACGCCGGAAACCAATTACGAGTATGTCTGGACTACTCCTGACAACTGCGAGATTATTCTGGCGAACAAGAAATACAGGAATTTCAGCACGAATACCAAGCCGATTACCAGCAATATCCCTCAGTGGGCCGGCAGTTCATGGTCTGACGGCGGATTGTTCGCACCGCTGAACTTCGTCAAGAAATATGAAAAGAAGGACGGCACCGAACAGGAATGGCTCATGTCAGGCGGCGATGACCTTCTGAAAAAGTACAGCGAACTCGATCCTCGTTTCGCACAGACCATTGCCTATCAGGGCGCCGTATGGAATGATGAAATCGGAAAGCTTGATTTCCTGGAGGGCGGCGCGCATCAGGTCGCTTACGACAAGACCCGTCACCTCGTCCGCAAATGGGTGCCCAGGACACTCAAGGCCACATATCCGCACAACAGCGTGAATATGGACTGGATTGTTTTCCGTATGGCTGAACTTTACCTGAACTATGCTGAGGCTGTCAATGAGTTCCAGGGCCCTACTGCAGAGGCTGTCGCAGCCGTAAGCAAGGTAAGGAACCGCTCCGGCATGCCGGCATTCCCTTCCACTCTCACCAAGAGTCAGTTCAGGGAGAAGCTCAGAAATGAAAGAGCCGTCGAGTTGGCTTATGAGGACCACAGGTTCTGGGATATCCGCAGGTGGATGATCGCCGAGAATGAGGGAGTCATGCAGGGCAAATTCTATGGCCTCCAGATTTCCAGGATAGAGGGTTCATCAGAAGTGCACTACAAGCCGTACGTGTTCGAGAACCGTCTCTGGAGCCGCAGATCTTACCTCCATCCTATCAAGCAGCTGGAAGTAGACAAGGGATATCTGATCCAGAATCCGGGATGGGAATAGAAGACCACATAAGTAGATAATTGATATGCAAAGATATTTGAAGATAGCAGTCTTGGCTGCATTGGCCGTAATGGCGCAGCCGGCTTTCGCGACGGCGGACAGGGATTCCGCTGAAGTAAGGATTGCCTACGGGAGCCAGCCTGACAGGATGGTTACCTCTGCCGTGTCGACCGTCAGCGGCGACGAATTGGTCAATGTCAACAGCGCGAGCGTGGGAAATGCTCTCACCGGAAAATTGGCAGGATTGACATTGCTCCAGCAGAGCGGGCAGCCCGGATATGATTTTTCCATCTCGAACCTTTATATGAGAGGACGTACCACGTATGCTTCCGGACAGAACATGCTGGTATTCGTCGATGGTTTCGAGTCCACGATAGACAATCTCACAGCCGCTGAAATCGAATCAGTCAGCTTGCTGAAAGATGCGTCCGCACTTGCGATTTATGGTGCCCGCGGCGCCAACGGCGTGCTTCTCGTGACCACGAAAAGAGGTATGGACAGCAAACCGGACATCAAGGTGAGGCTCCAGACAGGTCTGCAGACCATGCTGAAGACGGCCGATCCGGTAGATTCATACACTTATGCTTCTCTCTATAACCAGGCGTGCAAGAATGACGGCGTGGCTGAAGTCTATGGAGAAAAGGTATTGACAGCATACAAGAACGGAACTGACGGGTATCTTTATCCGAATGTGAACTGGAAGAAGGAGATGCTCCGCAAGGTCGCTCCGATTTCTGTGGCAGACCTCTCTTTCCGCGGCGGCAACAAGATCGTGAAATATTACGTCCTGCTGTCAGCTGCGAACAATTCCGGATTCTTCAAGGGTACGGATTTCAAGAAGGATGAAAGCGCCAATGCTTCCTACACGAC
>FR882194.1:19341-71246 GCA_000434935.1 Bacteroides sp. CAG:709 | reverse complement strand
TACACGACCATCAATGTCCGTTCGAACATTGACATCAATATCGGAAGGCGTTTCTCCACCGCGTTCAGTTTCGGCGGCCAGATCGGAAGCCGGGCTTTTCCGGGCGGAGGCACCTCGGCTTACAAGCTGTTCAATTCAATGTATGCCACGGCTCCGAATGCATTCCCGGTATATAACCCGGACGGCAGTTTCGGCGGAAACGCTTCTCAGACCAACCCTGTCGGCGAATTGCTCTACAGGGGAGTCTACAAGGAGAACAACAGAACTTTCCAGCTGGTGTTCACTCCGAAACTTGAACTTGATTTCATAACCGAGGGCCTGGGCGTAAGCGCCTCAGTGGCTTACAGCAACAATATGTGTGAATCTTCCACGAAGACACGCAATTATACGAGATATAGCCTGACCAAGACGGCTGACGGATATGAATATACGCCGTATGGTACGGATGAGCCTCTCGAAGCCGGCGAAGGATTCAAGGATGACTGGAGCCGTGTTAACGCCAAGGGTTCGCTGGACTATTCCCGCAGATTCGGCAAGCATTCCGTAGATGCTACTGCTTTCGCTCTCGTGGACAACTACAGGCAGTATTCCGTCAGGGCAAATACCAGGTACGTTAATTTTGCAGGGCGTGTAACCTACTCATATGCAGGTAAATACATTGCAGAGTTCTCTGCTTCCGATACCGGATGCGATGACTACGCAAAAGGCCACAGATTCGGATTCTTTCCTGCCGGTTCGGCCGGATGGGTCATTTCCGAAGAGCCTTGGCTCAAGAATTCCCGCAATGTCAATTACTTGAAGCTCAGAGCTTCAGCAGGTCTCGTGGGCAACAACCAGAATGCCGCAGGACGTTATCTTTACGATGAGTCATATGCATGGACGGGTTCATACCTGCTCGGCACCGGCAGCTCCGCTTCATCATCATTCGGCGTGACCACGATTCCGAACATTGACCTGAGCTGGGAGAAAGAAACCATTTACAATGTCGGCATCGACGCTGAACTCTTCGGAGCTCTCACGATCAATGCTGATGTGTTCACACAGATGCGTACCGGCATTGTGGATCAGGCGACCGGAACCATTCCGGGCTTTGTGGGAGCTTCTTTCGGCGGCATGTTGCCTTACATGAACGTCGGCAATGTCAGGAACAGCGGTTTCGAGCTGACAGCCGACTGGCATCAGAAGAAGTCTGATGACCTCCAGTGGCATGTCGGCGCAGGCGTATGGTTCGCCAGAAATGAAATCAAGGAAATGGGCGAACCGACCAGAGTGTATGAGTATCAATACAGAAGAGGCCACGCTGTGGGCACTCCGTTCGTGCTTGTGGCCGACGGATATTGGAAACAGGAAGATTTCAATGCTGACGGCACCATTGCAGAAGGCCTTCCGGTTCCACAGTACGGCACGGTCCGTCCGGGTGACATCAAATATGTTGACCAGAACAATGACGGCATCATCGACAGCAATGACGGCGTGCCTGTCGGATATTCATACATCCCTGAGTGGAACTTCACATTGAGCGGCGGACTGAAATGGAAACGCTTCGAACTTGAGGCGATGTTCCAGGGCGTTGCCGGCAGAGACATCTACCTCAGCGGCAACACTGCATACTCTTTCCAGGACAATGCTTCCGCTTCGCAGCTGGCCAAGGACAGCTGGACACCGGAGAACACGGATGCTTCCTATCCTAGACTGTCACTGAGCAATTTCAGCAACAACTACAGGACATCCACTTTCTGGAAAAGGAACGGCAGCTATTTCAGGCTGAGGAACTTGTATTTCGCATATAATCTTCCTACGCGTGCGGCGGGACATGCCATGTGCCTGTACCTCAACGGTACCAACCTGTTCACTATCAATGCTTCAGGCGTCATCTCAGACCCTGAGAGCAGTTCACTCATCACATATCCTCTTACGAGAACTGTAAGTGTGGGAATGAAATTCACTTTCTAAAATACTCCGAAAATGAAGAGAATCATATATATACTACTTCCTGTAATGACCGCGCTCAATGTGTGCGGCTGCAACAGGTTTCTGGATAGGGAGCAGGAATCGTTCATCGACATTGACAAGACTTACACCTCGTACGAGAGGACCAGTCAGGCTCTGGTCAATGTTTACCGCTTCCTTCCTGACGGATTGAACCGTATCGGCGCCGCCATGTATGACGCGGCTACGGATGATGGCGAAAACACCATCGAAACGTGCAATATCCAGAAATTCAACAATGGCTCCTGGGGGCCTCAGGACAATCCTGACGATCTTTGGGACCAGCTTTATACCGGCATCAGACTGAGCAATGAATTCATTGCCAATGTCCATAGGGTGGATCTGGAAAACTACAAGTTGGATCCGGATAACCAGACGGAGTACAAGAACAGGCTCAAGGATCTGGAAATCTGGAAGAACGAGGCGATTTTCCTCCGTGCATTCTTCCATTTCGAGCTCGTAAAGAGGTATGGCCCTGTGCCTTACATCGACAAGGTCCTGCCTGTCGCTGAAAACCACAGCGGGGTGAAAAGACCGGAAATGGATGAGGTCGTGAACCGCATTGTCGCTGATTGCGATGCTGCGGCTGCGGGACTTGAGCTTACGCCGTGGAGGGACAATGCTTCCGCTTACGGCAGGGCTACGAAGGGTGCTGCGCTGGCATTGAAGAGCCGCGTTCTCCTGTATGCCGCCAGTCCGCTCTGGCTGGATTGGAAGAACAGCGATGAAAGCTATCTGCCAAGCGTGAAGGAGAAATGGGAGAAGGCTGCGGCTGCTGCGAAGGAAGTCATTGACCTTGACCAATATATGCTCTACGGAAGCTATGGCGACCTTTTCCAGAACAATATCGACAACAAGGAGTTCATTTTCCAGAAGAGATATGCGAACAGCGTGTCTTTCGAGACTGTCAATTCGCCTGTAAGCTATGGCGGTACGGGCGGAACTACCCCGACATTGAACCTGATGGAGGCTTATGAGCTGAAGGACGGTTCGAAGTTCGCATGGGACGGCTCCGAAAGCGCCAGACATCCGTTCGTATGGCGTGACAAGAGACTTGCGGCCACGTTCATTTTCAATGGCGATACTTGGAAGGAATCCGGCGTGGAGACATTTGACGGAGGCAAAGATGCTTCCTCCAAGACAAACGGCTCCAAGACAGGCTTCTATCTGCGTAAATTCATGAATGAATCTGCCAATGTGCAGACCGGTGGAGGAGCATCCGGACATGTATGGCCATATTTCAGATTTGCTGAAATCTATTTGAACTATGTGGAGGCTCTCAATGAGTGCGATCCGGGGAACTCCGACATTGAAGCTTACCTGAACAAGGTCCGCAACAGGGCAGGACAGCCTTCTGTACATGGACTTGGCCAGGAGGAAATGAGGGAACTCATCAGGAATGAGCGCAGGGTCGAGCTCGCCTTCGAGGAGCATCGCGCATGGGATGTAAGGAGATGGAAAATCGCAAGCAAGACATTGGGTGCGGATGTCCGCGGACTTGGAATCGTCAAGGACGCCACGAAGTCATCTGCAGCCGCCAGGTCTGCCTCTATACCTTCTTCCGAAGTTCCTGACGGATGGTATTACTACGATGGCGACGAATTCAGCGGTTCTGTCATAGATAATTCATACTGGGGACTTTACGGAGCTGACAGCCCTGTCGGAAACCAGTGGTACGGTCAGCCTAACGGCAATGTCCAGACATATCGCGGCAAGCAGGTGTCCATCTGCAAGGATGGTGATTTGAGCGTATGCCGTGTTTCTGCCACGAGGGAGGACAATCCTCCTGCACCGCAGTCCGCTTACGGAAACGGCAACAGGCCGGGCTGGTGGTCAGGCGCATTGTCCAGCCGCGACACCGACAAATATGGAAATGCACAGAAGCTTTATCCGCTGTTCTCGAGATTCGAAATCAGGATGAAAGTTCCGTATATCTATGGTATCTGGATGGCACCGTGGTGCCGCTATTATGCAGGTGCCCAGTATGCCGAGCTCGATATCGAGGAATTCTTCATCAAGACATGGCTGGACAATCCTTCTCTGGGAAGGGCCGACAAGTATGTCCTCAGCCAGGCTCTCCATCTTCATGACAATGACAAGGGTGCGGCTGTAAACGAGTCTACTCTCGGTGTCAATGTGAACGGCTACGGCCGTCATGTGGACATGCCGTTCAACCCTTATGACGAGTATCATACCTATGGTGTCCAGGTGGACCCTGATCCTGCAGCTCCGACAGAGCATGCCATCATCTCCTACCTGCTTGACGGCAAGGTTACAAATACCTTCAAGACAAGAGATTACGGCAACCGCTACAATACCTTCATCACGAAGGCCATCAAGGAGGGACACGAGAAGACTGCGTGGGATTTCGCGATTACCGGCCAGATCGGCGGCCGTGATTCCAACGGCATCGGATATCCGGAAGACAAGAATCCTGACCTCAGGGAGACAAGCCTCTACGTGGACTGGGTTCGCGTATACACCAGGGAACAGTCTCGTCCTGAAGAAATTGAAAAGCCGAATTGGCCTGAAAAGGAAGGATTTGCTTATAGCAGCAGAACAGTAGAGAAGAGGACCTTCGAACCGAAGATGTATTGGTATCCTGTTCCTGAATCTGAAATTCTTCGTACAGGCTGGGAGCAGAATCCGAAATGGAATTAGTAACTATGAAAAAGTTCGCTCTCATATCATTTTTTGCGGCCTTGTGTCTGGAGTGTCTGGCTGTGGTGCCGCACTCCGTCAAGGCTGCCAAAGGCTGGCTCTTTTATGAAAACGGAGCGGCATCTGCCCCTGCTGTCTGCAGGGTTGAAGCTGAAATGCCGTCTTCCGCTGCCGGCCAGATTGTTCTCGAAAACGGGGACTCTTCCATCAAGCTTAAATTCGGAAAGGTAAAGGAGGGACGTCATGTCCTGGCTCTTCAGGCCGTGCAGGACAACCGTCACGAGGACAAGCTCGTCATTTCATTGTTCGACAATGGCCGGATGGTGGGAGAACCTTACTCCTGCAGGAAGCCGTCTGGAAATTGGACAATCAATGTTTCCGGAAAGGTCAATCCGTTGAATCTCGATGTGTTTATCCCTGATCCTAACCACGAGGTTGTGGTTCCGAAACTGGATTTCAGCGATAAGGCAGACAAATTCATCGGCGACCTGATGGGCCGGATGACTCTGGATGAAAAGATCGGCCAGCTGTCGCAGTATGTCGGCAGCTCCCTCATGACGGGACCGGAATCAGAGCAATTCTCGGATTCATTGGTCCGCCGCGACATGATGGGCTCGGTCCTCAACGCCACCGGTTCGAAGGCATTGAGACAGATTCAGGAAAAATACATGGCGGAATCGCGGCTGAAGATTCCTCTGCTGTTCGGCATGGACGTGATCCACGGTTATCGGACATTGACCCCGGTACCGCTTGCGGAAGCTTGCAGCTGGGATATGGAGGCGATCGGGGAGTCGGCAAGGATGGCGGCCATCGAGGCCTCTGCGGCTGGCGTGCATTGGACTTTCGCGCCGATGGTCGATATCGGCCGTGACGCGCGCTGGGGCAGAGTCGTCGAAGGTGCAGGCGAGGACCCGTTCCTGTGCAGCAAGATTGCCGCCGCCCGCGTGAATGGCTTCCAGTGGAATCTCTGGGGCAATGATGCCGTGGTCGCATGCGCGAAACATTGGATCGGCTACGGTCTTCCGCAGGCCGGACGCGACTATGCTCCGGTGGACATGTCTGAAAGGACATTGTACGACGTGTATCTGCCGCCGTTCAAGGCTGCTTCGAATGCCGGAGTGCTGACTTATATGTCTGCGTTCCATGACCTTAACGGCATACCGGCTTCCGGCGACCAGGAAATGCTGCGTAAATTCCTTCAGAACGAGTGGGGCTTCGAAGGATTCGTGGTGAGCGACTGGCAGTCCGTGATACAGCTCATCGCGCAGGGCGTCGCCGAGGACGGCAAGGACGCGGCGCAGATTGCTTTCAATGCCGGTGTCGACATGGATATGATCGACGGACTCTACAATGCTCATTTGCACAAGCTTGTGGATGAGGGCCTTGTACGTGAAAGCGATATCGACGATGCTTGCCGGAGAATTCTCAGGGTGAAATATTCTCTCGGCCTGTTCGATGACCCGTATAAATTCTTCGACGAGGAGAGGGAAAAAAAGACATTGCTCAATGATGAATTCGTCGCGAGCGCCAGGAAATTGGCCTGCAAGTCAATGGTTCTGCTTCGCAATGAGAACCGGCTTCTGCCGCTTTCCAAGAATGTAGGCAGTATCGCCCTCATCGGCCCGCTTGCGGACAACAAGCACGAAATCAATGGCTCATGGCGTTGCCGTGCGGAGGATTCCGATGCGGTGACAGTGCTGGCGGGACTTCGTAACAAGTTGGGTGACAATGTCCTGATAAATTATGTGAAGGGTTGTGATTTCGACGGGGAGGACCGTTCAGGGTTCGATGCGGCTGTAGCTGCTGCGGAAAAGAGCGATGTGGTAATCGCCGTAGTCGGTGAAAAAGCGCTGTTCAGCGGTGAGTCCAGAAGCCGTTGTCATCTCGGTCTGCCGGGAGTGCAGGAAGAACTTGTGGAGCGTCTTGTGGCTACCGGGAAACCGGTCGTGGCAGTGCTGATGAACGGAAGACCTCTCTGCATTGAGAATCTGAACAATACCGTTCCTGCAATTCTGGAGGCGTGGTTCCCGGGAACTACTACCGGTGATGCCGTGGCGGATGTGCTTTTCGGAGATTATAATCCTTCTGGCCGTCTGGCGATTACATTCCCGCGTGCCGAAGGACAGATTCCGGCTTACTATAATTACAAGCGCTCGGGCCGTCCGGGTGACATGGAGCATTCTTCGACGGTTAGGCACATCGACGTGCCGAATGCCCCGCTTTATCCGTTCGGATATGGCTTGAGCTATTCATCGTTCTCTTATGGCAAACCGTTCACTGACAAGGAGTCATATACGAGAAGGGATACTGTCAATGTCTATGTCGATGTTACCAACACCAGCGGGACGGACGGCGAGGAAACCGTTCAGGTATATGTCAGTGACTTGGTGGCTTCTGTCGTAAGACCGGTGATGGAACTGAAGGGCTTTGCCAAGGTTTATCTTCGTGCGGGAGAGACCCGCAGGGTGAAAGTCAGCATTGATCCTCTGTCATTGGGCTTTTATAATGCGGACATGGATTATGTGGTCGAGGATGGTTTGTTCGACATTCATGTCGGTCATGACAGTGCGGATTATGGCACTACGCGGATAAAAATTGAAAATTAACAGTATATGAAAAATATCAATATAGCGGCTGTTATGGTCGTGGCTGCCGTTTCTTTGGCGGCAGGATGTACGAAGGGGACGGATTGGGATCCGCAATTCAATGTCCCTGAAGGAATCTACATTAGCGGTGACGCGACGAAGTTCTCGGTGGAGACCACGTACGGCGCGTTTTCCCAGCTTGATGATGCCCGTTTGTATGGAATTTCCACATGGTTGGACGCTGATGGAACTTTCGAATTGTCCATGGTAGGTGATGACAACCAGCCGGTTTCCTATGGTGGAGACCTGGCGGGAGAGTCGGACGGCGTGTGCGTCTATTCGTTGAGGCGCGGCGCTTCCGGAATGTCTGCGCCCAAGGATGGATTCTATCGTGTCATATATAGCCAGTCCGTCGGCAAGGTCACGTTGGTCCCGTATGATTTCAGGATGTGCAGCGAGACTGCCCTTACGGAATCCGGAGAGAAGGAAATCGTTTTCGACGCTCCTGTGTATGACAATGTGAATCATATAGTTACGTGGAAGAGTTCGGCTGAGCCGAAGACCATTCTTTCCGGTGATTACATGTTCCGTTATACGGAAAGCGGCAAGCAGGAAGTTCCGCTGACTGCATCGTATGACTATACCCTCTCCACATGCCTGACCGGCAAGGAGGCCAGCGTGAAGACCAATGTCCTTTCGGATGCCAATTCCGAGTTGACTTCAGGTTCTCCGGTCAGTCTCCGTCTGAAGAAGAAAGGCTCTTACGTGCTGACAGTCAGTTATGATGTAAAGAAAGCAGTGTTCTATGGTTCCATCAATGGCACTGAGTTCATTATTCCTGAACCGACCGGAATGCCGGAAAAGCTGTACATGAGCATTGCCGGAGGCGAATGGGCTCCTATGGCTGCATGCGGCGTAGCCGGCAACGGTGTGTTCTGGACTCTTGCTTATTTCACTGAGGGTCAGGGTGCGAAGTGGTCGGTTTCCGGTTCTGACGCTGACAGTTTCTGCAGCGGTACGACCAACGACGGGTTCAAGGTTTCCGGAAATCAGGCATTGCCGGAAAAGAGCGGCACCCGCATGGTGTTCGTTGACCTTTATAACAAGATTGTTTCATTTGAAGATCCTGCGCTTTTCGCGATGGGCGACTGCTTCGGAGGCGAAGATGTGGAATTGGCGAAGAGCGGCGAGAAATATTCTGCGACGACCACGGCTGACGGCAATATCAGGATGTATGCTACCTGTTCATACAATGACCGTGACTGGGACAGCATGGAATTCGGCATTTCAGGCACCAAGTTGTGCTATCGCGGTGTCGGTCCAGAGCTTGCCCCGACTCCTGTCGCTGCCGGCGTGCCGGTGGAGATCGATCTTGAGCATGGCAAGGCACTGTTCCGTGTTTCTGTTTCTCCTGACGATATACCGTTCAAAGGCAAGGTTTATATGATTACCGATGAATACGGCAACATGAACTGGGGCGCACCTGAGGATGTAATCGCTCTGAACAAGGTTTGGAATGATGATTCCAGATGGATTTATGTCAGGTATTTCCACAAGGGAGCGCGAATCCGCTTCTCTACAGAGGCGAGCCCTGTCTTCGGACGTGGCGAGTTTGTCGGGCTCGGAACTGATGCCGGATATGAAACGGAAGATGGCTATATCATTGTCCCTGAAGATGGTGTATATGGAATTTGCGTGAATCTCGGCGGCCGTAAGGTTGCTGTGCAGCCGGCTACGATATATACTTATGGAACGGCATCTGCCGATGCATGGGGAACCAAGCTGGATGATCCGTTCGTGCTTGCTGCTGACGGGGTTACATTGACTTATACCGAGCCGAATACCGGCCGTCTGCGTCTCAATCCTGTTATCGAAGGCTTTGACTTCTCGTCCTGGCAGAGAGAGTTCTTCGTGGATCTCGAAACCATGGACATCAAGCAGCGTCTTAGCGGCATGGATGAGCCGAATGCCAAATATACATGGCAGGCCGGCACAGTAATCGACCTGGATTTCAGGACACTTAAAGCGAAAATACATTAATAATTAATAATCATGAACAGAAAAGCAATGATCTTGCTGTCGGCAGCGTTGATGACTGTCGCAGTATCATGCGAAGAGACGGAGAAGCAGGAAGAGGAAAAGCTCAAGGCTCCCGAGCTCAAGGCAAATGTGGCAGAAGTGGAAATCGTGGCACTCAACGATGAGAAAGCGTTGGAACTTACATGGACGGCTGCTGCTGAAAGCGGTGTCAGCTACATGCTTCAATACGGGCTTGAGGGCAGCAAGGAAACCAAGGCCGTAAGCTGCGGAACTGAAATGTCCAAAGAGTTTACTGTCAATGAGCTGGATGCAATCCGCGCTGACCTTGGCGTGGCAGAAGAGACTAATTTCAAGCTCTCTTTCCTGGTGGAGGCCAAATCTTCTACCGTAGTTCTTCCTGTTCAGTCTGAACTGGTGACTGTCAATGTCGTATACAATATTCCTGTTCCGGAACCGCTGGAGCTTTACGGCATCGGTGACGCTTTCACATGGGCATGGGATAGAAGCAAGGCCGAAAAGATGGCGACCGAGGACCATATCCATTTCACATGGTCAGGCAAGATGGAAGCCGGCGAGGGCAAGATGTTCAAGTTCCTCACGAACGAGTCCATTGCCAATGAAAGCTGGCTGCCTAGCTATGTCAGAAATGCAGAAAGCGAGAATTACTGGGCATTGTCTCTGCGCAGCACTGAGGCAGTCGGCGACACGCAGTTCAAGGTAGACAAGACCGGCAATTATCTTCTTACCGTGGATGTTGAGAACATGGTCATGACGGCAGAGTTCAAGGGTGACGGCAAGCAGCATTTCTACGGAATCGGAGAAACTTTTGCTTGGGCATGGAAACTTTCAGATGCTGAGGAGTTCAGCTCCAGCGACCAGAAGACTTGGACTTGGACCGGTGATGTCAATAAGGGCGGTTTCAAGATCATGCTTTCGCAGACGGACTGGTCGAAAGGTTACAACTGGAACAAGGCCGCTGATGACAATACCGCGCCTACGGGAGATGTTACGGAGTGGACGGCATTCCTCAGGGACGAGACCATAAGCAAGGACAATGATGATTACTTCAAGTTCCCGAAGGACGGTAACTACACTGTTACATTTGATCTTGAAGCGCTCAAGGTGACCATCAAATACAACGGCAAGCGTACTGACTGGAAACCTGATACAAATTATGATATGGATGGTTTGTATATGTATGGACCATGGGGATGGGGGCAGACAGATGACAAGCCGATGACAACGAAAGACAATGATACTTATACCTTTGAAGGAAACCTTAAGAAGGGAGACACTTTTAAACTTAGGTGTAAAAATGGTAAATGGTGGCCAGGGTTCATACCGGATCCATCTGACTCATCGAAGATGGAATATCATAAGGATGGTGGTAATGGTGACGGAAACTGGACAATTGACGAAGACGGTCACTACACCGTAACGGCAGTTGTAAGCACACTCAGCATTTCCATCGTCAGAAACGGCGATATGAAATAAATTGTTCATTCAAGTGTTTGACGCGGGCGGCAGAATTTCTGCTGCCCGTTATTTTTCAACTTTTTTCGGGGTTTTCGCAGAACGAAACCATGAGGGAGAGGATACTGAACTTCATTAAGATTATTGATCTTGGGATACAAGATATTGCCGTTAAAGAAAATTTCATCGATAACCTATCAGATAGTACAACTATCCCCAACGCCCCTCTCTTGAAAAAGATAGTAGGAGGAATCAGTGAGGCGATGAGTTTGGCGCTAGTATCTTTTACGCAGGGATCAGATATGGTTTGCGGAGAAAGACGAGCGCGGCATTCCTGATGGTCGTTCCCACGATGCGCATATCTTATTCATGTGCTCAATTTTTGAACAAGTTGGCAGCCCAGTTTTTAGTTAAATAATGGTATGCCAATGAGTTACGAAGATGTATCCGTGCCAAGTCTCATGAAAAAACATGGGACTTGGCATGGCGTTCCGTTACTTTAGTTGCTTATAATACTCTGATAATCAGAGAATAACACAGATAATACAAATCATTGACGCCTGCCAACTTGTTCAGTTTTAGCGACTGGAATCGCCCCTGCTTTCACAATTATCATTCGGATTATTTATCCCTTGGGCGAAGTCACGAATAACCGGTTCATTCAAGTGTTTGACGCGGGTGGCAGAACCGAAAACTGTCACCCGTTCTCGTATAATATTATGCTCCACGGACACGGGATTGAAGAAAAAAAATTTGTAATTCGCGCCACTTTCATTATATTCGCGCCGTAATTATGACGAACGGTTACTATATTTTCTTTATGACAGTCATGTCAATGCGAATGCATCGCTAAGATGCGTCCGTGTTTTTTCTATTCATAAGATTTAATGAAACAACATACTTACCGGATTGACGGCGGTTTCTCCTTTGAAGCGGGAGGAAGCGTCTCCACATTACAAGTGGGTTATCATACATCCCCGTACGAATACAAGAAGGGGATGAAAGTTATATGGATCTGTCATGCGTTGACAGCTGACTCGAATGCCGAAGATTGGTGGTCTGCACTCGTCGGACCTGGAAAACTCTTCGACACGGACAAATATTTCATCGTATGCGGAAACATGCTCGGCTCATGCTACGGCTCCAGCGGCCCGTCCAGCATTGACCCTGAAACCGGGAAACCGTATTATTTTTCTTTCCCGAAAGTAACGGTCAGGGACATTGTCAGAGCACTGGACGCGGTACGCGAACACATTGGCATTGAACATATTGACCTGCTGGTCGGCGCCAGCATCGGCGGCTTTCAGGCGTTGGAATGGTCGGTGATGAAGCCGGAACTTTTCACGCGCTCGGTCTATATCGCGACCACTTCCCGCATCTCGCCTTGGGTCACGGCTTTCGAGGAATCGCAGAGGATGGCATTGGAAGCGGACCAGACTTTCCGCGCATGCGAGAGCCTGGACGGCGGGCGGAAGGGCCTGGAATGCGCCCGGACCATCGCATTGATTTCATACCGGTGTGAAGACGGGTATATCAGGAAGCAGCAGGAAGCGGATGCGGATACGTTGTTTGCCGACAGGGCTGCCTCTTATCAGCGCTATCAGGGCAAGAAACTGGCGGACAGGTTCGATGCCTACTCGTATTACTATCTGTCCTACAGTGTCGATAGCAACAACCTTGGACGCGGACGTGGCGGCGAAGAGGCGGCGCTCGGCATGATACGCGCACAAGCCACGCTCATAGCCATTGACACGGACCTCATCTTCCCTGCACACAAGATGAAAGATATGGCGAAATATATCAAAGGCTCTGAATATCATGAAATTACATCCCACTTCGGGCATGACGGCTTCCTGTTGGAAACAGATCAGCTGGACCGGATAATCCGCCCGATTGTGGAGAAAATATAAAGGAGGCATTATGCAGGTACTGAAATTCGGCGGCTCGTCATTGGCGGACGCGAAAAACATGCTCAAGGCGGCGGACATCATCGCCAAAGCTACAGACCGGGACAGGACGATCGTCGTGGCATCGGCGATCTACAAATGTACGGACACATTGATCAGGATAGGCAATCTGGCGGCGGCACACGACAGCTCATATCTGGGACTCCTGGATGAACTTCAGGAGAAGCACCATCAAATCATCAGGGAACTCCTCCCGATCGAGAAATATGAGGAATCCACGGAGGTCTGCGACGACACATTCGCGTCGATCAGGGGCATTGCCCAAGGCGTTTTCCTGCTCGGAGAACTGAGTCCGGCGAGCCTGGACGCAATCCAGGGCTGCGGCGAACTGCTGTCCAGCCGGATTCTCGCGACGAAAATGGCTTCGGTGGGCATCCCGACCAAATGGGTGGACTCCAGGGAGATAATCCGCACCCGCGTCGAGGCCGGCAAGCACGTCGTCGACACTGCCGTGACTTATGCCAATGTCGAGACAATGATCGAGTCCAATCCTATCATGTCATTGTTCATCGTACCTGGATTCATAGCGTCTGATGACAAGGGACGCATGGTGACGCTCGGCCGCGGCGGATCTGACTATTCCGCATCGCTTTATGCGGTCGGCAGCAAGGCCAGGGCGCTGGAAACGTGGAAGGATGTGCCTGGAATGATGACGGCGGACCCTAAGGTCGTGCCGCAGGCAATGCTTATCCGCCATATCTCCTACCGCGCCGCGCTGGAACTTTCGCATTTCGGAGCCAAGGTCATCTATCCTCCTACCATTCAGCCGGTTGTCTCTGAACGCATCCCGATTTTCGTGAAATGCACTTTCGACCCGGACGGTGAGGGAACGGAGATAGAGCAGAACCCTCCGCGCGGAAAGAACAAGATCATCGGCATTTCCAATTCGGACAATATTGCCCTGCTCTCATTGGAAGGCAGCGGCATGGTCGGTGTGCCGGGGTTCTCGTACCGCCTTTTCCAGACATTGAGCGAGAACAATATCAGCATCATCCTGATTACGCAGGCGTCTTCTGTCAATACCATGTGCGTGGCTGTGGCGGAGAAGGATGCTGCCAAGGCCAAGGCAGCCGCGGACAAATGCTTCGCTTATGAAATATCACTTGGGAAGCTGAATCCGCTGAAGGTGGAAACCGGCTTCTCGATTGTCTGCCTGGTGGGCGATGACATTATAAATCAACGCGGTACGACGGGGCGCATGCTTGCTGCCCTGGGACGTAGAAGTGTCGGTGTACGTGCAGTGGCGCAGGGCTCTTCGGAAAGAAACATTTCTGTTATCGTGGCTTCCGAGGATGTACAGTCGGCGATAAAATATATCCACAAGGAGTTCTTCGAGACATCATCTTATAAGGATATCAATTTGTTCATCGCCGGTTACGGCACTGTGGGAAAGGCACTTGTGGACATCATTGCCAGAAATCGCGACAAGATCGCGGAGCGCACGGGCAAGCGCCTCCATATCGCCGGCATCTCGAACAGCCGCAAGTTCATCCTCGACAAGGAGGGGCTCGACATCGCCTCCATCGGGACAATGCTGGCGGACGGCAAGTCTGCGGCCAATGATGCTTTCTTCGAGGCTCTGGCCAATGTCTCATTGCAGAATTCCATCTTTGTGGATTGCACGGCGTCGTCCGACATCTCTTATAAGTATCTGAATCTCTTCGAGAAAGGCTATTCGGTAGTGGCGAGCAACAAGATTACGTTTGCCGCTCCTTATGTGCAGTATCATAAGCTCAAGACTTCTGCCGTGGAGAACGGCGTTTCGCTCCGTTACGAGACGACAGTGGGTGCGGCGCTTCCGATTCTGGAATCGATTGCGCGCAGCGTGAACAGCGGCGATGACATAGCACGTGTCGATGCAGTCCTCTCAGGGACATTGAATTACATATTCAGCACCTATAAGGGAGGCGAGGATGGAAAGACTTTCGCGGATGTGGTGAGGCAGGCGCAGGAGGCAGGTTATTCAGAGCCGGATCCGAGGCTGGATTTGAGCGGCAGGGACGTGCTCCGCAAGTTGCTGATTCTGTCGCGTGAGGCTGGTGCTGCAATCGACGAGGCGGACGTGGAAATCGACCCGATTCTCGGTCCGGAGTTCTTTAGCGGAAAGGTGCCGGCGTTCTACGAGATGCTTGCTGCCAATGAATCTTCGTTTGCGACGGCATATCGTGAAGCTGCCGATAAGGGCTTGAGACAGAGGTTTGTAGCTTCACTCGTGGCAGTACCGGAAGAAGGCGGCGTCCATTACAAGGCATCGATGGGATTGCAATGTGTCGGTCCGGAGAATCCGCTTTTCAACCTTTGTGGCACGGACAATGCAGCATTGATAAAAACCGCTTTTTACCCTTCACCTCTCGTGGTGCAGGGAGCCGGTGCCGGTGCTTACCAGACCGCATCCGGCGTGTTGAATGATATATTGTTGTAAATTATAAGGTTATGAAAGTAGCAGTTGTGGGTGTCACCGGGCTGGTGGGCACGAGAATGATGGAAGTGCTGGCAGAGAGGAATTTCCCTGTGACGGAATTTCTTCCGGTCGCATCTGAGCGCTCCGTGGGGCGCAAGGTTACATTCAAGGGCAAGGAATACACTGTGATCAGCGCTGAGGATGCGATTGCGGCGAAACCGGACCTGGCGATTTTCTCGGCAGGCGGCGGCCCGTCCAGAGAACTTGCTCCGAAATTCGCGGCTGTGGGATGCCGTGTCGTGGATAATTCGTCATGCTGGCGTATGGATCCTGACAAGAAACTCGTGGTTCCGGAAGTGAACGCGGATGTGCTCACCAAGGACGACTATATCATTGCCAATCCGAATTGCTCGACGATCCAGATGCTTCTGCCGCTGGCTCCGTTGCACAAGGCCTACCGCATCAAGCGGGTGGTGGTTTCGACATATCAGAGTGTGACCGGCGCCGGAAACAAGGCAGTGGCGCAGATGGAGGCGGAGCGTGGCGGTGCCAAGTGGGGCGAATATGCAGCGAAGTTCCCTTATCCTATCGACCAGAACATAATTCCTCATATTGATGATTTTACCGAGAACGGCTACACCAAGGAGGAGATGAAGATGGTGAATGAGACTCATAAGATTCTGGGTGATAATACGATAGGCGTTACGGCTACTACCGCGCGTGTCCCAGTCATCGGAGGTCATTCCGAGTCTGTGAACCTGGAGTTCGAGAGGGATTTCGAGCTGGATGATGTCCGCAGGATTCTGGAAAACACACCGGGCGTCACTGTCCAGGATAATCCTGCCGAAAAGGTTTACCCGATGCCGCTCTACTCGCTGGGCCATGATGATGTTTACGTAGGACGCATCCGTCGTGATTTTTCCGTCAAGTCCGGACTCAATTTCTGGTGCGTTTCCGACAATATCCGCAAGGGTGCCGCGACCAATGCCATCCAGATTGCCGAGGTCCTGCTCCAGAAAGGTTTCCTCCCGAAGGAGTAGTGTGGCGGTTTACGTGTCGGGACGCGGCCACGGGTGATTTTGTAACTCGTTGATAATCAGATATCATTTTAGATAGAGCGTGGAAACGCGGCCAAAAAAAGGCTACGTTTCCACGCTCCGTTTTGTAAATCATTGTAAATCAGATTATTGGAAAACAAGGCGTGGCCGCGTCCCGCCGGCGCGCGGTAAGGGACGCTTTCATGGCGCGGGGGTACATTCATCCCGCCACGGTGTGCTGCCATGGCATTTTCCGCGCGAGAGACTTCCGCGCGTGACTCAGAAACAGGCGATAAACAGGAAAAGTGATACGGGGAGAGCTGCTCTCAACTCCTTCAGTGCGAGGTTGAGGTGGTTCTCCACCGTTTTCTTTTTGATGTTCAGCAATGACGCGATCTCGTCATTGGAACGATTCTCGAAACGGCTCATTATGAACACTTTGCGCCGCTGCTCCGGCATGCGCTCCACCACGGAAGCGATGAAGGCCTCTTTCCCTTTCATGTCAATGACTTCCTCCACCATCTGGTCGTATGGAATATCCGCCAGTGCCACACCGTTGTGGAGCCGGTTCTTCTTGATGTAGTTGATGGTCTGGTTCAGACTCATCCGGTATAGATAGAAACGGAGGGAAGTGATGTCGGGAAGTGCGGCACGCATGAGCCAAAGCTTGATGAAAACCTCTTGCGCCACATCCGATGCGTCCTCTTCCGTATGCAGCAGACTCCTCATAAAACCATATACCACAGGATAATAGGCATCGAAAAGCGACCTGAACGCGCGTCTGTCACCGGCAGCTGTGCGTTCCATCAATATTCTTTCTTCGCTATCCGTAATCATCTGTGTGATATTATGGTTCTAAGTCATTTGTCGACATCTGCAAATATAAGTAACATTCAAAAAAAATCGAAATTTCCATTGGGTGCAAATCGCGGTTTCGTTGTCTTATATATGTTTTGACCACCAGACAACACGCAGATTATGACTGATAACGACATACGAAACGAATGGGAGCGGCATTTCGCCGACACATTACCGGAAAATGAATTGGACAAGGCATTCACGAAAGTGATGTCCGTGGCAGACAGGCGCGAAAAAGCCCAGTCCGAAATCATGCGCAGAGGAATCAGGCAGAAGATACGCAAAATTGCATTGACATGCGCATCCGCTGCCGCAATGCTGGTATTCGTACCTTGGGTGACATTGAAAATCAACGACAAAGTCACAGATAGTCAGTCGGTTGCCGAAGCAGGCGCGAAGCTGTGCGAAGTCTCTACGCGCAACGGCGAAACCCGCGAAGTCATATTGCCGGACAACTCCAGAATCACGCTCAATGCAGGGTCAGTGCTGATCTATCCGGAAAAATTCAGCGGTGCCGAGCGCACTGTTTTCCTCTCCGGCGAAGCCATCTTCGAAGTGACCCATAATGAGGAACTTCCATTCGTGGTAAATACTGCCGACCTCGCCATACAGGTTCATGGAACGACATTCAATGTGGATGCATATCCGGAATCGCGCAACACTGCCGCGACATTGTGCGAAGGCAGCATTTCGGCGACATTGAAAGAAAGCGGCGAAAGCATTCTCATGGTCCCGAACGAGCGGTTCTCTTACGACCGCGGGACAGGGAAATCCACAATATCGCGCGTGAACCCGGCTGAAGACACGGCATGGAAGCGCGGCGACATGTGTTTCCGCTCCGAAAATATCCACGCTATTGCCAAGGCGATTGAGCGCAAATACGGCATAAACACTTATGTTACCTCGGGGAAATACGACGATATGATATTGACAGCCAAGTTCGTACAGGGTGAGACATTGGAACAGATGCTCAGCGCCATATGCAAGCTCGTCCCTGGAATGCGGTACAGCATCGTGAACGGCTGCGTATATATAAGGTAGGTCCGCCCCGCGCAAGACCACGCCGCCCAGCCCTGCCGCCCGACCACAACGGAAAACAACTAAACTAATAATAACAGTCTATGAAGCAGATTAAACATTATCTGATTACGCTTCTTCTGGCCATAATGCCGGTCATCGGACTTCACGCCCAGAACAAGGTGGTGAACTTCCCGTCCGGTACAATGACGGTCAGGCAGGCGTTCGAAGTTATTGAGCATCAGCTAGGTATGACAATAGCTTACAACGAGAGCCTTCTCGACGTGAACAGGCAGGTCACTCCGCCATCCGGAAAACCTGTGCTGGAAACGATGACTGCAATCCTCGACGGAACAGGGATGCAGGCCAGCATTGACGGAAAAATGATACTCATCGTGCAAGCGGACCGGAAGGCCGCCGCTCCGGTGGAGTACAAAGGAAAAATCGTCGACGCGTCAGGACCGGTTCCCGGCGCAATGATCATGCTCGACGGCAAGAAGGACAATGTCGCCATGACCGATATCGACGGCCAGTTCTCCATCCAGGCTACACCGGGCCGCACTTTCGTAGTGTCAATGATGGGCTACAAGGATTACACGTCCAGGTTCGGCAGCCAGACCGCCGGCATTGTCATAAACCTGGAAGAAGACAT
Source organism: Bacteroides sp. CAG:709 (assembly GCA_000434935.1). Lineage (GTDB taxonomy): Bacteria > Bacteroidota > Bacteroidia > Bacteroidales > UBA932 > Cryptobacteroides. Next base: position 52,566 of record FR882194.1, on the reverse strand, counting down.
TGACCTTCTCGAAGAATCGGTCGTGGTCGGCTATGGTGTCCAGAAGAAAGTGAACCTCACCGGAGCAGTAGGTGTCATCAGTGGTAAAGACTTGAACAACAGGCCGGTAACCAATGCGGCGCAGGCTCTCCAGGGCGCGGATCCGTCACTTCTCATGAGCATGAGCAGCGGTTCCATCGAGGGCAAGCAGTACAATGTGAAAATCCGCGGACAGGTGTCATTGAACTCAGGCAGTCCGCTGATTCTTGTGGATGGTATCGAGTCCTCATTGACACAAGTGAATCCTAATGACATCGAATCTGTGTCGGTGCTCAAGGATGCTTCGTCTTGCGCCATCTACGGTGCTACGGCATCTGCCGGCGTGGTCCTGATTACCACCAAGAGCGGCAAGTCCGGAGACCTTAAAGTGACTTACAACGGACGCGGCGGCGTGGCATTCAACACCACCCGCACCGATTTCGTGACTACGGGTTATGACTATGTGACCCTCTCCAATGAATTTACCAAGAACTCGCCAAAGGGCTACAACGCATGGAAATACACCGATGAGGAAATGCAGATGCTCTATGACCGCAGATTCGACAAGACGGAAAACGCTGACAGGCCTTGGGTCTATACCAATGAAAAAGGCAAATATCGCTATTTGGGAAACTTCGACTGGTATGGCTATGTGCTCAAGAGGACAAGGCCGGAAACAGAACACAATGTCACCATCAATGGTGGAAATGACAAGATAAACTACTATGTCAGCGGCCGTTACCTCTATCGCGAGGGCGTATTCAACAATGCCAGCGAGGATATCCTGAACGGGTATTCTTTCCGCGCGAAGGTAAACGCGAAGGTAAAACCATGGCTCCGCTACACCGGAAACTTAAGCTATGAAGGATCTGCCTACAACTACGGCGGATTCTGGGAGCAGGACGGCTCCGAGGACCTGAAGTCAGAGGGTATTCTCTGGAATATCACCCAGAACATCAGCCCTACCATCGTCCCGGTAAACCCTGACGGCACTACCACAATGTACACCAACGACATCCAGTTCGCCGATTCTCCTATCGCATCAGGACGTGGCGGCGTGTTCACGGACGGCAGGAACAAGAACTCCAGAAAGGTCGGCTACTGGGTGGTCACCAACAGACTCGTGTTCGACCTTACCAAGTGGCTGAATATCACAGCAGACTACACTTACAGAAGACGTGACAACCTGAACAGCTACCGTTCTTATCCTACCGCCAACACCTGGGACAAGAACATGAAGAAAATCACGGAAATGACAAACGGCTCCATCTACGACTTCTATCAGGAGGGCCGTTCCTACCTCAACGGGCATGTCGCCAATGCTTATCTCAATGTGAACAAGTCATGGGGTAAACATAATTTCACGGCAGTGGCCGGAGCGCAGCTTCAGGACTACAGGTCATCTACATCGACCATCCGCCAGAAAGGCTCCATCTCCGACAAGCTTGCATTCATCAACATGGCGCAGGGCACCATCGAGAGAGCCGACGAAAGCAACACCGCTTACAGGACATTGGGCTTCTTCGCCAGAGTGAACTATGACTATGCGGGCAAATACCTGTTCGAAATTTCCGGCAGGCAGGACGGTTCTTCCCGTTTCGCAAGAGGAAACAGATGGGCATTCTACCCGTCCGCGTCAGCCGGCTGGCGTATCTCCGAAGAAAAATTCTGGGGCAACCTGAAAAGCTGGTGGGACAATGCCAAGATCCGTGTCTCCTACGGTTCCCTCGGCAACCAGCAGGTAAGCAACTACTCGTATATCAGCACATTGTCCACGTCAATGATGAACTATACCTTCGACAGCACCAATCTTGCCGGCAAGGTCAGCACGCCTGGTGCCATCACTGAAGGCCTCACATGGGAAACGGTCATCACCTACAACCTCGGATTCGACCTCGGTTTCCTCAGCAACAGATTGACAGCCAGTGCCGATTTCTATATCAGGGACACCAAGGACATGCTTACCTCTTCGCAGGAACTTCCGGCAGTGTTTGGAACCAGCTCCCCGAAAATCAATGGAGCTGACCTCCGTACCAAGGGATATGAAATTACATTGACCTGGAAAGACCAGGTGAAACTGGCGGGCCGTCCGTTCTATTACTCGGTTTCAGGTTCCCTCGGCGACTACGTGACGACCATCACTAAATTCGACAACCCTACCAAGTCCCTCAGCCAGCACTATGTGGGCAAGAGACTCGGAGAAATCTGGGGATACCAGGTGGAAGGACTGTTCAAGACGGATGCGGAAGCTGCTGAGTATCAGGCTAGAATCAATGACAGGGCGGTCAACAACTCCGTCCACACCTGCGGCGTGGCTGCGCTTGCCAAACTGAAGGCCGGCGATGTCAAGTTCGTGGACAGGAACGGTGACGGCGTCATCAACACCGGCGACAACACGGTGGACAAGCCGGGAGACCGCTACATCATCGGAAACAGCCTTCCGCGATACACCTATTCATTCAGAGGAGACATCGACTGGTATGGCTTCAACCTTTCGGTATTCTTCCAGGGAGTAGGACATTGCGACTGGATGCCTCCTACCAAATGTTCATATTTCTGGAGCCTCTACGGCTTCCCGGCATCCTCGTTCGTGCCGACGGACTTCGAATCGAAAACATGGACTGAGGACCGCAGAAACGCATATTTCCCTAGAAGACGTGGTTATACCACATATTCCGGCTCCGCACTCGGCGTAAATACCGACAGGTATCTCCAGAATGCCGCCTACATCCGTCTGAAGAACATAACGCTGGGCTATACCCTCCCTATCAAGCAGAACAAGGCTGTGGAGAAAGTCCGCATCTATGCTACCGGAGAAAACCTCTGGTACTGGTCTCCGATGAAGAGACACTCCAAATACATCGACCCTGAGGTGGCTACGGCATCTTCCAACCAGGATGCCGACTGTATCTATCCATTCTCAAGGACCGTATCTCTCGGAATTGACATAACCTTCTAAAACAGAGAATGAACATGAAAAAGATATATGCTGTTTTTATTTCAGGGCTGTCAGTGCTCGCGTTCTCGTCATGCGAGGGCTTTCTGGACAAATTCCCTGAAACGAGCCTCTCTCCGGAGACGTTCTACACCAGCGAGAAAGAGCTCGAACTGGCCACCAACGGCTTCTACACGATGCTGCCTTCCCCGGACAACACGACCGACGGCGCACTTCAGGACAATGACCTCGAATACCATATCTCCCTGAGCAGCTTGCAGATGGGCAACCGCTCCGCTGAAAATGAATCTTGGAGTTCAAGCACATGGTCCAACCTGAGGGCATTGAACGACTATCTCGAACATTCGGTGAACTGTACGAGCGAGGACATCCGCAAGAAATACGACGGCGTCGCCTATTTCTTCAGGGCAATGTTCTACTACGAAAAGGTCCGCAAATATGGCGACATCCCTTGGTATGACCATGTGATTTCCGCCAATGACAAGGCTTCGCTCTACCGCGCACGCGACAGCAGGGGCTTCGTGATGCAGAAAATCATGGAAGACCTGGACAAAGCCATTGACGGACTGCCTGTTACATGGACGGAAGGCGTTTACAGGATAAACAAATATGCTGCATATGCATTCAAATCCCGCGTAGCCCTCTTCGAAGGAACATGGAGAAAATACCATGACGTTCCGGACGAGACCTACACGAAGGACGACGGCACGCAGCTGACATTGTCATCAGAATATTTCCTCCGTCAGTCGGCAGATGCCGCGAAGGCCGTCATTGACTACGGAAAATACAAGATGTACAAGGGCGAGACCATCGTCAAGGGCCAGCCGTACAGGGACTTCTTCGTGCTGGAAGATGCCGAGACCAGTGAGACGATCCTGTCCAGAAGGTATCTCTATACCGATGAGATGAGCATCCGCCACGGAGTGCAGTTTACGTACAAGAACCAGAGGCACTCCCTAACAAGAGCGCTTGCATATCACTATCTTATGGCAGACGGCACGCCGTTCCAGAGCCAGGAAGGATGGCAGACGATGCAGTATAACCAGGAGTTCAAGAACCGTGACCCCCGTATGGCGCAGACCATCGCGGCACCTGACTATGTGGCCGTGGGCACGGATGCTTCCACCAAATATTATCCGAGCTGCAAGGACTATGACAGAAGCGGCTACAGGCCTATCAAGTACTTCTCTGACGATACTCATGACGGCGCGACCACATCGACCACAGACTATGCAATATTCAGATATGGCGAGGTCCTCCTGAACTACGCCGAAGCCAAGGCCGAACTCGGAGAAGCCGACCAGACCGTCATTGACCAGACTGTCAATGTCATACGCGCCCGCGTAGGCATGCCTTCCCTTGACGTGACGAAGGCGAACGGCACTCCTGACGCATTCCTCAGCTCATACTACACCGACAAGCATCTGGACGGACCGGACAAGGGCCTCATCCTGGAAATCAGGCGTGAGCGCACTGTGGAACTGGTGAATGAAGGCTTCCGCCTCTGGGACATGTTGCGCTGGCACGAAGGTCAGCAGCTCTGTCCGGCTTCCAACACATTGGGACCTGGCTTCATCGGCTGCTGGTTCCCGGGACTCGGCGAATATGACATGAACAATGACGGTACTCCTGACCTCTGCATCTACACCGGCACCAAGCCGTCTACGGACTGCGAGAACACATTGGACGTATCAGAAGGCAAGGAAAACACTCTTTCAGAAGGTACGAGCGGATATCTCATCCAGTTCAAGGACCAGTCTTACAAGTGGGAGGAGAAGGACTATCTCTATCCTATTCCTGTGAAACAGATACAGATATACCCTAAGGACGAGGCGACGGGAGAGAGCGTATTGACACAGAATCCGGGATATTAACAGACATTGACAACATGAAAAGTTCTAGAATATTATTATCAGTATTTGCCGCAGCTCTGGTAATGGGCTGCAGCGAGTACGACGATTCCGCCCTTTGGAAAAAGGTGGATGAGGCCCAGAAGCAGCTGGCGGAACTTTCCGCTTCTCTGACGCAGCTGGAGGGCCAGATAGCTCTCCTCACCGCTGCCAAGACCGGAGGAGTCATCACGGACATCAAGGAAAATCCGGATGGCGGCGTGACCGTTACCTACACCACGGCTGACGGCAATACCGCCACGGCATCGGTTGCCTCCAAGGCGGACCTTTCAGATATCGACGTCATCGGCACGAAAGAAGAGAACGGTGTCCTCTACTGGACCATTACCGTCAAGGGAAAGACCACCGTCCTGACAGACAAGGACGGGGCGAAGATTCCTGTTTCCGGACGCGAGCCGTCTTTCACCACCGACAAGGAAGGATATTGGATGGTCAACGGCAGCTATATCCTCGACAGCAAGGGAGAGAAGATAAAATCAGAAGGAAAGAAGGCTTCATTGCTCACCGGCGTTGCGAAAAACGATGACGGCACCGTCACCCTTACATTGGCAGACGGCTCTACGGTTACAGTGGAGACGAGCGAAAGCTTCTCACTTACAGTTTATTACGAAGGCTCTCCGGTGAAAGGCGAGATTAAGGTTGCGGACGGAGTGAAGAGCCTGGAGCTTACATATAAGCTGACCGGCAAGGCTGCGGAGAAAGCTTCCGTAAGGGTAACCAGAGCGGAAGGCGTCGAGGTAAGCATTGACCTGAAAGCTGAAAAGTTGGGCATTGCCGTTCCGGACGACCTCCGCAAGGCACGGTTCACGCTCATTGCCGCAGGCGAGGACGGCCGCATGGCTGCACGCACCATTTATCTGCGCGGAACGTTCTCGGTCGAGACGGAGAACGACCTCTGGAGCACGGTCGAGGAGAAACTTCTGGCCCCGGGCTGCAACTATTACAGCATGGAGTTCAAGAAGATAGCCAGGAAAATGCACGTGCTGGAAATCGACCTCACGAACCCGGCCATCGAAGTCACCACGTCTTATGCGGACGACATTGTCCCGAACCCGAACGGCAACAAGAACGGCAACAACGGGTTCAACCTCCGCGAGACGCTGTCGCAGCTTTGCGCACGTAAAACCGCTGAAGGTGAGGATGTTATCGCCGGTATCAATACCGGGTTCTTCGATTCCAACGATGGTTTCACCAGAGGTCCGCACATCGAAAACGGCGAGCTCGTCTACATGAACAACCCTGCGGTCGCGAGCAACCTCGGCAACCACGCCTGGGCGTTCACCATCTTCAAGGACAATACCGCATCCTGCGGAAAGAAGGTGTTCTCCGGCAAGATCAAAATCGCCGACAAGGAGTACAAGTTCTATTCTGTCAATGATACCCTCGTCCGCGGGAACAATGCTTCCCAGATGAAGTCTTATCCGATAAATCTCTACACTTCCAAGTATGTGAAGACCCCTCATGCGGAACGTCCTGACCTGGTCAACAAGCTGAGCACCAAGGCTCTGTATGTTACTGCCAAGTATTCTGCGGCCAACATGACGGTTAACGGAGGCTGGTTCAAGGCTACCGTTACGGCAATGGCTGACGGCAGGACCGCCGCTCTGGAAGATGCTCCATACCTTACGGACAAGAAAGAGGTCGGCATCCAGATTACCGGAGATACGGCCGAGGAAATCTCCAAGGCGGTGAAGGTAGGAGATGAAATCCAGCTCTGCGCAGAAATGGCAGTGAACGGAGAAGTGAAACCTATCTTTACACAGAACTCCACCATGTGGCAGTTCGTCACGGACGGACAGAATACCCTCAACACCGTGCCTGCAAACCACTCTTTCAGAACATTGTCCGACCCGATGACCTTCGCTTGCGTGGACAGGAGCGGCTCCCGGATCATGCTCGTCGAAATCGACGGCCGTCAGGGAGGCTTCTCGATAGGCGTCAATGCTGAAGAGGTTACCGACATTTCCCTGCGTCTCGGGGCATGGAACGCAACCCGTTTCGACGGCGGCGGTTCTTCGGCGATGTGGGCCAAGAAAGACGGCGTGTCCGGCCTCGTGAGCCGTCCGAGTGACAAGAAAGGCGAGCGCAGCTGTATGAACTACATGTATGTACGTATTAAGAAATAGGACGATATGAAAAAGATAAATATAATATTGTCAATGTTCCTGGCGGCTGCCGTTCTGGGATCTTGCTCCTACGATTCTTCGGAAATCGAGGGCAGCATTACGGAGCTTGAACAGCAGATTGCTGCATTGGAACAGAAGGCGGGAGATCTGGAGACGCAGCTCAAGTCCGTTTCCGATTTCACCTCCGGCAATTTCATCTCACGTGTGGGAACCGACGAGAAGGGGAACTACGTAATCACTTACAAGACAGCCGGCGGCGAGAAGAAGACCGTCACGCTGGCCAAGGCTTCCGACCTGAGCAAGGCTCCTATGATCGGAGTAGCGGAAGACGGCGGGACAATGTACTGGCGCATTACCAAAGACAATGGCGCTTCATGGGAGTGGATTCTCGGAAAAGACGGCAACAAGATGCCGGTTGCCACATCAGCCCCGGAAGTAGGCATTGACAAGAACGGTGTCTGGACGGTGAACGGCAAGAGCACGGGCGTGCTGGCGAGCGACACTACGAACAGCCTGTTCAAATCCGTGGAAATCGACGCGGAGACAGGTCTGGCAGTGTTCACATTGACCGACGGGAGCAGCTTCCAGGTTACATACAGGGAAGCCCTCGGCATCACGTTCTCCACACCGTCGTTCCTCGCCATAGAGGATTACGGTACTGCCGTGACGGTGAACTACACCCTGACCGGAACACTCGCGAAAGATGCTGTGGTAGACTATCTTACAGCCTATAATGTGAATGTGGAGGTCAGCGAAAGCCTGAAAAGAATCTCCGTGACCATGGAGAACGGCGCTGAAGAAGGCAATACCGTCATCATGGTGACGGCAGGGGACGAGGTGGTCTACAAACCGCTGTTCTTCACCTATGGCAAGACCGTCATTGATTTTGAAAGCTATATCAAGAACAATGAACTGATTACCCCGATGGGCGAGCCTGTCATCAACCTTGGAGGCGACATGACGCCGTTCACCATCAGGGTTTCCCACAACATCGACGTGGAACCGTCAGTGGCCACTGAAAGCGCTTCGTGGCTCAAAGTAGTGGGAACCAAGGCATTGACCACATCGGAATTCAATTTCGTGGCCGAGTATTTCGAGAGCAAGACCAATACCCCGCGCGAAGGTCGTATCATATTGAAAAACAGCCTGTACGACGTATCTACCGCCATCGTGGTGAAGCAGTCTCCTGTAGTGATCGGAGGCGGTGGTGGCGACACCCCGTCGGAGGACAAGGGCATTGCCGATGTCGGCACCTTCATGGAATTCGTCAGAAGCGTCAATGCCGGCGCATCCACCTCCCGCTGGGAGAATGCTGACGGGGAAGTCTGCCTGCTCGCGGACATTGACCTGACAGGCATCGAGTGGACGCCGATTGGAAGCGCGACAGGCGTAGGCTCAGGTGCCCCTACATATGAATTCAGCAATGCATTTACCGGTAAATTCAACGGCAAAGGCCACAGTATCACCGGAATAAGCTGGACTTGCGACATGAGCAAGAACAATGTTTACGGCCTCTTCGGAGCTGCCGACGGTGCCAAGATCAGCAACCTCGTCATCGGTGCCGAAGGCGATGCCATCACATTGACCGGAACCCCTGACATCACACCTTCAGTCGCAGGCGTCGTCGGATATGCCGAGAACACGACTATCGCGAACGTGACGAACAATGTCAGCATCATCCTCGAAGGCGAATGTCCTCAGGCGATGCCGACCAGCCTCGCCGGAATCGTCGGCAGCGGTTTCAATGTTACCGTCGGCGGCAAGACCAAGGACAATGCTGTGGTGAACGACGGCGATATTCTCGTCAAGTCCAAGGTTGCCAATGCGCAGGCTGGCGGAACGGGACTGCAGGTGGCAGGTATCATGGCCTATGTGAAGCAAGGCACCGGCAGCCAGTTCATCAACTGTACCAACAATGCCCATATCACAGGTCCTAACGGACGTGGCGGCGGTATCCTTGCGTCAATCTACGGATCGGCAAAGGCCGGCAACAAGGTGACTGTCAGCAAGTGCGTCAACAACGGACTGCTCGAAGACAACTATCTCGACCATGAAGGTTATTCCAATGCCAAGAGAATGGGCGGCATCATCGGCGGCTCGGAGGCTGCGGATGTCTCCGTGGAATCCTGCACGAACAACGGAAACATCTTCTCGCATACGGGATGCCGTGTGGGCGGTTTTGTAGGACATTTCAAGGGCGGCATCATTGCAGGATGTGCCAATACCGGTATAATCCTCAGCAAGATAACCCCACAGAATGAAGACCACAGCGGCGGAGACGGTCCGGGCTGGGCAGCAGGTTACTGCAACATAAAGATTACCGGCTGCACACGTGGCGGAAAAGTAGGTGAATGGGCTGAATACAAGGACAAGCCTGAACAGGCTCCGGACGCTACCGTCTACAATGCTTACGGATACCAGAATTCCAAGTATTTCAATGCTGCTGACAACCAATAATTTGAAGACAATGAAACGTATAACTTACATATTGCTTACCTTTATCATGGCGGTCTGCGCCGTTTCCTGCTCGTTCGACGACAGTGGGCTGGACAGCAGGCTGGATGCCGTGAAAGAAAGGATTGAGGCGCTTCAGTCAAGGATTGATGAGGCGAACGGTCAGGTGGAGTCCCTCGGACTTCTCACCTCCGGCAATGTCGTGACTTCCGTCGAGAAGAACAGTGACGGTAGCTACGTGCTGACTTATCTTGACAGCAAGAATGAGAGCAAGACCATGGTGCTCGCTGCCATGGACCAGATGATAAATGTCCCTGTAATCGGAGTCCGCAAGGATGAGAACGGACTGTATTACTGGACTGTCACCACCGGTGGCGAAACCACGGACATCACCGTGGACGGCAAGCCTGTTCCGGCAGCCGGAAAGACTCCGGTCATTTCAGTGGATGAGCAGGGTTTCTGGACTGTGGACGGAGAGCGCATTCTCAATGAAAACGGGGCTCCCGTTGAGGCCAAAGACGGCAACTCTGCCATATTCAAGAGCATTGCCACGGATGCCGAAGGTAATCTTTCGGTAACTCTCGGAAACGGGACCGCGCTTACGATTCCTGTGCAGAACTCATTGAACCTCAGCGTGTCATCAGCATTGAACCTGACGATTTCGAATCTCGGGCAGGTCCTCAAAATCGGGTATGACGTCACCGGAAGCAAGGCTGACGGTGCGATTGTGGCGATTGCGGAAGCGAAATCCGTGACGGCGTCTCTGGACAAGACGGCGAAGGAAGTGTCCGTGTCATTCGGAAGCACTTTCGAGTCGGGACATCTCATCCTGATGGCGACCGACCTGGACAAGGTGACGGTGCTGCGCCCGATTTTCTTCGACAAGGCCAAAGAGACCAAGATTCTCATAAGTACGGCGGAAGACCTCATGAACTTCGCCAAGGGCGTCAATGCCCAGGACGGTACGGAAAACATGGAGGTTTACCTGGAGAAGGACATCGACATGTCATCCGTAAGCAACTGGACTCCTATAGGAAACGGAACTTTCTCGGGCACGTCGGTAAGCGGTGCTGCATTCAAGGGCACTTTCTACGGCAAGAACCACACTATCAAGGGATTGAAGATGGCCGTGCCTGCTGATGCCCCTGCCGGAACGACATGCGGTCTGTTCGGCGTCATTTCCGGCGCGACCGTGAAGGATGTGAACATCGGCGAGGGGTCTACCCTTACATCTTCTTCTGCTACAATGACTTGCGGCGGAGCTGTGGCAGGTGCCGCGGTAAACTCCACCATAGACCATTGTTCTTCACTGGCTTCGTTCGACATCTCGGGCGGTGCGGAAAATATCGGCCAGAGGTTCGGCGGCGTGGCCGGTTCCGTCTATTCGGCAGGCGAAATCGTCGCTCAGGTTGTGAATTGTACCAATTTCGGCGCGTTCAAGTCCGTCAACAAGACCAACAGCAAGAACGGCGGCACCGCATTCTCCATCGGAGGAGTCGTCGGCTTCGCTGAATCAGCATCTACTGCTCTGCGGACGATGGTCAAGTCTTGCGACAACTACGGTGCAATGAATGTGCAGGCTTCCCGTAATGCGGGAGTTGTGGCGACGTTGAACAAGAACGCGACCGTGGAGGGCTGCAAGAACTATGGTGAAATTACCAATACCGACACGAAGGCATCCAACACCCGTGTGGCAGGTATCGTGTCAGCATTGAACATCCAGACTTCCGCAATCAACTGCGTGAACAAGGGTAATGTGACATTTGCCGTAGCCGGAAATACCACTCAGGGCTATGCTGCCGGCATCGTCGGCCAGACCAATGACAAGTCTTGCGTGGTGGATGGCTGCGAAAACTATGGAACTGTACGTTCCGACATTTTCAATGCTGCCGATCCGCTGAAGAAGTTCATTGCCATAATCGTAGCCAACACGAACAACAAGACCTGCACCGTCACGAACAATAAGGTCGGCGGCAAGATCGGTCCTTATTCTGATGAAAGCAAGGTCGTTGCCATTACGGCCGAGAATTACTCCGATCATATTTTCTTCGCCGCCAAGACCCAGCCGGCCGTAACTACGGGCAATGTCTTCGCGGGTGAGGTCCTGACCAAGGGTATCGCGTCCGCGCAGGACTTCATGGATTTCGCTGCCGCTGTCAATGCCGGTGAATCCCTGGAGAAGTGGCAGGATGAGGCAGGCGGAATCAACCTGCTCAATGACATCGACATGTCATCCGTCAAGGATTGGACTCCTATCGGAAACGCGACGTTCGTAAACAGCAAGAATGTGCTTACAGTCACCGGACCGATGTTTACCGGGAAGTTCAACGGACAGGGTTACAAGATCCGCAACTTCAAGATGCACAGCACTGTAGCTACGAAAGGCGGCACGTTCGGATTGTTCGGTGTCATCGGACCGGGAGCAGTGGTGGAGAACTTCACTTTCGAATCCACATGCTCGCTTCTGGTGGAGGCTCCGGGTATAGAGACATCACATGGCGTGATTGCCGGACTGGTTTACGACGGTACTGTCCGCGACGTGCACAGCTATGCGCCGATGACATTCCGCAGCAAGACTGGCGTAAAGAACAAGGCGCAGTTCATGTCGCTGGTAGGTTACGCCTTTACAGAGAACCAGGACATCATCATCGACAGTGTGGATAATTTCGGCGAAATCGTAGCGGAAAACTCGGATGGCAATGATCAGGGTGGTGCCGGATCTTTCCACATCGCCGGCATCCTCGGATTCGGTACGGCGACAGTCGACACACAGCATTTCATTACGGTCTCCGACTGTACCAATGCGGGTAACATGACATCTGCAACTTGCCGTACAGCAGGTATTTGCGCAGCTGCCAACCGCAGGACGAAACTGGTGAACTGCGTGAACCGTGGAAATCAGTTCAATACCTGTCCCGGACCGGACAAGGGACGTATTGCCAATATTGTCTGCAATGTGGCCTACGTGTCTTCGCTTACCGGCTGTATCAACTATGGCGACATCATTTCCACTTCAAGCGCCAGGACCGGCGGCATTGCCAATCTTGCGAACAACTGCGAGTTCAGCCGTTGTGCGAACTATGGCAAGGTGCAGACTGACAGTCAGTATCGCGGTCTTTTCTGGGGATATAACAATGGTCTGGCATCTTGGAGCAACTGCATTGCCGGAGGCACTGTAGGAACTTACAATGGCGGCGATGGTGTCGAAGACGAGTACACTGATGAAACCAAGGAGAATTATCTCGGCAAACAGGGTGCGAGCAAATCGACATTGACCGACATCACCTACCTTATCGGTACGAAAGATGCTGAACTGCCTGCCGAGTCCAATGCTAAACTGAAGATTCTCTTCATCGGCAACAGCTTTACCAAGGATGCCGTGGAGCATCTTCCTGGAATGCTTGCCGCTGCCGGCATCAAGGATATCAAGCTTTATCACATGTATTACGGCGGCCGTCGAATTTTCGAGTACACGAACGGTTACACGACTTCCGTAGATTATCATTGCTACAGATGCGAGAACGGTGCGACTACGTGGACGGATGTCACAGGGCATAGCCTGCATGAGATCGTTTCGAGCGACAAGTGGGACATCGTGACGATCCAGGAGCATACCGGACGTGCTGTGGCATGGGATTGGACTGCGAGCCAGAAGGCTGCTGTCCAGGGACTTGTGGACAAGGTGAAGGCTGACTGCCCGGAGAAGACTCCTGATTTCTACTTCATCATGTCCCAGGCTTATCACAATATGAACAAGATTGCCACTGCGGATCGGGGTCAGAAGAATTTCACGACCACGGAGGAGATGTACAATGTCATCGTTTCCATGACGAAGAAACTAATGGCGGATGTTCCGTTCAAGGATGTCATCGCTACGGGTACATGCCTGCAGAATCTGAGGACTTCTTCGCTGAACAACTCCATGTGCCTGACTCGTGACGGCTATCACATGGATTATGGCATCAGCCGCTATGCCGCTGCCTGCATGATGTTCGAGAAACTGATTTCTCCGTCTTTCGACAATGTGAAGCTGGATGGCAATGCTTACAGATTTAATGTTTCCGATACGAGCGACGGCTCATATACTACGCCTGTTACGGATGCCAATGCACCGATTGCGCTCCAGGCGGCCAGGTATGCGCTCGAAACGCCGTATGCAGTAACTGATATGAAATGAAAAGAAAATCATTGACCTTTATCTTTTCGGTCCTCGTCCTGATGCTGGCGCTTCCGGCTTCGGGGCGAGACCTGAAAGTTCTCTATTGGAACATCCAGAACGGGATGTGGGCCGACCAGGAGAACAATTATGACAATTTCGTGGAGTATGTGAAGTCGCAGGACCCGGATATCTGCGTGTGGTGCGAGGCGGAATCGCGTTATCGTACCGGCACCAATGTGAAGATGACGGAGTACGACGAGTTTTATCTTCCATGGAACTGGGATTTCCTTGCGAGGCGTTACGGACATCAATATGTGCTCGTCTGCGGCAAGCGCGACACGTTTCCACAGGTAATCACTTCCAAGTACCCGGTACGTATCGTGAAGAGGGTGAACGGAAACGGGGATGATATCATCGTGGTGCATGGAGCCGGTTGGGCTCAGGTGGAAGTCGGCGGCAAGGAGATAAACATTGTCACGCTGCACACGTGGCCTCAGAGGTATGCTTACAAGGCTGAAAATCAAGCAGAAAGCGGCAAGAAACAGGAGGGTGACGTGTTCCGTGCGAAGGAAATGAAGTACATTTGCGACCAGACCATCGGTACGGTTCCGGATGCGGCTTCCCAGTATTGGATGATGCTTGGGGATTTCAATGCCGTTTCCTGTGCGGATAACAGCATTTACGGTTTCGATGAGGATAACAAGGCGTTCCTGGTGCATGATTACGTAAGTGGAAACACTCCTTACATAGATATCGTGGAACGTCTGCATCCTGGTGATTTCCAGAAGAGTACGTTCTCCGGAAGGCGAATTGACTTCATCTACATGACGGAGCCTCTTTTCCGGAAGGTGCGTTCAGCCGAGATTGTCCATGACGGATATCCGACGTCGTGCCGTGACCCGCGCGGCGTGACCAAGTTCTGTTACCCGTCAGATCATTATCCGATAATCGTCAATATTAAGTTTTAGCTGTATCTTTGTGCATAAATTGCATTGTAGATATGGCAGACAATTATTTGGAAAAGCGATATGAAGAGGTGTTCGGTGCAGGCGCTGCGAAGAAGAGTCCGGTGAGACATGGCACGCCTTCATTGAACACGTTATTGGTCAAGAACCGCACCGTGAGGCGTTACAAGCAGGATGCACACGTCATGGCGGAGCAGTTGAGGTCCATTGTCGAAGTGAATACGAAAATCGCTTCGGCAATGAACCGTCAGGCTCTGCGTTACCGGCTTGTTCTCGGCGATGACGTCCCTCTGTTGCGCGAAATCCTTTTCCGTGAACCTGCGCGGTCCGAATCGGCGACAGCATTCATTGTCATCTATACTGCCATTCCGGAAGACAGGTACATCGACATCGACCTCGGAATTTCCCTGCAGAGCATGGCTCTGAAAGCCGTTGAACTTGGGCTTAACTGTCTGATTAAAGGCAATATAGACAGGGGACTTATCCGGAATCTCTTCAAGGATGAAGCCAATGAACCGCTTGTGGTGCTCTGTATCGGCAAGGCCGCGGAAAGCGTGTTCCTCAAGCCGGTAGAGGACTCTTCGGATCTTACACCATACACAAAAGGCGGAGTTCACTATGTGCCGAAACTCCGTCTTGATGATATTCTTATTTGATTTCGCTGATCAGTTTCCCGTAGAAATCCTTGAATGCGCTCCATGGATAGAACGATGGAGCCGCCTCAGGGAGAGGCAACATGGCCTCGTGACCATTGTACAGCACCTTGACCAGGATTTCCGGATTCTTCTTGCTGCGGAAGAAAATCAGCTGCAGGTTCGATGCCATCGGAATCTGGTCGCTGCGCCAATAATTCTTCACTTCGTCAGGGTCATTGACCACTGCGCCGAAATTGTTCAGCCTCATGAATGAAACGAGCGGCTGCACCGCCGTGTCGTGCGTGAACCGCAGATCCATCTGGATTTCACCGGAAGCGAAGTTCTTCTCCGCTTTCTCCATGATGTCCTTCAGGATGGCGGCATTGTTGGTCACGCTGCGATTGTCCGCGAGCGGCGAGAATCCCCAGAAGAGATAGCCGTTGTAATTCCTCACTTCCCAGAGATTGAACAGCTCCTCAGGCGTGAAAATGTCCAGCATATTGTCCTTCGCCGAAGCGTCATCCAGGCACTGGATATCCATGACAATGCTCCTCATATTGTCTTCGAACGTGAACATTCCATAATTTCGCTCCAGGGAGTCGACATCATTGAAATACCTTGAGCAGAAGCCTTTTGCGTCGATTCGCGAAGCCTTCATTGCGGCAGCCGATTCCTTGGACTCCTTGGTCGCCGGCACGACTGTGCGGTATGGATTTTTCGACCCGTTAGGTTCCAGCACTGGGAGGTATTTGCGCCCGGTGTCGACCGTGAATCCGAAGTCGTCGTCCAGTGTCCGGATTTCGTCCAGGAAGCAGACCATGGTCAGCAATACGCGTGGTACCGGGGTCGAAAGGACTTCGGCGCGTGTGCGTCCCTTGAAAACTTCCGGGAAGTTGTGGTACAATGTGTTGGCGATGAAGTGGAGCTGTTCCTGTCCCTTGCTGGTCAGGTCGCCGCCACGGTATGCCACGTTCGGATAGAACACCTCATATCTGCGATACAGGTCTTCCCCTGCCTCGGTCAGCTTGCCGGCATCATGGGAATTGCGCAGCAGCTCCAGCACCTTCTCATAAACCTCATCCTTGATCGCATATCTGGCCCCGTGCCGTCCCGTGTAGCTGATATAAAATGGCTTGTACCCTTTCGGAGCCGCCGTCATCTCCGGACGTTCCATCGGATACATAAAATACTCAGCCCCAGTACGATACGGCTCCTTCATCATGTCCGCCCGCGTGTCATACCTCACCACCGCGTCCTTCACCCCGTACCGAGCCTCGATCTCCGCCCTCTTCTCCAACGCTGTCTGTGCCGATGCCGGTGTCAATGCCGGTGAAACCAATGCTCCCAGCACCAATGCCGCCGCAATAAAATTTCCGTTTTTCATGTTTATGTCAATGATTAATTCGCAATGTAACAAATATACGATTTTTCCAAGAAGCCTTGTGTTCAAATCAGTTGTTTGATGATAATTTTACTAAAAATTCCATAATTTGGGAATTTTTAGTAAATTTGCATCGAATATTAAATGCTAATAGTAGAGTTGAGAGAATTCTGTTTAAGGAAATTGATGGGGGCATTGAAATATTAATAATTGAATTAAATGATGACCACTATGGTAATAAGAAATGAAGCTCCGGCGCAGATGGCCATCCATCCGGGCAGCATCCTTAAAGAGGAACTTAAAGAACGTGGTATTTCCCAGAAAAATTTCGCAAAGGAAATTGAGATGCAGCCGTCTCATCTGAACGAAATAATAAAGGGGAAACGCTCGATCACGAAGCAGGTGGCAGATAAATTTGAGGAGGTGCTGGGAATACCTTCCATCGACTGGGTAAAACTTCAGATGGTATATGACTATGACACGCAGCAGAATGAAGAACGTCAAGTTGTAGAAACTGTGGCGTATGAAGAATATCAAGAATATCTTAAAATATTTGATATTAAAACACTTACGAGCCGTTTGGGCTTCTCGTCGCATTTGTATTCTGAAGTGGTAGCTTTTATCCGGCAAACTTTCAAACTTCCGGAACCGGCCAAACTATTTGTTCAGACAAATGGTTTGTTCAAGAAGTCATCAAAAGTTGGCAAAGATCCGCGGATGATTATGACGTGGATGCTTCTTGCTAAACAATTTGCTTTTTCTCGCAAGATTGATAGTATATACGATGAGAATAGACTTGACGAGTTGATACCTCAAATCAGCCAGATTCTGAATGATAATCATAATACTATTGAGAAACTGACGAAAAAGTTCGATGAATTCGGAATTATTTTCGGAGTTGTCAAGAAAGTTGAGGGTGCATCTATTGACGGATACTCCTTTGATTATCAGAATCGTCCGTGCATTGTAGTTACTACTAGGTATGATAAGATTGATAATCTTGCTTTTGCGGTTATGCACGAACTCGGACATATTAAAAACCATGACAATGAATTCTGTCGTGTAAATCTCGAAGACTATGACCATGAAAGCCCGGAGGAAAAAGCTGCCAATGCTTTTGCTGCCAATGCACTCATTCCTGATGCCGTTTGGAAGAAGATTCCAGAGGTTCAATTATATCCGGCGCAAATTCAAAGACTTTACACTGCTTGGGCGGAGCAGAATGGTTACAATAAATGGATTGCGCTAGGTAGAATAAGTCATGAAACAGGGATGTTCAAGTTTAAAAACGACAGTTCCAGACGCATTTTATAAACTGAGTAGAATCTCTTTCAAAACAATAGCAGGGTTATTGCAGTTTTCCGTCGGTCTTGGCCATGAATTTCGCTTCGTCGATGATGAAACGCTCGTGGTCGCCTTCGCCGATGAGTCCTGCCGTGTCATAGCATTCCACATGGAAGACCAGACGTCTGCGGTCGATGTCCACCAGCTCTGTCTTGCAGGTGACGGTCATGCCGACAGGAGAAGCGGACAAATGCTTGACGTTCACCAGAGTACCGACGGTGCTCTGTCCCTCTTCCAGATACGGGGCCACACTCAGCCTTGCCGTCTTTTCCATCAATGCGATCATCGCCGGTGTGGCGAAAACTGCCAATGAACCGCTGCCCAGAGCTTCCGCCGTATTGTTTTCGTTGACAGTGATTTCTTCCTGTCCTTTGATTCCTTTTTCCAACATGTTCTTAAAATAAATGCGTAAACTTTCGTAAGATAGCATTTACTTTCGACATTGACAATTCCGCGGACCGGAAAAGTGCTTTTTGTTTTCGGAAAATCCTATATGTAAACCATTATCTTCCAAAGCATAAGGCCGGAGACTATCAGTTTCATGCCTGTGCCGAAGATGAAACCGGCGAAGGCTCCCAATGCGGACTTCATGGATGTCCATACGGAACTGCCGGCGAAGATGATTTCTGCGAGGAAAGCTCCTGCAATCGAACCGAGGATGATTCCGACAGGAGGGATGAACATGCCCAGCAACAGGCCTATCGTCGCGCCCCAGCCGGCATATTTGCTGCCGCCGCTTATCTTCGTCATCCAACTCGGGACAATGTAGTCCAGCACGGTGACCAGTATGGTGATGCCGAGCCAGATCAACAATGCTGTTCTGCTGAACGGATTCCCCACGGCGTAAAAATGACTGCGAAGAAACATGAGCAGCAGCCCGAACCAACTTAAAGGAGGTCCCGGAAGTGCCGGAACGATGCTTCCGACAATTCCCAGGACCCCTAGAATTATTGCGAAAATTGCTAATGCAATGTTCATGTCTCTATTTTGCCATTGCAGCTTCTACATCGTCAGGTGAGATAGGCAGGCGCTCTTTTCCGAGTCTCCTTGCTCCATCTGCCGTCACGAGGACATCATCCTCAAGTCGGATGCCGCCGAAGTCGTAATATAATTCCAGCTTGCTGTAGTTCACGAAACCTTGGTCTGTCTTCTCTGACTTCCATTTTTCAATGAGTGCAGGAATGAAGTAAATACCTGGTTCATCAGTGATTACATTGCCGGGTACAAGCTTGCGTGCCATTCTGAGGCTGCCGAGACCAAGCTGAGGAGAACGACTCTGGTCATCATCGTAGCCCACATAATTTTCTCCGTAATCTTCCATGTCATGCACATCCAGACCCATGTTGTGGCCCAACCCGTGTGGCATGAACAGACCTGCAATGCCTGCTTCCACCATATCCTGAACGTCGCCGCGGACGATATCCAGTGCGCGGAGTTCTTCCAGCATCAGATGCATTGTCTTCAGATGCACCTCGCGGTAGCTTATGCCTGGACGTGTCATGCTGAACGCAAACTCATTGCAATCGCATACTATCTGATATATTTCACGCTGCTTTGCAGTGAATTTGCCGCTGGTAGGGTATGTTCTGGTGAAGTCGGACGCATAGTGCACATTGCTCTCCGCGCCGGCATCGATGACCATCAGTTTGCCAGGCTCTATAATCTTGTCATGCAGATGGTTATGCAATGTCTCGCCATGCTGCGTGAGGATGGTCGGGAATGAAACGCCCCAACCTTTCGAGAGTGTCACGCCGTCCATCTTGCCGACAATCTCCTGTTCGATGATTCCCGGAACAATGCTGTTTCTTGCCACGGTGTGCATCTCGTATCCGAGGTTGCAGGCATCGTCAATCGCCTCGATTTCGCAATCCTCCTTGACCAGACGCATGGAAATTATCGCTTTTGTCAATGCCAATGAAAATCTTCCTGCCACCTCATCTGTCCCGCAGCCGAGCAGCGAAGCGATTTTCATGGTGTTGTAATATCTCGAAGGCTTTACGAAATGAACAGGCCTCCCCTCTGCAAGAACCTTGGCGACTGCTGCGTTCAGATCCGTGTAAGGCGCTGATTTCTCGACACCTACGGAAGCTGCTACGGAAGCCACGCTCGGCTGCGGACCCATCCATATTATGTCTCCGATTTCCACATCGTTTGCGAAAATGGTCTCATTTCCGTTGTCCAGGTCGATTATTGCTGCATACAACGGCTGGTCGATTCCGAAGAAATAAAGCCATGTGCTGTCCTGGCGGAACTTGTAGCAGTTATCTTTATACTGGGCAGGAGCCTCAGTGTTTCCGATAAACAGAGCGATGCCCCTCTTGCCCTCGGCTGCACTATCGGCCATCTTGGCCACCAGTGTCTGCCGCCTTCTTGCATAAACTTCCTTGCTAAACATATCGTCTCTCCTTAAATGTTAGATATTTATATTTCTTGTCAATGCCCTCCGTAAAGATACTTGCTCTGTTCCGGAGTCAGTTTGTCGATGCTGATTCCCCAGTCGGCAAGTTTGCGGTTGGCCACCTCATTGTCGATTTCACGAGGTACGGCATTCAGCATCTGACCTTTCTCGCGGCAGATGGTTTTCTCATTGTCCACCAAGTATTTGGCGCTGAGGGCCTGAATAGCGAATGACATATCCATGATTTCTGCCGGATGTCCGTCGCCAGCTGCCAGATTTACCAGACGGCCTTCGGCAATGATATAGATTGTCTTGCCGTTTTCCAGTTTGTAAGCTTCGATATTGTTCCTTGCCGGAGCGTGGCCCACTGCCATCTTCTTCAGCGCGGCAACTGCCACTTCGACATCGAAATGTCCTGCATTGCAGCAGATTGCGCCATCTTTCATCTTCATGAAATGGTCAGCCGTGATGACATCATTGCAGCCGGTCACGGTGACGAAGATATCGCCGACAGCCGCAGCCTCCGACATTGACATGACCTTGAATCCGTCCATTACCGCCTCCATTGCGCGGATAGGGTCAATTTCGGTGACGATGACATCTGCGCCTAGACCTTTCGCCCTCATTGATACGCCCTTGCCGCACCAGCCGTAACCTGCGACGACGACATTCTTGCCGGCCACGATGAGATTGGTGGTCCTGTTGATGCCGTCCCAGACTGATTGTCCTGTGCCGTAACGGTTGTCGAACAGGTGCTTGCAGTCGGCATTGTTCACGAGCATCATCGGGAATTCGAGCTCCTTCGCCTTGTTCATGGCCTCAAGCCGGAGAATACCTGTCGTGGTCTCTTCGCATCCGCCTATGACATTGGGAATCAGCTCTCTATATTCGGTATGTATCATGTTTACGAGGTCACCGCCGTCGTCAATGATGATGTTCGGGCCTACTTCAATGACTTTCCTTATCCCGCGGAAATACTCTTCTTCGGTAGCGCCGTGGACAGCAAATACGTTCAGTCCCTCATGTACGAGCGCTGCCGCAATGTCATCCTGTGTGGAAAGCGGGTTGCTTCCTGTGATATACATCTCGGCGCCGCCCTCTGCCAATATCTCACACAGATGCGCGGTCTTCGCTTCCAGATGTACGGATAATGCTATCTTCTTGCCTTTGAACGGCTTGCTCTCCTTGAATTCTTTCTCAAGTCCTGCCAGAAGCGGCATGTGTCTTCTAACCCATTCGATTTTCAGTTCGCCCTCTCTCCAGAGCTCCGGATTTCTGATCTCACTAGTCATTTCGTATAGTTGTTTTTTAAATCAGTACAATGTACGAAAAAATCCCATAACATTCTCAAATGTGCCGGATTTTTTCTTCTACCCGTTGTTCACGAAGCCCAGGGTGGCGCAGCTTATGCGGACTTCCGGACCGAAGAATGGTTGGAGGACAGATAGGCAAGCAGCCATGGTGGCCCCGGTAGTGAACACGTCATCGATGAGAAACACATGGTGTATATCCTTGATTGCCAATGTTTTGTGTTTGCCTAGAGCAAAAGCCCCATGGACATTGCCGCTTTTCGCGTTCACGTCCAGTTTCGTCTGTGTCCGTGTCCGTCGGCTGCGCACGATAATATCCGTCCGCACCGGAACGCCACCGAGTTTCTGCGCTATCGCACGCGCCACGACTTCCGCCTGGTTATAACCGCGGCTCCACCGTCTCGACCAATGCAGCGGCACCGGAATTATCATGTCAATGTCTCTGAACAATGCCGATTCATGCAGATATTCACCGAGCATCCCGGAAAAGAACCGCCCCTCTTCTATGTCTCCTAAATATTTGAGCCTCTGAGGAATACGTTTATAGAGGTTCTCTCCGTGATAGAAGAACAATGCTGCCGCGTATGAAAACTGTACCGGATGATTGTCAGGCGGTTTTCCAGTGTTTTCCTCTGACAGAATTTCTTCCGTTATCCGTTTCTGTATCAGCGCATTGACCTTATCTGCCATCGGATTCCGTCTTCTGTCCCAATAATAGGTCAGCGGCAGGTCGGCTTCGCAATATAGGCATAAATGCCGCTCATATAGTTTCAATGTCCTTCCGCATACGATGCATTCCCGTGGAATTACCAGGTCCACGGCCGCTCTGGCATCTTCCATCAGCACTCCGCCGATTTCTTTAATAAACGCATAAGTCCTGTTCCTCATAATAGTCTTTTCACCGATTGTACTGCGTCTAAAGGTATGTAGAAAAATGTCACATTGTATCAGAAGGTGACTGAAGTGGGCATTAAATGTATGATTTTTATGTGTTTAAGTGAAATATGACCGAATTTTGCAACCCGGTTGCATGGCGATTGACCTATCTTTGCCAAGGGAATTCCCTAAAAATCACTATTTTTGTGCTGTTATGAAGACGAGGGTCTCGAAAATATTGATGTGTGTGGCTGCATTCATGATGCTGCTCATGTCGTCTGTCCCTCATCATCACCATTGCGGCCAGATGGATGGCCATCATCATCTGGACTTCATCTGTTTCGCAAGTCAGGGTGTAGATTTGGGTTGTACTGCCGACAAAGATTGCGGGCATTGTCATGACGGAGACCATGGTTCGGAGTCCTGCAGGATACATTCGATCGTCACGCTTCTGGAAAGAGTCCAGAATATTCCGTCATATCAGCCGGCGTTGGAATTCATTGTTCCTCAGGTGATTGTGCTGGAAGCAGCTGAATTTGACGCAGCGGATTCTCCGCGCATCGTCATAAAGGAAAAACTGTCATCATTCTATCTGGTCCGTTCCAAGGGGCTTCGTGCGCCGCCTTTCCTTGCGGCGTAATTATCCGTAAGTGCTTGATTGTTAAAGTAAAGCATTTGACGTGCACTAGAAAGGTGCGCGAATGATCAGTATTTAAAATGATCAGTATTTAAAAAGACCACAAATGAAACATATACCATATTATATTATGATAGCCAGCCTGGCTATTTTGTCCGGCTGCGGACACAACGGCGGAACCGGCCACAATCACGATCACGAAACACATGAGGTTCACGAACATAGCCATGAACATGACGGACACGGCCACGAAGGTCATGACCACGACAGTCATGGACACGATGCTCACGGAAAGGAAGCCCATAATCACGGCAAGGATGTAATCGAATTCTCTCAGGCACGTGCGGAAGCCGCCGGATTGAAAACGGAGACCGTCAAGCCCGGAAAATTCAACGCTGCAATTCGCACGAGCGGAGAAATCCTTCCGGCACAGGGCACTGAACGTACCATAGTCGCCACCACATCAGGTGTCATCTCGCTCGGTGGAAAAACCGGCCGCCTTCTCCCTGGAATCAAAGTCGGTAAAGGTGCATCCGTGGCAGAAATTTCTGCGCGCGAAATGGCTGAAGGTGATCCGATTATGAAATCCAGAGCAGCATACGAATCTGCGCAGAAAGAATTCGAAAGGGCGGAAGGACTGCTGAAAGTCAATGCCATTTCACAGAAAGCTTACGAGCAGGCGAAGAAGGAATACGAGACAGCGAAAGCTGAATATGATGCCTATAACGGAAAGACCGGAGAAAAGGGCCTTCAGGTTATCGCCCCGATGAACGGCTATATAACACAAGTCCTTGTAAATGAGGGCGATTATGTAACGGCCGGACAGCCGGTAGCGGTAGTAAGCCAGAACGGAAGACTGCAGCTACGTGCCGATCTCCAGGAAAAATATTGGAGCAGTGCCAAATCTTTTACCGGAGCTAATTTCAAGCCGTCATATTCCGATGTCACATATAGCATCAAGGACCTTGGCGGACGTCTGGTGTCAGTGGGCAATGCGGTGGCCCAGGGCTCGTTCTACCTTCCTGTGATTTTCGAATTCAACAATGCCGGGAACTTTATCCCAGGCGCGTTCTGTGAAATATATCTCATTGAGAGTCAGAGAGAAAATGTAATATCTGTTCCTGAAACCTCATTGACCGAAGAGCAGGGCGTCTATTTCGTATACCTGAAAGTCTGCAAGGAAGAATACCGTAAACAGGAAGTGAAGATCGGTGAAAGCGACGGCCTCCGCAGAGAGATTCTGAAAGGCTTGAAGGAAGGCGACGTCGTAGTGACCGAAGGCGCATATCAGGTAAAACTCGCCACCGCTACCGGTGCCATCCCAGGACATTCCCATAACCATTAGAATTCAGGACAATGCTAGATAAGATAATACGATTCTCATTGCAGAACCGTCTGTTCGTTCTTATGGCGGCAGTTCTGCTGATGGTCGGAGGACTCTACACCACGAAACACATGGACGTGGATGTCTTTCCTGACCTCAATGCCCCTACGGTAGTCGTCATGACCGAAGCTACCGGAATGGCTCCGGAAGAAGTCGAGAGATTGGTTACGTTCCCTGTCGAAACGGCGGTGAACGGTGCCACGGACGTAAGAAGGGTCCGTTCTTCATCGACCACTGGATTTTCAGTAGTCTGGGTGGAATTCGATTGGGGTACAGATATTTACAGAGACAGGCAGATTGTCTCCGAGAAACTTGCCGAGGTTAGTGAATCATTGCCTCCGACTTGCGGAAAACCGACATTGGGCCCGCAGTCATCGATTCTTGGCGAGGTCTTCATCATCGGTCTGACCTCGGACGAGACCTCCATGCAGGACTTGAGGACGATCGCCGACTGGACCATCCGTCCGCGTCTGCTTTCGCTCGGCGGAGTTGCGCAGGTTACGGTACTCGGCGGCGATATCAAGGAATATCAGATATTGCTCTCTCCGGAGAAAATGCGTCACTACGGCATTAGTCTCCAGGAAGTTATGAGTGCTGCCGGCGATATGAACCGAAACTCTGCCGGCGGTGTCCTGTACGAATATGGCAACGAATACATCATCCGCGGAGTCCTTTCTACTGACAATGTGGACGCATTCGGAAGGACCGTCGTGAAAATGGACGGCGATGCCCCGATAACATTGGGAGACATTGCTGAAATCAAGGCCGGGGCGAAGTCGCCGAAACTCGGAACTGCCTCACACAGAGGAAAGCCGGCCGTGCTGATGACTGTCACCAAGCAGCCGAATTCCAGCACGATAGACCTTACTGCGAAATTGGACCATGCGGTGGAGGACCTCAAGACGCAGCTGCCTTCCGACATCAACATCGCCACGGATATTTTCCGTCAGCAGAAATTCATCGACAGCTCTATCGACAATATCAAGAAGTCGCTTTATGAAGGAGCTCTGTTTGTCATAATAGTGCTGTTCTTCTTCCTGATGAATGTCCGCACCACGCTGATTTCACTCGTCACTATCCCGTTGTCACTGCTCGTGTCTATATTGACATTGAAGTTTATGGGATTGGCTATCAATACGATGAGTATTGGAGGTATGGCGATTGCCATCGGCTCGCTGGTGGATGACGCCATCGTCGACGTGGAAAATGTGTTCAAGCATCTGCGCCAGAACCGGAAACTTCCGGAGTCGGAGCGCCAATCCATTATCCAGGTGGTTTTCAATGCTTCCCGTGAGGTGCGTCTTCCGATTCTCAACTCGACCTTCATCATCGTGGTCAGCTTCATTCCGCTTTTCTTCCTGACAGGAATGGAAGGCCGTATGCTCAGACCGCTCGGAATTGCCTTTATCACAGCACTTTTCGCCTCCACATTGGTCGCATTGACATTGACCCCGGTGCTCTGCAGCTTCCTTCTCGGCAGCGAAAGTAGCGACAAGGCAGGCAAGGATCCGGCGCTGGTGAGATGGCTTCAGAAGTGGTACGGAGTGGCGCTGGAATGGGTGCTCAGGCATAAAAAAATCACATTGGGAAGCGTCCTGGCTCTGTTTGCCGTCGCTCTCGGCGTGTTCTTCAGCCTCGGCAGCAGCTTCCTCCCGGCGTTCAACGAAGGCTCGTTCACCATCAACGTCAGCACTCTCCCGGGCGTGTCGCTGGAGGAGTCGGACAATGTCGGCAGGCACGCGGAGGCATTGCTGATGACCGTGCCGGAAATCCGGACCGTAGCCCGCAAGACCGGCCGCGCCGAGCTCGACGAGCATGCTCTCGGTGTCAATGTTTCTGAAATCGAAGCGCCTTTCGAACTGGGCAAGCGTTCCAAGAGGGAGGTCGTGAACGAAATCAGGACCAAGCTGAATACCATTCCTGGTGTCAATGTGGAAATAGGCCAGCCGATTTCCCATCGTATCGATGCCATGCTCTCGGGAACGCAGGCTAACATTGCCATAAAACTTTTCGGAACAGACTTGAACAAGATGTTCGAGCTTGGAAACAAAATCAAATCGGAGGTTTCGGAGATTCCGGGAATCGTGGACCTTAATGTGGAACAGCAGATTGAACGTCCTCAGCTTCAGATAATTCCGAAACGTGAGATGCTTGCGAAATATGGCATTGCGCCAGCTGAATTTACCGAAATGGTAGAGGTTTATCTGGCAGGTTCGGTCGTGTCGCAGGTTTATGAGGGGAACCAGGTCTTCGATCTGACGGTGAAGGCGGCGGACGGCAGCCGCAGCAATATCGAGGAAATCAGGAACATTCCTGTGGATGCCGCTGGCGGCAAGGTGCCGTTCGGACAGATTGCGGAAATCCGTTCAGCAGCAGGCCCTAACACCATCAATCGCGAGAATGTCTCCCGCAAGATCGTCATTTCCGCCAATGTCTCCGACGGTGACCTCCAAGGTGCAGTGAACCAGATCCGCAAGAAGATTGAAGACAATGTGGAACTGCCTGAGGGCTACCATGTTGAGTACGGCGGACAGTTCGAAAGCGCACAATCCGCTTCCAGGACATTGCTGTTCACGTCATTGATGGCGATAATCGTGATATTCCTCCTTCTTTACGGGCAGTTCAAGGATGTCAGGCAGGCTTCGGCAGTGCTTCTGAATCTGCCGTTGGCGCTTATCGGCGGCGTATTCGCGATTTTCTTCGCGGACAAGATCATCAGCATTCCTGCCATCATCGGATTCATATCCCTGTTCGGTATCGCGACCAGGAATGGTATGCTCCTGATTGACAGGTACAATGAACTCCGCCATGAGGGGCTTTCTCTCCATGATGCCGTCATGCACGGTTCATTGGACAGGCTGAATCCGATATTGATGACCGCATTGACCTCGGCCTTGGCGCTCATTCCGCTTGCTCTCGGAGGGGAACTTCCGGGCAACGAAATCCAGAGTCCTATGGCGAAGGTGCTGCTCGGCGGACTGCTTACTTCCACGATGCTGAACGGCTTCATCATACCGGTGGTTTATATTTTTATAAGTAAAAGCCGGAAAGGGGCATAATTTAACGGAATTATATGAAAATCAATAAATTACTCATTGTCTGCCTGGCTGTGGCAATGTCTGTTCCCGGGTTTGCCCAGGAGAATGCCGGCACTGTCCTGTCGCAGATCGAAAAGAACAACACAGCGCTTCAGGCTCTGCGGAAACGCACTGAGGCTGACCAATATGGCTATAAGGCGGAGCGTGCCCTGGATGCTACGGAGGTGGGATTTGACTATTTGTGGAGCAGTCCGGCCGATGTCGGCACCAGAAAGGACATATCCGTGACACAGAGCATTGATGTGGCGGCATTGGCCGGAGCCCGCGGAAAACTGGCGGATTCCAGGACGGAACTTTCGGATATTCAGTATAATATTGAGCGTCAGAAGATTCTGCTGGAGGCTAAACAGCTGTATATCAGGATTGTATATTGCAATGCCGTGAACGCCGAACTGTCTTCGCGCATTGCCCGTTCCGAACAGATCGAGGCTGCTTACAGGGATATGCAGGCGAGGGGCGAGACGGATATGATCGAGGTGAACAAGGCGCATCTGGCCTATCTTTCACAGAAGAACGCATTGTCCAGAAATATGGTCGAGCGTGAGTCGCTTCTGTCTGAGCTTCAGGGCCTTAACGGCGGAGAGCCGGTTGAGGTCAATGCTTCCGTGATTTCGACTGATGAGGTGCTGCCCGCAGATTTCGGCGCATGGTATGCCGAAGCGTCGCAGCAGATTCCGGAGCTTGCATACATGAAGAAAAATGTGGATGTCAATGCTGCCGAGGCGCGGACTGCGAAAATGGCTAATTATCCGTCACTTACGGCCGGATATATGGCGGAATTGGTAAAGGGAAGCAATTTCCGTGGCCTTACTCTAGGGCTTTCCATCCCTATATGGTCAGTCCGCAGCAAGGTCCGCCAGGCCAATGCTTCATGTGAAGCTGCGAAACTTGAGGAGCGTGATGCCGAGACCAGGACGTACAACAGTTTCAAGGCGTTGTATGACCGCGCGAAAGGTCTGCAGGAAATCAGTGCCGAATTGTCTTCTTCCCTGGCAGTGTCCACGGAAGCGATGGCGTTGACGGAGCACAAACTGAAGGCCGGCGATATCTCGCTCATTGACAATATCATGGAGCTTTCGCTCTACTATTCCCTTGCAGATGAGGTGCTTGCCACATCATGTGACTACGCTCTCGCTCTCGCGGAACTCTATGCGTGGAATTTATAGGAAGTAGTTAACTTTGTCGAATAAACTTGACAAGTGGACGACAATATGAAGAATTTGAAGAAATATTTTGCAGTTACCGTGGCATTGCTGGAAGTTATTTCGGTGAATGCCGCGGCTTCTCGTGGGCCCGGTGCATCAGCATTGACCCAAACCCCTGATACTACGGGGATTTATGACGGCAGGGCGGACAGCCTGAATGCGACGGTGTTCGTCGGCCGGCAGAACGGGAATTATCTTTCGAAGGGCAAGGAACTCCGTACCGAGGTGATTTCCTCTGCAGGATTGAAAAAGATGGCGTGCTGCAACCTTGCGGAAAGTTTCGAGAATTCGGCGAGCGTCACGGTCGGCTATTCGGATGCCGTGACTGGTGCAAGGCAGATCAAGCTCTTGGGCCTCAGCGGAATATATACGCAGATGCTGGATGAGAACCGCCCTTCGATGCGTGGACTTGCCGCTCCGTTCGGACTCTCCTACGTGCCGGGCCAATGGCTTGAAAGTATACAGGTTTCCAAGGGCCTTTCATCGGTGAACAACGGCGCGGAATCCATTACTGGTCAGATAAATATGGAATACCGCAAGCCGACTGACGAGAAACCGCTTTTCCTGAACGCCTCAGTTATGAATGACACGAAGACCGATTTCAATATCGCGTCGTCCTTGCAGATGGGGGAGAAATGGAGCACGGTTTTGCTGGGACATGTGTCCGGAAATTTCCGCACATTCGACCATAACCATGACGGCTTCATGGATGACCCCGAGATGTTTCAGTTCAATGTTGCCAACCGCTGGCTCTATTATGGACCTACCGGTGTGCAGGTCCGCTTCGGTCTGCGCGCTCTCCAGGATATGCGCAAAGGCGGACAATCCGGATATGACCACAAGAAATATACATTGTCCTCCACCTCTCCTTGGGGCTCGGATATCGTTAACCGTCAGCTGAATACGTATGTGAAGGTCGGTGTGCCGATCAGTGCGGACAATGCGAAAAACATCGCTTTCGTGGCCGACTATACGCTTACGGACATGAACCTCCGGGCCGGTGCGTCCAAGTATCTGACCACACAGAATTCCGGCTTTTTCAATGTCCTCTTCCAGGATGAAATCAATGATTCCCACAAGTTTACATTGGCGCTGGGAGGTACGGCGGATTGGTTTTCGGAAGATTTCATGCGCAAGGTCGCGGCCCAGAAACTGGATCCCGGCAAGACGTCCAAGGCTTTTTACAATGCTGGCGTTTCCGGAGAATACACGTTTCATGCGGGCGAAAAATTTTCCTCGATTCTGGGTTTCCGTGGCGATTGGTTCAATGGCGAAGGATTCAAGGCCGTGCCTCGTCTGACATTGAAATACAGTCCGTTGGAGCAGATTGTCCTGCGCGCCAACGGCGGACGCGGTCTCAGGCGGGCATTGCCGGTCATTGACAATATCGGCGTCCTTTCTACCGGCAAGGCATTTACCGGAGCGTATTCCGACCATCTTCTTGAGGATGCGTGGACTTTCGGGGGCAATGCCACATTTTATCTGCCTTTCGGGGCTTCTGATGACACATATTTGAGCTTTGACTATTTCGGGACGCGTTTTGCGGAGCAGATGGTAGTCGATTATGAGCATGGACTCAACGCCATTGATTTTTATGCTCTTGGCGGAAAGCGCTCATATTCAAACAATTATCAGGTTGATTTCAATGTTGAGGCTTTCAGGAGATTTACTGTTTCCGCCACTTTCCGTTATACGGATGCCAAGGTGGAACTCGAGGGGAGGGGGCTTGTGGAGCGTCCGATGACGAGCCGATACAAGGGGGTGCTGAATCTCCAATATGCCACGAATCTGAACAAGTGGATTTTCGACTTCACCGCTTCTGTCAATGGCAAGTCGCGTGTCTATGAGTTTATGAAGGGGCTGCGTGGAGAGGATGGCGAGCTTCTCTATAAGGATGGTTATACGCCGGTCTATCCGCTTCTGTATCTGCAAGTTACCAAACGTTTCAAAGGCGTGGACCTGTATCTTGGAGCGGAAAATCTTACGAATTTCAGACAGAAAAATGTGGTAATCGGCACGGCTATTGAAGGCATGTCGGGTCATGTGGATGCGTCGCGTCCGGACTTCGATGCCAGTGCTGTCTGGGGCCCGATTATGGGAACCAAGTTCTATCTCGGCGTCCGGTTTACGCTTTGGAAATAATGTTTGTTATGAAAAAAATCATTTATACTGCTGCGATTGCAGCATTGCTTCCGCTCTCGATGATGATTGCGGAGCCGGTTATAGTCAATGCTTCCGTCATGGAGGCCGCTCCGAAGAAGGAGGTGAAGACCGTCGTGTTCAATGTCGGTCTGCATTGTCAGAATTGTGTGAAGAAAGTGCGTGAGAACATTTCTTTCGAGAAGGGTGTCAAGTCATTGGAAATCAATCTGGAAAAGAAAACGGTAACCATTTCTTACGATCCTGCGAAGACGAATGAGGCGACATTGAAGAAGGCTATCGAAAAGCTCGGCTACACCTGCGGAAAACCGGAATAGTTTATGGCTGATTCAATGTTTCCGTTCCGGGTGGGGAACGGTTTCGATGTCCACCAGATAGCTCCAGGGCTGCCGATGTGGCTGGGAGGCGTCAAGATTGATTCGGATTGCGGTTTCGTGGCGCATTCCGACGGGGATGTGGCTATCCATGCTCTGTGTGACGCATTGCTGGGATGCCTGGCGCTAGGTGATATCGGGCATCATTTTCCCGACACCTCCGACGAGTGGAAGGGTGCGGACAGCAAAATGCTGCTGGCCAAGGTGGTGGAACTCATTTCCAATGCCGGTTATGCTGTCGGCAATGTGGATATTACCATCGCTCTCCAGCGTCCGAAGATAGGAGCGTATGTTCCGCAGATGCGTGAGACCCTGGCAGAAATCATGGCTGTGGACGTGAATTGCGTATCCGTCAAGGCGACCACTACCGAAAAACTGGGTTTCGTGGGTCGCTGCGAAGGTTGCGAAGTATGGGCCACAGCGCTGATTTATCATCGGGAAAAGTAGGTTTATGATATTTTTCCGTGCAAAAACGTGAAAAATATTTGTAGAATCCGAAAAGTGTTGTAAATTTGCAGTCCCGTTCTGAAAATAGCGGGAATGACATTGAGATATGGTGTAATGGTAGCACTACAGATTCTGGCTCTGTCAGTGAGGGTTCGAATCCTTCTATCTCAACTTGAAATCTGGTCTCCGACCAGTCATGGCGGGTTAGCTCAGCTGGTTAGAGCGCATGATTCATAATCATGAGGTCCGCAGTTCAATCCTGCGACCCGCTACGAAAGACAAGCACTTGCGATTCTCCGCAGGTGCTTTTTTCGATTTGTTTCAGTAGGATATGTTCTCGGGCCGTTGTTCCCTCGTCCCGTGCGTGCTAAAACGTTTTCCACGCACGTCGTGTCCGAAATTCGTCATGTCGTGAGTAAATCTGGCGTTTTTACGCACGTCACCACGTAAGACGTTTTGTCTCAAGAAAACGTCTTACATAGAACGAAGCAGCTATTGCGCAGAGCCCCGATGGGAGGTCTTACGAACATTTGCCGGTTTCCATTCCCCATATTTTGGTTTTTCGTCCACCATGCCGGACGATTTTCTTCGACCTCGTCACCCAAATCCAACTCACCACGTCGGCGGGACGAAATGGCCTGACGAAGTAGCCCCCACCACGCGTATGGCGGGATGCGGCTACGCTTCGACGCACTTTTTGCTTCCGACGGGTTCTTGTGTTGACATGCCCAGACATGGATCGGCGCAGTCTTGGGTAATCCGGATGCCGGGTTTCATTAGAAAACAAGAGAGTAAGCGGTTGTCCTCGTCTGGCCGAGGAGAGTCCTTTCCTACAGCTCCCCGCAGGCCCGGCGGGAGATAACCGCGCGCATTCTCATCATCTCGCGTGTTGTCATAGTCGTATTCCCTCATCACCACCTTTCCCTCATTTCCGTTTTTCCACATTGCCTCTTTCCTACCATGCCGGACATTCCTCTCTGCCACATGGTCTTTCCGGATTGTTCATTCCAGATTGTCATTCCCCGTGTCCTTTCCTGATGGGCATTCCCGAAGACAATTTTCACATGTCCTTTCCCGATGTTTATCCCCGATGTTCATTCTCGATTGTCATTTCCGATGAACTCTCCCGAGGACTTTTACCCGATACGGTCTCCATGTGTTCAATTTCTGAACAAGTTGGCATGTTGATATTTGGCTAAATGGTAGCGTGTCAGCGAGTTACGAAAAAGTGCCCATGCCAAGTCTCATGAAAAAACATGGGACTTGGCACGTATATTTATCGTGAAGAATAGTTGTAACTGGCTGATAATAAGCATGTAATCTGAAAACTGTGAGTGCCGGTATCGTGCCAACTTGTTCAGTGCGGGGTGACGAAGCGCGCCCCGGCG
>FR882194.1:18976-19229 GCA_000434935.1 Bacteroides sp. CAG:709 | reverse complement strand
CTCCACCCCCGCCAGGACTTCTGCGACCACGTGGATTTCCCCGATGTCCATTCCCACGGCATGAGTCACGAGAAACTCCATTCCGTTAAAAAATCGCGGCAATTTTTAACCAAATCTGTTTTGAAGGCCATTTTGTTAAAAAATCGTGTCTTTTTTTAACAAAACGCAGGGCGATGTTTTCTGAAGTCATAATTATTGCTACCTTTGCGGCCGCATTACTTCAGGGCAGGGTGAGAATCCCGATCGGCGGTTA
>FR882194.1:13917-18939 GCA_000434935.1 Bacteroides sp. CAG:709 | reverse complement strand
CGCGAGCCGAAAGGCAGGAGCCGTTGGAACTACGGCACCGACAGTGTTCCAGGTGATTAATCTGGTGAGTCTGGATGGAAGAAGAACCAAGCGATCCATAGAGGGTCGCTGTGCCTTGAATTGTATGCCATGAGTAACAATTTAAGGTTTTTTTGTATGAAGAAAAACATTCTGCTCATGGGCATCACAATTCATGTGGCTGCACTGGCTATGTGCGCCGCTGATGCCCATGCTGCCGCCGGAAACGGCAAGGACAACACCACGGACGACACTCCTGTCGAAACTCTGACCCTTCGGGAATCTGTGGTCAATGCTCATTTCGCGAACCAGAACCGGACGGCATTGCGCCTGGCTGTCATTGACGAAAAACAACTCCGTGACCGAGGGGCAATGCGAACCTACCCGGAACTTCTCAAGGGACTGCCGAGCCTTTATGCCACCTCGGAATCAGGCAGTTACGGCGATGCGAAGCTGAATATACGCGGCTTCGGACAGGAAAACATTGCCATACTCCTGAACGGCATTCCCATCAGCGGACTCGTCAGCGGCGGAATGTATTGGAACAACTGGATGGGTCTGGCGGATGCCACGTGGGCGGTGCAGGTCCAGAAAGGAGTGGGCGCGTCAATGCTGTCCGACGGCTCGGTAGGCGGTTCAATCAACATCATCACGGAATCACCATCGGACATGTTTGCGGTCGAAATAGGCTCATACGCAAACGTTTACGGGAAAAATGACCATGGCGTCGGAGGGGGACCGTTCAAGGAATATATAAAAATCAGCAGCGGGAAACTGCCACACGGATGGGCATTGAACCTGATGGCATCCTATGTCGGCGGCAAGGGATTTGTCGAGTCGACATCCGTCAATTCTTACGCGTATATGCTGAATGTCGCGAAAGACTTCGGGACTGAACACCATCTGATATTCACTGCATTGGGCTCGCCTGAACGCCATGAGCAGCGGTCCTCCAGACTCAGCGCAGAAGAAATCGGAAAATATGGACGTGGCTACAGCAAGAACTGGGGATACCGCGACGGAAAGCCGTTCAATCTCAGCCTGAATGACTACTTCAAGCCATACTTCACACTCCAGCACATCTGGGACGGCGGACGCATTTCGATGAAAAACTCCATTTACCTGGCTGTCGGCAATGGCGGCGGAAGGTGGACCGAAACGAAGGGCAAGGCAATCTCCTCATACAGAACGGCTGACGGACATGTGGACTGGGATGCCGCCATCGCAGCGAATCGGAATGCGGACGGGTCGGCCAACAATATCCTCAGCCAATACATGGCTGGAAACACGCAGCTGGGAGCGATCGCAAGCATGGAATACCGCCTCGGACATGGGTGGAAGCTCGGCGGGGGAGTGAACGCCCAACTGTACCGGACTTGGGAAAAAGAGAAAATCATTGACCTTCTCGGAGCTGACTGGTGGTATGAGGATTATGCGTCGAAGTCGCTGGCGGGGATTGCCGGGAGGGATTGCATAAAGGAAGTCGGGGACTATGTGCGCACGCGAAACGGCAAGCGCATATATCACGGAACTGCCTATCTGACAATGTCTTACGAATCATCTAAAATCAATGCGGACCTGGGCGTTTCCGTGTTCGGAAGCTCGAACCGGCGTTGGGATACGTACAATTATGTGGGGAAAGACATTGACAGCGACATTGCCCATGGCGCAGGTGCGAGCGTGAAAGGCGGGATCTTGTATCGCGTCGGCCGCGGCCATAGCCTGTACGCGAACGGCGGTTGGTATAGCCGTCTGCCTTACAGCAATGTCTGGTTTTCTTCCGGGAACAATGAAATTACGCGCGGCGTGAAAAACGAGAAGAACATTCTCGGCGAGTTCGGCTGGAAATATGTGTGGAACAGCGGAAAACTGGACCTTACCGGTTATGCGGCATATTGGAAAAACCGCTCGCTGATGTCCGGAAAGTACCGCCAACTGGATGCCGACGACGCTCGCTATATGGTCACTGGACTTGACGCATTTCACTGCGGAGTGGAAGCAAGCCTGTTTCAGCGGGTCGGTAAATGGTTGGAGGCCAATGCTTTCGCTTCCATCGGAAACTGGCGTTGGATGAAAGACGTGTCTGCGATAATCTACGATGACTATTCCGGAACGGAGGTGGGACGTGTCAATGTCTATTGCGACGGGCTTCCGGTCGCCGATGCCCCGCAGACGCAAATCGGCGCTTCCGCGAAATTCATCCTCCCGGCAGGTTTTTCCGCCAGCGCGGATTGGCAGTTCAATGACAGGATGTATGCTGATTTCGACCCGCTTACGAGAAACAATCCGGATGACAGGCAGCATTCATACCGCATCCCCGGATATCATCTGGTCGGCGCTTCCGTTTCTTGGGGTTCTGAATGGAAATATGGTGCCCGTTCCACGAGAAAAATCGGTCTGAATGTGTTTGTCAGGGGCGATAATCTGCTCAATACCACCTATATAGAAAGGGGAAAGGATGGGGCGGCCCATGACCTGGCATTCTTCCGCGGCTACTGGGGTTTCGGCAGAATGTTCTCGTTCGGTGTCCGTGTCCGACTTTAATTGTCGATTATCTGCCGAAAAAATGTTAAATTTGCTAGAATAACTCAAGTTCTGCGAAGGCGGAACTCAACAGCGGAAAATTATGGCAAATTTTGGATGGTTCGGCGAAAGCGAACACCGGGTTTTCGATTACAAACCCAGATATTACGATAAGGAAAAGGACGAGTTGAAGCAGAAATTCGGCAAGGTTGACGGCTCTCTGGAACATAAGGACGCCCCTTATGTCCCTGGCTCATACCTCAATGGCGCATTCCGTGGAGGACACAAGAAGCGCTCGTCGAACAAGGCCCAGAAAATCATCACCCTCATCGGCCTCATACTTTTCGTCGTAGTGATGATATATATCACCAAGTTCTATTCGCTGCTGTAGGAGAGGGGACGGACAACATGGATATAAGAATATTACCAAGCAATATCGCCAACATGATAGCTGCGGGAGAGGTCGTGCAAAGACCTTCTTCTGTGGTCAAGGAGTTGATGGAGAACGCGGTAGATGCAGGAGCCGGACAGATAACAGTGATATTGAAAGATGCCGGCCGGACACTCATACAAGTCATTGACAACGGATGCGGCATGTCACCAGACGAGGCTGTAGTCTGCTTCGAACGCCATGCGACCTCCAAGATCGCCACGGCGGAAGACCTCATGGACATAACCACGTTCGGTTTCCGAGGCGAGGCATTGGCCTCCATTGCCGCCGTTTCAGAAGTGACATTGAAGACACGAAGGGCGGAAGACGAGGTCGGATGCCAGGTGCAATTCGCTGATTCAAAGCATGTTTCTACGGATGAAGTCTCTGCCCCTGTCGGATCCAGCTTCTCCGTGAGGAACCTTTTTTACAATGTTCCT
The DNA here is from genome assembly GCA_000434935.1 of Bacteroides sp. CAG:709. Lineage (GTDB taxonomy): Bacteria > Bacteroidota > Bacteroidia > Bacteroidales > UBA932 > Cryptobacteroides. The sequence continues at coordinate 15,528 of FR882194.1, read as the reverse complement.
GCGCGCCGCAAGTTCCTCAAATCGGACAATGTGGAGCTGAAACATGTCATTGAGGAGTTCACGCATGTCGCCCTCACGAGACCGGAAATCGGCTTCACGCTCATCCACAACGATAAGGACGTATATGTCCTGAAACCTGCCAAGTCATTGAAATACAGGATACAGGACCTTCTTGGCACCAACGTTGTGAGCCAGGTCGTGGACCTGAATGTGGACACATCCATCGTAAATGTCCATGGCTACGTAGGCCGTCCGGACCTCGCGAAAAAGACATTGGGAAACCAGTTCTTCTTCGTGAACGGAAGATATTTCAGAAGCCCGTATCTGCACAAGGCGGTTATGAATGCCTATGAAAATCTGCTTCCGCAGGGCGCCACGCCATCATATTTCATCTATCTGGAAATGGATCCGCACAGGCTGGACGTAAACATCAGTCCTACCAAGACCGAGGTGAAGTTCGAAGATGACAGCGTTATTTTCCAGACGATGTATGCCTGCGTGAAAGAAGCGCTCGGCCGCAACTCATTCGGAGCCAGCATCGATTTCGACCTGGCGGACACGCCGGAAATGCCGATGTTCAGCAATGACTTCGAGAAGTTCAGGCCCGAGACGCACCAGCCGGACGTCAATATCGACCCCGACTACAACCCGTTCGACGCCCCGGCTGCCGGCGGCAGAACCTTCGGCGGCAATGCTTTCGGGGCCAATGCCGGATTCGATGGCGGTTTCAATGAAATGCCGGATTTTCCTGCCGCGTTCCCGGAAGTCCCTGATACTGAGACGAAACAGCAGACATTCGGCAGCGGAATATCCCGTTTTGTGGAGCCGCGTGAAGACTACGGAAAACTGTTCGAGGAAAGGGTAGCGTCACAGCCATCCGTAATCGTGGTCCAGAAGAAATATATCGCATCGGTAGTCAAAGGCGGAATGCTGATTGTCAATATACGTCGCGCACGTGAACGAGTTCTGTATGAGCGCTTTCTGAAAGCATTAAGCGGCGGTGAGCATGTATGCCAGAGTGCACTTTTCCCTGTGCAGGTGGAAGTGGGTGCGGACAACCGCCTGGTATTCGACGAACACGCTGACCTGCTCAAGTCGCTTGGCTTCGACATAACTCCGTTCGGCAACGACACCATCGTCGTGAACGGTATGCCGGAAGGCTTCCAGGTGGACAGGAACAGTGTGGAAGCAGCTATGGCAGATGTACTTATAGTATTGACAGACAATCATACGGCATTACCTGGAATGATGGAGTCCTCTATGGCGGAAAAATTTGCCAAAATGGGCGCTTCCGAGGGGAAGCCGGTCGAATCTCCGGTCGAGGCAAGGTCTTTGATGGATGCCCTGTTCGCCTGCTCGAACTCGGAATATACCAGCAACGGCAGGAAAATTATGACAGTCATGTCGCCTGAAGACATTGACAAGATGTTCTAGATTATGAGCTATTATTATGACAATTATGGCGGTGGACGAGGCGGTTTCCTTGCTTCGATACCGCCTGCCACCAAAAATATCGTCGCGATAAACATCCTTCTGTTCATCGCGACGTTGATCAACCAGCAGTTCATGGTGGGGACCTTCGCGATGTTCTATCCGGCGTCGCCGCTCTTC
>FR882194.1:0-13900 GCA_000434935.1 Bacteroides sp. CAG:709 | reverse complement strand
CCGCTCTTCCGCCCATGGCAGATCCTCACCCACATGTTCATGCACGGAGGCTTCTGGCACATATTCTTCAATATGTACACCCTCCTGATGTTCGGAATCGTGTTGGAACGGGCGCTGGGCACCAAGCGCTTCCTGATATTCTACTTCGTTACCGGCCTGGGTGCGGCAGCATTGCACACGGGCGTGGAATGGATTCAGGACCAGGTGTTTATCGCCAACGGAGCGCACATTGCCCATCAGATCCTTATGAATACGCCGACACTCGGTGCTTCCGGAGCGATCTATGGCGTGCTCATCGGCTATGCAATGTGCTACCCGAACTCCAGACTGACATTGCTGTTCCCTCCTGTCACATTGACAGCCAAGTGGTTCGTGATAATATTTGCCATCATTGAACTCGGCACCGGCGTCTCCGGAATCCAGGACGGCGTGGCACATTTCGCCCACCTCGGAGGTATGCTGTTCGGCTGGCTGCTTATCAGATGGTGGCGCAAGAAGGGTAGAATCTATTGATTTTGACGAGCAAGAGAAAACATAGCCTGTTCTTCGGCATCACTTCGCGGACATTGATGATAATATCCGCAGGACTGCTGATAATCAGTTACTTGTCTATCTATGTCAATCCGGCGAAGGCATGGTTCATGACCATATTCGGGCTGTTGTTCTACCCGCTTCTGCTTGTCAATGTCCTGCTGCTCGTATGGGCGCTTCTCCGCCGTTCCAAGGCCGTGGTGATACCGCTTGTAGCATTGATCCCGACGCTGCTGATTTTCGGGAAATTCTTCCGGTTCTCCACCAGCAGGGACGATACTTCCAAGGGCCTGAAAATCGTCTCCTACAATGTCGGCCGTTTCGCGCTGCCGCAAGGTATGACGTTCTCATCCAGAAAGGAATGCGCCGACTCCATAATGGCGTTCCTGCGCGCCGGGGACGCGGACATCATCTGCCTCCAGGAAGTTTACGTGCAGAATAAGGAGCGCGTGCTCAGCTACCTCTCCCGCCAGATGAAAGGTTACGACATACAATATTATGTCAATGTGAACAAATATGGAAGCTGCGGCAATGTTACTTTCAGCCGTTATCCGGCATTGTCCAAAGGGCACATTGATTTCGAACACAGTTCGAACATGGCTCTGTATTCCGACTATTGCATCGGCGGTGACACATTGAGGGTATATAACTGTCATTTCGAGAGTTACAATATATCATTGTCCCGACTCGCGACGGGTCTGGAGAAGGATTACAAGAAGGCTGTGAAGGATACGGAGGAGAAAATGAGACGGTCAATCGTGCGTCGGCCGAGGCAGGTGGAGCAGGTGCTGAAAGATATTGAAAATTGTCGGGAAAATGTGATTGTGACGGGTGATTTCAATGACACGCCGATGTCCTATACCTATTGGCGCCTCAGCCGGAAACGCAAGGATTCCTTCAAGGAGGCCGGTTCGGGGGCGGGTGCGACATTCTCCAAGCTCCGTCCGTTACTGCGTATAGACTACATCCTGTTTCCGGAAAGCTATAACGCATTGTCCCATAAAGTGATAAACAAACGCTTCTCGGATCATTATCCGGTGGAAGCCATAATTGCCAGATGATATGAAAGACATGAAAATGATTGTGGATGAGACACTTAAAGTCCTTAAAGAGGGCGGAATCATCCTTTATCCTACCGATACCATATGGGGACTTGGCTGCGATGCCACGAATCCTGAGGCGGTAGCCAAGATTTATGAAATCAAGCATCGTTCAGACAGCAAGGCGCTGGTGCTGCTCGCTTCCGATATGGATATGATTTGCCGTTTCGTAAAAGTCATTCCGGATATCGCGGTGCAGCTTGTCGAGGTCAATGACAGGCCTATGACGTTGATTTATCCTGGCGCCATACATGGCAAGGCCCCTGCAGATGGAGAAAAGGCTGTGGCTGACAGACATTTCCTGGCGTATAATGCTGTGGCTGAGGATGAAAGCGTAGGCATACGCATCCCTTCCATGGAGTTCTGCCAGAATTTGATTTACAAGCTGGGACGTCCGATTGTCTCCACGTCAGCCAATATTTCAGGTGAACCTTCACCGCATAAATTCGCTGACATACCGGAGTCCATCAAATCGGCCGTGGACTACATCGTGGAGCCTAAACTGGAAAAAGGTTCGACCGGTCAGGCTTCGCAGATCATGAAGGTCGATGTGGACGGCGGAATTCAGATAATCAGGGAGTAGAGCGATGGAGATTTTCTGGACGGAAGACATTGCCGGAGGCATTTGCCGACTCGGAGAAGAGGAATCCGCGCATTGCGTCAGGGTCCTCAGGCACCGTGCCGGCGACCGTATCAATATCATTGACGGCCATGGAACTATGTACGAGTGCACTCTGGTGGTGGATTCGCCGAAAGGGGCGGAGGCCAGGATTGAGCAGGCACATCAGAACTGGGGCGGGCATCCTTATGATTTGACCATGGCAGTGTGTCCGACCAAGAACATTGACCGTTACGAATGGTTCGCGGAGAAAGCGACCGAGTTCGGGGTGGACAGAATCGTGCCGGTAATCGGCGAACATTCCGAAAGGAAGATTCTTAAACCGGAAAGGATGAACCGTATTCTCCTGTCGGCGACCAAGCAGTCTCTAAAGGCTTCTATACCAGAGCTTTCGGAGGTGATGTCCGTGCGTGAATTCATTGAAAGCACGGCAGAAACAGATGCCCTGAAAATGATTGCGTACTGTTTCGAAGACGGTCAGAAGAGGACTTCGATAAGGGATGTTCTGGAGAAGAACGATGCTAAAAGGGTGATTGTCCTGATCGGACCGGAGGGTGATTTTTCCAGGGAAGAGGCCGATGCGGCAGTGGCGGCCGGCTATGTTCCTGTGCATATCGGAGAGTCCAGACTTCGCACGGAAACTGCGGCACTCGCTTCTGTATCAATGGTTTATTATCGAAATATAGTATAATGTTCATCGGAATCATATCTGATACGCACGGCGTGTTCAGTCCGGAATTCCAGGAGTTTCTGGAGCCTGTGGATGAGGTGTGGCATGCCGGAGATTTCGGCGGAAGTATCAATTTCGCAGACACGATTGCCGCATTCAAGCCGCTGAAAGGCGTCTACGGAAATTGCGACGGTCAGGATATCCGTCTGGTATATCCTGAATATCAATGTTTTGAATGTGAGGGAAAGCGGGTTCTCATGATGCATATCGGAGGCCGTCCTGGACATTACGATTATAATGCAAGGGCATTGATCACCCGTTATTCTCCGGATATTTTCGTGTGCGGTCATTCTCATATTCTCATGGTGAAAAACGACCCTGCGGCCGGCGTGCTCTATATCAATCCAGGTGCTTGCGGCATCCAGGGATGGCACGTGGAGCGGACTGCCTTACGATTTCATATCGACGACGGAAATATTCACGGAATGGAGGTTTTTCACGAGCCTAGAACGTTACAAAAGCACTAATTTCTAGATAATTACGTTTTTTAACTAAAAAATTTTAGATTTTTGTTTGTAGTTATCCAAAATAAGTGTACTTTTGCCGCGTTATAAAATTTTAGTTTAACTAGTTAAAGTTTTAAAGCCATGAAGAAGGTATTTATGTCTTTGGCAGTTGTAGCCATGATGGTTGCTGCTGCATCTTGCGGAAACAATGCTTCTAAGAAAGCTGCTGCTGAGGCTGAAGCTGCTCAGGCTGACAGCACCTGCTGTGTAGCAGATAGCTGTGCTGCTTGCGCTGATTCAAGCTGCTGCGCTGCTGCTGATAGCGTTGTTGCTGAATAATTAGGCAAAACCTAATTGAGCCCATATTTGGGCGCAGGAAAAATTGCGGTACCTTGAGGTAACTCAGGATGCTGCTTTTTTTGTATTATATTTGCAGGAAGAAACGCTTATATTATGGCAACGAAGGAAAAGACCGTGTGGTTCTGCAAGAATTGCGGAAACGAAAGCCCCAAATGGATGGGGCGTTGTCCGGCATGCGGGGAGTGGAATACCATGGTGGAACAGACCGTGGCGACAGGAAAGCCGTCCCGTAACGTGTCACAGGCAGCTGTCGCGCCGAATCACAGGCCATTGCATCTGAAAGAAATCGAAGCATCTGCAGAGAACAGGATTTCACTTGGATTGGCAGAAGTCGACCGGCTGCTCGGCGGAGGCATTGTCAGAGGCTCATTGGTCCTGATAGGCGGCGAGCCCGGCATCGGCAAATCCACATTGTCCCTTCAGATTCCGTTGGGCGCGCCTGCGCTGAAGACATTGTACGTGTCGGGCGAGGAGAGCGCGAGGCAGGTGAAAATGCGTGCCGACAGGCTTGGTGGAGACAACTCCAACTGCTTCATTTACAGCGAGACAGACATAAGCAACATCATTGCGCAAGCGGATGCTCTGAAGCCTGACCTGATGGTCGTGGACTCGGTGCAGACCATGTTCTCCTCCAATGTCGATTCTTCCGCAGGCTCGGTTTCGCAGATAAAGGAAGTGACGGCAATGCTGCTGCATTATGCGAAAATGTCCGGCGTGCCGGTGATTCTCATCGGTCATATTACCAAGGACGGCTACATCGCGGGACCTAAGATTCTGGAACATATCGTGGACGTGGTGCTCCAGTTCGAGGGTGACAACAAGGGGGCTTACCGCCTTCTGCGGAGCATAAAGAACCGTTTCGGCTCCACGTCGGAGCTGGCTGTTTTCGAGATGACCGGCAAGGGGTTGCGTGAGGTGACCAACCCGTCGGAAATGCTGATGCCGATGCATGAGGAGGGGCTCAGCGGTACGGCCGTCTGTGCAATGCTGGATGGCATGCGTCCATTCCTTTTCGAGGTTCAGGCACTTGTAAGTTCTGCCGCATACGGTACACCGCAGCGTTCCGCGACCGGTTTCGATGTCCGCAGATTGAACATGCTTCTGGCCGTGCTGGAAAAGCGTGCGGGATTCAAGCTCAATATGAAGGACGTGTTCCTGAATATGGCTGGAGGATTGAGAGTTACAGATCCGGCATGCGACCTGGCGGTGGTCTGCGCAGTCCTTTCTTCGAATTTCGATTTCGCGATTCCTGCCAATATCTGTTTCGCTGGAGAAATAGGCTTGAGCGGCGAAATCCGTCCGGTGAACCAGCCGGAGCGTCGCGTTATCGAGGCCGCAAAACTAGGCTTCCGCAAGATATTCATTTCTTCATTCACGTCCATTGACAATGCTGCCGCGAAGGGTATCGAAGTGGTGAAAGTGGCTGATATTCCGGCACTTGTAAGAAATTTATTCAGACAATAATATGAAATTGCCGCAGGGATTTTCTCCGGAAGAACGGAGTGAGAAAGCGCAGGCGCTGTTCAAACAGGGATTCAATTGTACACAGTCAGTGATACTTGCTTTTGCCGATGTCCTGGAGGCATCCGGTATTGCTGATGAGAAATTGCTGAAGATAATAGGTTCGGGTTTCGGCGGCGGCATGGGACGGCTTCGTGAGGTGTGCGGCGCTTTCAGCGGCTGTACCATGATGGCGGGTTTCATTTCTCCTGCCGATGTTCCGGCCGATATGGAGGCCCGCAAGACGAATTATGCTATCGTTCAGGAGTTTGCGGAGAAATTCAAGGCGGCAAACGGCGGCAGTATCGTGTGCCGCGAATTGCTTGGTCTGGACAAGTCAGGACAGCGCGAAACCCCTATGCCGTCGCAGCGCACGGCGGAGTATTACAAGAAACGGCCGTGTGTGCAGATAATCGGGGAGGCTGCGCGGATAGTCGCGGAAAAATTAATTGAAACCAATAAATAAAAAAAGCGGAACGCTCAATTTCGAACGTTCCGCTTATTGTATCTTGGCGAGATGCCTGATTACATAGCCTGAGCGACAGCCACAGCTACTGCAACAGTTGCACCTACCATAGGGTTGTTACCCATTCCGAGGAAGCCCATCATCTCGACGTGAGCAGGAACTGAAGATGAACCTGCGAACTGAGCGTCAGAGTGCATACGGCCGAGGGTGTCAGTCATACCATAGGATGCTGGACCTGCAGCCATGTTGTCCGGGTGAAGTGTACGTCCGGTACCGCCGCCTGATGCTACTGAGAAGTATGGCTTGCCTGCGAGCACGCGCTCCTTCTTGTATGTTCCTGCTACAGGGTGCTGGAAACGTGTAGGGTTGGTGGAGTTACCGGTGATGGAAATGTCCACGTTCTCCTTCCACATGATGGCAACGCCTTCGCGAACATCATCAGCGCCATAGCAACGTACACCGCCACGTACACCCTCAGAGTACTTGGTCTCAGAAATGACTTTTACCTCACCTGAGTAGTAGTCGAACTGTGTCTGTACGTATGTGAAGCCGTTGATACGGGAAATGATCTTGGCAGCGTCCTTTCCGAGACCGTTGAGGATGACGCGGAGAGGTTTCTGACGAACCTTGTTGGCCATCTCTGCGATCTTGATAGCGCCTTCAGCGGCAGCATAAGACTCGTGACCTGCAAGGAATGCGAAGCACTCCGTGTTCTCGCTGAGGAGACGGGCTGCGAGGTTACCGTGTCCGAGACCTACTTTACGGTCATCAGCAACTGAACCAGGGATGCAGAATGCCTGGAGACCTTCACCGATAGCCTCGGCAGCCTCAGCAGCAGACTTTACGCCTTTCTTTATAGCGATGGCTGCACCTACGACATAAGCCCACTTCGCGTTCTCGAAGCAGATTTTCTGGGTGTCTTCGCACATCTTGTAAGGGTCGATACCCTTGGCATCGCAGATTGCCTTAGCATCATCGATGTCTTTGATTCCATATTTGTTGAGAGTTGCATTGATCTTATCAATACGACGCTCGTAGCTTTCAAAAAGTGCCATGTTCTCTTACTCTTTACGTGGGTCAATATACTTAACAGCGTCCTTGAAGCGGCCGTATGTTCCTTTGGCCTTCTCGATAGCCTCCGGGCCTGTAGCGCCACCCTTGAGAGCATCCATAAGCTTGCCGAGGTTTACGAACTCGTAACCGATAACTTCATTGTTCTCATCGAGAGCCATCTTGGTGCAGTATCCCTCGGTCATTTCGAGGTAACGGCTTCCCTTGGCTTTGGTACCGAACATTGTACCTACCTGGCTGCGGAGGTTCTTTCCGAGGTCCTCAAGTGAACCGCCTACAGGAAGACCACCCTCTGAGAAAGCAGACTGGGTACGTCCGTAAACGATCTGAAGGAAAAGCTCGCGCATCGCGGTGTTGATGGCATCGCAAACGAGGTCTGTGTTGAGAGCCTCAAGGAGTGTCTTGCCAGGAAGGATTTCAGAAGCCATAGCAGCTGAGTGGGTCATACCGGAGCAGCCGATAGTCTCTACGAGAGCCTCTTCGATGATACCGTCCTTGACGTTGAGTGTCAATTTGCAGGCACCCTGCTGAGGAGCACACCAACCGATACCGTGTGTAAGGCCGGAAATGTCCTTGATTTCTTTTGAATGCACCCATTTTCCCTCTTCAGGAATAGGAGCATTGGCGTGATTCGCGCCTTTTGCAACGCAGCACATGTGCTGCACTTCTTGTGTGTAAATCATATTCTAGAATAATGAATTTATGTTCATTTCACAAAGATAGTAAAATTTTTCGGCATTTATTTTCCTGCGAGATGCTTCTCCCAGGCCCAAGCTGCCTCAAGTGTCTGTTCTACAGTGCGTTCTGCCTTCCAGCCGAGTTTTTTGTTGGCAAGTGAAGGGTCTGCCCAGATGGCTGTAACGTCACCTGCGCGACGTGGAGCGAACTTGTAGTTCAGTTTGACGCCGTTCACCTTCTCGAAAGCATTGACCAATTCGAGGACGGAAACCGGACGGCCTGTGCCGATGTTGAAAATCTCGTAGTCCTTTTCCATCTTGCCGTCGAGCATTCTTGCGACAGCGTAAACGTGTGCCTTGGCGAGGTCGACGATGTCGATGTAGTCTCTCTGGCATGTTCCGTCCGGGGTAGGATAGTCATTGCCGAAGATGCTCAGGCACTCGCGCTTGCCGATTGCGGTCTGGGTGATGAACGGTACGAGGTTGTTAGGCACGCCTCTCGGGAGTTCGCCGATGAGTGCTGACGGGTGGGCGCCTATTGGGTTGAAATATCTGAGCGCGATACCCTTGATGCAGCCCTCTTTATGTACGCCCGGAGTAACTTCCGTGCCATATCTTGCGTAAGCTTTCACTGAATCGCGGAGAATGTCTTCGCAGATCTGCTTCGTGTTGCCGTAAGGGGATGTTGCAGGCTGACGTGGAGACTCCTCGGTTACAGGGAGCTTGTCCGGCTCGCCGTAAACTGTTGCAGATGAGGAGAACAGCACGTTGCATCCGCCGTGGGTGCGGGCAGCCTCGATAACGTTCAGGAATGATGAAAGGTTGTTGGTGTAGTATTTTACCGGCTCGGCCACCGATTCTCCGACTGCCTTGAACGCAGCAAAATGGATGACTGCGTCGATCTGGAATTCGGAGAACAGCTTGTTTACTGCTTCCAAGTCACAGAAATCCATCTTGATGAACGGGATGTCTTCCCTACCGGTGATTTTTTTTACACCTTCGAAACAGGTCATGTCGCAGTTTGACATATCGTCGGCTACAACGACATCGTAGCCAGCCTGAATCAATTCGACTGTCACGTGGCTGCCGATGAATCCGGCACCGCCTGACACGAGAACTCTTTTGCTCATAGTTTGTTTTATTATAAGTTTCGTGAACTGCAAATGTACGCAAAAATGATAAGAATCGGTGCAGAACTTTCCGTAACTTTGCGGATATGAAATTGATTTTTACTATAATATTGTCAATGTCGATGTTTTTCGGCATTGAATCCGGAATCCGCGGGGCAGAGATCGGGGATTCATTGGCCCGCAGGGCTGATTCGTCCCGTTTTTCGCCGGCGCAGAAATTCATTGACCTGAAAATGGCGGAGGAGCCTTTCCGCTCGGGCGTCTGCGGCATTCTGGCGGTGAGCATGAACGGGGATACTCTCGCGGAGTACGGCAGTATGCGGAAGCTGATACCTGCGTCGAATACCAAGCTGATTACCACTGGTTTAGCTCTCAATTCCCTCGGCCCGGGCTTCCGTTTCACGACACGGCTCGGCTATACCGGACATGTCAGCAACGGGACTCTCCACGGGGACCTCTACATAGTGGGCGGCGGTGACCCGACCATCGCTTCCGGCGATATGATGGCTCCGTTACGCGACACCCTTTTCGCGACGTGGAAAAGGACATTGACCCGCGCCGGAATTCATCGGATTTCCGGCCTCGTCATCGGCGACGGGCGCTTCTTCGACGGCCCAATCGAGAACGAAAACTGGGCGTACAATGACCTCGGAACGGATTTCGGTGCCGGCGGGAACGGCCTCTGCTTCGCCCGTAACATTCTGACTGTCAATGTCGAACCGACCGCGCTGAAGTCGAAGGTCAATGTCGTTTCAATGTCGCCTTCCCTCCCGTGGCTCCGGTTTCGTGTCAATGCTTTCACTTCTCCGGCGGGCTCCGGTGACAACCTGTATTTGTTTAACACGGACTTGGCTCCCGTGGCGGAGCTGCGTGGCTCGCTGGCCATCGACAAGGGGAAGCGTAAAGAACAGTGCAGCAACAAGTTCGGGGCAATGACCTGCGCCTGGTCCTTCAGCGAATTCCTTCGCGGTGCCGGCATTTCCAACGGCGTTGCTGCAGATGTCGATTCTTATGGCAATGTCCGTGAGGCGGAGAAGTTTTCCCGTGAGGTGTCTTCGCGTCCTGCCGCGTCTCCTGCCTCGATACGCACTATCGCTTCCTTCCGTTCGCCTTCGCTTCTGGAAATCGCCAAGGTGACGAATGACCGGAGCGACAATTTTTATGCGGAAACATTGATCCGTATGATTTCGAAGACGCGGACGGGTTCGGCGTCGTACGATTCTTGCGGGGTGGTGATTCTCAGGGAGTTGGACAGTCTTGGCGTGGATAGCGGTTGTGGTGTACGTATGGTGGACGGCAGCGGTCTGGCGCGGCACAACTACATTTCGCCGGACTTTTTCTGCCGCTTCCTGAAGGCGATGTCGCAGTCGCGTTCTTCTGCGCAGTATCTTTCAACTCTTTCTGTGGCAGGTGGTTCGCGCATGAAGAATTGTCCGGATTCGCTCCGCCGCCGTGTCCGCATGAAGAGCGGTTCCATGAACGGGGTCCTGTGCTATTCCGGCTACATTCTTCCTGCCGGCGGTAAGGGTGACACCATTGTCTTTTCGATAATGACCAACAATATTGTCGATGATTCCGCCGCGGTACGCAATTTTATCGATGCCCTTCTGGTGAAACTCTGCAACGGGTGAGGCATTGCTGCCGGGCAATGAAAAAGGCTGACTATCGCATTGATAATCAGCCCTTATCTTCTTCTGGTGGAGAAAATTATTCGCCTTCCTTTGCTGTAACTACAGCGCTGAGTTTCTCGTAGAGAGCATCTGTTCTTTCGAACATCTCTTTATGGAGATTTGCGAACCATGCCTTTCTCTGCTTAGGCTCAACCTTGGCATTAGCCTTGTCCTTCATGTCATTGTACAGATCTACTGCCTCGCTGATGATCTCGGCAATCTTCTCTGAACTCTTGTGAGGGTTGAGGGTAATGAAGAGAGAACAATCATCGACGAATTCGCCGACAATGTATTCAACGTCTTTTTTGAAATCTCTAAGATTCATAGTATTACGAACTTTTTAATAAATTGCTTTATCTGTGCCGTGTTTCGTGCATGGTCTGCATGCGTTTGCACGGATTCCGCAAAGTTAGTCAAAATTTTTGAAAATAGTAAGGACTTGCGGTAATCTTCACTGATGTGTACGGGGTCCCGTCCGCATCGCACATCCGGCTTGCCCGCAGGAGCCTTGTCGCGCCGCTGTAATAGTCCGGTTCCGATGGATTCAGCGAGTTGATTCTGACTTCGTGTGAAGAGTGGATTATCCTGCCGCCTCCTATATACATTGCCACATGGGTGATTCTTTCCGGTTTTTCTTCCGTAGCCCGTTTTCCGAAGAACAGCAGGTCGCCCGGTTTCAGGTCGCCTTCGCTTTTTCCCGGGATGAATCCTTCCAATGAAACCGCCCTGCCTTCGTTTACTTGCTGCGATGCGTTTCTGTGCAGGAGTACGCCGTTCAGGAAGAATGCGGTACGGGTCAATCCGCTGCAGTCCAAGCCTTTAGGCGAGGTGCCTCCCCACATGTAAGGTGTCCCGAGGAATTTCTTTGCCGTGGCGACCACGTTTTCCGGCGTGGCTTTTCTGGATGCGGCCCATGATGACAACTCCGCCACGTCCTGGCATTTCACATATCCTGTGCGTCCGTCAGGCATTGTTACGGCCAGAAACAGTTTGTGTTTCAATGGTTTGTCGCCGGCATTGAATTTTATCCTCAGCAGGTCGCCTGCAACGAGGTCGCTGATGCGTTGTGAACTGGCGTCGGGGGCTTCGTAGACTTCCGTCCAGAGTGAGGTGCAGATGTATTTCGGCGCTGCTATGTATTGCCTGAGTTGTGTGCTGTCCATCGGGATGATGCCCATGTCCGATGCCCATGCCGTGTAAGGCTCCGGAGTCTTGATTTTCAGCCAATATCCTTCACTGCCAATGATTTCCACCGGGGTTCCCATCAATGCTTGTGTCTCCAGTCCGGATTCGTAGTTGGGAAGCGTTCGCATGAAGTCCGCCGAGTATTTGACGATGCCGTATTTCTGTTGTCCGGCCGCGTTGAGGCTCAATGCCAATGCGACCAGGCCAGGTATTATTGATTTTCTCATTTTCCGCTGTTGTTTGATGCCTGTTTTGCGAAGATAAGTACTTTTTAATAGATTTGCAGCCGAAAATCCGATATTATGGAAAGTGTCTCAATGGTGATGCCGGATTGTTTTCCGGATGGTAAGAGGTACAATACCTTCGTGGGGTATTACAAGCGTGTCTATGGCGAGCGTCTCCAGAAGCTTGTCATTGATGCCGGTTTCACTTGTCCGAACCGTGACGGCACCGTCGGCTACGGCGGTTGTTCTTTTTGTGACAATGCTGCTTTCCATCCGTCTTACAGCACTGCCGGCAAGTCCATTGCCGCCCAGATTGACGAGGGCATTGAATTTCATCAGGTGCGTTATCGCAACACCAGACATTATCTGGCGTATTTTCAGTCATATTCAAATACTTACGCTCCGCTTCCGCGTCTGAAGGAGCTGTATTTGGAGGCATTGTCCCATCCGCATATCGTCGGCATTGTCATAGGCACGAGGCCGGATTGCATTGACGAGGAAAAGTTGGATTGGTTGGCGGAGCTGAAGGCCGGCAGGGCGTTGCCGGATTGGCGTCGGGACGGGTTCGGGTCGCCGGTGGTGAAGGTGGAGTACGGGATCGAGTCGTGTTATGATGCGACGCTTCTGCGTGTCGGGCGTGGTCATGATGTGGCTGCTGCCGAGCGTGCCGTGAGGCTTTCTGCCGAGCGTGGTCTTGACCCCGGGGCGCATTTTATCCTGGGTCTTCCGGGGGAGTCCCGGTCAATGCTTGTGGATCAGTGTTCGTTCATCAGTTCCCTGCCGCTTCATTCCGTGAAGTTCCATCAGTTGCAATTGGTCAAGGGGACGCGCATCGAGAAGGAGTACGCGGCTGTCCCTCATGATTTCCTGCGTCTGGATTTGCCTGATTATCTGGATCTTGTGGTAGATATTCTGGAGCGTCTCCGCCCGGATTTGTACATAGAGCGTGTCGCCGGCGAGGTGCCTCCGCGTTTCGTCAATGAGACCCAGTGGGGTCTGATCCGCAATTTCCAGATTCTTCATCTCCTGGATGATTGTTTATCTGGTCGTGATACGTGGCAGGGACGGCTGTTCTGTCCGTGAGCGAGTTTTCACGGATAAATATTGTGTTTCTGGTCAGGTGTCTCGGCGGGGCTTCTCTGCCACATGGTCTTTACTGATGGTCATTTCCATGCTATGTAGCCTTTCGTGCGCATTAAAACGTTTTCCACGCACGTCGAGTTGAAAAATGGTCATGTCGTGAGTAAATCCGGCCTTTTTGCGCACGAGAGGTAAGCGATTTCAGTGTTGTCCCAAGTCCGGCAGGTGCGCATTTCATAACATTGAAATCCAGCGGCGGGATGCGGCCACGCTTCGTTTTTGGAAGCGTTGATTTTCAATGTGTTATAAAACTGGGCGTGGAAACGTGGCCAAAAAAAGCCTGCGTTTCCACGCCACTGTTAAAATGGTGTTTGATTATCAGCAAGTTACAGCATACCCCGTGGCCGCGTCCCGACGTTGCAAGCGCCCTGGCGAAGGTGTGGCCGTGTCCCGCCTGAGAAGAAACACTTCAGTTCTATTGCGCATTTTGATTGTGGCTTTAGTTACGCTTCGCTCTGTAGTTTGGTAATTTCTTCGGCTGAGAGACCGGTGAATTCACATATCGACTCAATAGGAACATTCTTTCTCAACATGTTCGCAGCAATTTCTCTTGAGCGCTTCTCAATGCCTTCCTCGCGCCCTTTTTTCTTCGCGTACTCCAATTGGTTGTATGTGTCCCTTGCCGTCTGCATATAATTGATGTAATTCTTCTTGTCTTCATCATCAAGGCTGGAAATTTCAGCTACATCGAAAATCCGTTTGAAAATCTTGTCGCGCAGTGCCGCCGGTCTTTCAAGCAGATCCGACAGGTTCTTCAGCATGTACAGCCATTTGTCCAGGTCGGTGGTCAGCTCGTCCTCGGTCTTGTTGAACTTCGCAACTTCGACAAAGACGAATTTCAGCTTGTCGGTCATGGTCTCGCCGGTCGTCCCTTCGCGCAGCCAATAACGGTGCTCTGTCCGGTCGTCGTCCAGATGCTTGTAGTTCAGTACTCCCAGGAAGAATACGCCGTCGAGCCGGAAGTTCCATGGTCTCTTCGGGTCACCCTCCTCTCTCTCCATTGCCTTCTTGCCCTGTTTCAGAATCGGGAAGGAGGTGTAATACAATGCCC
>FR882193.1:28477-44887 GCA_000434935.1 Bacteroides sp. CAG:709 | reverse complement strand
GGGATGAGCGAAGCGAACCTCCAGAGGCGCCACCGCCGGCCGGGCGCATTCAAAAGCAACATTATCGACTAGTAAAAAAGAATCCATTAGATGATGCAGTTTTTTTGAATGTTGCTATATTTGGGCTGATAAAACAATATGAGGATACACAACAAATGTGTGAAGAATCTTTGCGTACTATATATTAAGGATAAAATAATGACTAAAATATCAATACGTTTCTTTGACGACCATGAGGTGAGGGCCTTTTGGGATGAAGATAATTCCAAATGGTGGTACAGTGTGCTTGATATTGTCGGAGTATTGAACGCGCAGGATGACTATACGAAGAACAGGAACTATTGGAAATATCTGAAAGGCAAACTAAAAACAGATAAACCTGAACTGGTTAGTGGCACTAACCAGTTCAAGTTGAGAGCCCCTGATGGAAAGATGAGACTTACCGATGTCCTTGATGCTTCCGGAGTTATAGAACTGGCGAAAAATATGCCAAACAACAAGGCTTCGCGGTTCATTGAGTGGTTCACTTATGGCGAAGATACCATTGACGGGAAGAGCAAGGCGAAAGCTTATACACTTTTCGAAAGTTCTTTACTTGACAGCATTGAAGTCGGAACAGTGAAGGGGCTTCAGCAGATTCACGCTTATCTGTTTGGAGGATTGTATGACTTTGCCGGACAGATACGTTCGGTTAATATTTCCAAAGGCGGATTCACATTCGCTCCAGTGGCCTATTTATCGCAAACGTTACAAAACATTGAGCAGATGCCTGAAGAGTCATTCGATGAGATTGCGGATAAATATGTTGAGATGAATGTGGCACATCCGTTTCGTGAGGGCAATGGGCGTACTACGAGAATTTGGCTGGATTTAATTCTGAAGAAAAAGCTTGGTCTATGCGTAGATTGGAGCCGCATTGATAAATATGATTATCTTTCAGCAATGGAAAGGAGCGTGGCGGATAGTACAGAAATCAAAGGACTTCTGAAAAATGCGTTGACAGACAAGGTGAATGACCGAGAGATGTTTATGAAAGGAATTGATTATTCATATTATTATGAGGAACACTAGAGAGATGCACACACTATACACATTGACATCAAGCCTGCATAGCGAGGCGGCATGTAGTCCTGCAGAGGAAGGATTCATAAGGGAAATCGAAGCGATGATGGGAGAAAGGTTCTGCTTCATGGGCGAAGATTTCTCCGGATATGGGGATACACGTAACAACCTCATCTATGTCCGGACAGGGGGCACTGAAGGGATTTTCAAGAGCATATTCTGCAAAGACGGAAAGCTGCAGGTGCCTGGAAACGAACCTATCAGACTGCTTACAAGCGGCAAGAGCAATTCATTGGCTGCGTCAATGGAAATATTGTCATTCCTGAACCGTAACGGATATCCGGGAGAAATCATACATGGAAACACAGAAGAAATCGTCGGGAAACTGGAAGCAGGCTTCACGAGGGGAAACAAGAGCCATGTGCGAAAATATGAACTGGGGCGGATATTGGAGGGAATGAAAGTCGGAGTCGTCGGAAAGCCATCAGACTGGCTGATTTCCAGCGATGTGGACTACGATGAAGCAAAGATAAGACTCGGAGCGGAAATCATTGACATTGACATAAACAAACTGGTCGACATGGCCAAGACACCCGACAGGACCTTGCTGAAAGAATTGGACCTCAATGCATTGAACAAGCCGAAATTCGGATGCGAAATAACGGAAAAAGACTTCGGAAAGGCACTTGACATATATTGCGCGCTCAAGACAATCGTGGACGAATATGGACTGGACGGAGTGTCCCTGAGATGCTTCGACCTGCTCACGGCGCTGGGCAATACAGGATGTCTGGCATTGGCAATCCTTAACAGTCAGGGAGTTGTAGCAACCTGCGAAGGCGATGTGCCGGCTCTGCTGTCAATGTGCATCGCCAACAAAAAATATGGCACACCTGGATTCCAGGCAAATCTCTCACGCATTGACGGAGACAAATTGCTGTTTGCGCATTGCACCGTGCCGCTGAACATCGTAAGCGGCTACTGTTACGACACGCATTTCGAATCAGGAATCGGAGTGGCCATACATGGCACGATCCCGGCAGGTCCGGCCAAGATACTAAAGGTCTCGCCAGACTGCACGGAAATGTTTCTAGAAGACGTCAATATCATTGAAAATCAATATAATGACAATCTCTGCCGGACACAAATAATCGTGGCGGCTCCCGGACTTGCAGATTATTTTCTGCGCTCATCCATCGGGAACCACCACATTATAATTCCGACCCGATAAAGTTCGAGTCCGCAAGTTACCTCTAGAATTTCAATACCGCCGTAACCGGATAGTGGTCAGAAATGTATGGCACTCCGGCGAAACTCTCCGTCACGGTGTGGAAACTAGGACATTTGGAGAAACCGCTGTAATAAATGTAGTCAATCGTCAGACCGGCAGTAGTCGCAAGATCCACGAACTGGTCCCCTATCGCAGCATGCTTCAACGGTTTGCCGAAAGCATTGAAAGAAGGGATGCTGTCGGTCACTTCCGCCGTAGCGCGGGCACTGGACATTATCTGGTCCAGGTCATCCAGCACGGCATCAGCCGGAAGGACATTGAAATCACCGGTCAGGACCATCGGATATTTCTTGGGATTGATACTGTCAATGCGCTCCACGATGAGCTTCAGACCGTTCTTTTCAGCCTCGCGGCCCTGATGGTCAAGATGGGTATTCACATAATAGAACTCCTTTCCGGACTTGCGCATTTCCAGAAGGGCCCATGTGGCAGTGCGGCGACATGCGGCATCCCAGCCGAAAGACGGAACTTCCGGTGTCTCAGAAAGCCAGAACGTACCCCAATCCTTCAGTTCGACCGTCTTGGTATTGAAGAAAATCATCATCATTTCACCGGCTGACTTTCCATCATCACGACCCACTCCAACTCCGTCATAATCAGGACATTGTTCCTTAATATACTCCGACTGGAAATCGAAAGCCTCCTGCAGTCCCATGATATCGGGACGGAGCTCGTTCACCATGGCGGCAGAAGCCTGCTTGCGGAATTCCCATGAATTCTCACCATCCTTCGCAACCCCCATCCTGATGTTGAATGACACGACCTTCAGTTCGTCCGACGCCGGCCGACACTGTACAAATGCCAGCAGAACCGACAGTACAATAAAAAATCTCTTCATATTTTTCAATGTTTTTGTTTAGTACTGCAAATATACGAAATATAATATTCACGATTTGCCCCTTAGTTATTGGGTGATGCTGAAAAAATCACGTATATTAGTAGCAAATTCGAGGAATTTATGAAAGGAATCGTTCTTGCCGGCGGTAGCGGAACCAGGCTTTACCCTATCACCAAAGGCATCAGCAAGCAGCTGATACCGATATTTGACAAGCCTATGATCTACTATCCTATTTCTGTGCTGATGTTGGCAGGAATCAGGGAGATTCTCATCATATCCACACCTACGGATCTGCCTAATTTCCAGAGACTTCTGGGAGACGGAAGCGACTTCGGAGTAAAATTCGAATACGCGGAGCAGCCTTCACCGGACGGCCTTGCACAAGCATTCATCATCGGCGAAAAATTCATTGGCAATGACTGCGCGTGCCTGATACTTGGAGACAATATCTTCTACGGAGCAGGACTGAATGCCATGCTGCAGCAGGCTGTAATAGACGCGGAAGAACACCATAAAGCCACGGTTTTCGGATACCGCGTAAGCGACCCGGAAAGATATGGCGTAGCGGAATTCGACAAGAACGGCAACTGCCTCAGCATTGAAGAAAAGCCGAAGAACCCGAAGAGCAACTATGCAGTAGTCGGCCTGTACTTCTACCCGAACAAGGTCGTGGACATCGCCAAGACCATAAAACCTTCGGCAAGAGGCGAACTGGAAATCACCACCGTCAACCAGAACTTCCTGCAGGCCAATGAATTGAAAGTCCAGACAATGGCACGCGGATTCGCATGGCTCGACACAGGGACACACGACTCGCTCTCCGAGGCATCCACCTTCATCGAGGTCCTGGAGAAACGCCAGGGACTGAAAGTCGCATGTCTGGAAAGCATTGCATACAGGCAGGGATGGATAGATGCGGAACAGCTGAAGAAAGCGGCGGCGCCTATGCTCAAGAACGATTACGGAAAATACCTCATGTCCATCCTTAACGAGGGACCTGACACACTGAAGAAAGATCTGGAGTATTGAAATGAATCATACAATCTTAGTCACAGGAGCGGACGGACAGCTCGGACGAGAAATGCAAATCGCCTCCCGCAGCAGCCGTAACCGATTCATATTCACCGACATTGCCGGAGAACACGAGAGACTCGACATCACCGACCCGCAGGCCATTGCGGACATCGTCCGCGAGAATCATGTCAATGTCATCGTGAATTGCGCCGCATATACCAATGTCGACAAGGCTGAAACCGACCCTGAAACCGCAAACCTGCTGAACAACATTGCCGCAGGCAATCTGGCTGACGCAATGAAAGCCGTAAACGGCACGCTCATACATATTTCCACGGATTACGTATTCCAGGGAGACCGGAACATCCCATGCCGGGAAGACTGGCCGACAAAGCCTCTGGGAGTGTACGGGAAAACCAAATTGGCAGGTGAAAAAAGCATTGAAGCCACAGGCTGCGCGAGCATAATCATACGCACCGCATGGCTCTACTCCCCTTTCGGAAAGAACTTCGTGAAGACAATGCGCGACCTCACCTCCAGCAGGGAAAGCCTGAAGGTAGTCTTCGACCAAGTGGGGACACCGACCTATGCAGGCGACCTGGCGGAAACAATATGCAGCATCATTGAAACCGGCCAGCTGGACAAGACAGGCATCTACCACTTCAGCAACGAAGGCGTCTGCTCATGGTTCGACTTCGCGAAAGCCATCTGCGAGATGAGCGGCAACACCTGTGACATCCGGCCATGCCACAGCGATGAATTTCCGAGCCCTGTGGCAAGACCACATTTCTCGGTACTCGACAAGACCAAAATCAAGCAGACGTTCGGAATCCGCATACCATATTGGACGGACTCATTGAAACGCTGCATCGAAGAAATTGAAAACAGCTGACACCAATGGAAAGCAAAAGAAATATACTCATTACAGGCGGTGCAGGCTTCATCGGAAGCCACGTCGTCAGGCTGTTCGTGAACAAATACCCTGATTACCATATCATCAATCTCGACAAGCTGACCTACGCCGGTAACCTCGCCAATCTCCACGACATCAAGGACAAGCCGAACTACACCTTCATCAAGGCAGACATCTGTGATTTCGAGACCGTGCTGGAAATCATCCGGAAGTACAATGTCGACGGCATCATCCACCTCGCAGCGGAAAGCCACGTCGACCGCTCGATAAAGGACCCGTTCACCTTCGCCAACACCAATGTAATCGGCACATTGTCAATGCTTCAGGCTGCAAGGATTCATTGGGAAAGCCAGGAAAAGCCTTGGGAAATCAATGGAGTGCCATGCCTCTTCTACCATATTTCCACTGATGAGGTATATGGGGCGCTGGAAATCACGGCACCGGACGGCCTGGAATCTCCTTTCTCCACGAAAGCATCCTCGGCGCATCATCATGTCTATGGAGAAAAATTCTTCACCGAAGAGAACAGCTACCATCCGCATTCTCCATATTCAGCGGCTAAGGCGGCTTCGGACCATTTCGTGAGATCATTCCACGACACCTACGGCATGCCGACATTGGTTACCAACTGTTCGAACAATTACGGGCCATACCAGTTTCCGGAGAAGCTGATTCCATTGTTTATCAACAATATACGACACAGAAAGCCACTTCCGGTCTATGGCAGGGGAGAAAATGTCCGTGACTGGCTCTTCGTGGAAGACCATGCGAGAGCGATTGACACCATCTTCCACAAAGGACAAGTAGCCGACACCTATAATATAGGAGGGTTCAATGAGTGGAAAAACATTGACCTCATAAAAGTATTGGTCGATACGGTCGACAGGCAGCTGGGCAGGGCGGAAGGCGAAGACCTGGACCTCATCACATTCGTCACGGACCGCAAAGGACACGACATGAGATACGCCATCGACTCCCGCAAACTCCAGAAAGAACTTGGCTGGGAGCCTTCGCTCCAGTTCGAGGAAGGCATTGAACTGACAGTAAGATGGTATCTTGAAAATCAGGAATGGCTGGACAATGTGACCAGCGGAGATTATTTGAAATACTACCAAAACATGTACGGAGCACTATAACATGAAAGTTACAAAGACAGATATAGAGGGGGTTGTGATTTTGACGCCCCGGATTTTCATAGACGAGCGAGGATATTTTTTCGAGAGCTGGTCAAGACATGAATTCGAAGAAAAAATCGGCAAGATAGATTTCTGCCAGGATAATGAGAGCATGTCCACATACGGCGTGATACGCGGACTGCATTTCCAGAATCCTCCGTATGCACAGAGCAAGCTGGTGCGGTGCATAAAAGGAAGAGTTCTTGATGTCGCGGTAGATATCAGAAAAGGCTCTCCGACTTACGGAAAACATGTAGCAGTGGAACTCACGGAAGACAACCACAGGCAGATGTTTATCCCGAAAGGCTTCGCTCACGGCTTCTCGGTTCTGAGCGAAACCGCATTGTTCCAATACAAATGCGACAATTTCTACCATCCGGAGGCGGACGGTGGCATCTCACTGGAAGACGGAACATTGGGAATTGACTGGAAAATTCCGGACGAACTGAAGTTATTGAGCGAAAAAGACAAAAGACATATAAAACTGAACGAATTTGACAGTCCGTTCAGATACGACAAGTAATAAGGAATCATAATGGACTGGTTAACAGGATTATTTACAAATCAAACATTTATACAGGCCATACTCGTCCTCTCGCTGATTTGCGCGATCGGACTGATATGCAGCAGAATTACGATCAAGGGCGTCTCGCTCGGAATCACATTCATATTCTTCGCGGGAATCATTGCCGGCCATTTCGGATTGACGATAGATCCGCAGATGCTCGCATTGGCACAGAACTTCGGACTCATATTGTTCGTCTATGCCCTCGGTCTCCAGGTGGGCCCCAGCTTTTTCCCGTCATTGAAAAAAGGCGGTATAAAATTAAACCTTCTGGGTCTGGGAGTATTGGCACTTGGAGCGGTTATGACGGTAATAGTCAGCATGTTGACTGACATTTCCCTGCCTACGTCCGTCGGTCTTCTCACGGGAGCGGCCACCAATACGCCTATGCTTGGTGCGGCACAACAGTCACTTCTGGAGGTCTACCCTGATGCCACTGCCACATCCAACGAGATGGCGATGGCTTGCGCCGTGGGATATCCGTTCGGCGTAATCGGCGTGATACTATGCGTAGTAATATTGAAACTGATATTCCACAAGCCTGGTTCCAATGCCAAAGAACAGCATGACAATCAGACATTTGTGTCAGAATTCCGCATCAGCAATCCGGCGATATACGGAAAAGCGATAAAAGACATCATGAAGGACGTGTCCATCAGGCTTGTCGTGTCCAGGGTATGGAAATTCAACGGGAACAATGAAGACGATGCCAATGACGGCACGGTAATCATACCGAACGGAGATACGATTCTGGAGAAAGGCGAGCATGTACTGGTCATGACCAAAGAAACGGAAACCGGCATTGCCGAGAAGCTTTTCGGAGAAACCGTCCACAAGGACTGGAACAAGAAAGACATTGACTGGAACCATCTTGACAGCACATTGGTATCGCGTCATGTGCTTGTCACACAGCCACATATGAACGGTGCCAAACTTGGCGACCTGCACCTCAGAAATGCCTACGGCATCAATATCACCAGAGTGAACAGGGCGGGCATCGACATTCTTCCGTCAAGCGGACTGCATCTCCAGATAGGTGACAAGCTTACCATCGTGGGAAAGGAAGTCGCCATCGACCGGGTGGCAGAAGTGCTTGGAAACCAAGAAAAAGAGCTGAGAAACCCTAACTTGTTTTCCATCTTCATCGGCCTCATTCTCGGTCTTCTGCTGGGAAGCATACCGTTCGCCATACCGGGAATGAGCATTCCGGTCAAACTCGGTATCGCAGGCGGCCCGATAATCGTAGGAATCCTCATGGGGGCCTATGGTTCACGCATGCACCTTACCACATATACTACACGAAGTGCGAACCTGATGCTCAGGCAGATGGGACTCACCATCTACCTTGCCGGACTGGGATTAAGTGCCGGCCCGGGATTCTTCGAAACGGTATTCCAGCCGGAAGGACTTCTCTGGATTCTGCTCAGTTTCCTTATGGCAATAGTCCCTGTCCTGATCATGGGATTCATCGCCACGAAATTTTGCAAGACCAGCTATGCATCCAATATCGGCATGCTCTGCGGTGCAATGGCGAACCCGATAGCGCTAAATTACGCCCTCAGTACCGTCGAGGACGATGAGCCTTCTGTAGCTTATGCAACAGTTTACCCCGTCGAGATGTTCTTGCATGTCATTACAGCTCAAATGATTATGCTGCTCTGCATCTAGAATGTCGACGGGGCGGGTATAAAGAGATCGTTGAAGTTGCGATGCTATTTCAGGAGACGTGCGCGGAGTTTGGCGAGCATGTCACGGGTCATTGTCTCAAGGTCATACTCAGGCTTCCAATCCCATTCCTGACGTGCGCAAGAGTCGTCCATGCTGTCAGGCCAGCTGTCTGCGATGCTCTGCTTCAGCGGATCAGGCTGATATTCCATTTCGAAACCCGGAACCTCACGGCGGATTGCCTCATAAATGGTCTCCGGAGCAAAACTCATAGACGCGATATTGAACGCATTACGGTGAATGAGTCTTGAAGGATCAGCCTCCATAAGTTTGATGGAGCCGTTGAGCGCGTCAGGCATATACATCATATCCATCAATGTACCAGGCTTCAGAGGGCAGACGAATTTCTCGCCACGGACAGCAGCATAGTAAATATCCACTGCATAGTCGGTAGTTCCGCCGCCCGGAAGGGTAACATTGGAAATAAGGCCAGGGAAACGTACCGCGCGTGTATCCACACCATATTTGGTGAAATAGTAGTCACTGAGAAGCTCGGTGGTAACCTTGGTCACGCCGTACATCGTACGAGGACGCTGGATAGTGTCCTGAGGAGTTCCGACATGCGGAGTGCTGAGACCGAAGGAACCGATGGAACTAGGTGTGAACACTGCACATCCGTTCTCTCTGGCAACTTCGAGAACATTCCACAAACCGTCAATACCGATTTTCCATGCCAGCTTCGGCTTGGACTCGGCAACAACGGAAAGGAGAGCCGCAAGATTGTAAATCGTGTCAATGCGGTACTTCTTCACTGCGGCAGCAATCATCTCGCCATCAGTAACGTCCACCACTTCAGACGGACCTGACTCCTTGAGTTCACCCTTAGGCTCGCTTCCATGAATGTAACCTGCTACGACATGGTCATTTCCATATCTTTTACGCAATTCCATAGTGAGCTCAGAACCTATCTGTCCAGTCGCTCCAATTATGAGAATGTTCTTCATATCGGTACTTTAACTTATTGTTTTAATAAATTTGTTCACAAAAATAATTAGATTTTCATGATTTCCGAAGAAAATCATAACAAATCGTTAAAACTTTTTAATAAGCTTTGATTTTATGTGATTTCTGCGTAATTTTATGACACAAATGAAACACAAAACGTTTATATATGTACGGAAAAATGAAAGAGCATCTCAGCAAGACTCTCGCTGAGATCCGCGAGGCGGGCCTCTACAAGGAGGAGCGCCTTATCGAGAGTTCCCAGTCAGCCTCCATCCAAGTAGCCGGTAAAGAGGTACTGAATTTCTGCGCCAACAACTATCTCGGACTCGCCAACGACCCGAGGCTGGTCAATGCTTCAGCGGCAATGATGGCGAAACGTGGATTCGGCATGGCATCTGTACGTTTCATCTGCGGAACACAGGACATCCACAAACAGCTTGAGAATGCCATCAGCGAATATTTCCATACGGAAGACACCATTCTTTATGCGGCCTGCTTCGATGCGAACGGCGGTGTTTTCGAACCTCTCCTGACTGATGAAGATGCCATCATTTCTGATACATTGAACCACGCATCCATCATCGACGGCGTACGTCTCTGCAAAGCCAAGAGATACCGCTATGCAAATGCTGACATGGCTGATCTTGAGCGCTGTCTGCAGGAGGCCCAGGCGCAGAGATTCAGAATCATTGTAACTGACGGCGTATTCTCCATGGACGGCAACGTGGCTCCTGTCGACAAGATCTGCGAACTGGCAGAGAAATATGATGCCCTCGTAATGGTAGACGAATCACATTCAGCCGGTGTCGTAGGTGCTACAGGCCACGGAGTAAGCGAACTCACCAACACATACGGAAAGGTTGACATCTATACCGGAACGTTAGGAAAGGCATTCGGCGGAGCAATGGGCGGATTCACCACAGGCCGCAAGGAGATCATCGACCTTCTCAGACAGAGAAGCCGTCCTTACCTGTTCTCCAACTCATTGGCACCATGTATCATCGGCGCCAGCCTCGAAGTGTTCCGCATCCTGAAAGAAAGCAATGAACTTCACGACAAGCTTGTAGAGAACGTCAACTACTTCAGGGACAAGATGATGGCTGCCGGATTCGACATCAAGCCTACGCAGAGTGCTATCTGCGCCGTAATGCTCTATGACGCCAAGCTTTCACAGGTTTTCGCTGCTAAGATGCAGGAAGAAGGCATCTATGTAACAGGTTTCTACTACCCTGTCGTACCTAAGGATCAGGCAAGAATCCGTGTACAGATTTCAGCTGCACATGAAAAGAGCCAGCTCGACAAGTGTATCGCCGCATTCATCAAGGTAGGCAAAGAACTCGGCGTACTCAAATAGCCGACACCGGACATACATTCATACGGGAACTGTCCAAAACCATGGGCGGTTCCCTTTTCTTTTGGATATTTTTCCTATCTTTGTGACAAGAACTTCAACAAATGGACAATGCTGTTTTGTGCGTAAAACAGCGCATGAATTTATTGAAACAAGATGTCAGACAACAATATATTCGAAAACAAGATTCTGGTCCTGGACGGGGCGATGGGTACAATGATTCAGCGATACGGGCTGGAAGAAATTGATTTTCACGACAATGGCGTGAAAAAAGACTATCCGGAAACAAATGCCGACACAGCGGAAGCACTGGCATTTCTGAGACAGAGCAGCCGCGAACTGAAGGGCAACAATGAGTGCCTTAACCTGACTCACCCGGAAATTATCGAAGAAATCCATCGTGAATACATAGCTGCCGGAGCAGACATCATCGAATGCAACACATTCAGTGCCAACCGCATATCACAGAAAGAATATGGAACGGAGGCATTGTCCTACATCATGGCACGCGAAGGTGCAGCCATCGCGAGAAGGGCGGCGGACAGCGCCGGCGGACGACGGATTCATGTAGCTGCCAGCATTGGCCCGACATCGAAATCATTGAGCCTGGCTCCGGACATCAATCACCCCGACATGCGCCCGTACAGCTTCGCCGACATGGTCGAGGCTTACGGCGAGCAGATCCGCGGAGTCATTGACGGCGGTGCCGACATCATCCAGATAGAAACCTGCTTCGACGCATTGAACACGAAAGCGGCATTGTATGCATTGGAAAAGATTTCGCCTGACGGAAGTTTCCCCGCAATCGTCTCAGTATCAGTCAATGACAAAAGCGGAAGGACATTGACAGGACAGACCGTAAGGGCGTTCTACACTTCAGTAAGCCACTACCCTCTCCTGGCATTCGGACTCAACTGCTCACTTGGAGCGGAGGACCTGATGCCTCTCGTAAAGGAGATATCGGAGTTTGCGGAATGCGCCGTCATCTGCTATCCCAATGCCGGACTGCCTAATGAAATGGGCGGTTATGACGAGACTCCGGAGGAAATGGCGCTGCAAGTCAGGAAGATGGCAGAGGCCGGAATCATCAATATCATCGGAGGCTGCTGCGGAACCACGCCGGCACACATTGCCGCCATAAGCGAAGCTATAAAAGATATCAGGCCACGAAAGACTGACGCCGGCACCGGCATTGACAAAACATTGACAGTGAGCGGATTGGAACCGGTAAGCATTGACCTGAAAAACAGCAATTTCACGAACATCGGAGAGCGCACGAACGTGGCAGGCTCCCGCAAATTCGCGAAACTCATCGCGGCCGGGGACTACGAGACCGGACTGCAGATTGCAGCGGATCAGATAGAAAACGGCGCGAGCATCATTGACATAAATATGGATGACGCCATGCTGGACAGCCGTTCCTGCATGGAGAAATTCGTGAGATATATTTCCAACGACCCGGCTGTGGCAAAAGCGGCATTGATGATAGACTCATCGCATTGGGAAACCATTGTAGCCGGTCTGCAAAACGCTCAGGGAAAGTGCATTGTAAACTCCATCAGCCTAAAAGAAGGTGAAGAAGCTTTCCTGAAAAAGGCGGCGGAAATCCATGCGCTGGGAGCGGCAATGGTGGTGATGGCATTCGACGAAACCGGTCAGGCTACCACGTTCAGCAGGAAGATAGAGATTTGCGAGAGAGCATATAAACTGCTGACAATCAAGCTGAACATCCCGCCGCATGACATTATTTTCGATGTCA
Organism: Bacteroides sp. CAG:709; assembly: GCA_000434935.1. GTDB lineage: Bacteria > Bacteroidota > Bacteroidia > Bacteroidales > UBA932 > Cryptobacteroides. The sequence continues at coordinate 32,249 of FR882193.1, read as the reverse complement.
ATGTCCTTTCAGTCGGAACAGGAATCGAGGAGCACGCCAAATACGGCATTGACTTCATCGAAGCCGTCAGATGGATAAAGCAGAACCTGCCTGGAGCATATACTTCCGGCGGTATTTCGAACCTGTCTTTCGCATTCCGAGGGAACAACACCGTCCGCGAGGCGATGCATTCGATTTTCCTCTATCACGCTGTCAATGCGGGACTTGACATGGGAATCGTGAATCCGGGAATGCTGCAAGTGTACGATGACATTGAACCTGATCTGCTGAAGAAGGCAGAGGACGTGATCCTGAACAGGGATGCGGATGCGACCGAGAGGCTTATCGCGAAGGCGCAGGAGATAATGGCAGCGAAAGAGGCAGCTAAAAACGGTGGCGCGACCACAAATTCCGCACAGGAAAACATTGACAGACAGAACAGTACGCCTGAAGAGCGGCTTAAAGAATGTCTCGTAAAGGGACGCGGCGCCGGACTGGAGGCGGACGTGCTGGAGTGTTACCATAAATACTGTTCTGCGGTGAAAGTCATCGAAGGACCGCTGATGGCGGGAATGGAGCGCGTCGGTGAGCTCTTCGGCGACGGCAAAATGTTCCTCCCGCAAGTCGTGAAGTCCGCAAAAATCATGAAGGACGCGGTCGCGGTTCTCGAACCGTACATGACCGGCGAGGGCAATGATTCCGGCACAAGACCTGTCATAATCAATGCTACCGTCAAGGGAGATGTCCATGACATAGGAAAGAACATCACCGGCATTGTCCTGAGCTGCAATGGTTTCGAGGTCATTGACCTGGGCGTGATGGTGGACAAGGAGAGGATTCTGGATGAGGCGCAGAAGCACAATGCCGCAATCATCGGGGCGAGCGGGCTGATTACGCCGTCGCTCTACCAGATGGAGGAATTGTGCCGGGAAATGACCAGACGAGGTATGGATACTCCTCTGTTCATCGGCGGCGCGACCACATCCGCATTGCACACTGCCGTCAAGCTGGCCCCTCTGTATCAGCATGTTTTCTATGCGCAGGACGCGTCTTCAAGCGCGGTGATGGCGAAACGCTGCATGATGGACAGGGAAAAATTCGAGGCTGCAGAGCACGAGGCGCAGAAAAAGCAGCAGGCCATGTATGAAAGCATGATGGCGAAACGTACGATGCAGGAAAGCGATGTGCCGGAAGCGGCATTCCCCGAAGAGTCATATCTCACACCTGAAGAGTATTCATTCTGCGACATTCCAGCCATGGAACTCTCTATAGATGAAATACTTCCCTACTTCGACTGGAGAATGTTCCTGGCGATTTGGGGCATAAAATACGGCGGGGACCTGCCGGACGATCCGATAATAGAGAAAACCGTAAAAGACGGCAAGGCGGTGCTGGAGAGATTCAAGACAAGGCATGAGGTAATCATCAGATTGTCAGAGAGAATCATGAATGCACGACGCGAGGGCAACGACATTGTCATAAGCGGTGAAAGCACGAGATTCCCGATGCTGCGCCAGGAGAATATCGATGCACATGGAGAAAGCAGATTGTCTCTTGCGGATTTCGTCCCGTCCGGTCATGACGGTCCGATGGGCACATTTGCCATCAGTGTGGTCACGAATCATGGCCCGGCATGCACCTGCGGCTGCCAGGCTGGACTGCCGGACTTTTTCGCCAGAAGGGTTTATGGAAGAGCCTCGGGAGAAGACATCACCTCCCAACTGCCGGAAACGGCCACGAAAGATTATAACAGCATGATGGACAGGGCCGTAAGGGTAACATTGGCGGAAGCCGCATCGCTTTGGCTGGATGATTTCCTGAAGAAACGGATGCATTGCGGCAGAGGAAGGAATGTGCGGATTGTCAAGCCGGCAGCCGGTTATGCAAGCTGTCCGGACCATACATTGAAGAAAGATATACTGGACATCTTGCCGGAAAGCGGAAAACTGGGCATCCGGCTTACGGAGAGCTTCGCAATGATTCCGGACGCATCCATCTGCGGTTTCATATTTTTCCACCCGGATGCGACATATCCGGAAATCCGCCATATCAGCAAGGAACAGTTCGATGATTATGCTTCAAGGCGCGGCATGACAGAGCAGCAGGCTCGGCAGTTCCTGGGACACCTTCTTTAATTCATAGACAAAGACATAATACAATGAAAATCACAGAGATACTTAACGAAAGCAAGAAACCTTTCCCTTCGATAGAAATCGTTCCGCCACTTAACGGCATGAGCAAGGACGAATTGCTCAGAACCATCCGCAGTTTCATGGAATTCGCTCCGAAATATATCAACGTAACCTGCCACAGGGACGAATACGCCTTCAGAAAAGAGGCCAACGGCACATATTCCCGCCATCTGGTGAGAAACCGCATCAGCGAAGTAGCCGTCTGCGCTGCCATCATATCGGAATTCGATGTCAATGTCGTTCCGCATGTAATCTGCGGCGGGGCATCTGCCGAGGAACTGGAAAGCGATCTTTACAACTATAGATTCCTGGGAATCAGCAACATAATGGCTCTCCGCGGAGATTCCATAACCGGCGAAAAGAGGTTCGTTCCGCATCCGGAAGGTTACGCCCACGCCAACGAACTGGTCGAGGCCATCAGGCATTTCGATGAGCAAACAGGTGAATCATTCTGCATAGGTGTCGGCGGTTATCCGGAAAAGCATTTCGAGTGCGCCAACATTGAAACGGACATTGAAAATCTGAAGCGCAAGGTCGATGCGGGCGCGGATTACATTATTACACAGATGTTTTTCGACAACAAGGTTTTCTACCGTTTCGTCGACCTGTGCAGGAAAGCCGGTATCAATGTCCCGATCATTCCGGGCCTGAAACCGATTTCTACAGCCCGCCAGGTGGCTCTTCTGCCTCAGTCTTTTTCTTTGGATATTCCGAAAGAACTTACCGGAGCTATCGCCCAAGCCGGAGACGACAAGGAAGAAGTCTACCGCATCGGAACCCAATGGTGCGCTGCCCAGTGCAAGGATCTCCTCGCCCACGGAGTCCCGGCCGTACATTTCTACACCATGGGCAAGCCGCGCAACATCACCGAGATAATGCGCGAGTGCTTCTAGGCGGACAGAACCTCATTGGCGCGCTCCAGGGCGACATTGATGTTCGGACAGATGTTCTTCTCGCCGAGAAGGTGGTAGAAGCCTGCTTTTTGGAGTGCGGCGTGAACCTTGGGATTGACACCTGAAAGGACGACAGTAATATTGTTCTTCTGACTCATCTCGCAGAGGTTCGAAAGGTTATGGATTCCGGTCGAATCGATGAACGGCACCTTGCGCATACGGATGATACGCACCTTGGAACGGTCACGGAACTCGGACATAAGCGCCTCGAACTGGGTAGCTACACCGAAGAAATACGGACCATTGATTTCATAAACCTCCACGCCCTTAGGGATAGTCAGACCTTCGTCATACGTATGGATGCCAGACTCGTCCTGCACCTTGATTTCATTCTTTACAGCTGAGATTTCCGTAGTCTCCATGACACGGCGCATGAAGAGCACACATGCCAGCATCAGACCCACTGCAATAGCCACAGTCAGGTCGAAAATCACTGTCAGGAAGAAAGTTATGAGCAACACCGTGACATCCGACTTCGGGTTTTTCAGCAATGCCCTGAATGTTCTCCAGCCACTCATGTTATATGACACGACCACCAGCACGCCGGCGAGGCAAGCCATAGGGATATATTGCGCCAAAGGCATGAGAAACAGCAAGATAAGCAGCAAGACACCAGCGTGGATCATACCGGCTACAGGCGTACGGCCG
>FR882193.1:0-28463 GCA_000434935.1 Bacteroides sp. CAG:709 | reverse complement strand
GGCGTACGGCCGCCATTGTTGATATTGGTCATGGTACGCGCAATGGCTCCCGTCGCAGGAATACCGCCGAAAATCGGGGCAACCATATTGGCGACACCCAGCGCAATCAATTCCGTGTTGGAATTATGGTGGTCACTGATCATACCGTCAGCCACAGTCGCGGAAAGAAGAGACTCGATGGCTCCGAGGGCCGCAATGGTCACGGCAATCGGGAAAAGGTTCTTCACCGCCTCCCAATCCAGCGCCGGCATCTCCGCCTTCGGCAATTGCGATGCAATCGTGAATCTGTCCCCGATAGTGTCAATGCCTTCGATACCGAGACATGTTTTAAGTGCATAAACGCCTGCTGTAACGAGGATTATGGCCACAAGAGACCCCGGAATCCTGCGGGAGAATTTCGGGACAAGCATGATGATCAGCACGCTGAGGATACTCACGCCGGCATCCCACCAGTTTATCGTGTCCAGATGCCTGAAATACAGCATCCATTTGCCGATAAAGTCACCAGGAACGGTCTCTCCGCCGAAGTTGAGGCCGAACACATCCGCCATCTGCGTCGTGAAAATCGTCACGGCAATACCGCTGGTAAATCCCACTACCACAGGATAAGGAATGAACTTGATGACAGTTCCGAGCTTGAATACGCCGAGCAGAATCAGCAGCACGCCGGCAATAATGGTCGCGACCGTAAGTCCGCCGATGCCATACTGCTGGATCACGCCATAGACAATGACGATGAATGCTCCGGTAGGGCCGCCGATCTGAACCTTGCTTCCTCCCAGGAATGAGACAATGAATCCGGCAATGATTGCGGTCACGATACCCTTCTCCGGAGACACGCCGGAGGCAATGGCGAAAGCAATCGCCAGCGGAAGCGCCACGATACCGACAATGGTTCCCGCCATAAGGTCTGACATGAACGTGGCCTTGCTGTAATTTCGGATGCAAGAGAAAAATTTCGGATGGAAGTCAAGCTTGGTCTTCATAAAATTTACCTTCAACATAGAAACGAAAAAACCTCACAGAGTAACGGCATGTCATCTATGAGGTTTTCTTTGAGGTGCCTAGCGGAATCGAACCGCTGTAGCAGGTTTTGCAGACCTGTGCCTAACCGCTCGGCCAAAGCACCATCGTTTGGGAATGCAAAAGTAGGCATTATTTTTTATAATCCAAAATTTTCCGGCAATAAAATCGCTACAATGCCTATTTTTTATGTTTATCTATAGTTCCGACGCAATACGGACCGACACTCGCAACAGGTCCGGAGCTATATAAAAGCTCCCTTAACTGAGGATTCGCCTCCAAGCACTTATAAGTGGTAATCAGCGACATAGGACGGGTATTGGCCGTATCCGAAGCGGTTTTCATGAACGCTTCCACATCCTTGCCATAGTCCTTTATCTGTCTTCCCACATAGACATCAATATTTTCAGGTCTGTGCAGGCACAATGTCACCACATCCGTTCCCGTCGGCACTTCCTTGCAGATTTCCCTGTAACCGAAATACGGATTCACTTTGGCAAGCACTCCTGAAGCGGCATAAACCGTCAGCAGCAATGACGACCCCACCAGAAATACAGGAAGATTCCAAACTTTTCTGCGCACCAGGAACCACAATGCCAACAAATTTCCCGCTGTCAGCAGAACGGCGGCGATTTTTACAGGCGGATCGAAAGCAAACGGATATTCCTTCCAGGTCGCGTCCAGCGGTTCGACATTGATGACGCCGAACAGTACAAGGAAGGCGACAATTCCGACCAGTGCGAATATGGCTGCAGGGATCCCGATAGCCCATGCTGCCCAGCGTCTGCATCCGCATCGGTTGACCGCCATCGGAAACAGATACACGATGAAAGGGAACATCGGAACCAGATAAACCGGAAGTTTGGAACTGAAGGAAGAAAGCATCACGAAAGTAGACGCGATCACGCAAAGGAAAAGCATCTCCTTGTCAGATTTCACAGCCTCGGCAGAAATGGAACCGGCTTCCGCATTCTTCCTGCGAGGCCAGGCTGACAATATGAGCGAGCCTATCAGCAGCAATGTATAAGGCGCTATGCACCAAAGAATTGCGACAGCATAGAACCAGAACGGCTTGCTATGCGTGAAAGCATTGACAGCTCTTCCTACGGTCTGCTTGAACAGGAGATTGTCCAGATAGCTTACTCCCCCATCGAGAAAGACGCCGGTAAACCAAACCGCGCAGAGACCGGCAATCATGCCCCAGGTTTTCCAGCCGAGATACCTTCCGATGTCACGCGGTTTCCGCTTCACCAGCAGGAAAACAGCTATGGAAACCGGCGGAACCAGCAGTCCCACAGGACCTTTCGTAAACAATGCCAGGAAAATCCAAATCGGAAGAAGCCAGCTGCACTTACGGTAAACCACGGCATCTTCACCCTCCGGTTCGCCGTCGAGCCGCAGCTCGTACATTCTCCAAAATGTAAACAGCGCCAGAACAATGAACATGCACATCAGCATATCCATACGCAACACGACCGCCGTTCCAAGGAACATCACACTGGTAATCAGCATCATAGCCATAGCCATACGGTCGGACGAAGACGCATCGGACATCACCCACTTGTCCATCAGCCACACAATCACAAAGGCCGGTATCAATGAGAATATGCTCAATGCCAATACGCTATGCTGTCCGAAAAAGAGTTTGCACAATGCCACAATCCACAGATATAGAGGCGGTTTGTCTGCGTATGGCAGACCATGGTTATAGAACGCGAATATATTGCCGTTGGCTATCGCTTCATCGGCAATGCTGAGATACCTCAGTTCATTGGAAGGCGTGAAATCCCTCATCAACATTGCAGGAAGCAGACAGATGAAGGTGAACAGGAACACCGCCATCAGCGGATGCCTGGTCAAAAAATTAGTTTTCAGGTTCGACGGCATTGGTCTTCCTTTCTTTAAATCCTATGACTAGATTCCTGATATAAGCCACGAAACCGAAAGATTGGCCGAGAATCAGCACCGGGTCCAGCCGGAAGATTCCGTACGCGATAATCACGCTGGAACCGAACAAACTGATGGCCCAGAAGCCCATCGGCAGTGTGGATTGATGCTTATATTTGGAGTAAATGTATTGATATACGAATCTTAACGTGAAAATCACCTGTCCCGCGGAACCGAAAATGACCAGCCCCAACGGAATATCCTCATTCTGGAAGAAATTCTGGAAATAGACCTGTGCATTCTGGAGCATCAGGAGCACCGCCACTACCGGTGTTGCCAGAAGGACGGATTGCAAAACGAGCCCCAGACGCTTCCACACCCCCTTCGCATTGAGATTCCACAGATATATATAATAGGATATCAGCTGGCCGAGTACGATGGAGAAGTCATCACGGAGCAGACCGTAAATGAAAAACAGGTATGAGCCGATGACGCTGAGAACCCAATACGCAGACGGCGAAACCACTTTTTTCGCTTTCTCGGACTTCCACCATTGGAACAATGTCCTGAGCGAGAAGAATATCTGCGCGGTGAAGCCGAGTGTCAATATCACCGCCTTAGGCAAATCGTGAATGTCTACCATCGCGCGCTATTCTACGTTGTTCTCCCCTACCTTGTAATTTATATAGCGCGGACGCATCCACCTATATGCGAAACAATCGGCAAACGGGCCCCAGAGGCGGTTCCACAGATGATATTTGGACTTGCCTGCCACCCTCGGGAAATGCCTTACAGGCACCTGCCCGTATGAACAGCCGTCCTGAAGCAGCACAAGCGCAGGCAGGAAACGGTGCATTCCCTTGAACATCGGTATACGTTTGGCTACATCGGTATGAAGAACCTTGAGCGGGCAACCCGTATCGGTGGCCCCGTCGTGAGTCATCATTTTCCTGAAGCCATTGGCAATCTTGGACTGTATTCTCTTGAAGAAGGTATCCTTACGGTTGGCGCGGATGCCTATCATCATGCTCTTTTCCTCAATGCCTTCCAGCAGAAGATTGAAATCCTCCGGCGTAGTCTGCAAATCGGCATCCATATATCCCACGAAATCAGAGCATGCGTAGTCGAAACCGGCTTTGATGGCTGCGCTCAATCCCGCATTCTTCACGAAACTTATATAATACAGGTCCTTGCTGCGTGCGCAGACTTCCTGAATGCGGTCCAGGCTGCCGTCAGATGAGCCATCATTGACAAAAAGCGCACACGTCTTGTAGCGGCTTTTCGGAATGAATTCATTCAGAGCTTTTTCCAATGCGTATATATTGTCAGTTTCATTGTACACAGGCACGATAATCGTGAATCTGTACTCTCCCGTCTTGTTCATACTGATTAAATTACTAAATCCTGACAAATTTAATAAAATTAGCCTGAATTAAATTAAATCAGGAGTCATTTTGAGTATCTTTGCATATTAAAATGCGTATTACATGGCAGAAAATATGGTCTGGGACCCGTTGAGACGAAAAAATGTTCCGCTGACGCCCGAAGAAAGGGTGCGCCAATGGTTCATCACCGTCCTGAAAGACAGGATGCAGGTTCCGCTTCACATGATGATGAGCGAAGTCGGGATGAAATTCGGTGAAGGCGCATTGAAAAAAGAATTCCGGGCGGACATCGTGGTATATGACCGCCGGCCCGGACCGATGATGATAGTGGAATGCAAACGCCCTGACGTGGAACTCACGAAAGAAGTTCTGGAACAAGCATTGAGATACGATATGGTGCTGGACGTCAAATATTTGGCATTGACGAACGGTAACCGGACGATATTTTGCGAGAGGCTGGAAGACGGCAGCATCAGCTTTTTGGAGGAAGCACCTACATATATGCAGATGCTGGGACTGGAGTAACGCGGGACGTAAAATTTAAGAATAACATGACCCTGACAAAAGGATATTTGGAGAACCCCGTATTCGGGATAGTTTCGGAAGTGGCGGAAAGCATCGGCGTAAGAGCCTTTGTGATAGGCGGTTTCGTAAGAGACTGCTTCCTGGGAAGGAAAACCGATGACATCGACATTGTGGTGGAGGGCAGCGGAATCGCACTCGCCACGGCAGTCGCAGATTACATAAAGGCCAAGGAGCACCACGGCTGCCGCGTTTCCGTTTTCAAGAATTTCGGCACGGCAATGCTGAAGTACCATGGAACAGAGGTAGAATTCGTAGGCGCGAGGAAGGAATCCTACCACCGCGAGTCCAGAAAACCGATTGTGGAAGACGGGACACTGGAGGACGACCAGAAGCGTAGGGACTTCACCATCAATGCAATGGCATTCAGCCTGCAGAAAGAGGACTTCGGCGCATTGGTAGACCCGTTCGGCGGCATCAGGGACCTGGCAGCGGGCATCATCCGCACTCCTCTGGAGCCGGACACCACATACAGCGACGACCCGCTTCGAATGCTCAGGGCAATCCGCTTCGCGACCAAGCTCAGCACTCCGGAAGTGGAATTCAAAATCGTACAGGAGTCGCTCGACGCAATGCGGAGGATGAAGGACAGAATGTCAATACTTTCCAAGGAGCGTATTGCCGAAGAACTGAACAAAATGCTTCTATGTCCAAGACCGTCAATGGCTTTCAAGCTTATGGACGAGACCGGACTCCTGGAATATGTATTGCCCCAGCTGGGAAAACTGAAGGGCGTGGAAACCGTGGACGGACGCGGCCACAAAGATAATTTCTCGCATACTCTCCAGGTAGTGGACAACGTGGCGAGAGATGAAGCCGCTGGCATTGCCGCAGGCTCTCTCATGGATTATACTCCGGTGGAAAACGGGGACGGATTCACGGATTCGGTGAGGACGTCGCCTTGCCTCTGGCTGAGATGGGCGGCATTGCTGCACGATATCGGCAAGCCGGCAAGCAAGCGCTACGACCCTAATGTCGGGTGGACTTTCCATGGGCATGAGACGATCGGTTCGAGGATGGTGCCGAAGATTTTCCAGCAGATGAAAATGCCTCTGAACGAGAAAATGAAATACGTCCAGAAACTGGTCGCCCTGCATCATAGACCTGTAGCACTTGTAGATGAAGAGGTTACGGATTCCGCAGTAAGAAGGCTGCTGTTCGATGCGGGCAATGAGATTCAGGACCTCATGCTTCTGTGCAATGCCGATATCACATCCAAGAATCCGGCTAAAGTCGAGCGGATCAAGAAGAATTTCGAACTGGTGCGTGAGAAACTTGTGGAAGTAGAGGCGAAGGACCAGATAAGGAATTTCAAGAATCCGATTACCGGCGAATATGTGATGGATGTCTACAATATCCCGCCTTGCAAGGAAATCGGAGAATTGAAGGAATATGTGAAGAACGCCATCCTGGACGGCATCATTGACAATACTTTCGAGGACGCCGACAGACTCATGAGAGTGAAAGCAGAAGAAATGGGACTCAAAGCAGTAAAATAATCATGCTTACCGACGGTTTTCTGGCATATATATCAGGCGTAAAGCGCTATTCCCCAAGGACATGCACAATCTATTCCGATGTCCTCAAGGAGTTTGTCGGGTTTATATCAGAAGATGACTGTTCATGCGTGACCGACATTGAATCCAGACTCACGGTCAACACTATAAGGGACTATGAGTTTTATCTGAGCGAGACGAGGAAACTGAACGAAAGGACTGTAAGCCAGCACCTTTCGGTCCTCAGCAGTTTCTGCCGCTGGATGATGGGGCAAGGCCGCTTGAAATCAAATCCGGTCAAACTGGTCAGCCGGCCGAAATGCAGCAAAAGACTGCCTGTTTTCTTCCGCAAGGATTCCATGGAGGAATATTTCGACACCAGCGCGCCGTCTGCCGACATGGAATCGCTCGAATTGCTGAAAAATTCCGCATCGGCACTCCTCGACGGCACACCCCATTCATCCAGCACATGGAAACTTGCTGCCGAGCTATATGAAAAGCGGCTGAGGCGCATGATTATCAGCATTTTATTCGAGACCGGCATAAGACGAGCAGAATTGATTTCCCTTAAAATCGGGGATATCGACTCCGGACGCTCCGTAATAAATGTAACGGGAAAGGGTGATAAAATGCGAGAAATACCGATGACAGCGATACTTTCTAAAGAAATTTCATTATATTTGAAAGCAGCGGAAGCGATAGTGGGGAGAGAGCGCACCTCACGCGAACCACTCCTGATAACATTGAACGGAACGGCATTGTATCCGGTTTTCGTGGACAGGGCGGTCAAACGCGAGTTGGGGCAGGTGGAAGGAATCACCGGCAGGAAATCGCCGCATGTGCTGAGGCACACATTGGCGACAGAGCTGTTGAACGACGGCTCGGATCTTTATTCGATAAAGGAACTGCTCGGGCACTCGTCACTTGCGGCGACACAGGTCTACACTCACAACACTATCGAGAAGCTGAAGAAAGTTTATACTAATACCCATCCAAGGGCTAAAAGAGGAGGTAAAAATGGAGATTAGAGTACAATCACTCAAATTCAATGCTGACCAGAAACTGCTGGATTTCGTTGAAAAGAAAGTTTCCAAGCTCAGTCGTTTCGATGAGGCAATTACTGATGTAGAGGTTGTTCTCTCACTGATGGAGAAGCCGGAGAATAAGAATGTAAAAATTCAGATTCATGTTCCAGGCGGTTCGCAGGTAATCGAGAGAAGTGCGAGAACTTTCGAAGAGGCTGTCAATGATTGTGTTGACGCAATGAAGGAAAAACTTACAAGAAACAAGGAGCGCAAGGCAGAATAGAATTGAATTAATATAGCTTATCGTCAAGCGGGCCGACCAAATCAATGGTCAGCCCGCTGTCTTTATTGTTCATCCTTGTCGGAGGCATTGTCCGCGCCGGATTCTTCGTGTCCGTATAGCGCCGGGAATTTTTCCTTGCCGGCACGTGGCTTCACTCCGTAAGAAATCACCTTGTTCGCCGAAACGATGATGCTCTGGCCGCTGTCCTTCAGTTTTTTGTCACATGCTTCATAAACATTGTGCACTTCCTCCAGCTTCTTTCCAAGTTTGGCATAATTGGTCGACAAGTCATGCACACGGGCGATCATCTCCTCGGCCGCCTTGATGATATTCTGCTGGTTACGGACCTGTTCCACATTGCACCAAGCCGTACGTATCATGCGGATGAATGGCACCAATGTCTCCTCGGTCGTTATCAGGACATTCTTCTTGAACGCTTCACGCCAGATATTATCGTCAAGGCTCTTGGCCAGCTGCAGCGCTCCGTAAATAGGGACATACATCAGCACATAGTCAAGACTTTTCCTGCCCGAAGCGATATAACTGCTATAATCCTTCTTGGACAGATTATCTATCTGGCCCTTGATTGCCTTCAAGTTAAGTTGCGCGGCAGCATCACGTTCTTCTTTACTTTTAGTCTTGTCAGACCAGTCTGAAAAGGCCTTCAGGTCAACCTTGGAGTCCACGATGACATCTGTATTGTCCGGGAAATGGATTATCACATCCGGTCTCATACGTTTGCCGCTGTCCTCATTCGGTATGACCATTCCCGACTCATCCCTGAGCGTGGATTCCCTGTCATAGTCGACGCCGTTGGTGAAGCCTTCCTTGACAAGCAGATTTTCCAGAAGCATCTCTCCGAAACAGCCTTGCATCTTATTCTTTCCTCTCAATGCATCCGCGAGGTTATCTGCCTTGTTTCCAATATCTTCGGTGCGTTCCTTCAGGTTTTTCACGGCATTTTCCAGATGTTCTTTCAGCGATGCGGAAGACTCGGTCTGCGCCTTTTTGTTCTCATTGAAGGACTTTTTCATCTCCTCCAGGTCCTTGCCCAGGGTCCCGGTGATGTTCTTGAAGGTCTCTTCCGCTTTCTTTCCAAGCTCTTCCTCTCGCGCCTTCAGCACAGCCTCGGTCTGCGCAGTCATCTCCGTCTTGATAGCTTCCACCTGCTGTGCCAATGCCTTCTCATGACTTTTCTTGATTTCGGAAAGCATTGAATCATAGCTCTTTCTGACTTCCAGCAGATTATTGTCCGCTGCTGCCAACCGCGATTCATAGCTGTCCGCAGACGCCTTCAGCATCATCGCATAACGTTCCTTGTCGGCCGCCTGCGTCTTCGCCGAATTTTCCTTCTCCGATGCCAGAAGCGACTCCAGACGAGCCTTCTCCGCGCCCATCGATTTCGCACAGACAAACCATGCCACGGCAGCCGCTGCCGCAGCACAAATTATTCCAATGATTATTTCCATATTCTTCTCACGATTCTATATATTACTGACCGCCAAGTCGTTCAAAATAGGTAAGCACCTCTTCCCACGTCTTGAACGGTTCCTCGCCGAAATGCAGGACGGTACCCATAAAGTCCTCTGTCGCAAGCCTTTCAGGATAACGGTCAATGAGATAGTCGCCGAGAACCATATCCTTTCTGTTCGTGACAATGATTCTGTTCCATGCCGGCACACCCAGTTTCTTTTCCACCCACCGGTACAATGCCGGCAGGCGTTCAGGTTCATTGAAAGAGCTGGATATCAATACGTAAGGTGTATAGTGACGGGACAGTGCAGCAAATGCCTTGACTGCGCTTCCGTAAGGTTCCATGTCTTCTACCGGCAAGCCGTGGGCTTCGCCGTTCTTCATATCCAGCAATGTGTCTGTCAATGATATGAGCATTACAGGCTTGCTGCGTTTTTCCTGAATGTCGTCGATTCTTTCAATGACGGGAAGCACGGATTTAAGGAAAACGCTGTCGTCCATGTAGTGGGTCCCCTCGAAATGTATGGCATTCGGATAGTGTTTCGAGAAGAGTTCGAATGTCCCCGTAACCAGCTCATCATGAACGCCGAACATGCCATAGACAAGTTCTTGTTCAGCGTTGCAGTCACCGAAGAAGTCCGGGTCATCCACATTGTCCGGAAGTCCTTCGAATTTATGTGACGAGACTTCGCGGAATGCCTCCAACAACCCTTTATTTACAAGGAAGGATGTCTGGCCGTCGCGGCGCGGATTGTGGAATTCCTGTCGTCCCAATCCATTGTTTTTAAGCAATGTATCAGCCAGCATGAATGCTGGATTGACCAATATGCGCCAGAATCCGCGGAGCTGTTCTGCATACATGGCGCCCATGGAGGCTCCGACAATCAGATCCGGCTTCTCCTTCGCGCAAAGTTCCCGGAGCATCTGCATTGTTTCGTGCGGGTCGACCGGAAGGTCCGGAGCGATTATCTGCGCATTCGGCAACAATGTCCCCATTGCTTTCACGGTGCCGTTCTGCCCGCTCGAAGCAAATCCATGCAAATACAATATCTTTTTTCCGGACATCAAGTCAGTCCGTGCATATTCATATAATTCCATCTTACTTCTAATTATTAAGTTCCTTAATGTTTCTTCGATATTTCTTAAGAAGGTCGGCAAAAACGCAGGCGGCTGTGAGGAGGGAACAAAGCAAAAACATTGACCCCGTCATGAACAACATTTCGCCAGAGGCGACGATTGCCGGGATTATGCCGCCGAAGGCATTGCCGATCGCTCCGAGAAGGGCTGAGGCGACACCGGCATTGTCACGGCCCGAATCCATTGCAGCGACGTTGGAGGCCGTGGAAACCATGCCCACCATGAGCGAGAGTATGAATATCAATGCTTCATAAACCCAGAATCCCGGCTTGAAAAGGAACGCCAGCATTGTCAATACGGACAGCACCACAAGCCCGACTGTACCGAAGGAAATTGCCCTGTCGCGGGTCCTGAACCGAGGTATGACAGCAGAGGCTATCGCGAAGGTCAATGCATTGAAACCGAAGACGATACTGAAGTGCAACGAGGATAGTCCATAGTATTCCTGCATGATGAACGGCGCCGATGCGATATTGGTGAAGAGCACGCCCATCGAGAACATGTATATCAGCACATAGCGCAGGAATTTCCGGTTACGGAGCACATCCATAAAGCCTTCCGAGATGGCACCGAACGAGGACTTGCGATACATGCTGAGGTTCTTGAACGACAGGCATTCGTGCATGCGGACCGCCCCGATGAGCAGGATGAAAGCCAGGATAATAAGGCTCCAGAAAATGGCTCTCCAGCCGCCCAGCAATGCGATGAATCCGCCTACGATAGGCGCTGCCACGGTGGCGATGCCATTTACGGCTGCGACCATGGACATCATCTTCGTAAGCTGCTTTCCCTGGTATTTGTCTGCTGCAATGCTACGTGAAAGGACCACGCCTCCTGATCCCGCAAGTCCCTGAAACAGACGCATTACGATAAACTGGTGAACGTCGGCGGAGAAGATACAGCCGGCAGTGGAGATTATAAAAAGCAGCATTGCGCAGATAAGCGGCTTGCGTCTTCCGTACCTGTCGCTCAAAGGTCCGAAAATCAGTTGTCCCGCAGCGAGTCCGATGAGTCCGGTGGTAAGGCCGAGCTGGACCAGCGAGGTGGAACAGCCGAACCAATCCTCCATCGCCGGGAGAACCGGAATGTACATGTCCATGACGAACGGGCCGAAAGCGCTGAGCGCTCCCAGAAACATCAGGACGAAGGGGCCAGAGTCAATGTATTTTCCTCCAATTTTCATCGCAACAAAATTAACTAAAAGTACGGATATTTCAGCAATAAAGGTCGGCGTCACGCCGACCTTTACCGTAAATTATTAGAGTGTGTTACTTCGTTTAAAGAATATAGTCTACTGTATAAGGACTAATCCTATTGGTGTAATTATTTGTATGGTTATAGCCTCCCGGCTAACGATTTAAAAAAATCACTTTAACGTTTTATTAAAACAATGCAAATTTAGCGCGATTTTTTTAATCTGCAAACAAAATGTTAAAATATTTCGTTTTATTTTGCGTTTTTGTCATCCAGAAGGTAAGGACGGAGCTTTTTTGTTCGTTCCAGCGCCTGTTGCATCTGCCAATCCTGAATCAGTTTAGGATTGCCGCAGAGAAGCACATCAGGAACTTTCCATCCGTTGAATTCCACAGGCCGCGTATAAATCGGCGGGGAAACCAGACCGTCCTGGAAGCTGTCGCTCAATGCCGATGTTTCGTCAGTCAGCACTCCCGGTATAAGGCGCACTATGGAGTCCGCAAGAAGCGCAGCCGGAATTTCGCCGCCGCTGACCACGTAATCCCCTACTGATATCTCCCTGGTAATGAGATGTTCACGAATCCTCTCGTCAATGCCTTTATAATGGCCGCAGAGGATAATGATGTTTCCTTTCAGCGAAAGTTCATTGGATATACCTTGCGTAAGCTGCTCTCCGTCAGGCGACATGTATATGATTTCGTCATAGTCGCGCTCGGCTTTCAGCTCATTTATCATCCGGAACACAGGTTCGACCATCATCACCATACCGGCGTCCCCGCCATAGCAATAATCGTCCACCGTGCTTCTGGGGCCAATGCCGTATTTCCTGATATTGTGGACATTGATTTCCACCAATCCTTTCTTCCGCGCCCTTCCGACAATCGAGTGTCCGAGAGGGCTCTCCAGAAGTTCCGGCACCACCGTAAGTATATCTATTCTCATTGACATCAATTTTTTGTATCCTACAAATTTAGCAATAATTTACCAAATTTTCCGAACAAACTTGGTTACAGGCACCGGCAGCGAGACTCGGCTTGGCAACTTCGAGGCAATTTGGTTCCGCGAAAACGTTTTAAACGGAACATAATGGGCGTTCGTAGGCTTTTTGTTCCGAGAAAACGTTTTAGATGGAACAGAATGTATCTGAAAAGGCATTTGGTTCCGGACAAACGTTTTAGATGGAACCAAAGTAAAAGGCTGCACTCCGATGGAGCACAGCCGTCCTCTAATAAAAACTGATATAAATAGGGCCTCACGGCTTCTTTCTACTTTTTATCTATGCAAATGTAACAATTCAGCAAGACAATTTCAAGCATATTGCACTGTTTTTCAACAATATTTCAATAATACCCCAAATTCCCTGTCAATATGTTACTTAGTAAGCGTCAAAAAATAAGTTGGTAAAGATTTGTGAAGGATTTTCGAGGATAGATTTCTTTTCGAAGATGGAGTGTACTGGACGTACACGACTGATGAGAAAAGGAATATAGACCGAAAAGACGAGCAAAGATTACCAAGTTATTTTTTGAGGATTACTTAACCTCCACCAGAGCGACCTCATAAAGCCTGCTCCAATTCTTTCCGGTCAGGTAAAGTTTACCGTCTACCGGATTTCTGGCGATGCCATTGAGGACATCGGTATCTTCCGTCCGCAAGTTTTCCGGGAGCAGACCTGAACAATCCACGATGCCGGCAACATTGCCGTCAGCCGGATCGATGATGACTATCATATCTGTCAGATAGACATTGGCCCAGATCTTACCGTCGATGTATTCGAGCTCATTGAGGTCACGGACAGGCCTGCCGTTCAGTTTCACCGTCAATTTGCGCACGGTCTTGAACGAATCATCCATGAAATACAGATTCGCCGTGCCGTCAGACGCGATGAGGCTCTTGCCGTCGGTCGTAAGCCCCCATCCCTCACGAGGATAAGAGAACGTCGACTTGTATTCCAGGGTCTCGGCATCATACACGAAAGCCACGCCGTTCATCCATGTGAGCATGTAGATGTTGCCGTCTTTCTCCACGGACCCCTCCAGAAAATACTTCTTGTCGAAATCCAGGCGATACAGAGGCTTGCCGGTCTTGATATCCACCTTTCTGAAAGTGGATTTGCCGTTCAGTCCGGTACTTTCATACATTTCACCGCCGTAGAAGAAAAGCCCCTGCGTATAAGACGTGACATCATGAGGAAATTCATTGACAATCCGAATCTTATAGCCGGTGACCTTCACCTTGGCGCGGGAAACATTGGACGGAGTCCCCTGCCCGGAACGGACCTCGGAAACATTGCTTCCGGAAGCGGCAGAGCCAGAACCGGAAGCATTGGCACAAGAAGACAGCGCCAATGTCATGGCCAACATTGACGCTATGAAACTTATGCCCATACGACGGTTTCCCATATCTGATTACAGTGAAACCTCCTCGCCTCTCTGCTTGCGGTATTCCATCGCTGCCTTTACGAACGCGACGAATATCGGCTGCGGCTTTTCAGGGGTACTCTTGTATTCCGGATGGAACTGCACGCCGATGAAGAACGGATGTGAAGGAATCTCGACGATTTCCACAAGACCGGTCTCCGGGTTACGTCCCGTAGCTTTCAATCCTGCTGATTCCATCTGTGCTAGGAAGTCGCTGTTGAACTCATATCTATGCCTATGACGCTCGGAAATAATCTCATTGCCATAGATCTTGTATGCGAGAGAATTCTTGTCGAGCTGGCACTCGTAAGCGCCCAGACGCATTGTACCGCCCTTGATCGTGGTGCTCTTCTGGTCCTCCATGAGGTTGATGACAGGATATGGAGTGGAAGGATTCACCTCCGTGGAAGCGGCCTCTTTCATGCCGAGCACGTCCCTCGCAAATTCCACGACGCACATCTGCATACCCAGACAGATTCCGAAGAACGGAATGTTGTGTTCACGCGCATATTTGATCGCGGTAACCTTGCCTTCAAGTCCACGCTCACCGAAACCGGGGGCAACCAGAATAGCGTCCATACCTCCGATTTTTTCTTCAATGTTGGAAGGGTCAATGAATTCGCTCTGGACCGTATGAACGTTCACCTTGCACTCGTTCGCAGCACCTGCATGAACGAAGGATTCAAGGATGGACTTATAAGCGTCCTGAAGTTCCACGTATTTGCCGACAAGTGCAATATCCACCTGATGCTTAGGGTGATACAACCTGTCGAGGAAAGCCTTGAGATTGGTAAAATCAGGCTCCGGAAGGTCATTGATATGGAAATGGCTCAATATCATTTCATCCAGACGCTCACCTTCCATGTTCAGAGGAACCTGATAGATGGACGGAGCATCGATGGACTGGATTACATGGCCCGGCTTCACGTTACAGAACAATGCCACTTTTCTCCTGATTTCCGGAGTAAGTTCCTTTTCTGTACGGCATACGATGACGTCAGGATGCACACCGGCCTGCTGAAGCATCTGTACGGAGTGCTGTGTCGGCTTGGTCTTCAACTCCTTGGCAGCACGGAGATAAGGAACGAGTGTCAAATGGATGCTGGCGAGGTCTTCCTCAGGAAGCTCCCACTGAAGCTGACGGATCGCCTCCAGGAACGGCTGCGACTCCATGTCACCTACAGTTCCGCCGACCTCAGTGATGATTACATCGAATTTGCCGGACTTGCCGAGCAGAAGCATACGCCTCTTGATTTCATCAGTGATATGCGGAATAATCTGTACGGTCTTTCCGAGATAAGCGCCTTCACGCTCCTTATTGATAACGGTATAATAAACCTTACCGGTAGTGACGTTGTTAGCCTTGGTCATGTGAACACCCAGGAAGCGCTCGTAATGCCCCAAGTCCAAGTCGGTCTCGGCTCCGTCATCCGTCACGTAGCACTCGCCATGCTCGTACGGGTTCAATGTTCCCGGGTCAATGTTGATGTACGGATCGAATTTCTGAATGGTGACTCTCAGCCCTCTGGCTTGCAGAAGTTTAGCTAATGATGCGGCAATGATTCCTTTACCAAGTGAGGAAGCCACACCTCCTGTTACGAAGACGTATTTTGTGTTCATATCTGTTTATATATCGTTAACAGGGGTACAAATTTAACCATTTTTTACAGATAAAGAAGCATTTCGGGGAAACTTTCCGCACAAAATGCTTCTTTTACGATAATATGTCCGGTCCGCAAGTTCCCTAACTTACGGAGTTCTAGTCGCGTCCGGTCATGGATTTTATAAATTCCACCTCAGCCGGTCTGTAAGGCGTGCCGTCGGGTTGGAAAATATCATGGAACCAAGGGTCCGGCTCTTCCGTATATGGAATCTTGTTGCCGTCCTTGTCCACCTTGTTCCATTCATAATGACATTGCATCGCGCCCCTGACCAGTCCGAAATCGTATGCCGCGACCTTATCCTTCTTCAGCACCGGAAGAACGGTCTCGAACGTGCTGCCGAAAGGTCTTGCGAGATATTCCGTACAGAAAATCGGACGGTTGAAAGTCTTCATCAGGTCCACGAACTTCTGCATTTCCTCTGCCGGCTGATAGCAATGGATGCTGAGCACGTCACAGTTTTCACAGAGGAAAGTGACCGTAGGAAAACGCGTGGTGAGGTTTCCGCTGCCGCTCAACGGCCTGGTGTAGATCGGCGCTGTAAGCGGCTGTGACGGATTGACTTCCCTGGCCCATTCGAACACTTTCTTCAGCAACGGATAGGTATGGCATGCCGGCACGTTCTCTGGCTCATTGTAAAGACACCATGCGATTATACGCTTGTCATCCTTGAAATGGTCGAGCACGTCCTGTTCATATTTCTTGACCCAACCCCATTGTGAAGGGTCATTGACAGTTTCTATCCCCGGAGTCTGGGCCCATATGCCGTTATGGATGCCGGGAATCGGTGATATTTTCTCGTCCACATAGCGGTCACGTGAACCGCCGTTCGTAAAGAGGGTCACAAGGCTGCTGATGCCGTGGCTGTCAGCGATTTCGAGAAATTTTTCAATGTTCGCGAAAAACGCATCCCGGTCGGCGCTCCAGGCCTTGTCATGAAGGAAGATCCGGACGCTGTTGAACCCCAGGTCCTCGGCCCAGCCCAGTTCCTTGTCAATCTCCGCCGGGTCGAATGTGCTCGGCTGCCACATCTGGATCTGGTTGCCCGCATATGCCGGAACATAGTCGCAGCCCACAGGCCAATCCCTGGCGGCATACCATTCATTGGCCTTTTCTTCGGACCAACGCTGTGCGACGGGCTGCACTTCATTGCAGGAGACGATAACCGCCGCCAGCGCAAGTATTGTCAATGCTTTTATTGTTTTCATGCTTATTTGATGGTTTTGGTTCCGCCTCCATAGATGTCGGTAGCTTTGACGGCATTCTCTTGATATGTGCAGCCTGTGACAGTCAAAGCGGCGCCTGACTTAACGCCGGCAAAACCAGATTTATAGTTTTCTGTCGTAAGTTTATCAGTAAAGTTGAACGAGGCCTTAGCTTTGACTTTGTTAATACTGACACTAGACGCAGCCCAGCCGAGAACTGCTCCCACATAGCCAATCTTCGTCGGCGTTACATAAGTATTATCAGATTCTGCAAAATTCACGTTTACGTAGGATGCTACATCATCAACTCGGGTAGCATAACTACCTCCCAAAATACCACCGGCACATATTCCGCCATAAAGTGAACCCAGCTTAATAGTGTAGGCAGATGTGGATGCTTTGTTACCACGAACCACACCGCCGCCTACGAATCCGGCAATACCACCCACATAAGTCTGCCGAGCTCCGGAATTAATATCTTCCATCGGCAATCCATTGGCGGTACAGACGTCAATATTACCAGTATTCACGCAATTAACTCTGATGACAGTGTATGACTTGGCTCCGAAATCATAATAGACATCTTTCACGACAGAACATCTGCCCAAAATTCCACCGACGGCATAAGCCCCGTATGGAATTCCTTTATTAAGTTCCGTCTCCTTTTCGTAGAAAGAAATATTTCCGGAGTTAATACAAGAGTCGAAGATTGTGCAATCCTTGGTCGTGGTGCCTGTATTTACAGACGCTGCCACACCGCCGAGACAGCCTCCTTTAATATGAAAAGCGCCGGATTTCCGGATTGTAAGATTTCCGGAGTTCTTGCACCTGAAGATTTCACCTGTCACATTGCCGGCAGTGATAATATCTGTTTTAGTAGTTTCGCATTTGCCGATAACTCCTCCCACATATATTTCCCGCCTGGCAGTAAGATTAGCCTCAACAGTAATATCTCTTTCATTTGCAAGGTCACTCACCTTACCGCTGGCCATCAGAACCACACCTGAAACTAGACAATTCACATCCACTCCGGTAACATTTACAGTACCAGTATTGGTACACCCGGTAATCTCTCCGGAACTGTACAGCGTAATTCCACCGACTTTCACTTCAGCCGTAGGATTCTTGATTGTAATTTTTCCAGTATTCTTACAATTGATAATCTTTCCATTGTTGCTACGGCAAATGGTGGAAGCATTGGTACTATTCCCCTCAAGTGTAATATTGACACTACTCTCGCAATTGTTGATTTCTCCGTTATTGTTAAGAACGAACACGCCAGGCCATCCGTTGTTGGTATTGGCAATTCGTTCACCGGCCACCTTCAAATCCATAATTTTTCCGTACTTGCCGACATGCAGAAACAGAGGTTCGGTTCCAGCGTGCGTAATGGTGTGACCATGACCATAAAAATCGCCATTCCACTCACATTTACTTTTGCTGCCTTCAATTATGTCATTGGTACGCGGCAGATTCGTCGAAGAATTAATATCCGCCATAAGATGCACGCCTTCCTTTCCATCTACCGTTGTCTTCCAGGCTGACCAATCACCTTTATTTACGGCAGCCACGAATCCATTCCAGTCCTCAACGGTATAAATACCGCCTTCCAGATAAGTCCCGGCAGCTTTGAAAGCAATTTCTGTAGGATAGACCTTTCCCGGGACGGCAGTGAAAGACTTCATGCTGTGCACTACCTGATAGTGATTCTCCGAATCTACGATAGTCAAGGTCAATCCTCTTTTATACTCCCTTGCAGGTATTGCGATAAAGACAGGAGTTCCACTGGCTACACCGGATTCTCCGCAGGAAATGGTGGCAGATGTATTTCCTATCGCCTTGCCTTTTTCATTTTTCTTCGGTCCGAACGCGATTCCGGATTTGGAGTATGAAATAGTATATGCTCCGCTGAGAGCCTCATTGTCATTGCCATTGACACGTATGCTCTTGACCGTCGTGCCGGTGACCGCAACTTTCAGATAAGCCATGGCGTGTTTGAACGCAAGTCCTCCCCCGGCCTCGCCACGTGCGGTCATTATCGCAGCATTCGGATCGAAGCCTTTTTCCACATACTTCTGCGTGGAAGGAATCGTGATTTCAATAATGGAAGTGTCTTTCTTTTCAGTATTATATGAGCCTGCAACATACAAACTTGCAGGATAAACCGCGCTATACGGAGCATCCACCACAGGAAGTGTAAATGACGCACTCTTCTTGTTATTCTTGTCAATGTCAATGTTCGAGCTGGTCTCGCCATTCACCAGAATCTGATCGCCCTCAGCCCAGAATACGGAATAAGTCTTGTCGCCGTTGTCCGAGATCAATGTCTTGGTAACATCATCAGCATCAGGAGAATCCGACAGTTCGGCGCCGATCACCATTGTCCCGGCTTCGTCTTCCTGCTGTTCCGGAACCTGCATTTCTCCTTCAATTTCCTTGGCGCATCCTGCGACGGCAAGGACGACTGCCGCAGCAGTCATGAAATCAAATATTCTTTTCATTTTCAATTTCATTTAAGGTTACTGTCCCACTCGAAGAATGGTCCCTCTTCTTCCGTCAAATCATCATTGGTAGCAATTCCACGGCCAGATTGACAGAAGCCGACTTCCGGATTGAAGTCGATTACTTCCAGCTTCGGAGAATAGTATCCACCCCCCCCCGAAAGAATAATTTTAGTTTCAGTGTTTTTCATGATAAAATATTTATTGTTAATTACTTACTTATTGCATCTAACCGCCGCATAAGAAATGCATGCGCGCTTCACATTCTGGATTTTGGCACCATCATACGATATCGGAATCTGGGCATCATAACCCGAAACATCCTTTGCCGGCATCAGGCGCACATAGACATTGTCCTTTCCGAAAAGCTCCGCGGAAACCGGCAGAGTGAACGACATGTTCTTCGCGCCCGGGCAATGATATTGGCGGTATGCCCCGTTCTTCGGATAGTCCGGCACCGAATATGTCCACTCGTTCCCGACAGATGTATATTGTACGATATCCCCGGTGTAGGAATCTGCCTTCAGGGTTTCCCAATTCTCGCCGTCAGACGAATATTTCAGCCACCAGTAGCGCGGCGCTCCCACATCCATTCCCACGGTATTGAACGCTGCAATCTGTACGGACAGCGGTGCATTGGCAATGCTCAGGTCCGCAGTCGAGAACTGTATCTGCCAATAATACTCTTCCAGTTTAGGGTCCGCATGGTTCCCCGAGCACCAGTATGCGCCCATCCACGCAGGGCCTTTCGACTGAGGGACAATGCCTGATGCAGAACCGGAAAGAGGTCCGAGCGAGCTCCAGTCCTGACTTGGCGAAATCGCCCTTAGTTCAGGGGTCGAATATGTAAAGCCAGGCTTTTCTTTCACATCGGCGAAACTGGTCCATTCACAAAGAATCTTCGTAAACGGTTCACCATCAAGAGCAATGTCGCTGCGGTGCTGCGGGCGGATCTGGTATCTGTCTATATTGCCGAGTCCCGTCACATAGTCCGCAAGCCGGGAATCCATGGCAGCCGTGGCACTGTCCCACTCGTAATTGTCGCAAGTTTCATTGACAATGATACCGGTCACGGTTCCGCTTCCCCATGGAAGGGCCATGCCGTCACGAGCCCATGCGGCCGTCGTGTTCGTAAGGAGATAGATGGTATTGCCATGCTTGTCCAGCAGCGGCATCGGATATTTGTTGATGATGCTGGAGCGGGTATTGTCAATCGGGACGAAAGCACCCTTTGTAATCGGAATCGAGCAGTCGGTGAGCGTAAGAATCGTGTTTATATCGCTGTCACACAATTCATTGACAGACTTCGTACGCAGAACAACATCAGCGGAAGTCCCGGCAGCCGAAGACACGATATCGTATGCTTTCAGGCCGGAAACCGTATAACATTCCGGATCAATGCCAACGGTCAGTTTGCGTCCCTTCAATGAAATCGTAGCAAGGTCGTAGCGGTCCAATGACATGGCATCCGCCGATTCGAAAACCAGTTTTACGCCATAACACTCGCCTTCCTCGCTGCTTTGGAGATACACTGTCCTGGATGAAAGCGTCAAGTCCTGGATGATTACCGACATGTTCTCATTCGGAGCGGCATTCCCTTCGGAATCATCACTTATCACCCTACCGGTAAGCGCATAAGGCTTCTGGATAATACCCTGAGGGTCAATGTCTCCGTTCTCAAGGCTGAGCGAACGCAGCCCCGCAACGGTGAGAGGTATGGTTTCCACTTCTCCGCGGACTCCCTGCGTGACATAGAGCCTGGCGGCAAGCTGACGTCCGACATTGTCCTTGGCGGAGAATTCTATTATTGCTGTCCTCGGAGAGTCTCCAAGGTTCTCCCTCACAGCAAAATTGAAAGTGCCGTCAGCATTCACTCCTGCAAGAGGTTCCTCGATCCAATCTCCCCCGTCAGGATAAATCACGTTTCCGCTGATTTCATCTGCAGGGATGATGGTTTCGAATATGGCTGTCTGCGCTCCGCTTTCAAACGGAACGGTCACATTCTTTTCCTTGAAATGGAAGGTAGCGTCTTCCGCACCGCTCTGGATAAGAGTAAGTTGCAGCTTACGGTGCCCGCTGGTAAGAAGAACGTCCGCCTTGCGCTCACGGCCAATGTTTTCTCCGAAAGCAATGCAGAGGTCGGCATCTCCGGTCCAGCTGGATTCCGACAGGCTCGCCCACTCCGCGCCTTCAGTAACTTCCGCACATACTTCGCCGGAAGCAATGATGCTGAATATGGCTTCTCCCCCGGCGGCATCCACGACGGCTTCATTCCTGGCACAGCCAAGTTCGGTCACCTCGGAGAACTCCGGCTTGCGCTCACATGATGCAAGTACGGCCAAAGCGGCCAGTATTGACATTGATTTATATAATAATTGTTTCATTGCATTGACATTTATATATTACTCGCCGTATTCCTTGTTGGTGAGCACCCCGCCGGATGCTGCGACCTGGTCTGCCGGTATCGGCCAATAACGGTTGCACGGGCGGACATTCTGGCTGATGAGCGAGCCGGTGTTGTATTGTCTGGTGCGTTCATACCAGATGCCCCAGCGCACAAGGTCGAACTTGCGGTTGTACTCGCCCAAAAGCTCCTTCGCGCACTCGCGACGGATTTCTTCCATAAGAAGGTCAGCATTGCCGCCGACATCCGCAAGACTGAGGTCAGACAGGCCCGCACGGCTGCGTACCATATTGAGATAATGCAGGGACGATGCGACGTCGCCTTTCATCAGATTCGCTTCCGCAAGTCCGAGGACAGCGCCTGCGTATCGGAAAATCTTGTAATTGTTCGCGTCGCGGGTGCTTCTCATGTCCGGACACCAGAATTTGTTGCCAAGCCATGGAGTGCTGGACTGGTTCATCCTCGACCATGTGCCGTCGGCATTCTTGGAGCCGAAGAACATGACCTGCTTTTCTCCGGTCCTTCCGGCATCGTCCGGGTCATAGCCCAGCCATCGCCATGCAAGGTTTCCGGACCCTCCGCGGGCGGTCTTGGACCCATTCGAATACTCCCCGGACCTGAGGTCATCAGAAAGGTACGGGAGCAGATTCTGGCAGAGGAACGGCGTAGGACGCACTGACGTGTAGGTCATCGCATGGGAACCAAGTTCCGGAATGCCGATTCCATAGTAGATGTCGGAGATGATATCTTCCTGCGCAAACTCGTCACTGACAATGTTTTGAGCACGCAAAGGAGTGGTCCAGCTAGCCAGCGTACCGACAATCTGGAGACCGTTGGCCTCATAGATGTTCGGAACTTCCCATATTGATTCGCGGCTGTATTTCACGCTGAAAGGCACGTCGGAGAGAGGATACTGCGAGAGGTCGCCATAAATGGTTTCCAGCTGCCCGAAGAATTCCAATGCTCCGTCCCAATCCTTGTTCCACAGGCAGAGTCTGCCGCCGAGCATAAGGCCCAATGCACGGCCGACGCGGTAGTCGGTGCCGGAATCGTATGTCCTGCGTGCAGGCATGGCGGACAGATTCTTTCGGAGTTCCTCAATGCAGAAATTACGGACTTCCGTGGCTGACATCCTCGGAAGCTTCACTATTTTCGTCCTGTTTTCTTCCGTGACACGTTCCGTATAGAAAGGCACGTCTCCGAATGTGGAAGTCAGGATATACCAGTAGAATGAACGGAGGACTGCGGCTTCCGCATAGAGAGGAGCGGCCTCATTTTCATTGATATAGCCTTCGGAAACTGCCCTGTCCGTGTAAAATATCATACTGTTGGTACGGGACACGCCCTGGTAGCCGCGCTGCCAGACAAGGGATGCGGCACCCGGACGGGCCGGGGCGATATCACAGACCGCATCTATCTGATTGTCAATGTTCAGATACATCAGGTCGGTAGCGCATTCACACATTTCCCAGAAGCCCATATTGGTATAGATAAGCTTCAGCGGAGAATAGCAGGCATTGAGTCCTGTCTTGATCTGTTCCACACTGCGGTAATATTTGTCACCTTCAGTGTAGGACGTAATCTTTTCCTTCAGCGAACATGACATTGCGCCGAAGATCAGCAAAGCTATTGCAATTGTCTTTTTCATATTCTAGAAGTTCATCTGAAGATTAATCACGAATGTTCTCGGGCGAGGAAATGCGCCATCATCGATACGACGTGTCACGGAACTGGTGGAGACATCAGGATCGAATCCGTTATAGCGCTTCCAAAGCAGCAGGTTCTCGCCGCTCGCGCCCACGACGATGCTCTTGCACCAGTTCTTGGCAATGTTGAAGCGGTAGCTCAATGATACCTCTTTCAATCTCACATAAGACGCATCATATATCATGCGGTCGCTGGCATTGTAATCCTCTTTGCCGGCACGAGGGATATCGGAGTCCGGATTCAGTTCCGGGTCCCACGAATCAAGCATGAAGCGGTACTTGTTGTATGCCCTGGAGCCGCTTCCTGCAAGGATTTCACTGATATTGTATATCTTCCCCCCAAGTGACCAAGTGGCAAAAACTTTCAATGAGAGATTGCCGATGGTGAAATTGTTCTGCAAGCCGCCATAGAGGACCGGATCAGAATTGCCCTGGTATACGAGGTCGTTCTGGTCGAGCAGGCCGTCATTGTTCTGGTCCACGAAACGGCTGATTCCCAGCTGGGAAGAACCGGAACTGACGTATGTCCTGGTGATTTTGTTCCTTTCAATCTCATCCTTGCTGTGCCATACGCCGGCATATTGATATCCCCAGAGGGAATTCAAAGGATATCCGGCACGGTAGCCGTACAGAGGCTGCGTGGTATTGCGGAAATTCACATAGGTCGGCACGAGACGGTCCTCTCCTGCATCGATCACGCGCTGGTCATTGTGCGAAACGGTAAGCATCGTGCTCCAGGAGAATTTTTTCGAGACGATGTTGCGTGTCGTGAGAGTTGCTTCAATGCCTCTGTTGCGGGTGCTTCCCATATTGGTGAAATAGGTGTCATATCCCGTGGACTGGTTAGTCTTCATCGCCAGAAGAAGGTCGGAAGTATTTGACTGATAAGCATCTACTTCGAGATTGACCCTTTCGCCGAAAGCTACGAAATTGAGACCGACATTGTATGAGTCCGTCGTTTCCCATGTAAGGTTACCGTTGCTCAGACGGGTGTCGTAGTATGCGATCGGACGGTAATCTCCCAGCATCCATACTCCCTTGTCGGAGGTAAGGGTCGATTGGGACATATAGGTACCGATGGCATCATTGCCGCTCCGGCCGATACTTGCACGGAGCGAAAGGTCGTCCAGCCAGGACACGCCTGCCAGGAAATTTTCCCTGCTGATGTTCCATCTCACGGCTGCGGCCGGGAACACTCCCCACTTGCGGTTCGCAGCGAAGTTCGAGGCTCCGTCGGCACGCATTGTCAATGTCAGGTAGTATTTCTTCAGGTAGTCGTAGTTCACTCTGGCGAGGAAAGACATCGAAGTCTTTATGTTCTCGTAGCTGCGGTTCGTGGTGCAGCGTTCATCCAGGAGGCCGCCGAGATTCTTGTAGGTGACATTGTCATCCATATAGCCTTCGCCATTGAACCAATTGTAATTCAGGTTCATACGTTCTGCAGTAAAGCCTGCAAGCAAGTTCATGGTGTGACGGCGGGCAAATGTGCGGTCGTATGTAAATGTATTCTCGCTGAGGAGGACTTGACGGTCCTGGCGTATCGCCGTCGCCGTTCCTCCGGTAAGGTTACGCTGTGCCACCGGAAGGGTTGAAGGCGCGTAACGCAATGATTGATAAGCATCTGTAGTAAACGAGAACTTGCTTACGAATGAAGCGAAACGGCTGAATATGAGACGCACCCACGGCAGGAGGTTCAGATTCGTCTGCTTGACATCATAGCTGATTTGCTTGGCGCTGATATATGGATTGTTGAACGGTGCTCCGCCTGAAGCGTATTCCGAACCGAAAGTATTCCATGTATCATTGATGCCGAGCAGCGGGCTGAGATATATGGCAGCCGTACTGCTGGTTCCGGTTATGGAGGCGCTGGACTTGTCCGTATGGCGCTCTGCATAATACAGACGGGCACCGGCACGCATCCATTTGAGAGGCTGCGTCTCCACGCTCACCCTGCCGCTGATACGCTTGAATCCGGATCCGATCACGACACCTTTCTCGTCATGATATCCGAAAGAAGCTGATGCCCTGGTAACATTGGTACCGCCTTGTGCCGAGAATGAATAATCCTGATACACACCGGTTTGCGATAGAGCATCAATCCAGTCCGTTCCTTTTCCCTTGCCGAGGACCTCGTCTTGCGGAAAATAGAAATTACGGGACGGATCTTCTTTTCCGCCGATGTATTCGGAAATGTAGTGCGTCATGTTGCAGTACTGCGCAAATTCCGACGCATCCATCAAATCGAGCGATCCGGCTATCTTGGATATACCGGCAGCCGCCTTGAAATTGGCCGTGAAGTTGCGGGATGTCTCTCGCTCCGTCGTGATGAGGATAACGCCATTGGCACCTCGGGAACCATACAGGGAAGTGGAAGACACGTCTTTCAGGACGGAAATGCTCTTGATGTCTGCCGGATTTATCTCATTGAGGTCAGAAACCGCGTCGATTACGCCGTCCACTACAATCAGCGGCGCATTGCCCGCACTGATGGACCTAGCTCCACGGATCTGGATGGACGCTTCCGCACCGGGTTCTCCCGTCGATGACATCATGTCCATACCCGCCACACGTCCCTGAAGGGCCGAGCTGACCGAGGCTGCAGGAATATCGTTCAATGATTTCATGTCCACTACGGAAACAGCGCCCGTAAGGTCGGACTTCTTGGCGGTTCCGTAGGCGATGACCACCACGTCGTCCAGCTTTGCGGCATCGGATTTCATGACCACGTCGATTTTCACCCTTCCGTTCACCTGTTCGAGTTTGGATTCGAAGCCGAGGCAACTGAATTCCAGGAAGCCGTTCTTGGATACGGTGATTTCATATTTTCCGTCCGTATCGGTCGCCGTTCCCTTGGTTTTCGACTGTTTGTCAAGCACATATACACCCGGCATAGGATTGCCTTCGCTATCCTTCACCGTTCCGCTGACCTTGATGCTCTGCGCAAATGACATTGTGGCAGAGAGGAACAGCAGGAGAGTAAATATGAGTATTCTTTTCATGTATGCGTACGTTTATAAATCTATTTGACTGTCGGTTTGTTTCCTGTAGCATAGATTTCGCCCGAGCATTTGTCCACAGCTTCCGCAGGCAATGCCGCCGTAGATTTGCAGTTCGAGAGCACAGGGACAGGCGTGACTTTCAGGATATGGGCGACGATACCGCCGACCGCTCCGATTTTCGCATTGACAG
Source organism: Bacteroides sp. CAG:709 (assembly GCA_000434935.1). Taxonomy (GTDB): domain Bacteria; phylum Bacteroidota; class Bacteroidia; order Bacteroidales; family UBA932; genus Cryptobacteroides. The sequence goes on along the minus strand of FR882193.1, from coordinate 1,892 downwards.
GTGCCAATGTGTTTTTCGTCATTCCGAATGAACCGGCATTGGTACAATCCGTTATTTCCGCAAATGCGGTTCCGCCGAGTATTCCGCCGGCGAGCGCACATGGTTTCGATATTCCTCCGGCAAGAACGGCTCCGGTATTGGTACATCCTGAAATCTTGGCAGGGTCTTCATTAAGGCCGACGACGATTCCGGCAATGCCGCCCACATATAATTGTCTCGCGCCTGACATGGCAGCGGATGCGCCACTGGCAATGTTGCTGCAGGCATCGACTGTGCCGGAATTGGTGCAGCCCGTGATTTCCGTATAAAAACCGGCAGTAGGCGTAGGATTCACATACATTGCGGAAGCATCCCCTGACAACGGAGCTATACGCCCCACAATTCCTCCCACGGCATAGGCTCCCTGCGCTCCGGATTTCTGCTTCTCATTCTCCCACAATGTAATCTTGCCTTCATTGGAACAATTCTTCAACTTCACGAAAACGTCCTTGGTTCCGCCGTATGCTGATGCCAATATTCCTCCCACGGCACATTTATGTAGGCCGGAAGCGGCAATGGCATTTTTCAGAATCGTGATGTTGCCTGTGTTCTTGCAATCCTCGAAGGTGCCGAGCTTGCTTTCCGCATCAGGTCTGAATGCAAGGCCTCCGCCGATCAACTCATGATTCCCGGTGAAAGGCAGGTTGATTTCGAAATCCGCGCTGTTCGTGCAAGATTTCATAGTGCCGGCATTGGCTTCCACAAGACCGCAGAAATGGAAATTCGCATCCACCGTCACGGTGAGTTTCGACTTGCTTTCGCAGTTTTCAATGGTTCCAAGATTAGTTCCGGCAAGGACTGCACATGAATTATCCCCGGGTTCATTGCGCAATCCGTCCAGTTTAAGGTCTTTAACGACAGCGCCTTCGGCAATTCTCTTAAACAATGGTTTATGGATTGCATTGCGGGTAATCGTGTAACCACCGCCATTGAACACACCATTCCAGGATTCAATCTGCGTGAGATCTCCGGCATTGACGATATTCGAGGCAACATTGACCTCGCCCGTCTCAGGATCCACCCAGTCGGAATAGTCGCCGGCATTGACGGCATCGGCGAAAGTATTCCAGGATTCCGGGTCGGTGATGATCAGCGCTCCGGCAGGCACGAAAGTCTGCTTTCCCCAATCGACGACCACGCCGGCAGGAATACGGGTGTTTTCCCTTATTTCGATGACCATCTGACGGTTGTAGCTGTCGGTGAGAGTGATGTTGAATCCGTCCGGATATTCGCCGGCAGGGACACAGAAATTCAGTTCCGCAGCCTCCTTACTGCCAGTTGAGAAACCGGCGTCAGGCACAGAAATTTCGATTTTATTGTTGCCCTCAATGGCAGAAAGTGCGCCAGTCGCAAGATTCAGCCCGAATTTACCGGAAATCGGAGCCGACAGACTGTTCAGGACAATGCCGGCAATCTTATTCTTTCCGAAATCCATGGCAATGCGTACAACGCCACAGAGGTTTTTCAGTTCAAATTCCTTGTCGGAGGATTGTCCATAAAGGACGGCAGCGCCGTTGCTGAATGAGCCCGGTGTCCATTTCTGGATGGTCTGGAGCGTTATCTCAGCTTTCTCAGAATCCACGGCATCACATATCCAGCTCGGATAAACGACTCCGTATGGAGCATTGACGCCATTGACCTCGAATGTCGCCTTTACGGTCCTGGCTCCGATTTCATGGAGAGGTTCAGAACGTTTTCCGTTTACGGCAATTCGGTCGCCTTCACACCAATATACAGGATAGGCATCCCCGTTCAACTCTCCTAGAACAGTCTTGGACGCGATTCCGGAGCTCAGGGACAGGCTGACATTCTCATCCGGAACGGGGGGTCAGGGGGAAAACCCTGTGTTTAGG
>FR882192.1 GCA_000434935.1 Bacteroides sp. CAG:709 | reverse complement strand
TGAGGGTAAGATGCGTGGCTGCCGATTCAATATATGCCAATAATGCCAACCGAAAGTTCTGTACAAAATATGGAATATCCACATCCTTTGTACGCAAGGGAAGGGCGGCCAGGGATGAATCCTTGAGAAAGGTCCTCAGAAGTGAACTCTCCAAGGAAAGGGCCACCCGGCTTGAAGGCAGCTTCGGCACTCAAAAGCAACATTACTCACTCTCAAGGATAAAGGCACGGAACAGGAAGACGGAAATCCTTTGGATTTTCTTTGGAATACATACGGCTAATGCCATACTGATGATAGATAAGGTCCGGAACAGAGCGGTGAGAGCAGCATGATATGATTTTACCGAAAAAATCAGAAGAGGTCGTCTGACTTCTTCCGGAACGTCATGTCCTGCCGATAAGAGTATATGAGAAAATTCAGAGAAATGACAATAAAAATGGCATATGAAGTGATTATACTGGGTCATCTTCATATGCCATTGTTTTTTTTAGAGACATTTACTGAATATCCCTAAGTAAATGTATCTATTGACGCTGCAAAGATAGCATTTTTCGGATATGATAGCAACGGCTTTTCTGCATATTCTTCAGCGTATTTTTGCGCTTTCTGCGCTTGGATTCGATAACCATCATGAATCAAAGACTTCTTCGCCAAAACGTTGAATGATGTTCGATTTGATTTTGAATGGAATGTTATTGCAACCTTCAAAAGCCCAATTGTCAAACTTAGCCACACTATCCGGAATCACAATTGATTTTAGACTAGCACAACGATTAAATGCAGACGAGTCAATCTTTATCACACTATCAGGAATCTCTATCGATTGTAGACTTGTGCATATGCAAAATGCCCATCTTTCAATCTCCGTTACACTATTAGGAATTATAACTCAAGTTTCGCAAGTGAAAAATAGTTAAATCAAAAAAGGTTAAGATGTTTGATAATTCGTTGATTATCACCATATTAGTATTGCCAAACACAAATATAGCACACTTTAGCCATGAACAAAAATAGACAAATAATCTCTGAACTCAAAGACTTTTTCAAGCACAACGACGCCAGCAGGGCAATCAACGCGGTAAACAACGTGATGGAACGGCTCGTCATACAGGCCAAAACGGTGGGTCCGGTTTAGAATCCGAACTGCAAGTTCACCTTCGTTCAGTTGGTGAAGCTGCTTGTTGTGCTGCCGTTCTTCTCTGTGAAGACAGCGGCGGACTACGCCGATAGGGCCTTGGGCAAACTCTTCTCCTGCAAGAAGGACTCGTTCTATCGCCTGATGGACGATGGCCGTATCGACTGGCGTCACATTATCTACTCCATCAACCGCCAGCTCATTGGGTTCATCAGCCGCAGGGCTGACGCAAAAGGAAATACCCGTTGTGTCATCCTCGATGACACTGACCTTCCGAAACGAGGTAAGAAGGCTGAAGGGCTTGAGAAGGTGTTTTCTCACACTGCGAAGAAGTGCATCCTGGGCTTCAAGGCCATGTTCCTCTGCTACACTGACGGCAAGACTCAGTTGATGGTGGATGCCACCATACAGGCAGAGAGCGGCAAGGATGCCAGTAAACCCAGGGCTTACATAGAAGCAGAAAGAAGGATGCCAAATACGGCAAGGAGCGCGGCGAGGACAAGAGAATCAACACCCGTAAGGAGGAGATGCTTCAGTCCAAAATTGCCAACGCCATCAAGATGCTCAGGCGAGCCATCGTTGAGGGTCTCCGCTTTGACTACCTGCTGGTTGACAGCTGGGTTCCCGTGTGCAGAGTTGCTCCAGTTCATCCATAGCAGGCACTTCAAGTGCCACGTCATCGGAATGATCAAGATGGGCAAGACCAAGTACGAGAGCGCCTTGGGCAACCTCTGTGCTCCGGACATCATCAAACGGCTTGAGAAGGCCAAGGCTACAAAGAGGAACCGATCCATTGGCTACACCTGCGCCGCCGTCAAGGCAAGATATGCCGGCATGGATGTCCAGCTCTTCTTCTACAGGAAGGGGAAAGGCTCCTGGAACGCCCTTATCACTACGGATATGGGCATTGATGCCATGAGGGCTTTTGAACTTTATGTCAGAAGATGGTGTATTGAAGTGGCTCATAAGGAGATGAAGGGCCTGCTGAATCTGGGTAAATGCCAGTGCGTGGACTTCGCGGGACAGATTGCGGCACTGTCACTATGCATGATACAGTACAATATACTCGGAACCGTCAAGCGCTTTGAGTCGTACGAGACCACTGGTGGCCTGTTCGCTGAACTCACCGGCGAAACGCGGGAACTCACTGTCGTCCAGAGAATCTGGGGACTCATTATAGAGGTCATCAACGTCAGTGCAGAGTTCTTATCCTGCGATCCGTTTGAGTTAACTGATAATAAACAACAACCACAAAATCAAAGCAGTGAAGATGGCTCTCGACCGGCTAGAACTCGCCGGAGCGGTCGCCTGAATCACCTGCAAAACTTGAGTACAAGTATCTTCAAACTCAGATGACGGAATGTGACCATAAGATTGAGGAACTGCTGATGGCTTATGCTGCTGTCATGAACACGGATATGTCCAGATTGGTAAAGAGCAAAAAGGCAATCTGCAAGAAGAATGCTGTGGACTTTGATGTCGAGAAATACGGCTATGCCATCTGGGAAATCAATCCGATGAGCATTCCAGGGATGAGTGCCGGTTCTGTCCTGCAACTCATCGGAGAACTAGGACACAACTTCGTGGATATGAGAAGTTCTGCAAATGGTGCAACATCGTGCCAAACAACAGAATATCCGGTGGTAAACTGATATCCAGCCGTGTACCCAAGCGAAAGAACCCTGTCGGTCAGTCAAGTCTTCAGGTTATGTGCGAATGCATTGAAGGATGCAAAGAATCCGAGGGGCTTCTACTTCCGTAGAATCCTTTCACGCGGAGGCCACATGCAAGCCATCGTGGCTACCGCACACAAGATTGCCCGTATCTTCTACGTTATGGTCAAGAACAAATGCGCCTATGACGAGACAAAAGTCGGACTTGATGAGCAGGAATTGCTCAAGAAAAAGATTGAACGTACGCAGAGGGCTCTTAATAAGCTAAACGCAAGGCTCTCTGGTGCAATAGGTTGAAAAATGTTATATAGAAGTCTTAGTACAAAAATAAGCTGCCCGAAGGCAGCTTTTTGTGGCAGGGTGGGATTCGAACCCGGGGCCTTCATCGTATATAAATCCGTCAGCTTTTCTCAACGTGAACTTTCTGTTTCGGCCTGCCGCAACAGCCCCTACCGCCTCCATAATAGTATCTTTCATCTTTGATTCCTCCTGCTTTAAAGTGTTATACACAGACAACGTGCCCAAAAAGAGAGCAAAAAACGTTGGCATCTGAAACCCAAGTGCACATGATACTAAGCCAACGAGTACGACTAAGCGTATCCGTTACAATGCAAATATACGTTTTATTTTTGGATGCGATGTATGTTTCTTGAATAATCATGGCGTGATCTTTTTTGCGGTGCTCCAATTCAAGGCGTCTCTGCTCTGCCTGGGCCTCTCGGCGATACCGTAACCTGAGTTCTTCGATGGCATCGTTGCAGCGCTTCATTATATGGAAGCAGTCCAGTGTAAGAGTCGCGTTCGGAAAGGCCGTATGCACAATCCCCGCCATAGCGTCGGAAAGATCGGCTGTCACCTCCTTGACTCTCAATCGCTCTTTCTCGGGTATTTGAAGCAGGATTGTCAGTACATCCTCGGCCTTGGTGCCACGTACTGCGGCTATCAGCGTGCCCTGCTTGCAATGGCCGTCCTTGTTCGTCAGGAACGTGAACAGGTCGTCCTAGAGGGAGGACTCGTCAATGCTCAGACGCTCGCCCATGTTGTCGGGCTGCAGCACCCAGTCCTTTGCGTGTTCCCGCTGTCCCCACTCCCAGAACCCGCTCAGCGAGTCCTTGTAACAACGCTCAAGGTTGTCTCCGTCAGTGAAATAGTACTTACCAAGGCAACGTGCTGTCACCGGGGTCGTATCCAAGTTTTTTTCAAGAACTCGGCAAACGCTACGGAGTGCCGAGTCCCTTCTGTGACAAGCGGATAGATGTTCAGTATCACGCTCCTGCCATCCGGGGTAAGCCACCGCCGCCTGAGGATGTACAGCTCCATCCCCCGGTCCCGCACCGGGAAATCCGACATTGTGGCAGGTTCCGTGAAGCCATTGGGACGCAAGTCCTGCTGGTCCTCCGTGCGGTTGTCTCGCTCATCCAGGTGAATGTGCAGTATGCCGGTATATGCTATGTCCTTTTGGCGCTCCCCGGGCGTGAGAGACTCGGTCTCCATCCACACCAGTTCGAAGAAGTCCAACATACCCTCAGGAAGAATGAAGCCGTGGTAGTGCTCGTAGAGTTTTGCTTGTGTAGTACAGTATAGTATCCTTATCCATGACTACAAGGTACTTCCTTTCACGGAATTTGCCTTCATAGCAGAAAATTTACATCATATCAGACACGGAAATTTGCAGGTGGGCCAAACAACAACCACAAAATCAAAGCAGTGAAGCTGGCTTTCGACCGGCTAGAACTCGCCGGAGCGGCCGCCTGAATCACTTGCGAAACTTGAGATTATAATTGATTTTAGACTAGTACAATAAGCAAATGCCCCCTCTTCAATCACTTTTACACTGTTAGGAATCACAATCGATTGTAGATTGGTGCAACCAGCAAATGCCTCTTTTCCAATCTCAGTTACACCGTCAGGGATTACTCATTTTCCGTCTATTACTTTGTATCCCATAAGTTGTCAGATTATTGTTCGTCCATAAAAATGAAAGAATTGTGCTTAACTTGAAAATTGTTAAGCACAATTCTGTTCAACAGCAAATAAACTATGATAATTTGAAATAAAAGGCTGTAATTCCAACCGTGTAACTACCTCAGCGTCCAGCTTCCGTCAGGAGCCACGTTCAGGTAATGCTTGTTAACGCCTTTCACGTTCACCTCCGCATCCCAGTCATAGGTGTCGTATGAATCCTGGACATAGAGTATTGCCGCGACGGTGCAGCCGTCGGTCCAGAAGTCGAAGAACCGGTCTTCCGTCGTGTTGTATACTGTCGGACGGTCGTCCAGCACCGCCTCGAGAACTACTTCCTCGTTGACTACGGTGACAGGCAGGAGACACTCCCGGAATCCGGTGTAGAAGTTGAACTCCAGTCTTGACGCATCTATAGGGTCGTAGAAGAAGTCGTGCCAGATAATATTGCAGGTATATTCGTCAGTATTGAATACGCTTTCCTTGAGGACGTTGCCGTTCATGTCCACGGCGTATACCTTCGTCGTCTTTCCATATTTGCCGCTTGCGACGGTAGCGCACATCTCCTCGTTGTCCATGAAGGAGTTCTTTCGCTGGGGCTCGTCGGTGTTCTCGAACTCCACGAGGCTCTTGTCCGAGAGCATCCATACCCTCCAGTCCGCCTTGGTGCATCTCGGGATGTATGTGTGCGGGAGACTGGCATTCGGATACGTCACCTTCGCCTCATTGTAGTTTATCGGCTCGGAGCCTCCGTTGGCGACGACATAGTTCCTCTCCAGCGGGTCCAGCTTCGCTCCTGTAGGTATGATCTTTATGAACCAGTGCGTTCTGTTGGAATCCTGGAACTGGCAGCTGATGTTCACGGTGTTGCCGGAGAACTCGGCCGGGGCATAGCTGGCGCTGTCATCGCCGTCCCTGCCGTCATCGGTCAGGAGCTCGAACGATTCCAAGACATAGTCGCGTCCGGGCGTGAGTATGTCATAGACGAGCTGTCCTGCGCTGTTCACCCTGTAGTTGGCGGCTATCTGGAACGACATGCTGACGATGCCTGCTCCCGACAGCTCCAGCACGTAGTTCGGACAATGGTCGATGTCCTCTATGCGGTTGGGGCAGTCATCAATGTCGATGTAGTCGTCATTCCATGGTGACGTGTGGTTGCGTGTGCATCTGGAGTCATGTGCTCCGTGGTCACGTGCGCAGGCCGGATCATGCACCTTGGTGAGCGACTGGTGGTCCCAGGATGTCCTGACGTTCACCATGCCTATCGGACTCACGTCAATGGGCTCCTTGTAGGCCAGGGCCGTGACCGTGCATCTGTCGGCGACGCGCCCGTCCCAGTAATAGGCGGTGAGGCTACCGCTCCTCTGGGCAGTGACCTTGCCCTGCGAGAGCCTCATCGACGAGTTGTCGAAAGACACCTGCGACAGTGACGCGTCAAGGCTGTAGGTTATGCCATGGTACGGCGAGCTTCCGACAACCCCCACAACGGTGCTGGAGTTGCCTTCAACTGTGTACTCTCTCCTGTCGAACCTGAAGGTCCTCGTGTCGGTGACGTCCGGCTCAAGCTTCCAGTAGTCGTCGACAAATCCTCCCTCATCCGTGAGATTGAGTGTCAGGGTGTATCTCGTGCCTCTCAGGATGTCGAAACTGTCGTAGTTGTTGTCACCAAGATACATCCTGTAGGTGTTCTCGCTGACAAGTCCGCCGGAAAGGTCGGTGTAGGTGCCGGTCATCTCAATGTACGTCGGCAGGTATCCTCCCACTGACGTGCCGCTCTGCGGCACCNNNACTGACGTGCCGCTCTGCGGCACCTTCAGCTTCGGATCCGCCGTGGGATTGCTAATGGCTTTTCCGCAGGCGTTCTCGAGCGTGTAGAAGCGCACGGAAGATCCACCTTCAAGCGCGGTGATGTCCGAATCTGTCGCGCGGTCGCCGTCCGCCATTTTTGAGGCTTCAGAGACGGAGAATGCTCTTTTTGAAGCAAATGGTGACGTCTCTGTCGGAGATTGTCTCAGTCGCAGACTCTTTATTCGGAACGTACCGTGCGAGAAGTTCTTGGCCACCCTGAAGTCGTAACGGGCGGGAAGTCTGGTAAAACGTAGTGCGAGAGTCGTCCCGAGTGCAGCATTCACCGGACCGCATACCATGGGCATTCCCTTCGCAAGGGAGAACTCCGACGGCGGGCAGGACAGGGCAAGCCCCGTGAGCTTACTTTCCCCGTCACCCCTGGAGAGGCATGACGAAAGGTCTCCGCAGTTGAGAACGGCGTAGAACCTGTAGCCCCTTCCGGATACGCCGATCACCTTAGGCGCGGCGCCTCCCGTCAGGTTGAAATGATACGTCCTCTCCAGCACGTATCCTCCGCCTGAACTCTTTCCGAACTGAAAGACGGTCATGTCCTTGGCCGCGTTCTCGTATCCGTCAAGCGAGGATTCGGGTCCTACTGCGGAACGGGTATCGCGGAAGTCCTCGTCAACGAGGATTTCAATCCCTGCGGTGACGCCCGAGCCTTCCGGCAGATGCTCCCGGACGCATGAGGTGGAAAGCAGTGCCGCCGGAACCGCTGCCGCCATAAACAATTGTCTGAAGAATTTTCCTTTCATATCCTGTCCTGTTTTTTGTCAGATGTTCTCTTCGTATTTCTGTCCCTCCTTCCACGGGTCTATCCTGATGCCGACGACACCGAGGTTGAAGTCCAGGACTACCGTCACGTCATCGAGGTCTTCCCTGTCCCACCTGTATCCCGCATCCTCAAGAAGACGCTGAATGTCAATCTCGTCCTTCTCCTTCCCGGCACTGGTGACGGACAGTACCAGACGTCCCTCCTGCCGCAGTCTCGGCACGAAGAACCCTGCCGTCCCTCCGTCCGAGAGTTCCAGCGCCATGCCCCAGTCTCCCGGCAGCGGAGACAGCGTCATCAGGTCAAGCCCGCCGCAGTCCGTCGATACCGACAGGGCGTCGATTCCCTGTGCCGATTCCCTGTCAAGGAACCGCAGCGTCACGCGGGCGAACTGACGGTGCATCCTCACGACGTCGACGGCGGTCTCCCCGGTGCAGTCCACCTCGGCGGTGTGCGCCCATAAGGTGTCCGCCATCTGTCCGCCTGTGAAGAGCGCCTTTGAAGACGACATGCGGGCGGCTCCGGAGCAGACGCTTGTGCGGACAATGCCCTTCAGTACAGTCCTTTCGAACTGGCCGTTCTCGATGTCTTTCCCGGAGACCATATCAGAGTATATTATCTCGCCGTCCTCCAGAAGTTCAATGCTCGCTTTGTCTGAGACTCTCTTTATGTCGGAGAGTTCTATGGTAAGCCAGCACGGGCAGTCAATTCTCTTCTCCTTGAATGAGCAGGAAACGGCCAGGAGCAGCGACAGTGCCATGCCGGCAATATTGAAGCGGTTCGTTCTCATGACTTTCTTTGTCTTTGGTTTTTGGTGGGGCGGGCGGAGTCGGACCGCCTTCGGGAAGGACTGTTTCCGGGACAGACTTCCCGTGCCGCCGGGCACGCCCCCGAGACTTATTATCCTCTATGATGTCAGATTGTCTCGTCGTAGGTAGCGCCGGACTTCCATCCGTCCACGCTCACGGTCACGCTTGCAGTGCCCTTGTCGATAGGCTTGTTCGGCTCGTCGGAACCGACGCTGCTTATGGTGAGGCCCACCGTGTAGGTGGTGTTGCGCTCGATGGTTGACTTGCTTAGGGTGACAGGATAGTAGCAGAGCTTTCCGTCCACGGTCGCAGCCACTACAAGCACAGTCCTCTGGGCAGAGAAGGACGCTGTGAATCCTGCTGGAGTTGCAGTAGAGGAATTGGCGTAGCCGTACATGATGTAAGGAGTCGAAGGCTCGTGGGATGAGTTGTTGGCAACTGATGCTCCGATGGTCTTGAAAGTCAGCTCTGGACATGATGCCGTGTAGGTCGAGCCGTCTATGATATGGCTCTGAACTAGTGGTGACTCATCCTTTCTTCCTTCCTTGTTGTACCATGTGTTGACTGGCGCCGTTCCTGCGATGTTCTGGTTGCCGGCCACATTGGCGAGGAACACCCTCTCCACCTTCAGGGCTCCGTATGCCGCCGGGAGGTTGTTGGCTACGGACTTCAGCACGACTCTTGCCGCAAGACGGCTCACGGCCACAGAACAACTGACGGTTCCGGAAGATACCGTGCATGATGCCTTGCCTGCCATCAGGAATCCCTTGGATGCGGTCACGCTGTTCTCCGAGAGGTCGACGGCCTTGGCCTCAAGTTCTGAGAGCGTGCCGACGGAGGAGAGGTCCGGTCCGTTCACGACCGCATATACGGTCTTTGCTCCGGAAGTGGCGGATACCGATCCGGTAAGTTCCTTGCCGAAGTCACGGTAGCAGTTGATCTTGCCGTCGGTGCCGAACACGAACACCTGGACGCGGTTGACCTGCGATTCGTAGGCCTGGGCGGTCGTGTAGGCGTTGACGGCCCTGGTCACCGGCCCGTCCTGGGGTGCCACGCTGAGCATGATGGTTCCCTCTTCAGGAACGCCGTTCTCTACGGAAGGCTGCGCCTCCTTGTTGCAGGCTGTCAGCGACACTGCCGCTGCAGCTAAAATGAGTGAAATGGTCTTTCTCATTACTTCTTGTTTTTAATTGGTTGAACAATTGTTTTGTATGTTTGATTTTGAGTGTCCTTTGATAGCCTTCTCAGAGTATTCCGATTGACAAGGCCTACGTAGATTCCGCACAGAAGGAGGATGACAAGAAGTGCTGCAAAGCCCCATAGGATGTAGGCTATGAATCCTGATAGCCACCAACCCATGCAGAGAGACAGCCACAGCAGCATTCCTCCAGCCCAGGTGCAGACCAAAGCCGCTCCGACGACATTCATGCAGAACCGTAAAAGTCCGTTGCCGGTCCTGACCGGCCTTTCATTCTTGTCCGTCACCATGATCCCTCCTCCTTGTTTAAATCGTATGCCCTAATAAGTGCGGAAATCTCCGGGTCAAGATTTCCCCTGTGCCTGTATGATGGCTCTTTGCGGCAGGCGTCAAGATAGTGCCGCACCGCTGGTCCGTCCTCTCCCTTCCTGGAGTAGAGAATGGCAAGCAGGTAATCCACCCTTGCCGTCCTCTCCATCGGGGCGAGTATGTCCATCGCGCTGGCGTTGTAGTCCAGGAGGCTGTACGCCACAGCCGTGTTGTAGTCCCTGTACGGTCGCAGTATCTCCAGCGCCTTCCTGTAGTCCCTGTCGCGTATCAGCTGCACTCCCTTCATGTAGAGGGTGTCGAGCTCGGTGGTGTGCACGGTGTCCTTCACCATGCCCTTGCGGTGCAGATGGAAGTCGAACCGCACCGTCCTGAGATACGGATAGAGGGATTCACGCATCCTCCTGTAGAACGGCTCGCGGGAAAGTTCCCTTTCCCTGGCGTCCGGGTCACGGACCTCCCTGATGCGGAAATACGTCTCCTTCTCGGCTGCGGTCATGAGCGAGTCCGACCTTACAAGTGCGTCAAGGCCTTCCCAGTTCTCGGGCATGTTCCTGGGGATGAACCTTATGTCTCCGGCGTTTTTGTCCTCCGGCCTGACCTCTCCCTCACCGAGGCTCAGGCTGACGCCCATCTCGTTGCGGAGAGAGTCCGCGTATGCACGCATCCATCCGCGGAAATAGTCCGTCACGCCTTCGGAACGTCTTCGTGAGAGACGGTCGTTGAAGCCCAGCGCCCCCTCCGGGGAGCAGGTGGCGGTCACCACGATGGAGTCGAGGTCGTACACCTCGTCCTGAAGGAGTGCTCCGAGATTCTCGCGGATGCGCCCCGTCTCCGCGCGGTTGTGCCCGAGGCTCAGGTCCACGTCGCTGCGGCCCAGCGCGAACTCGACGTAGCACGCCGTGCTGGCGTCTGCCCTTCGTTCGATGACCTTCTGAAGATAGCGTTCCGTGGGATCGACAAGGGTCGATATGGAACTGATATAGAACGTCAGCGGATCTCTGGCCGGAATATCATAGACCTTGCGGTCGGACTCCCAGATGCCTCCGGAAAGGACAATGTCCACCTTCCGTAGCTGTGGCCGAGTCGCTACTGTCTGGATATAATTGTATATAAAATCTCCGTTCACGGCCCTCATAACGGTGTCCAGCCGCAGCCCTTCGGTCACTATCGGCGCCTTCACGTAGCGCCGGTACATCTTCTCTCTGCGGGCCTTCCTCCGCTCGTTGAGCATGACGGCCACGCGGTTGGTGTAATGTTCGACGGCCTCCTGCTCGGTCGTGCCATATATTGAGGCGAACTGCTCGTCGGAGACCTCCGTGGAGTCGGTCCGCATGGCATAGAGAGCGGGTATGTTGCGCCGGAGGAAGAGCTCCAGCTGTCGCAGGTCGATGAACCTGTCGGGGTCGTTTACTATCGTTGACAGAAACCGCTCGTACTGCTGGTATCCCTTGAGCTGCGCCCTCCGGTAGTCCCTTCCCGTCACGACGATGCCGTCCAGCCTCAGGCTGTCGCCGAGAATGAACATGTCCGGCCAGAGGCGTATCTGCCAGCGGCTCTCCTGGAGCGCCTGCGGGACGACGACCTGGAACTCGAGGTCCACCTTGCCGTGGCGCTCGGCCACGTTCCTGAAGGTGGCGGTGACGAAGGCGGCGTCAAGCACGTCGCTGGCGACCATCTCCCCGTCGATATCTCTGACAGCCTTCATGAGGAAGAACTGACCGCCCTCTCCGTCGTCCACCCTGAGGGTATCCCGGTGCGGACGGGTGAGGTCGTACTCCCGGAGCGAGGACTCCCTCTCGGGAAGCCTCAGCCCGGCGGACACCTCGCCCTCGCGCAGCTCCCTTATCTTCCCGGCAGTACCGCAGCCGGAAAGGAGCGATGCCGTCAGGGACAGAGCCGCGGCCGCTTCTCCTATGGTCTTCAGAATACCCATACCAGCGAAGACATTACGCTCGAAGGCAGTATGAACCATTTAGTGCCGGAGCCGGTGATGCGTCCGCACTTCGGGCAGGCGTAGGTCGTGTAGTCCGTCCTGCCTGTCCAGAATGCCGCGCCGAACTCAAGGTTGAGATTCCTGTGCAGCATCAGCGAATAGCCGCCGGCCAGGACGGCGCCGTAGGCGTCGCCCTCCTCGGTCGATCGTGATACGATGCCGCCGCGGCTGTACTCCCCGTACTGCGCAGATAGTCCAGCCCACCAGCCGGAATAGACGTACCACGGCCACCAGCGGAATCCCGCCGAATATGTCTGGCGGCGGTCCTGCATCTGCTTCGACGGGTCGTCACTATTGAAGGTCCACGGGTTCACGCGGGCTTCGGCGTTTACCGAGAAATGCCTGTCGACTGCGACGCTGCCGCTCGCGTTCATTGTCCCGAGCCAGAGCCAGTCGACGGCATTGGTCCCCAGGGACCATTTCTGCGCCCGGCACATGCACGGGAACAGCATCAGCACTGTGATGAGTGCAAGGATTCTGGTGTTCATGTCGTTCATAGGGTGTGTATCTGTGACGCGGCCTTTCCGTTGACCGTGTATGTCGGTATGATTGTGGCCGCCTGGTTGGCCGAATGCCACCAGGTGGTGCCCTTGTATAGATAGCGTATCGGGAACGCGTCGGGACCGGAAGGGCTTACCGTCACCGATGTCCTTCCTGCCGTCGCCCCGCCGGACACTATCGTGAACTTCAGTTCAACGCCCGTGATGTCCATATGCAGGGTGCGCTTGTTGCCGTTGCCGATGGCGTTGGAAGCGTCCGTGCGCGTGTTCGAGTACACCTTGTCCATGAGGGCGCGGAGCGTTCCGTTGTCGACGGAGGAAGCCGTCATGCCGGGAGTCAGCCTGGACGTGGCCTGTGCCGATTCAGTGAACCTCTCCGTCTGCGGGCTTGCCGAGCCGATGAACTGCTTGTGCCGGTACGTTATGCTGCCCCTGACGGTGATGTCGACAGTGATGTCGAACGCCGTCTGGAGCGGGTTATGTGCCGACAGCATGGTGATCATGCCTGTGACGTCGTTGTATGCCAGGACGAGCTGGGTTGGTTTCCTTTCCGGCTCCCTGAAGGTCACTACCGACGACTCCGAGCCTAGGGCAGACTTGACATCTACCTTCAGGTAATGCTCTCCCGTCAGAATGTAAGGCAGTTCGAAGGTGTATGACTCGCTCCTTGCGAAGTCCAGCTCCATGGTGCCTCCGAACTCGCTGCCCAGATACTTCATGCCCGACAGCTTCTCGCCGTCAAGGTAGAACGTTACCTCGTAGCTGGTCTGCGACGCGCCCATGCGGTTGCCCAGTATCACCCTCGAGAAGTCAAGGTCGGATGACGTGTCCATGCGGACCGTCACCGCGTTCTCCGTCCTGAAGACGACGGCCTTCTTCCTGGACACTCCCTCGCGGATGAACTCCATGACGAGCGTTCCGGTCCCGCCGGCGGTCTTGGGAAGGAGCAGCACCTGCGGATTGCTAAGGCTCAGGTCTATCTTGTCGCCGGACTCCAAGGAGCCGCCACGAAGTGAACTTAGCTCCAGTGTGTGGTCGTTGTCAATGACGTAGTTCAGGGTGTATTCTCCCTCCGTGCCGCTCTCCAGCGTGAGGGACAGCGTGTTGCAGAGGTAGTCGGAACTGAAGGCCGTCTCCGCCGTGACCTCAAACCCGAGGTCGCGGACGCTCTCGGCCCTGTTGAATTTGCCGCATGCGGTCATAAGGAGCGACGCCATGGCCGCTCCCGCAAGAGTCTTTATCGTGTTCATCGCTTGAGAAGATTAATGCGGACTCCTATTGAGCCCGTGAGATTCCACTTGTCAGACTTGAGAGAAGAGCCTAGAGTCACGGGAAGCTGCACCCCTAATGTAAGGGCCACGCAGCGGCCCACGAAGAACTCGGCCTCCAGTTCCGGGAGCACGCCGTATATGAACTGGCTCTTCGGCAGTCCTGTCTTCAGCTCGGACGGGAGCCTGCGGAAGGTCTCGTATTGGTTGATGCCGAGGAGCACGTCGCCTCCTCCGTAGACGCTGAGGACCCTGTTGTATGTCCCGAACAGGCGGTATCTCCAGCCTCCGTAGAGCGACCATGCGATATGGTCGAACAGGTCGTCGTGTCCGACGCCCGTGTCTGATGCTATCCTGTGATTCCAGTCAATGGCCCTCACCCCGGCCTTCCACAGTGATGAGCGCAGGTATCCGCCCGCGCAGATGTCCAGTCCGCCGGAAGGGACCGAATAGGCGGATACTGTCGGGGACACGCCTATGAAGGTGCTTCCATCTGCCGTCCGCTGCGCAGCAGCGTCGCTGTGCCAGAACAGCTGCAGAGCCAATGCCAGCCCTGCGCTGATCATACTCTTTCTCAATGTCATCTTTGTCGACTTGCTTTTGATTTCGGCAAAGATAATTATTTTAATACATAAAACTATTAAATAAATACATTAAATTTATTAATGCTAGTCATAATCAACCCAAAAGAGCATGAAAACAATACTCAAGTGCCTACTTTGCACTGACAGACAAAGTCGCTGATGAGACATCTGCTGTTGGTTGTTTCTTATAGAAGCACAGCGCTGTTCATGAATAATTGACTATATTTGGGATAAGGCGCTGTCCGCACTTTGGCCTGACAGCATACGCCAGATAATGATTTTAATATGCAAGGCAGATACAAAGTAGTGACACTATGCGGCAGCACGCGATTCAAGGACGACTTCTTTCGCGTGCAGAAGGAACTCACCCTTGAAGGGAATATCGTCATTTCCGTCGGTCTCTTCGGACACAGCGGAGATGACGAGGTGTGGACAGCTGGAACCAAGGAGATGCTGGATGATATGCACTTCTCCAAGATTGACATGGCTGACGAGATTTTCGTTGTCAATCCGGGCGGATATGTAGGAGAAAGTACCGCACGAGAGATTGGCTATGCGTTGATGTGTGGCAAGGCTGTTAAATCAATTGTTCCCATTCATCTTGATAGGTATACCCCTGAATGCGGATTTAATCAGAATATTCTTAATCCGGAAACAGACGAGGAACGGTTAATGACGGCACAATGGAATATGTCCAATAAAGTATGGAACCGAGCAATCGCTAACAAACTTATGACCGGTAAAGATACAGATAATATATGGCCTATTTATGATGGAGTAGCCGATGCCAAATCGTATCTTTTGACTAAACCAAAAGTAATGATCGTCTTGAAAGAGCCTTATGACGATACGGCCAAAGACGATCATGGACGGACAATCCCTTATGGTGGAGGATGGGATTTCCCAATGTTGCTGAAGGCACAATCCGAGGACCACGTATGGCCAAATAGGACCTGGCAGCGTGTGATATATGCGATTTATGGTTTTCGCAATGGTAAGCATTATAGCGAAATGGACAGCATCCAAAAGAAACCAATTATGGGAGACGTCCTGCTGGATACTTGCTGGATTAACCTGAGCAAGATGCCCGGATTTACAAGTTCATCAGATAACAAGTGGAAGAAAGCTTTTGATGACAATTGGACGGATATATTTGTTGAACAAGTCAAGCTATACAATCCCGATGTCATTATCTTCGGAGGGACTTTCGACCAAGCGAGGTCTTACGTAATGGACAATCAAGTTAATGGAGAAATCGTATGGTCGGATGATAGACAATTGTGTTTGACAAAGTATCGCCATAAGGACAGATTGATTCTTGCGGCAGCTCATCCAGGCATCAGACATAACGTTGGCTTTTGGGTGAACTCCATAATCGGCGCTCTTAATGATTTTTCAAAAACCCTCTAGTAATTCACGATGTTCTCCGGATCAACTTACGACTGCAACTGCGTAAAGATTATCGTGAGACATAAGCAGTCGAGAAAAAAATTAATGATATGGCACTTTATTCGAGAATAGTAAACGTACTTCGTAAACCGGGCAAATGCCCTGTCTGCGGCGAGCCTGTCTGGGATATAATCTATGGAACTGGTGATATGACTGAAGTGGAGTTCCTATATCAGTATCGTAAAAGCGCAAGCATGGGAGGTGACAGAATTCTGCGCAGACCGCCCATGTGGGAATGCTCCTGCGGATGCCTGCGGTTCCGGAAGGTCAATGCTAACGGGACGGATGCAAGGGTGAAACTCAAGTTGCTGAAGGATATACGCCCTGCTCCGTTGACTAAGATCAGTTGGCAGACGCTTCAGTGCAGTGAGGCTCTCAACAACGGCAGGATGGATATGGTTCATCTGTACATGGTGAACGTGGTTACTGACTGCGATGAGAAGACTGTCCTGAAGATAAGCGGCGTGAGTGAAAGCGATGCTATGGCAACTGCAATGAGACTCATAAAAGGAGGCGGGCTCGGGCTCAAAGGACGGTTCTGCAAGTCGTTCAATGTGACTGAAGTTGAGAAATTAGTAGTTTGCAGCGAGGTCATCTCTGGAGTGCATTTCCTCAAGGACTTCTGTGCTAGCATCCGCAATTTCATCGGCGGACGCTCCAGCTCATACGAGAATGAGCTGATTAAGGCCAGAGAAAAGGCACTGGCTGAGATGTCGCAGACCTCCGCGCAGGTCAGACAAAGAAACCGACAAGAACCGACAAGAACCGACAAGAAGCCGGCAACAACAGACAATGAACGGAAAGTCTTGGAATTATTGAGTGAGGGTACTCATCCATTGGTTGATTTGATGGCGGTTTGTGGCTATAAAGACAAGGAGAGTTTTCGAAAGTCTGTTTTGAATCCAATGCTATAGCGAGGTTGGGTAAATATGACCCACCCTGAAAACTTGAGGCACCGATACCAAAAGTACTTCTTGACAGATGTTGTAATAGTATACTTTGCGACATCAGAATGTGATAATACACTTTAAATTCTTTTTATATCTTCATAGTATTATTAATACTCATTCTAAATTAATACCTTCCGTGTACTTGCAACTGGGATATCCACTACAACCCCAGAAAATTCCCTTGTTACCATTTCTAATTCTAAGTAGTCTACCACAATATGGACACGATCTATTTTCAGACATTAGCTGACGCAGTTTGTTTTCTCTCGTTTCCTTAATCTGATACTGCTCCTGTACAATTTTGCGTTTCTCCTTTTCGATACAGTTACCACAGATATATCCTAAATCAATACTATCCAGAGGCTCTCCCTCCATAGTATATTCATGCAGATAAAAGTTCCCTATCATTGAATTACAATGTGGGCAAATATTAGCAATGTATGTGGATTCAGTAGTCTTGCTATATCTGGCATCCAGCGTTACGCCTTTTTCTTTTACGAGGTCGATTAAGTCATTCGGTAGATCTTCAAAGTTGTAACTATAACGAAAAGATGTTATATCCGCAATTCTTAATTCTCTGCCACACCTCCAACAAGGGCCAGCGAAAATATCTACAAATACGTGGTCCTTTTTTTGGCCACACTTTTCACACGAAGGCGTTGGACAAAGACTTACAAATGATGGTGATGATAATTTCTCTTCAATTTTCTTACAATCATCAAAGGAATCAATTCTAATCTGGAGGCATGCAATTCTCTTTGAATTATAGAAGTCTAGAACTTCTGGTTCTGGTTCGTGTGTAACGATTACTTCAATGACAATAACTACATCGCCATTGGTGTCAAGTAATGCGATATCTGGTCTACATACCCCTAGATCGTATTCTTCAACTACTTCAACAGCCTTCTTTAGCAAATTTCCTTTGTGGTGTTCATAGCACTGCTCGCAATCCCATTCAAAGAAGAACGGTTCTCTTGCGTTAATCTTTGATTTGATAAATTCAGTCGCTTTTTGCTTAAAGAGTCTGTGCAAGAAGGACTCTGAGCAATGATTGTCAATGCCTCCTTTATGAGCAAAATGATTTGTCCTATGGTATTTCTGCCCCTCTGGGATCTTACTTAATCTTAATAATAGTTCCGAACCACACGACGGACATTTGTACTTCTCGCCCTTAACAGCATCATTAATATGAATGATACTGTTATTCTTATCTAAAGCATATGGGAGAAGAAGCTTGCTCATAATCGTTATTCTCCAAACAATTCATCCAGCTTCTGCTCAAGGGTGCCGTCCTTGGCGAACGGCAGGGCATCGAACTGGCGAAGGTTGTGTTCGGTAATGTCTATATGCTCATTAAAGCCTAGGACGAAGTGCAGAGCTATCTGATAGATGATCTCCGTAGGAGCGAGGCCGTAGACCTGCTTCTTGAAGATATGCTTCAGCCTTTCTTCTGCTGAAGGGAAGATCTCCTGCATCTTTGGACTTTGGTAAAGTCTTTTTACGATCTCGGCTACATAGAGGCCAGACTTCATATACAGATCAATGAATGTTTTGTTCGGATCGTCGAAGCAACCTGGCTGCTCCTGCTCAAGCATATCTACCATCTTCTTGACTACGTCCTTCGGTGTAAATATCTGGTTTGTCTTCTGCGGAGGGATATAGTCGAATATGTCACCCTTTGTCTTTACATCGAAGTAATCAGCAAGCTCTGCACGAAGGCGCATGAATTCCTTGACGGAGTCGTCAAATACGACCGGGTCAAACAGATGTCCGGCAAACAACTCCTCCTTACCTGTCTCGGGGTCAGTATAAGGGCCACCGTCGCGAAGGAAGCGGAACTGGTCCAGGGTAATACTTGTCACTTCGAGGAAAACATCGTCCGGAATCACCGTGTCGAAGTTTTCAAGAAGAACTTGGTCGTTTCCGTAGGCCATAAGGAATGAAGGTATAGTTCTGGAGAAGCCGCGAAGATGATCTTTAATGCGGCCTTCTATAGTGTTCTTCTCCTCTTCTTTCTTCTGAGTCTCTACAGTTCGTACAATTTCCTCACCGGCCTTCTTTACAAATTCAGGTACAAGACTAGCAATCTCTTGCTTCATCTCAGATTCGATTGTAGCAAGACTCTCGCTATATTTCTTTTCCGCAGCCTTTCTCTCGGTCTCTGAATGATTATCCTGGAGGACGCCTTTGAGCTCATTTTCCAGTTTATTCTTCTCTATCGAATAACGACCATAAACCTTTCCGACAGCCACGTCAGCCTCGCCCTTTAGTTTCTTGCCAATTTTCTTCTTTGTGGCGGTTTTGATTTCACTTCCATAGTTTTCCTCTGCCTTGCCCATTACTGCTTCTACGGCTTTGACGTGGAAAACCTCTTTCATTTTTTCAAGGATATCATCATTAGGTGACGATGTCTGCGCAGCCTCCTCGATAGCAGCCTGGGTATCTTCAGCCACTTCGCCGAAAATCTTATCGCCGAACACATCAGTAGTCTTTCCGATAACATACTCGTTGCTCAACTGAATGTTTCCATTCTCATCTACTGACAGCTGATTCTTGGTCTCCGGAGTGACATTGACTTTAACGTCCGGCTCCTTCACCGGCTGAAACTGATTAAGAATATCCAGGACCTCCTGCGGCGCGCGGAAGACATTTGCTATATTCTGGAAGAGGAAGTCACTCATAAATCCACGACGCACAACTTCCTGCGAGCGGATCTTTCTCGGAATAGAGAGCACCTGCTCAGCATCGAGCTCGACCATCTCACCCTTGTCATCCTCACCGATGACAGGGAAGAAGTTCAGGAGTTCACGAATATGGCGTTTACGGGTGTCTATATCACCACCACCAGACGCAGTGTCTGAACTGAGATCGTTAGCAAACTTCTCATATATGGTCAGTGTCCTGGCCGGGTCAAAGTCGAATACATACGCATTCTCCTTGCGGCGAGGCTTGCCGGCTGCATCTCTAAACACATACGGGTTCTGGGCCCTGAATGCAGCCTGCATATACAGAGATGGGCTCTTTATGTTCGAAAGCATCATCACGGCAGTCCATTCCGGTATGGTCACTCCAGTAGTGAGCTGTCCTACGGACAATGTTATGGTTTTCTCGTTATTGTCAATGGCATAGCGGACGGCATCAAACGACTTCTTAATCTCGGCATCCTCGCTGAGCCGGCCGTCACCAGCAGCCACGACGATTTTGTACTCTCCGAAAATTTCATGCTCCATCAGTTTTTCTGCCAATGCTTTCGCGCTGTCGACACGGTTGAGCAGCCAGAAGGTATGTTTTAGTTCTGCGCGAAGTTCGGGCGTTGAGAATGGATACTTCTCCTGCGTTGTCATAGCATCCAGGAAATCATCCACTGCGGCATCGTGAACGAATTTACCACCCTTGACCGCAAAGAACTCATTAAGGTCAAATGCATATTCCTCTGTCTCTCCCTGAATTTCTATTCCTTGGGCCAGCTGATCGTGAATCACTTCTGACATCTGATAGGTGAACAGATTCAGCTGAGGCATATCCTCGTATGGATTCGAGCCGCGCTCGTAGTCCCATTCTGATTTGGCTCTACGCTCGTCAGCATAGGTCCAGTTGAAGATAGCATTCTCCGGAAACTTATCATTAGCCAGCGCCTTGAATGGAGTGCCGGAAAGGTGAAGAGTGTATTTCCGCTTTATCTGATCGAAGGCAATGTCGGTCTTGTAGGTATCCACACCTTCGTGAGCCTCGTCGATAACGAGCAGGTCCCACTCCAGGTTAGCAACTTCTTCAAGCTTGTCGAATTTGCCACCGAAATGGATGGAGCCCTTCAGATCCTGAAGGCTCACGAATTCAATGATTCCATACTTGCCTGCAAGATTCGCATCGATGAAAGCCTTCCTGGACAGACAATGCGTCTTGTGCTTGAGCGCGTCCACTTCACTGATGAATTTGAATCCGGAATCGTCACCGAGGAACTTCACATAATCCTCGTACCACGAGTTGGCTATGGCAGGTCGGTTTGTTACTATGAGAATCTTCTTCTGTGGGTACTTGGTCGGCAACTGTTTGCAGAAATCGTAAACAGTCAGCGTCTTACCGAAACGAGGCTTGGCATTCCAGAGGAATTCTGCGTGCTCCTTCCCATTGAAGTACGCCAAGGTCATCTCCACGGCGGACTTCTGAGAGTCGCGAAGGTTGTAAACCTTGGTCTCACCGGCCTTGATCACGCCTCTGTTTGAACGGAAATCATTGAAATGGCTGTGCGAAGTCGGGCCGTCGATGTGGAACCATTCGGTGCCTGCGGTTCTTTCAAAGCCGAGTTTGGTCAGATATGCGTGGAAGTCGGTGTCGTGGAAATACTCCATCGAACCATCGTCGTACATAGCGCCGCCCTTCCATTCCAGGTGAGTCTTGACATCGATGGTGTGGGCTTGCTGGGCTATGCGATCCTCTACAGATTGCTTGTCTGTGTAGCCGATCTTCACCCAACCATTGTGACTGGCTATCTCAGGAGTTGAGTAAGCGTAAATCATAGGAGAGATGCTCTCCGAAGTCTTGATATTGATTTTTGCCATATTACTTATTCCGTTTCGTGTCAATATCATTTATTCTCTTGTCTATATATAGAATCTCGTCATCAGTAAGCCCGATTAATTCACATAGTTGATGATTAATATCTTTTGTGAAATCTACAAATTGTCCTGAAAAATATACTCCTAAATCTGTCTGAGTTTTTCAAACTCTTATACCTAA
>FR882191.1:39433-60270 GCA_000434935.1 Bacteroides sp. CAG:709 | reverse complement strand
TACATCACGGCCGCACCGACATTGTTCTTATACATGGAAGCATTGACCCTCAACGAATTGGCACTGCCGTATTCGAGATTGGCCCTTACTCCCTGCCAGACTGTCGGGGACAATGTTTCCACAGCCATGACCCCGAGCATGGCATTGCGTCCGTAGAGCGTCCCTTGTGGACCTCGGAGCATGTCGATCCGCCGGATGTCCATGAATGAAAAATCATAAGAGTTCTTGTCCAGGACAGGCACATCGTCTATATACAGGCCGATTACGGGATTTTCCATCCTGGAGCCGATTCCACGCACATATATGGTAGATGTCATCGATGAGCCGTAATCAGGCATCGTGAGCCCGGGGACAATGCCTGCCAAATCTTTGGGAGAGGCAAGTCCCGCCGCCTCTATCTCCTTCATTGCCAAGGAGGTAACCGGGACGGCAATCTCGTTTTTCGTCAATGTTTGTTTCAATGACGAGGATATGACCGCGCCCGTCAATGTATCTTTCACGGCAGGTGTCGCCGACAACAGCACCACTGCCACAACAAAATTAATCATAGCGGCGGCAAAAGTACTAGATACAATGATTTCCGTCATTGCACTATTCGCACATCCGAAAGGACGATTTATACCATTTTTTCGCGGAAAGCGGAAGGAGAGATGCCGGTCATCTTGCGGAAAAACCGGGAGAAATATGACGCTTCGGAGAAACAGAGACGTTCAGCGATTTCCGACATTGGCATTGACTTGTCGCAGAGAAGCTCGCGGGCAAGGGCCAGACGGGCATTGTCAATCCACTCTCCTGCGCTTTTTCCGGTTTCGGCCTTGACGGTGCGGTTGAGATGGCTTGGAGTGACGCCCAGAAGCGAGGCGTAACCTGCAACATTGGTGAAGGGCTGCGAGACGTCGAAGACTTTTTCGAGGTAAGACGAGCATAGCCTGGAAGCAGCAGACCCGCCAGGAGCCGGAAGGAGCTCGTCGAACTGGCTGAGTATCACCTCCATCAGGCTTCTGACAATGGCTACCTGACCCGCATGACGCATGAGACGGATCATGAGCTCATCGTAGAAAAGTTTGTCTTCCACGGGGATTGAAAGAACCGACGGTTCCTTCATGCGAAGCACGGAATGGCCGGCATTGCGAAGCAACTCTGTAGAGAACGCGCCCATGTAGCCTATCGTGTCCTTGAAATACTTCACGGAATAGTGAATGTACGGAGGTATCAGGGCGAAATCGCTGGCTTTCAACAGATAAGGGCGTCTGTCAATATCTATGAGCACCTCACCTGAAAGGAGATATACATACGACCAATCGTCTCGGGCAATCGAGTGCATCGGATGTGCAGTCACTTGCCCGGCAGCATTGAGAGGACGTATCACGAAAAGGCTCATTCGTTACGGTATTGGCTCGGGGTTTTGCCGGTGTGGGATTTGAAGAATTTATAGAACACCGACTGGTTCGGGAAATTCAGCTTGCATACTATCTCCTTGATGGACAAGTCGGAGTATTTGAGCATGTTCTTGGCTTCGAGTATCACGAATGCGTCAATCCAATCAGGGGCTGAACGGCCGCTTACGGATTTCACGAGCTTGGAAAGATACTTCGGCGTGAGACAGAGCTTGTCCGCATAGAAAGCCATGTTGCGCTCCGAGGTGTGATAGTCGGTTACAAGACGGAGGAACTGGTCATAGACATTCTTCGCCTTGGCAGAAGGAGCATGTGGCTGATGTTCTGCTGCGGAAAGACGCCCGGTCCAAATAGAGCCGAGGAAATATGAAATTGAAGACACAAGTGCTCCGATGGCCTCTTTTTTATTCTGGATATCCACAGTAAGAAGTTCGGATGCCAGATCCAGGTATTTCTTGCAGATATTCCGCTCGTGGTCATCCAGGGAAATGCACGGGTTATCCATCAGGGCGACGCTCTCATTGAAAAGACGATTGAAGTCGAAGCGGACGCTGGACATGAAGTTCTTGGACATGGCCACAACGATGAAATGCATGTTGTCATAGTCGTCACGGTCGATGCCGGATACCCTGATTATATTTCCGGGGACATTGAGTACCAATGAGTTCTCGGCAATCTGGAAGGAGTCCAGGTTCACGTCAAGCTTGATCCTGCCTTTCAGACAGAATATGATGATATAGCCGTCGAAGCGGAAAGGATATTGGAATACTTTCAGTTCCTTGTCATATCTGAGTTCCGCTATGAGGAGGTCGTCGCCGAGGCCTTTGCCAGGCATGTCCGGAAAAAGATCCTTGAATTTTCGGATACTAATATTATGAAGTACATCTTGTTGTCCCATAGCCTGAAATAATCTCTGACTTGCTGAGTTTTCACTAAAAATTGAGGGTTTGAAACTTGTTCAAAGGCAGTAAACCCCACGCACTTTTTGTCGTACACGTTACCCTCACCCTAATCCCTCCCCTCGGGGAAGGGACTTGCCATCGCCCTATCGGGCTAAAATTTTGTATTTCGCAAAGCGAAACCATAGTTTGCAAATATACTGAAAAATTGCTAAAAATCGTTTTTTTCGACCAAATTATCACTTGTTAGGCCAATATTATCTTAAAAATGGACAATATGGCAACTTTTTTGTATATTTGTCGGCTGCCAATATAGGCGAGAAAATAAAAAGATATAATATATATGAATAGAGTAAAGACATTGATATGTACCGCCGCGGTGATGATGCTGCCGCTGTACATGAGCGGTCAGGAGACTCTGACATTGGACCAATGCAGGGAAATGGCCATCAAGAACAACAAGGCTCTGGACCAGGCCCGCACGAAAGTCGAAATGGCAGGGTATGACAGAAAAATCGCCAGAGCCAACTACTATCCGAACATCAGTGCCACGGGCGCGTACATGTACAACCAGAAGAGTATCGCGCTTATCAATGACGAATTGTCAGGCAAACTGACAGGCACCGGCACGGCGCTCCACCAGCAGTTCACCACCAAGATGACTGAAATACTGGAGGGGCTGGCACAGCTCCCGGGCGGTCCTGAACTTATTCAAGACCCTAAAGTACAGGCACTTATAGGAGCATTGAGCAAGGGCGACATCAGCAATGCGATTACCGCTCTCGGCACGGAGCTGGACGATTTGCTGCACCCTGATACACATAATATGTTTTTGGGCGCAGTTTCACTCCAGCAGCCGGTATTCATGGGCGGTAAGATCGTGAATGCCAACAGAATGGCCAAGCTCGCCGAGGAATTGTCACGTTCACAATACGACCAGGAATATCAGGACCTCCTGATTACAGTAGATCAGGCATATTGGCAGGTGGTTTCCATTTCCAACAAGAAGAAATTGGCAGAGAATTTCGCAGATTTGCTGGAGAAGATGGAGCACGATGTAAACATCTCCGTAAAGGAAGGTGTCGCTACCGAATCAGATGCACTTGCCATCAAGGTCAAGGCCAATGAGGCCAACATGATGAAAACCAAGGCCACCAACGGATTGATACTTGCCAAAATGCTTCTCTGTAAAGAGGTAGGCATTGACTTGGGCACGGACATCACGCTCGCGGACGAAACCCTCGATGCCGTTCCTGTTCCGCAGATGAGCCCGGAGAAAGACCTGGAAAGCATCTATCAGGACCGTCCTGAGACCAGAAGTCTGGATCTCGCAGCGGCGATTTATGACAAGAAGATGAAAATCGCCCGCGCGGACATGATGCCTAAAATAGCATTGACGGCGAACTACATGCTGACAAATCCGAACCTCTATAACGGATTCGAGAAGAAATTCGGAGGCATGTTCAACGTAGGCGTAGCTATCAACATTCCTATTTTCCATGGATTCGAGGCATTGCAGAAGACCCGCAAGGCCAAGGCCGAGGCTACCCTTTACGTCAGCAAACTGGACGAAGCCAAGGAGCTTATCAACTTACAGGTGACGCAGTTACGCAAACAGCTCGACGAGGCATTGGAGAAAGTGGAGATGGCAGAGAACAACCTGAAGAGCGCAGAGGAGAACCTCCGCAAGGCTTCAGTCGGTTTCGAGGCCGGCGTGGTTACCACCAACACGGCTCTTGCAGCGCATACTGCATGGCTCCAGGCTCATTCAGAGTTCATCGATGCAGGTATCGAGCTCCAGATAACGAATGCAAACCTCCAGAAAGCGGAAGGAAATTATAAATCAGACATTGACTAAGAAAAATATAGAAATCATGGTACAGAATAAGAAATCTTACAATCTTGTAATAGGCGTCGTAGCCCTTTTGGCTATCATACTGCTGATTGCAGTCATCGGATATTTCGTTTCAAAGCCTAAACCGCTGGTTATCCAGGGTGAGGCAGAGGCCACAGAATACAGAGTTTCAGGCAAGGTACCTGGACGTATCGAAACCCTTTTCGTAAAAGAGGGCGACAAGGTACAGAAAGGCGACACCGTGGTATTTATCGATTGCCCTGAGGTCCGCGCCAAACTGGAGCAGGTCACAGCGTTGAAGAACGCCGCTTCGGCACAGAAGACCAAGGCATTGAACGGTGCACGCAAGGAGCAGATCGAGGGCGCTTACGAGCTCTGGCAGAAGGCCATCGTGGGCGAGACTGTCATGAAAAAATCCTACGACAGGATGAAGAGCCTCTACGACCAGAAGGTCGTTTCCGCACAGAAGTTCGATGAGGTCGAGGCTCAGTACAATGCTGCCGTAGCTACCACCAGGGCAGCCAAGAGCCAGTATGATATGGCAGTGANNNNCCAGTATGATATGGCAGTGAACGGCGCACGCGCAGAGGACAAGGCTGCCGCAGCAGCTCTCGTAGACCAGGCCAACGGCGCCCTCATGGAGGTCAATGCCGCACTTGACGAGCTTTATCTGATATCTCCTGCAGGCGGCATCATTTCTGCTACCTTCCCTAAAGTAGGCGAACTCGTCGGTCAGGGCTCCCCTATCATGACCGTCACCGATCTCGACGACATGTGGTTCACATTCAATGTCCGCGAAGACTATCTCCATGGGCTCCAGCAGGGTGACAAGGTAACGGTAACCATTCCTGCCCTTGACGACAAGGAGTGCACAGCTACCGTAAATTACATCGCCGTACGTGAGTCTTATGCGACATGGAAGGCAACCAAGGAAACCGGCATGTATGATGCCAAGACATTCGAAGTAAGAGCAGTTCCTGACACCAAGGTTGAGGGCCTGCGTCCTGGAATGTCCGCAATCGTAAAGGATGCGAAACTTCTTAAGAAATAGCATATTATGAATTTCTGGCAAAACATAGGGGCGGTTGTCCGCCGTGAGCTGAGGATAATGAGGAACAGACCGATTTATCTTCTCGGCTCCGTCGTGACAGTCGCGTTCTGCGCCATATTCTTCCTTACATTCCTGAAACAGGGCCTGCCGCACGACCTTCCTATCGGCATAGTGGATCTGGACAACTCATCATTGTCCCGAAACTTCGCCCGCCAATTGGACGCGACGCAGCTGGGCAAGGTCCTGAAATACGACTCTTTCGCCGAGGCGCGTGAGGATATGCAGAGCGGCAAGATCACCGCGGTCTGCGTCATTCCGGCAGGCATGTATGCAGATGTCCAGGCCAGCCGCCGTCCTACATTCACGTATTACCTGAACGGACTGTACTTCGTCGGAGGCGCATTGTCCTACAAGAACATATTGACAATGATCAATCTCGCCGACGGCGCAGTCCAGCGCGAGGTACTGAGGGCGAAGGGTGTCAATGAGGATGCGATAATGGGAAGGATACGGCCTGTCAATGTGGATGTCCACCAGATAGGAAACCAATACACGAACTACGGCTATTATCTGACGAATATCTTCCTCCCGGGAGTTCTGGCATTGACAGTCGTCATCATATTGATTTACTCCCTCGGTGCCGAGCTGAAGTATGGCACATCGCGCCACTTGCTGAGTACTGCCGGCGGCTCAATGTACAATGCCCTCTTCGGCAAACTGGTGGTTTACACCACATTATTCTCGGTCATCGGACTCATCCTCATACTGCTGATGTATGACTGGATGCATTTCCCGATAAAGGGCTCGATTTGGAACATGTTCCTGGCTATCGTACTGCTGGTGCTTGCAAGCGAGAGCGTGGCCATCTTCATCATAGGCCTGCTTCCGATTCCGCGTCTGGCGCTGAGTATCGGTGCATTGTACAGCGTGCTGGCATTCTCAATGTCGGGATTCACGCTTCCTGTCGAGACTATGCCGCCATATATCCAAGGCCTTGCCGAGGCATTCCCTCTGAGGCATTATTTCCAGTTCTATTCACGTGAAGTGATTTTCGGAACCGGGTTTGCCGGATGGTGGCAGGAGGTAATCCATCTGCTTATATTCCTGCTTCTTCCTAGTCTCGTAATTTACAGACTTAAAGGGGCTTATGTACGTCAGAATTTCCCTAAAAAGTAAACGGCATCATGAAGAAAGATAGTTACATAAAGCAATGGCTGGAGGACTTCTGGGGAATTTTCACCCATGAGTTGAAGCTGATTTTCTCCGATTCCGGAGTGATGGTGATATTCTTCCTGGCCGGTCTCGCCTACCCGATTTTGTACAATTTCATGTACCTGAACGGTGTGTTGAGCGAGACGCCTATCGCCGTGGTGGACAATGCCGACTGCTCCGCAAGCCGCAGGTTCGCGCGCGAGGTCGATGCCACGAGAGAATGTGCCGTCAGATATCATTGTGTCAATGTCAATGAGGCGCAGGACCTCATGAAAGATGGCAAGATCAGAGGCTACTTGTATTTCCCGGCAGATTATGGCGAGAAGCTTGCCCGCTTGGAGACGGCGACATTGTCGGCTTACGCGGACATGAGCAGTTTCCTTTATTACAAGAATATCCTCATGGCGGCCAATATGGTGATGCTCAATGAAGTAGGCAGCATTCAGATGGAGCGCTACGCTGCGGCCGGATTTTCCGGAGAACAAGCAGAGGCATTGATACAGGCCATTCCGTACGAGGAAAACAATCCGTATAACAGGGCATTTTCATATTCATTGTTCCTGCTGTCGGCAATTCTGCTGGTCATCGTGCAGCAGACTTTGTTCTACGGAATGTCGATGCTTGTGGGAACGGCGCGCGAGGAGAACCGCAGTTTCGCTTCATTGCCTGACAAGCTGGAGGGCCACGGCGTAGGTCGTGTGGTACTCGGGCGCGGCGCCGCTTACTGGCTGATTTACATAGGAATATCCATCTACATAGCATGTATAATCCCGGCATTGTTCGGCATCCCGCAGAGGGGTGAGTTCTGGGAAATCCTGTTGCTCCTGCTGTTCTTCGTCACGGATTGCGTAATGTTCTCGATGGCGTGGAGTTCGCTCATCACAAGAAGGGAGTCAGTATTCCTGCTATTCCTCGTAATGTCACCTGTATGCCTCTTCCTTACCGGCTTTTCATGGCCGACCGAGGCATTCCCTGAGTTCTGGAAGTGGTTCTCGTACATTTTCCCTACGACGTTCGGCTGCCAGGCATTCATTAACTTGAATACCGCCGGTGGCGATTTCGGAACGGCTCATGACCAGATGGTGGCATTGACCATCCAGACTATTGTTTATTTCGCCCTGGCATGTATCGCGGTTTATGCAGAGAACTGGTATCTCCATCACAAGGAGATGCTTGAGGAGAAGAAGCGTGAACTTGCTGCCCGTGCAGGTGTGGATCTGGATGAGGATCGCCGCATCATCGCCGGTGACGGGAACGATTAGTGATATGGTTGGTTCTTCCATGTCGGCGGGACACGGTCACGCATGGTTTTCGGGGAAGTTGATTTTCAATGAGTCATAAAACCGAGCGTGGAAACGCAGGCTTTTTTTGGCCACGTTTCCACGTTCGGTTGTCTTTACGTGCGCACTAAAACGTTTTCCACGCACATCGAGCCGCAAAAATGCGATGACGTGCGTAAATCTGGCCTTTTCACGCACGCGAAAACTAAATGAGGTGCGTCCGGGCCAAGTCACTGAGATACGTGGCGATGCCAGAAACGGGAAGTAATGTCCTGCAGGGTGAAACGGCATTGACCCATGTCGTCATGGTGACTCACGCGGTAGAGACGCTGATTCGTCGTTGTGGAATTCAGCGGGCCGCAGTCGGGGCGATATGGACCGACCTTGACATAATCGAAGAGGGCGTAGATGTCATCCTCGACGTTTTCCCTGCCGGAATATATGGCCAGGGACACGGCCGGATAAGCATTGCAGATGTAGGAAGCGACGGACATCAGCGCCGCGCTATCGTTCCCCTCGCCGAGAAACAGAAAACAGTTCACGCCGAAATTGTCAGCCAGAAGCTTGTCAATTACAGCTGGCGTCAGCTCCACGCCTACATCCTTGCGGAGAAACGGGGAGTGGCAGCCCTCACAGAGACCTGTACAATTCGAAATATCAACAGCCAGCGTCACCATGTCGGGAATCTCCTCCATGACGACGCTGGTCATTTCCGGTACATATTTTATCATTGGCGATATACCTATTTCTCTGCGTAGAACCTGTGCGCTGCCTCCTCCTGACGCATCTCGCTGAAAGAAGACACACGCTTCAGGTAGCCGATGACACGGGTCAGGTAATCCAGGTTGTGGCTTCCGCACTTAGGACATACGGTCAATGTATCCTTGCTGATGTAGCCGCAGTCGTTGCAGACAGTATTGCGGCAGTTGAATGTGAAATAATTCGTGCCGTAATGCGCAGCGACATTGAGCAGCTGCCTGTACTGGTCCTTGCTCAGATGCTCGGCAATGTTCATGTGCAGCGCCGAACCGCCATCCAGATATTTCACATAATCCTCTCCGTGGAGTTTGAACTTGTCGATCATTGACAATGACTCATCCTCCGGATTGTAGAAGTAGGAACTGTACATATTGTGCTTCGACGATACGAAGAACCCGTCCTTCTTGTCCCACTTGTAGTTCTTTCCGGAAAGATTCTCACCCGGCACGAACTCAGTATTGAACATGGTGTCGCGCGTCTTGTCCTTTCTGTTGGAGATGTTTATGGTCTCCAGAATCGTGTTCACGAACTCGCGGTACTCCTCGTTCGGCGAAATCTCCAGACCCAGGAACTCGGCAGCGTCGGTCAGGCCGTTCACACCGATGGTAAGGTACTGCTTGCGCATGTCGATGAAACCGGCCTTATAGACGTCCAGCATATCCGCCTTGAGGAAATCCAGGATAATCTCATTGAAAGCGGTCTGATACTTGTGTACCCTGCCCGTCATCTCGCTGATTTCAGCGTCAATGAATCCGTACAATGCCTTCTTGTCGTATTTCAATTCCTTGGCAAGCGGCTGTCCCTCAGGAATGTCTACGCCTTGCGTCTCCTTGAAGAATTTCCTTGCGGCAATCTGTATAAGCCTGTTCAGATTAATGGTCATCACGGACTTGGAACCGGTCGCCACCGATGCTGTACCCATGGAATACTGATGGGTGGTATGGTTATGCTCCTCATCTGAATTATCCATGTCTTTCAATGAGTTACGCAGACGGCAGCAGCTTGAGAGGCTGTCCGGGCTGTTCGAAATGTAGCAGAAGAAGCTATGGCCTTTCGACCACATCTCCGCCGTAAAGTCAGCATAATCCTTGTCCGCATAATCATCCCCGCCGTCGGTCAGGAGCGCCATCGTCTCGACCGGGAAGGTCAGGATATAATGGTTCCTTTCCTCATTGAACCAGTTCATGAAATGCTTCTGCAGCCAGGACAATGTCTCCCATTTCGGCGCAGTGCCGTCAGGGAAGCGGAAATCGCCGAACACGCCCTCGAAATAAGGCTTGTCGAAATAGCCGATGTTCCAGAAAACCGTCTGATAGCCGCGGTTTCCAGCCGGCATGTTCATCGAGTGCACGACCTGCTGGAAGTAATTGTCAATGACCTTCTCCAGCGTGCGCTGCTTGGTATTGTTCTCGACCACCTCTCCGAGCCTGTCCGTATAGTTCTCGCCATAGTCCTTGCGGATGAAATAGTCGAGGTACATCAGGAATTCCGGAGTAGCGACCGCTCCCATGAACTGTGATGAAATGGAATAGACAAGGTTGATGAACTCTCCGCAGAAAGACTTGAGGTCAGTCGGTGCAATGGACACGCCGCCCAATTCCCTCAGGCCGCTTTCCAGGAACGGATACATCGTGATGGCTACGCAATATGGATATCCCGGAGTGCCGCTCTCGTCATGCTTGTAGAGGACATGGCTTTCCAGGTCATCAATGTACTGCTCAGCAAGACGTTTGCCGTACATTGCCTTGATCTTGTCCTTCATGATATAGCGGTTCTGCTTGATATTGTTCTCCTTATACAGTTCCTGACCGAGAGTCACGATGTTCTTGCGTGTGACATTGGCATTGGAATCGAACTTGGAGCCGGTCGCGGCATTGGAAGCCTTGATATAGTCGCGGATGAAGTCGCGCTTCTTGCGGAGGTCGATGCCAGCGTCGAATTTTTCGATGTACGCGAGGGCGACCTTCTTGTTTATGGACATCAATGACTCCTCGACCTGGCGGCGAATTTCCTTGCTGGCGATCTTGTCATATATATAAAGATTGTCCACAATCGAAATTACCACAGCTTCAGGGCATTCCTGTCCGGCAGTCTTATATGCTTCGTGAATACCTCGTATCAGCTTTTCCCTGTCATACTCCTCGTACGAACCGTTAGTCTTGTAAACGTCCATAGCTATTTTTGAATTATTAAAAATAAAGCCCAATCCGGGGTCACCGAATCGGACTTACAAAATTATAAAATCCATCTCCCTTATCAAAGGGTTTTCAATGGAAAAGTTATCAACATGTGAACACCGCGCCGGGACGCGGCCACATCACGATGCCTACATCGCGTACCTCATAATGAAGAGCGCGGCGAGAATCCACATTGTGATGGAAATCTTCTTGAACTTGCCTGTCAATGCGTTAAGGACCACATAGGTGATCATACCCAGCATGATACCGTCGGAAATGCTGTAGGTCAACGGCATGAGAAGCATTGTCACGAATGCAGGAATTGCATCGGCATAGTCCTCCCAATCGATGCTCTTCACAGGGGCTGCCATCATCACGCCCACGATGAACAGGACAGGACCTGTAGCTGCGGCTGGAATAGCAAGGAACAATGGCGAGAAGAAGAGAGCTGCTGCGAAACAAATGGCAATGACGAATGACGTCAGACCTGTACGGCCGCCCTCTGAAACACCGGAAGCACTCTCGATATATGTGGTGGTGGTACTGGTTCCGCACATGGCGCCGGCTACAGTAGCCACGGCATCAGCCATGAGCACCTTGTTGATGCCGTCCACATTGCCGTCCTTGTCCACCATTCCTGACTTCACGGACACGCCTACGACAGTTCCGATCGTATCGAACATGTCAATGAAAAGGAACGTGAACACGATGCCGACCATCTGCCAGGAAAATACCTGGGACCAATCGAATTGGCAGAAGATCGCGTCAATGCTGGGAGGGGTGGACATCACGCCGTTGTAATGGGTAACGCCCATAGGAATACCGATGATGGTGGTGGCGATTATGCCGATGAGCATGCCGCCGCGGACTTTGAGAATCACCAGCGCAGAAGTGAGGACAAGACCTACAATCGCCAGAATGACGGTTTTGTCGGACAAATCGCCAAGTGTCACGAAAGTAGCCTCACTACCGGCAATAACGCCCGCAGATTTAAGACCGATGAAAGCGATATAAAGACCGATACCGGCACCGATGGCACGCTTGAGGTTCATCGGAATGGCATCCACGATAAGCTTGCGTACATTGGTGACTGTCAGTAGGATAAAGATGACACCCTCGATAAACACCGCTGTCAGTGCCAGCTGCCATGGAATCTTCATGCCTATGCATACGGTGAAGACGAAGAAGGCATTGAGGCCCATGCCCGGAGCAAGTCCGAAAGGTTTCTTGGCATAGATGGACATCACGAGACAGCCGACAATCGCTGCAAGAGCAGTGGCGGTGAACACGGCATCCGTAGGCATGCCCATAGAAGCAAGATTCGAGAAGATGTTAGGGTTCACGGCCAGGATATAGGCCATCGTGAGGAAAGTGGTGAGACCGGCAATGATTTCAGTCTTGATGCTGTGCTTTGCCGGATCCAGACCGAAGGTTTTCTGCAAAAGTAAGTTCATGGCTTGTCAATGATTAGAAAACCCACTTTACACCCAGACATGGACGGCACCAGAAGCCTTTTGCTGAACCGAAGTCATAAGAAAGCTCAAGCTCGGTACCGACATTGAGATTGTCCACGCCGAAGTGCTGGCCTACTGCATACCAGAGCTGTGGCTCTGAGAGGAACACGACATTGGAAGTTTTTGCTTCTGCCCATTTGCTCTCACCCTCTTTGTTTACAGGACATACTGCATGGTTCTGCCACCAGAAATCAGCGAAACCGCTGAATCTCAAGCCCTTGACATTGAAAAGGTCCTGCATGCCCCAGACAGCGGTGAACTGCATCGGAACCTTGCTGTGAGGTCTGCTGCCGTCAGCGGCCTTGTCATAAACGATGTATTTTCCGAGAACTTTCAGGTTCAATGTGTTCTTGAAATCCTTGCTGTGGAAGAACCAGTCAAGACCGCCGAGGAACGCATGGTTGATGTTATACTCATTGTAAACACCGCCATTGTACTCCACATGCACGCTGAGAGGAGCCAGTTTGCTGTTCTGCCAGAAATTCAGGCAACGGGCAATCTCGAAGTAAGTTCCTGACGGAGCCTTGTTTCCATCAGCTTTTCTTGCTTTGTAGTCGTAGTCGATGAAAAAGAAAGTGTTACCCCATTTGTCCCCATAGAAGCCCTCAAGGGTGGTGGTAACTTGTTTACGGTCACGACCGAAGTCGTAAAAGATTTGGAGGTTTGTCTGCGCTTTCGCCATCTGCGAGAACGCCATCAATGCTACAACTGCAGCAAAAAAGGTTTTTTTTAACATAAGTTTGTTTATATGAGTTGATATGTATATCCGAAGAATGCGTAAAAAATCGCGGGGCGGCCGGAGGCGGTCGTCCCGTGATTCATCTACAGCTTCAACAGGGCAGTAGTCTCGATGTCGGACGGCATTGCAGCCATCCCGTCGCACTCCGCCAACTCTATTATGAAGTTCGCAAAAATCGCCTTCGGCGAGAACTTGCGTATAAGGTTCAATGCTGCCACGGCAGTTCCGCCTGTCGCCAGCAAGTCGTCATGAAGCAGCACGACATCATCCGATGTCAATGCATCCGTATGAATTTCAAGCGTGTCGGGACCATACTCCTTCATGTATTCTTCAGAGTATGTGTCACATGGCAGCTTGCCGGGCTTGCGTATCGTGACGAAGCCTGCGCCAAGTTTATATGCCAATGCCGCCCCGAGAATGAATCCGCGGGATTCCAGGCCGGCGACCTTGGTAATGCATTTATCCTTGTAAAGCTCGTATATCGCATCTACGGCCTCCTTGAACGCATCAGCATTCTTGAAAAGCGTAGTCACGTCCCTGAAAAGGATTCCCTCCTTGGGAAAATCCGGAATGGACCGGATGCTGGAAACAAGTAATTCCTTATCCATCAGACTAGAATGTAAATTTCACCATTCCGAGAAGTCTATGGTTCACTATCCAATGAAGACCGCTATCGACAAGTCCGTTATGGGAATGGACGACAGGTACGACAACATCTCCGGCCTTCAGCACTGGATATTTTCCATATTGCGCAGCTGTTATATCATATTCCAATCCGAAAGACAGCTTGCCAAGGTTATAGACCACTGTCGGAGTCACACGGATAATGCTGTTCAGGTTAGAGAAGCCGTTTCCACTCAGATACAAATACTTGGAACTGGTGTACTTCGTGTTTTCAGGTTCTCCGACCACCAATGCGCCCGGAATAGTCGTATCGCTGTAAAGATCCTTGCTTGTTCCAAGTCCAAGATTCTTCATATATCCGATCATTCCCTGGACCTGAAGCTTACGGCCATATTTAACGGAAAGATATGATGCAGTGCTATGGAGCGGGGCATAATCCCATGAACCGTCAGAATTAATGTCCGTCACGCCGTAACCTGAAAGCATGTTGAAATGCTCACCGGCAGAAGCATACACTACTTTACCATTGACAGAGAATGCGCCTTTCGAATACTGGGCGTAAATGTAAGGGTTAGCAGTGGTAAGACGGTCACCGACCTTCTCTCCATCATCGGCTCTCCATCTCGGCTTGATACTGAGGACATCCACACCTACGCGACCGGTGAAGCCGTTGTTGCTCTTGAACGTGACGCCAGCATAGAACTCCGGAGTGCAGCCATACTTTATATAATTGTCAGAAGCGCCGTTTGGACCTGATGAAAGATACTGCATCTGCCAGATGAAGCCGCCTGTCAATGTGAAATTCTTGGAGAAGTTGTGGTCGAGCATGACCTGAGGAGTACGGCTGAACGGATTGAACGGCGTACCTGTCTCCAAATCAATCACATAAGGCTGGTCAGCAGCGATAGGATGCCATGCCTGGCCGATTTTCAGCGAAGTGCTCTGCTTGCCGTCCTTTCCGAGTCCGTCCCATCCCAATGTTGCATAAGCCTGACGCAGACGGAGTACGGCGACATTGCCGTTCATGCAATAGAAGTCGGTCTCAATCTTAGCGCCGACCTTGGTCTTGCCGAACTGGTAATCCTTTACATCCAGACCTACACGTGAAGTAATCGCGAGGAAACGGAATGTAGGATTCGCATTCATATCCTCCCCTTTCGCGTTAAGCGCCTCATCCTTAGGGATATAGTAGAACAAATCCTTAGTGCCGGACTTGCTCTCGCGTGAGTCGAAAGCGAAGTAGTTGCGGATAAAACCGTAAAACTTGAAATGCGAAGGCTTCTCTATTTTCGCTGAAGCGTCAGCA
This sequence comes from Bacteroides sp. CAG:709, assembly GCA_000434935.1. Classification (GTDB taxonomy): domain Bacteria; phylum Bacteroidota; class Bacteroidia; order Bacteroidales; family UBA932; genus Cryptobacteroides. The sequence continues at coordinate 45,457 of FR882191.1, read as the reverse complement.
GGCTCAGAAGCAAAAGCCTTGGCAGCCGGAGCGAAAAGCGCAACGACTGCCAGTGCCAAAAATCTATTTTTCATTAGAATCCGATGAAAATCAATACTGCATAACCAAGCACGAGGCCGACGACACCGATGATTGCACCGACCTTCGTCATATCCTTGACCTGGATAAGACCGGTAGAATGCGCAATGGCATTCGGAGGTGTACTGATAGGGAAAAGCATTGCCACAGAGGTAGAAAGTGCAACTCCCACGAGGAGGGCCTTCACGCCGCCGATAGGTCCGAGCATGTCACCCATACCTACACCTACCGCACTGAGGATAGGAACGAGGAGGCTGGCTGCAGCGGAGTGCGAGATGAAGTTGGACATCGCATATCCGAGAAGACCTGAAAGAATGAGGATTACGAGCGGCTTGAATGATGCGAACGGAATAGACTGGACGAGGTTCTCGGCGAGACCTGTCTTGTTCAATGCAATACCGAGCGCGAAACCGCCGGCAACCATCCAGAGTACGCTCCACTCTACATTCTTGAGGTCTTCTTTCGTGATGACACCGGTCGCGCAGAACACACCGACAGGAATCATTGCCACTACATTGGCATTGATACCGGTGTATCTGTCGAGCACCCAGAGAAGGATGGTCACTGCGAATGTAACCCAAACGATATATGTCTTGGTATCAGGCTTTCTGGTATTCTCTATCTTGAGTTCAATCTTGTCTGAAGAGAACGGGAATAGTTTCAGAAGGAGGAACCATGCGAAAAGAAGCATCACGATAACGTAAGGCACCATGATGAGCATCCACTCGCCGAAACCGATGCTCTGATGCATTGTCTCAGTCAGATAGCCGAGAGCGATAGCGTTAGGAGGGGTTCCGATAGGGGTTCCGATACCACCGAGGTTAGCTGCAACAGGGATTGCCAATGCCAATCCGGCCTGGCCTCTCTCGCTGGCCGGAAGTGTCTTGAGGACAGGTGCCAGGAAGGTAAGCATCATTGCGGCGGTAGCCGTATTGCTCATGAACATTGAGAATACACCGATGACCATGAGGAAACCGAGAAGCACGAATTTAGGCTTGGTTCCGAACGGCTTCAGCAGGACTCTCGCAAGCTGGACGTCCAGACCGACCTTGGTCGCTGCAATCGCAAGGAGGAATCCTCCGAGGAAGAGCATGATGGTAGGATCTGCAAATGCTGCCAGGAGGGCCTTATAGCTGACAAATGTGCCCATGTCACCAGGATCGGCGCCCACATTCCTGAGGAATAGCGGACAGCTGTCCGAAATAGTGAACAGCAATATCACGATGACGGTTACGGATGTCGCCCACGTCGGGAGAATCTCGAACATCCACATCAATGCTGCGAGTGCGAATATCGCTACTGTTCTCTGTTCAATGATTGAAAGGATAGGAGTCCCGTTAGGTGTCACTCCGAAGAATGACCTTGGAACAAACCAGAAAAAAAGAAATACGGCAATGGTAAGAAGAAGCATCACGAGCTTCTTTACCGGAAAAGCCGCAGTTGGTTTAACTGTTTCAGTTGACATTTTATGTTTTCGAATAATATTATTGTCTATATTCAATAATAAGACGCGAATATAGACAATTTTCAAGAGATATACAAAACGATAACGGGTGCAAATCATAACAAATGCACCCGTTACCAATCGTTATCAATCAATCTAGATAATGCCCTGTGCAAGCATAGCCTCGGCAACCTTCATGAAGCCGGCGATGTTGGCACCCTTGACATAGTTGATATATCCGTCCTCCTGTGTACCGTACTTCACGCAAGAAGCATGGATAGCGTCCATGATGCCATGGAGTTTCTCGTCCACCTCTTTCGCAGTCCAGCTGAGGTGCATTGCATTCTGGGTCATCTCAAGACCTGATGTAGCTACACCACCTGCATTGACAGCCTTTCCTGGAGCGAAGAGAATCCTGGCCTTCTGGAATGCCTCGATAGCGCCCGGCTGGCAACCCATGTTGGAAACCTCAACGCAGCACCATGTGCCGTTTGCAATGAGTTCCTCAGCATCTTCCTTGGACATTTCGTTCTGGAATGCGCAAGTCATCGCGATGTCGCACTTCACGCTCCAAGCCTTCTTGCCAGGGGTGAATGTCGCATCCGGGAATTTCTCTGCGAACGGAGCGACAACGTCGTTGCAAGATGCACGGAGTTCGAGCATGTAGTCGAGTTTCTCCTTGGTCATTCCGTTAGGGTTGTAGATAACTCCGTCAGGACCTGAGATAGCTACGACCTTAGCGCCGAGTTCAGTAGCCTTTACGCAGGCACCCCATGATACGTTACCGAAACCGGAAACAGCCACGGTCTTGCCCTTGATGTCGAGGTCAGCCTTATGATTATGAAGCATGTGCTGCAAGAAATAAACTGCACCGAAACCTGTAGCTTCAGGACGGATGAGTGAACCGCCGAAAGAAAGGCCCTTTCCGGTAAGCACGCCATTGTGCTCGCGGGTAAGTTTCTTGTACATTCCCTCAAGGAAGCCGATTTCACGGCCGCCGACTCCGATGTCGCCCGCAGGAACGTCCATGTCAGGACCGATGTTTCTCCACAATTCAAGCATGAAAGCCTGGCAGAATCTCATGATTTCGCCCTCTGATTTTCCCTTAGGGTTGAAATCTGAACCGCCCTTGCCGCCGCCCATAGGCAATGTCGTAAGAGCATTCTTGAATGTCTGCTCGAATCCGAGGAACTTCAAGATTGAAGGGTTCACTGAAGGATGGAAACGGAGACCTCCCTTGTATGGTCCGATAGCGTTGTTGAACTGTACACGATATCCGGTGTTTGTCTGAACCTCGCCCTTGTCGTCAACCCAAGTAACACGGAATGTAAACATTCTGTCCGGCTCCACGAGGCGCTCGATGATTCGTGCGTTCTCGAATTCAGGATGCTTGTTATATACATCCTCGATGCACTCAAGTACTTCACGTACAGCCTGGAGATATTCCTTCTCCGTAGGATACTTGGCCTGGAGTTTGGCCATGATTTCTTCGGTTCTCATTGTGTTATTAGTTAATTGGTTTTACTTTAACGTTTTATACTCAATTGTCATAAAATCTGGCCCTGCGGCCAGTCACTGTATATATTCCTTATAAATATTAAAGAATCATACTTAGTTCTCTGCAAATCTAATAATAAAAACGTTCAAATCATAATAATTTGTAAGAAATTTACAGAGAAAAATAAAAAAGGCGATATCTTGAAGATACCGCCCTATAAATCAATGGTTTATTACTGCTTCTGTGACTGAGCCTGAAGTTCCTGCTGGAGAGTTTCCAGAGTTCTTCCGTCAGGAATGTTGAGAGCCTTTCTTGCAGCCGGTGTCAGGTCTACGCTCTGAGTCTCATCAACATACAGCATTGAAGCCTTTTCGAAAACATAGATGTACCCGCCTTCCTTTGCGAGCTTCTCAACTGCTGCGACAGCCTTCTGCTGGATAGGAGCCATGAGCTGCTGCTGTTGCTGCTGGAGTTCCTGCTGGATGGACTGGTCGAAATCCTGGATTCTGGTCTGGATATCCTGGAGTTCCTTCTCCTTGCTCTCGCGGATGGCAGGTGTCCAAGTGGAGCTCTTCTGCTGATACTGCTGATACTTAACCTGGAACTCGTCAGTCATGCTCTTGTATGTATCCTGAGCCTCCTGCTGAGAAGCCGCGATCTGTGCTCTAGCAGAATCTGCCGCAGGCATAAGCATTACGAGCTCATTGAAATTAACATGAGCGAATTTCTGAGCTGAAGCCGACAATGAAACAAGCGCTGCAGCTGCGATCAAAATAATCTTTTTCATATCAATCAATTTTTATGTTTTCAATATCAATATCCTAGAACTGCTGACCGATAAGGAAGTGGAACTGTCCCTTTCCATTGGTCTTGTCATCAAATCCATAACCCCAGTCGATTCCGAGGAGGCCGATCACAGGGAGGTAAACCCTCACGCCGACACCGGCAGAACGCTTGATTTCGAACGGATTGAAATCCCTGATGTCCGACCAGCAGTTACCGCCCTCGAGGAACAACAATGCAAAGATAGTAGACTGCGGCTGCATTACAATAGGGTAACGGAGTTCGACCGTAAATTTATCATAAACATTGCCGGCATACGAATAACCGTTCGAGCTGTACGAGGTCGCCTGGTATGGTGTCAATGAGTAGTTCTCATAACCACGGAGGGCAATGACTTCGGAACCGTATGAGTTGTAGCCCGACATACCGTCACCTCCGACGAGGAAGCCCTCGAATGGAGAATAGCCCCACTTTCTGTTATAATATCCGAGGTAACCGAACTGCGCCCTGGTCATGAGCACGAGGTCGCCCACGAGTTTCGTGTACAATGATCCCTTGAATGTCCATTTATGATACTCAATCCACTTGTATCTGTCCTGTGACGACCATCTGTCATAGTTGATGTCTCTCCAGTTGCCGACCTTCACAGGATTTCCGGCGGCGTCAAGTACGCCCTTGTCCTTGCGTCTGAACAATGAATACGGAGGCGTGATCTGCACCGAGAATGAGAGGTCCGAACCCTGACGCGGATAAATCTGCTGGTCGGTGGAAGTTCTGGACAATCCCAATGTATAGCTGAGGTTGTGGGAGATACCGTCATCGAATATGAAGTAGTTCGAGTACCAATCCCTCAACTTGTATGTCTGCCAGCTGAGCTGGTTATACAATACGAAATAGTTGTCAGGCCATTTCAGACGGTTTCCGAGTCCCGCAGAAAATCCGTACACCTCGAACTGCTTGTCATTGTTCAGGATGTTCCACATGAGGTAGGAGTTCGTCTGACGGCTATAGTAAGCTGAAAGGCTCAATGATGTAGGCTTCTTGCCGAACAGCCATGGCTCCACGAAACTTGCGAAAAGCGATGAATAATATGTACCGCTGGTCTGGAATCTGAACGAAAGGTTCTGTGCATCTCCAAGCGGAACAGGTCTCCATGCGCTCTTGTCGAACATCCGTCTGGTGGAGAAGTTGTTGAAGCTTACACCCACGGTGGCGACGAATGTACGTCCTCCCCATCCTCCGGAGAGTTCCAGCTGGCTGGAAGGCTTCTCGGTAACATTGTAGACAATATCGACGGTGCTGTTCAGCTGGTCCGGAATGATGGAATAGCCCTTCGCCGGATCGGTTATCGCCTCAGGGTCGAACTGTCCGAGAGATGCGATTTCTCGTATGGACCTCTCGAAGTCGCTCTGGCTGAACAGATAACCAGGTCTCGTGAACACCTGACGGCGCACGACGCGCTCGTTGGTAAGGTCGTTGCCGTTGATTATGATATTGTTCAATGTCGCCTGCTTGCCCTCGGCAATTCTCATTTCCACGTCCACGGAATCACCGACCACGTTCAGCTCGACCGGCTGGACATTGAAGAAGAGGTATCCGTTGTCGCGGTAAAGCTTGGAGACATCGATATCTCCCTGCTTTCCGCCGCCCTGAAGACGTTTCTCCATCGTAACCACGTCATAGACGTCACCTTTCTGAATCTGGAGAATGGAGTTCAATGCCTCTGAAGTATAGACGGAGTTTCCGGTCCAGGTAATGTTCCTGAAATAGTACTTGTCACCCTCGTCGAACACGAAATCAATTCCGAGCCTGCCCGGTTTCACGGTGTAGATGGAATCACGGAGAAGCCGCGCATCCCTGTAACCCGCCTCGTTGAAGGCGCTGATGAGGGATTTCTTGTCATTCTTGTACTCCTTATCATTGAACTTCTTGCTGCTGAAGAAGTTATAGAACTTTGCAGACTTGGTCTTCTTCATCGACTTGGCGAGCTTATAGTCGCTCACATGGTCATTGCCGATGAAATTGATGGTCTTGATCTTGATTCTCGGGCCGCGGTCCACGTCATAATTCACGCGGATGGCATTGCCGATGATGGTATCTTTCTGGACACGAGGCTCCACCCTGACGTCGAGGAAGCCCTTGTCCTTGTAGTATCGCTTGATGATGTCAATGGAGGTCTTCGCCACGTAGTCGGAATACTCGCCTCCCCGTTTGAAGTTCA
>FR882191.1:5711-39417 GCA_000434935.1 Bacteroides sp. CAG:709 | reverse complement strand
TGAAGTTCAGACGCTCCTGAAGATCTTTCTTTTCACCGCTCTTCACTCCGGTAAACGTCCATCTGGTGACTCTCGGACGCTCTTTCACGACCAGTTTCAGGAAGATGGTATCTTTCGATGCCGAAAGCGAATCGGCATAGACGGCCACATCCTGGAAATAGCGCTGCATCCACAGACGGTTCACGATGGACGAGATGTCCTCACCGGGAATCGTAACCTCCATTCCCTTTCTGAGACCTGTCTGCTGCAATATCTTATCATTGTGGAAGCCTTTGTTTCCCTCAACGGAAATGCCGCCCACAATATATTTGCGGGGATTATTGTAATCTACCTCTATCGAACTGCTTTTCTGCTGCCCGAATGCCACGGTCTGCATAAGGAGGAGCACAGCCAGGCAGAATATCCGATTAAAAATCTTCATTCTTTTCTAAGAAAGTGTTTTATATAAAATATCTCACAAATATACGGCAATTATTTCACTTTTCCATAACGGCGGTCGCGGGATGCAAATTCGGCCAATGCCGCGGTGAAATCTTCCTTGCCGAATTCCGGCCACATCTTCTTGACGAACAGGAGTTCCGAGTAAGCTCCCTGCCACAGGAGATAGTTGCTGATACGCTCTTCGCCGGAGGTGCGGATTATCAAGTCAGGATCAGGAATTCCGTCAGTGACCAGATATTTGGAAAAGGCCGACATGTCAGTGATTTTGTCAATGTCTTCGCCGGAATGCTCTGCCGCAAACTTCTTCGCAGCCTGGAAAATATCCCACTTGCCGCTGTAGCTCACGAAAAGAATCAGGTCCAATGCAGTATTCTCCCTGGTCTTTTCTTCCAGAGCAGCAATCCCCTGCTGAAGAGCCTCAGGCAGACGCGCAAGATTTCCGAGAACACGGAAACGCACTCCGTTCTTCATGAGCATCTCCACCTCCGATGCAATGGAATCCATCATCAGATGCATGAGGAAGTCGACTTCCTCCTTAGGTCTGCCCCAGTTTTCCTCGGAAAAAGCATAGAGAGACAGGTACTTCACACCTGCCTCGGCAGCAGCTTCCGCCACGACACGCACCGTCTCCACGCCTTTTTTATGGCCGAAGATACGTTCATGCCCCTGTTCACGTGCCCACCTTCCATTTCCATCCATTATAATGGATACATGGACGGGGATTCTGTTCTCATTTTCCATCTGGTATTCTTGATTTCAGTCGCTGTAATTCCTGATGTCCTCGCCCCAGAACAATTTGCTCATAAGAGCCTTCACGAAGTTCGAATTCCGGAGCCGGATACGTTTTAGCGAAAATTGTGCCATAGAGACATGAAGCTCCACGGACCCGTCGATACGCATTGTCCTGTTGTCCATGGTGAGGACGGCAGATTCGTCGCGGGATATGATGGAGATGCCGATACGGCTCGTTTCCGGAACCACGAGCGGACGCACATTCAGGTTATGCGGAGCAATCGGCGCAATTATCAGGACCTTGGAGTCCGGGGTACAGATCGGGCCGCCTACGCTCAATGAATACGCGGTGGATCCAGAACTGGTCGCAACCAGCAGTCCGTCAGCCCAATACGCCGGCAAAGCATTGCCGTCGAGGGTGACTTTCACGCCCAACATCGCCGCGCCGTCCCTGTGCACCGCGATTTCGTTCAATGCGAACGGCCAATACTCCCCGTCAGGGCGGAGTTCTCCTCCAGAGGCCGAGACCGAAAGCATGGTCCGGTTTTCCAGCTCGTAACCGCCGTCCAACAGGGCATTTGCGACATCTTGCGGACGGTTCTCCGACAGAAAACCGAGTCGTCCGAGATTGACACCGAGAATCGGGACTCCGGAATCTGCGACCAGTTGGGATGCCGACAGGAAGGTCCCGTCTCCGCCGACGCTCAGGACTGCATCTGTGCCCTCCTGCAGATTATCATTCGAATCAATCTCATACATAACCGCGCCGGCCCCCTCCAGTTTACTCTTCATTTTAAGGAAACCGGGGTCCGCGGACAATGCCTTATTCTTTAAATATACACCGAGAAGCATTTTCAATGCGGGATTTTATCGTGGGATGCCAAAATTAGCACTTTCTTTACAATATTTGCATAATAATAATTATTTTTGTCAAGATTTGAGGAATCAAGCTATGACAAGGCTAAGTGTAAACATCAACAAAATCGCGACGCTCCGCAATGCCAGGGGCGGAAATCTGCCGGACGTGGAAAAAGCGGCCTGCGACTGCGAAAGATTCGGTGCAGAAGGGATTACCGTCCATCCGAGACCGGATGAAAGACATATAAGATATAGTGACGTAAGGGAGATCAAGCCTCTCATCAATGTCGAATTCAACATTGAAGGAAATCCGATACCTAAATTCATTGACCTGGTAAAGGAGGTGGGGCCTGCGCAGGTGACGCTGGTGCCGGACGCCGAAAATGCGATAACCTCGAATGCGGGCTGGAACACATTGGAACACAAGGACTTCCTTACGGACATTTGCCGCGAATTCAAGAACGCCGGCATCAGAACGTCGATTTTCATTGACCCGGATCCGGCCATGGCCGAGGGTGCTGCCGCCTGCGGCGCCGACAGGGTGGAACTTTATACGGAGGCTTATGCGTCGCAGTATGCAGCCGGCAGGGAACGGGCGGTCGAGCCTTATCTGCGCACTGCCGAGAGGGCGAGGGATTGCGGTCTGGACATCAATGCGGGCCATGATCTGAACCTCGTGAACCTGGAATATTTCATCAGGACGATTCCTTGGACAGCGGAGGTTTCCATCGGACATGCCATCATCTGCGACGCGTTGTACATGGGACTGGAGAAAACAATTCAGGCATATCTGTCGAAGATTAAAATATTTTAGTAACTTTGCGACATTGTGCCCCTTAAAAAGGACGACGCATAGTAGGCGTTAGAAAACAAGTAAGGAAAAATAATACAAATTAAAATAAAGATGAAAAACACACCATTGATTATCAGCATCATAGCTCTTGTTGGCGTGATTGCACTCGGAGTAATGTCGCTTACAGGCAAAAAGGCTGACACTGCCGGCGCTGAAGGAACAGAGACTGCCGCAACAGCGGAGAAAGGCGCTATCGTCTATTTCAACATTGACCGCGTCCTTTCAGAGTACGACATGGCGAACGACCTGAGGTCCGTAGTCGAGTCCAAGGCGCAGGGCATCCAGGAAGAAATGAACAGAAGGGGCAACAGCCTCCAGAAGGACGTAAATGCTTTCCAGGAGAAGATCAACAAGGGTCTCCTTACCCGTTCAACCGCTGAAATCCAGGGCCAGAATCTCGAGAAGAGAAGAAACGATTTCAATGAATTCGCTAATCAGAAGAATCAGGAAATCGCTGAGGAGCAGCAGGTTATGATGAACAATATCGGCGACGCCATCAAGCAGTTCCTCGACAAATATACAGTAGAGAAGCATTATTCAATGGTAATCGCTACATCCGGTGACATTCTTCCTTCACCTGTAGCTGCTGCCGACAGTTCTCTCGATGTTACTGACGACATCATCACCAGACTGAACGATGAATACGTCAAGAACAAATCGAAGAATTCTTCCAAGTAGAAACCAAATAACTGAAGTGTGAGAATCGCAGTATTATCCTGCTTCTATCCTTTCAGGGGAGGTATTGCCCAGTTCAACGCAGCTTTGTACGCAGAACTGGGCAAAACTGATATTGTCGGGGCGTTCAATTTCAGCCGGCAGTATCCGAATTTCCTTTTCCCGGGAAAAACACAGTATGTAACCCCTGACGATGAGGCAATGCCTGTGGAAAGTACGGCTATACTGGACACGGCGAATCCTTTTTCGTGGATAAAGGCAGCCAAGAAAATCAGGGAATGGAAACCGGATGTCCTCATAATGAGATATTGGATGTCCTATTTCGCGCCTTCGCTCGGATTCGTGGCAAGACATGCCGGCAAAGGGTGCAAAGTCATCGGCATACTGGACAATGTCGTACCTCACGAGCAGCGGTTCTTCGACACTCCTTTCACGAAATATTTCCTGGGAGGATGTGACGGGTTCGTCACTATGTGCGATGCCGTCACGGAGGACCTCCTGAGATTGAAACCGGATGCCAGACACATCATGCGCCAGCATCCGCTTTACTCGCATTTCGGAGAAAAATTGAGCAGAAGTAAGGCGGAAGAGGCTCTCGGGCTGAAACCGGGGAAGAAGAACATCCTGTTTTTCGGTCTGATAAGGCAGTACAAGGGCCTGGACATCCTTCTGGAGGCATTTGCAGGGCTTGACGACAGCTACCAGCTGATTATTGCAGGTGAGCCTTACGGGTCATTCGAACCATATCAGAAAATCATTGACTCGATACCGGGCAAGGACCGGATCCATATCTTCCCCAAGTATATAAAGGACTCCGAGGTCAAGGATTATTTTTCCGCAGCAGACGTGACGGTGCTGCCGTACAGGAGCGCGACGCAGAGCGGAATCAGCTCGGTGTCATACCATTTCGAGGTACCGATGATTGTCACCGATGTGGGAGGATTGAAAAGCACTATCGGGGATACGGGCACGGGAATTGTCGCCGAGAAGGCCGAGCCTGACTGTATCAGAAAAGAAATCGAAAGATATTTCGCAGAGCCGGCCACGAGGCAGGACTGCATCGAGCGCATACAAAAAGAGAAACGCAGACTTTCCTGGTCGGCATTCTGCACAGACCTGAGAACGTTTGCAGAAAAGTTGTAAAGACGATGATGAGAACGATTATTCCAGCTATTTGCACATGTGTAGCCATTCTTGGAATCATTTCCGGAACGGCTGGGGCTCAAACATATACGCCAACTCCTGTAACTGTATCGAAGGATAAGGTGAAGGGCAGCGACGGCAAGGTGTATTGGTCACATGTAGTGCTGGAAAAACAGACATTGTTCTCCATCGCGAAAGCCTACGGGGTCAAGACTGACGACATCCTGAAGGCGAATCCGAATCTGGACTTGGGCCACGAGGGACTGAAGAAGAATTCCATCCTTCTGATTCCGGTGGTGGAGGCTGCTGCCGAGGCTGTCAAGGAAGAGCCGGAGCAGAAAAAGCCTGAGAAGGCAGCTGACAAGAAAAAGAATGACAGCTACACCATCCATGTGACCAAGTGGTATGAGGATATCGGCGACATCGCCTACAAGTATTCCATCCCGAAAGAGGTCCTGATGAAGTACAACGGGCTGACCAGCGAAAAGCTGAAGAACAGGCAGAAGCTGCGCATCCCGTCGCCGGAGGTGGTCAAGGTTATGGGCGCCGAGAAGGAGAGCGCCGCCAAGACAGAGCATAAGACATTGACGGACAATATTTCTGTCAATGATGTGCAGCAGCCGGAGGTGCAGGAAGAGGAAACGGAGAGCCCGTACATGCGTTCGAAGGTGAATGTCCTGCTCATGCTTCCGATGAATGCGGCGTCCTCCCCTAGCGAAAGCAACATGGATTTCTACAGCGGCGTCCTCATGGCTGTAAGAGATCTGGGAAAACAGGGCATCAGCACTGACCTGAGTGTCTACGATGTAGCGGGAGGTGCAATGCCGATAACCACGGAGCGCCTGAAAGCCAGCGACTTCTGCATTGGCCCTGTAAACAGGGACGGCATAAGCAGGGTACTGGAGCTCGCGCCGGAGGACACTTATATCATTTCTCCTCTCGACCACAGGACTTCCGGTCTCGTAGCCGAGCATAAGAACATGATACAGGCTCCGACTTCGCAGCAGGTGCAGTACGCCGATCTTCTGGATTGGATAAGAAAAGAGAAGGTTTCCGGTGACCATGTCATCGTGATAAGCGAAAGCGGCGTGACCGGGCCGATGACCCATGCGATAGAGGATTCCGGCATCCCGCACACGAATTATTCCTACGCGATTCTACAGGGAAGAAACGTGGCCAATGCATTGACCTCGATCATGACTTCGACCGGCACCAACCGCGTGATCATCAATTCCGAAAGCGAGGCGTTCGTGAATGACGCTGTCCGGAACCTGGACATGCTGGTGTACAGAAAATTCAATGTCATTCTCTACAGCCCGTCGAAAATCCGTTCTTTCGAGACTATCGACGTGGACAATCTCCATAACCTGAAGACCCGCGTTTCCACGGCGTACTACATTGATTATGAGAGTCCTGCAGTAAGGAGATTCCTTCTGGAATACAGGGCATTGTACAACACCGAGCCGACGCAGTTCTCGTTCCAGGGCTATGACCTCGCATATTTCTTCATTTACATGAAAACGAAGTTCGGCAGGTCCTGGATGGAAAAGGTGGCGCGTCTAGGAAACAGCGCCATGATGCAGACCGATTTCCTGTTCAGGGAGTCCTCTGACGGAGGTTACATCAACGAAGGCGTGCGCCGCATAGTCTACGGGCCGGATTACTCGGTCCGGATCGTGAGGGAGTAGGACGATACAGCGCGCGTGACGCATAAGTCTCTATCTCATAACTAATTAGCCATTTTCAGAGTTATTGTTTTGCCGACTCTGAAAATGGAGAATTACTTAATAATCAATGGTTTACACTCCACAACTAATTGTGGGCATAAACGCGCCCTGGCGGGGGTTGTGCCGCCACATGGCCTTCCAACACGCTTTACTATATTCACTATTTCCCGACAAACTGTCAAAACTAGAATTTCGTGCAGTTTAAAACGTTTTCTGCGCACAACAGGTCAGAAAACAGTCACGACGTGAGCGATGACGCTCTTCCACAGTTTGTCCGTAGGAAAGCGGGTTCCCACGGACAAGTGCTCCTACAACTTATCCAGAAAAGTGTGGGGTTTCCGGACAAATGGGACCAGACGCAAAGTACTTTACATAGCTTTCGATGTTCTTAACTTTTAAATTAAGCATATTTTGCAATTATCCTATCTTCTTCAAATAATTATGCATAACTTAGCAGAAAAGTTTTTAGAGATGAAAGATGTTGAATTTGTACCATTTCTTTTGACAGAAAAAGCAGATATCTTTTCGATACGGCTAAACGGAAATGAGAAGACTGAGACAGAAGATTTTTTGATAGAATTCAAGGACACACAATCATCGCCTCTGAGAAATGATCTAAATTCTGTTTTGACCACAATTAACAGTATTGGCAAAGAAGGGGCGTTAGAATCATTCTTTCGACCAGAAGGACTATTCGCGGATAGAATATGTGCTATTCCTCTACTTCTTTCCCGTCGAAAATCTTCTGATAAATGCGGCAGCTTAAGACTATATTGTATCCGCATGTCAGATTCGCTACTCATACTTGGAGGCGGCGGAGAAAAGAAAACAAGAACATATGAAGAAGATCCGATTCTTTCAGAAAAAGTGAAAACGCTTCAATCAATAGACAAAGCATTGACTGATATGGAAGATAACGGAATTGATATTGCTTCTACTATTTATAATGTAACTCTTAAGATTCAATGACATGAACAAAGCCAATTATGTCAATCCTCTTTTTGCGGAAATGCTCAAAGCTGTGCCTGAGGAGGCGAGACGTGAAAGTGAGAGGTCTTTCGCGATTGCTGGACGAATAAAGGAAATTCTTCAGCGCAAAAGATGGAGCCAGGCAGATTTCGCAAAGGCTGCAGGAAAGAAAGAAGCTGAAATTTCCAAATGGATGAGCGGCACTCACAATTTTACCATCCGCACAATCTCATTCATCGAGACTGTGCTTGGTGAAGATGTCATTTCCATCAAGAGATACCATCGCCAAGTCAGCGGATATGGCACTGCCAACGCTGACCGGACAGCCATCCTGAATGACAGCGGCAACCAGGCGGAATATCATTCTGTTGACTAACATTCTTTTATCCGCTTGGCATTGCCACCTCGCGGAACGCAGGCGGGACGCAGCCACGCCTCAGATTTAGGAACATTGATTATCAATAAGTTAGAAAAAGCAGTGTGGAAACGCAGCAAAAAAATGTCGGCGTTTCCACACTGTCGTTAAAAACACGTCTGATTATCAACTGGTTACCATATTAGTCCGTGGCCGCGTCCCGCCAGTAGCGCTCTATCTCCTCAAGAGATTTGCCCGTAGTCTCAGGGACCAGCTTCCACATGATGAGCAGGTATGGGACACACATCAGCGCAAAGAGGAAGAAGGTGCCGCCCGGGTAACAGGCCAGCGGAGGGTCTTCTTCAGGGTGAGCGGCAGGGTTGTGACAATGGTGGAGGCGTCACGGTTCAGCTGGAAGGTGTATGTGCCCTCCTGGCTCACGAATGCAGAGAGGGATTCGTCAAAGGATGCCAGGTCGTAGGCTGAGAAGGTGAGCTCGAGGGTTGCCGAAGAGCCAGGAGAAAGCACAGGTGTCTTGGCAAAGGCCTTCAGCTCCCGCACAGGCTTGTACAGCTCCGATTCCGGGGCGGAGGCATAGAGCTGCACCACATCCCTGCCCGGGCGGTCACCCGTGTTGGTCACCCTGAGGGTCACGCGAAAGTCATTGCCCTTGCGGGTGAGGGCTGCATCAGACCACTCGAAGGAAGTGTAACTCAGGCCGAAGCCGAAAGGGAAGGATATCTTTTCAGGGGCTTTGGTGCAGAAATAGCGGTAGCCGACATCCACTCCCTCAAGGTATTCCGTCCAGCCAAGATTGCGGATTTTCCTCTCTGGTGCATCATATTCCCAGTCACTTCTTTTTGAGGTGTAGTCAAAAGGATAGTTCTCTGAGGAAAGGTGGTCACGGTAATCCAGAGGGAAGGTCATAGGGAGTCTTCCCGAAGGGTTCACCTGAGCGGAAAGGACTGCAGCAGTGGCATTTCCAAGTTCCTGACCCGGGAGCCAGTTCACGAGGATTGCATCGGGAAGGTCCTTCCAGGACGCCGTCTCGACCACTCCGCAGACATTCAGCACCACGACAACCTTTCTGCCGCGTGAATGGAAGGCGGCACAGGTCCTGCGCAGAAGGTCCAGTTCATCTTCGTGAAGGTAGAAATCCCTGGTGTAGCGGTCATTGTACTCCCCGCTCAGACGGCCGAAAGAGATGACTGCAATGTCGCTGTCAGCCGCACGCATCCCCAGAAATGCATCGCTGAGGAAAGCCTCGGCAGGGAAGGTTCTGTCACCAAGATGCTTGCGGGAATTTTCCTCTCCGAGCAAAGCCTCGGAATAGTCCATATACCTTCTGTAAACCGCATCAGTCTTCGGATTCAGGATGAAGCCGGCATTCCGCAGGCCCTCGTCCAGATTCACCTTGTAGGACGAGTTCACGAAACCCGCACCGATTCCGGCCACGATTCCGTCGTAGGCGTTCACTCCCAGAAGGGAAACATTGGCACCCTCAGCCAGAGGCAATGCCCCGTCTTCATTTTTCAGAAGGACAATGCCGTCTGAGGCAGTTGAGGCACTGACCCTGGCATTCTGCTCAAGCGAAGGGGCATCCGAATAGGCATATTTCCTGAAATGAGGGGTCTTGAGCACATATTCCAGCACCCTGCCGGCACAGATGTCAAGGTCCTCCACGGCAAGCGCCCCCGAGCGGACCGCAGCAATGATTTCATCCACCTGAGCCTGTTCTCCCGGCATCAGAAGGTCATTTCCGGCGTGAATCTGGGCAGGGGTGTCCCTCTTGCCGAACCAGTCTGAGACCACAATGCCCCTGTAGCCCCAGTCCTTCCGAAGAACATCCGTCAGCAGGAAGCGGCTTTCCATCGAATAGGTGCCGTTGACACGGTTGTAGGAAGACATCACGCTCCACGGATTCCCCTCCTTGACCGCAATCTCGAAACTCTTGAGGTAAATCTCCCTCAGAGCCCTCTGAGACACGACAGCATTGTTCTGGATACGGCAGGATTCCTGGTTGTTCGCCGCGAAATGCTTTGCGGAGGTCCCCACGCCGCAGGACTGTATGCCCCGGATCATTGCCGCAGCACATTTCCCGCTGAGCACCGGATCTTCGGAATAGTACTCGAAGTTTCTGCCGCACATAGGATTGCGGTGGATGTTCAGCCCCGGTCCGAGGATGACGTCACAGCCATACTCCAGAACTTCATTTCCCATTGCCCTGCCGCAGGCCTCAATCAATTCTGAATCCCAGGTAGCCGCCAGCATCGTCCCCACTGGAAAGGCTGTGCACCAGTATGTCCTGTCATCATCTTTTCTGAGAGGGTCAATGCGCAGTCCGGCAGGGCCGTCAGCCATCACGGTGTGAGGTATTCCGTACTTGTCGAAAGCTTCCGTGATTCCCGCTGCACCGGCAACCATCGCGAAGGTCTTCCCTCCGACAGTCCCGTCACCGGCATATCCGGCAGACCAGGTTCCGCAGACAAGCGCAGCCTTTTCCTCAAGGCTCATAGCCTTCACTATGTTTTTCACGGGGTCTTTACCCAGACGAGGCGTCTTCTGCGCGAGGGAAGGTACGACATTGAGCAACAGTGCCGCGAATGCGGCAAGTAGTATTTTATATCCTTTCATATACGGTATATTTTATTATCAAAATTCAGAAACCCTGTAGGTGAGATATGTTATTTCCGCAGCATCGACGGCGCGTATGCTGAAATCGGGACTGTCTTTAAGGAAATATGTACTCAGGTGGATGGATGTCGAGCCGTCGCTTGTGAAATCGGAGTCGATGTGACTGCCCATCCTGATGTGAAGGGTTCCCTTGAAGGCGATTCTCAGGCTGGCTCCCGAAAGGAAAAGTTCTGGCAGGCGTTTCTTTTTGAGTTTCAAGGGTTCACCGGGTTCCAGGGAAACACTATTCTCAAGAGAAATGTTGCAGAGATTGCCGTGGCGTATTTCATTGATGTCCCAACCGGAAGCAGAGAAATCGAAGCCGAGGGAAAACAGGCGGGCGGAGGTCTCCGGGGATTCGTAGCAACCTGCAAAACCGACATGACAGCCGCGGGAATGTGCTCCGGCAGCAATCTGCCTCAACTGTTCGTCAGAAAATGCGCTGACATTTCCCATACAGTACATATACGGTGCTCCCACATACCGGCATTGCTCCACCACTTCCCCAACGGTGGGAAAGGACTTGTACTCCATTATCATTCCCTTGTGCCCGAGGTTTCTGCGACCGCCGTAGAGGATGTAGTCGTCGCCCATAATGCTGCGGATTATTTCCAGGGAGGTTTCATCCACATACTGAATCAAAGGGGCAACCCCACAACTGCGACATTCGAGGAGAAATTCTTCGAGGGATGTGATCGGGGTGCGGTATTGCGGATCTGAGGAACGGTAGCGGTACTTTGTGCACAGGGTGTCGAAAGGAGTCTGGCTGATGACCACCTCGGGAGCGAAATTGCCTTCAAGGTCCTCGACCTGGTAGCCGAGCATACCCCTGTAGCCGTGAATGACAAGGTACTTGCCGGGGGTAGCCGTAGGGTGGAGATTCGCTTCGACATAGCGGAAGCCCAGTCGGGCGGCGATTCTGACGTCAAAGACGCTCTGACAGGGAATCAGAGGGTTGCTGTCCTTGTAGATCGTGTCGATGAAAAGATGGCTGTAATAGGGGTGGCCAAAGCGGAAGAGCGGGTCAGTCCAACGGCTGGAGAACCCGTCGGGCGTGGACGGCTGATCAACGGATGCCCCCGGAAAAAGAACCAGGGACAACAGCAGCAGAGCGCACAGGCGGAGTTGCGGGAACGGGAGCATAGAGTCAAAGAATGTCCGGTTCTTCCCAGATTCTGTCCTCAGTGCATCTGACAATCAGGCTGAGAGGACCGCAGGCAACACGGAAATCACCTTTCTCAAGACGCCATCTGCCGTCCTGGCCCACAAAGGCAAGGTCGGAGGCTTTGACGCTGAGAGTAACCTTCTGAGTTTGCCCCGGTTCGACGGCAACCTTGTCGAATGCCCTGAGACGACGCACGTCAGGGACCTCGCTCGCGTACATATCACTTGTGAAAAGCAGCACTGCCTCCTTCCCGGCACGGTTTCCGACATTTTTCACATCGACCGTGAATGTCAGGACATCATCCGATGAGAACTCCGTCCTGTCGCAACAGAGGGATGAATATTCAAATGAAGTGTAGCTCAATCCATCACCGAACTGCCACTGGGAATCCATCTTCGCGTCATAGTTGTACTCCCCTTCCATAGTGGCCACATTCTCGGAGACCTTGTAGTCGTACGGAGCATATCCGGCCGTGTACTTCGGCCAGGTGAAAGGAAGTTTTCCGCTGAAGTTCACATCTCCGGCGACAAGGGAGGCGAAAGCATCTCCGCCATAATTTCCCGGGAGCATCAATGCTACAACCGCGTCGGAAAGCGGCTCAATTTCACGGATGACCCGCGGACGGCCTCCACTGTAGGCCAGTACAACAGGTTTTCCGGTGCGTGAAAGCACCCTGACCAGTTCCTGCTGGTTTGCAGAGAGGTTCAGGTCCTTCCAGTTTCCGGGTGTCTCGCAGTAACTTCTTTCTCCAACGCAGGCAACAATGACATCCGCTCCGGAAGCAGCCCCGAGCAGGGTCTTGAAATCAGGCTCGCCTTCTTCGTACCAGTTGTCCCCCTTTTCAGGAGCATACTCCAGTCCCGGGCACCAGGTCACCTGACCGGGGAAACGACCGGAAAGAGCCTCGTAAATCGTGTTGTAATCCTTTGAGTGGGCATCAGATGCATCTCCCTGCCAGGTGTAGGACCAGCCACCGTTCAGACAGCGCATAGAGTTAGAATTCGGGCCGCAGACAAGGATTCTTTCAGTGCCCTTTAGAGGCAGCACACCGTTGTTCTTCAGCAGGACCTCGCTCTCAAGGGCTGCTGCAAGGGCATTGGATGAGAATGCCTCACAAGCGAAGTCAGTGTAGCAGTCAATGTCCCATACCGGATTCTCGAAAAGACCCAGGCGCATTTTCAGCCTCAGAACGCGACGCACTGCATCATCGATTCTGTCCATACCCACTGCCCCCTCTTCAACAAGTTCCTTCAGGTCAATGCAGAATTTCCAGGTTGAAGGTACCATTGCCATATCGATGCCGGCATTGATTGCCAGCCTGACGGCATCCTTCTCGCTTGTGGCAATTCTGTCGCGGTAGTAGAGATTGTTGATGTCATTCCAGTCCGTCACTATCAGCCCGTCCCAGGCAAGATTTTCCTTCAGCCAGACTGTCAGGAGCTTGTGGTTGGCATGGAAAGGCACTCCGTTGTTGGAGGAGGAGTTCACCATCAGGGAAAGGGCTCCGTTTCTGATGCATTGTTTGAAAGGTTCGAAATATTTTTCCCTGAGTTCGGCATCACTGACCTTCGAAGGGGTCCGGTCCTGTCCGGACACAGGGACTCCATAGGCCATATAATGCTTGATGCAGGCCGCTATGTGGTTGCCGTCCACATTGCCGGGGTCATCTCCCTGGAGTCCGTGCACCGTCGCCTTTGCAAGTTCGGCGTTGAGATAGGTATCCTCTCCGAAACTCTCCCACATCCTGGGCCAGAGAGGTTCGCGGCCAAGGTCCATCACCGGAGAGAAAGTCCAGGGTACCAAAGCGGCTCGGGTCTCGTAGGCCGTAACCCGACCCATATCCTCGGCATATCCTCTGCTGAAAGTCGCCGCAAGATTGATTTCCTGAGGGAAAAGGGTTGCTCCCGCTATGTAGGAGGCACCGTGAATCTGGTCCAGGCCGTAGAGGCACGGAATTCCGATTTCCTTCAGTGATTTTTCCTGGATTTCGGAGATGATGCGGACATATTTTTCCTTCCGGGGCGCGCTGTTGCCGATGACATTGAGAATTGAGCCGACCTTGTATTTTCCGAAGACGGTGTCCATCAGTTCGGGCACAAGGTGTTCCCTTTCCTCGTCCATTATCACCCCGATTGTCAGCTGTGTCATCTGACCAATCTTCTCCTCGAGGGTCATCTTCCCTAAAATTGCTTCAATTCTTTTCTCCACTGCACTGTCACAGGGGAGAGCCGGTTCAACGGCAGTGCCGCAACCTGAAATTGTTCCGAGCGTCACTCCGGCCACGGCAATAGTTTTCAATCTGTTCATTGTAATAATCAATTATTCAACAACAAGGTTGTCAATGTTTCCTTTGATGACGACGGAGGAATCCGGGGTGGCAAAAAGAGATTTGCCGTTCCTCTTCAAATGACTGAGTTTCAACCCGTCAATCCTGTTGTGGAAAGTCCTGGCTTCAAAAACCGAAGCGGCAGTTCCGTCATCATCGATGCAAATATAGGAAAGTTCCACATCAGACATCACACAACCCGGAACAGAATTTTCATCCTGTGCAATCACGATTGCCCTCGAACAGGGTCTGAGATGGTCGAAATAAAGGTTTTCCGCCACTATGGACTGCATCTGCGGTGGTCTGCCTTCCTTCCATTCCGGAGATTTGACCTGATGGATGGCGAAAGCACCGCGGACATCGTCCTTCTGTACAATTGTGTTGTGTTCCAGGAATATGCAGGAAGACACCGTGCAATTCCTGATTGCTCCGGATGAAACCGCTTCATTTCCAGCCTCGGGGCCAATCACCACACCCCTGGCAAAATCAGCCCAAATGAGGCAGCCTTCAATCCGTATGTTTTCAAGGTCGGACATAGGCTTTGCATTGTGCCTGACCTTCAGGGTAATGCAGTCATCATAGCAGCGCAGGAAGCAGTCTTTCAGGAGCACGTCCCGGGAGCAGACCACATCGATCCCGTCTCCGTTCAGAATCCAGTTGACCAGGTTGATATTCTCGATTCTGACATCGGACATATTGTAAACGGAAATCGTCCAGCTAGGGGAATCTATAATGGTAACATCCTCTATGACAAGATTCCTCCTTCCCGGACTGCGGTCCTTGTTGCACTCAATCAGCAGTTCGCCGCTGGCCCACTGGGTACCTGTGTGAGGGAGTTCCGCTCCGGTGATGATGCCGTGGCCTGCGATTCTGCAGTCGCTGCCCTGAATCTCGACAGCAGCATAAAGTACTGCACCATAGTCCACATACAGGGTTTGTCCCTGCTTGAGAACCACCTTCCCTTCGCGATGTTCACCAGGGCCGTAGTAAATCACGGAAGGGTCATCCAAAGAAGGTTTCTCCCTGTCGGGGATGTTGCAAATCAGGAATAGGTTCGTTGCACGGTCGTCGTCAAATTCGACCGAAATCTTTCTATGGGAATATTCATCAACCAAAAATTCAACCGTGTGGTTGTCAACTACTTCCGGAACAATACCGTAATGAGTTGGCCTGATGCGAACATCTGAAAAGGCATCCCTGCGCCTGACCCTGACTCTGAGAGGAAAGTCCCCGGGACATTCCACAAGGGCTATGGACATCGTGTCTCTTAGGGCCTTGGAATTGTTCCAGTCATTCCAGATTTCCGGGTGATGAGCCGCAGAATCGGAACTCAGGGCTTTATATACCGTTACGGGCACAAAGCCGTCTCCGCGGTCAACTTCGACGACATAGTCGGTCCCACGGCCGGAGGCCGCGGACAAAGCTAAGGGCAGAAGCAGGAGAAGGGTCAGAATCTTCCTCATAGGTTTTTCCAATGGTCCGGTTCTACATAAGGGAAATATTCAACCATGGAAGAATCCGTCCCCACGAAAAGGGAGTCCACACCCAGAGGAGTGCCTGATTCAAAACGGGAGGCTTTCACAAGAACGGGCTCAGTCACCTCGAAAGGCTTCTTGTAGAGAGGAGAGGAAGAGCAAGGAGTGCTTCCGTCGGTTGTGTAACGGATTTCCGACGGATATTTTTCACATTCCAGGCTGACCAGGGCGCTTCCCGATGATGCCACGGAACTGATGTCAATCCTGTCTGAGAGAGGATAGCAGTTCAGACCCATTGAACGGAGAGAGACAACGTGAGCATTCATCCTGCGTTTGAATGAGTCCCAGTCACGCAGATGTGACGGTGTCCAGCCAAGTTCCGCCACTGCAAGAAGACGAGGAAAGACCATATATTCCAGATGCTGACAGTCATCGATGAACTCGCTCCAGGCACAACCCTGGACTCCAAGAAGATTGCCGGCAGCCTCCTCTGAGCAAATCCATTCGATTTCCCTGTCGATTCTCTTCCCCAGGATGAGCTCTTCATTGAAAAGAGCCTTCTGAGGGGTGTCGGCAAGAGGTTCCATAAGGTAGACCTTTCTGACTGGAGAATATCCTACCATTGCCCGGGGCTGAGTCTGGGGAGTGTCCTGATACCAGTCGAAATAGAGGGCTGCCCCTGGGGTGAATATTACCTTCTGGCCCTTGTTCGCTGCCTGTGAGACATATTCCTGACCACGGTAGGAGTAAACCACCGATTCAGGATAGAGTTCGTTTTTGCTGATTTCGTCCCAGCCGCACATTATCTTTCCCTTCGAGTGGAGATAGTCCTCAATCCTGTCAACCATATAGCACTGGAGTTCATCGTAGTCCGGGATGCCCTCCCGTTCCATCAGGGCACGGCATTTCGGGCAGAGAGGCCATTCCTTCTTGCGGGCCTCGTCTCCTCCGATGTGGATGTAGTCAGAAGGAAAGACCTCCATTATCTCGTCAAGGACATTTTCAAAGAATTCGTAGGTCTGCGGATTTCCGGCACAGAATTCACCGCTTGTGTAGGCCCTACCCTTGCAGCACAACTCCGGATGGGAGATGAAAACTGCATCGGAATGTGCCGGGAATTCGATTTCGGGGATTACCTCGATGTGGTTTGCAGCGGCATATTCTACTATTTCCCGGAGCTCATCCTTGGTGTAATAACCGCCATAGGCATTAGGAGTACCCTCGTCAAGATAATGTCTGTCCTGCTTGTCCCACCACTCGATCCAACTTTTCTGCGTGCGGAAGGAACCTTTGGCTGTAAGCTCAGGGTAACGGTCGAGTTTCACTCTCCATCCACCGTTGTCTGTCAGATGAAGGTGAAAGTAATTCATCTTGTAGCGGGCCATCTGGTCCAGCAGAAGGAAAATTTCCTCCTTAGGAAAAAAATGTCTCGAAACATCCAGATGGAATCCCCGGTAAGGGAAGCGAGGAGCATCTTCAATCCTGACACAAGGCAGGCCCTTGTCCGTCAGTATCTGCAGCAGGGTCTGGACAGCGTAGAAAGCTCCGTCCTCATCTGAACAGTTCACAGTGATTTTCCGTCTTCCGACAGTCAGCCTGTAGCCCTCGGCTGGGATTGACTTGTCATCGACAAAGTTGACACAGGCCATCGGATTCGCACGGAAATCAGCGCTGTCCGTGCGGAACCATCCGCCGGATAGCGAGATTGCGCCCGGCTGCGGGACAATTGACAGGTCCTCCGGACTGGGAGAAGAGCAGCAGACGGCGCAAAGGTAGGCCGCCGCGGCCATCATCAACTTTTTCATATTGTTTAATATTCAATTTCTATATTATCACCGCTGACCAGCCATTGGGAAGTGTTCTGAATCAACGTCCCATCGTAGGTTACATTCTTGATTTCCAATCCTTTGATTGCGTTTCCATTCGAGACCACCGTAGAGATTCCGCACCCTGTGTCCGAAAGGATGGATATGTTCGAAAACTTCACCCTTTTCATCAGGCAGCCTCCCTGCGATGGTTTCTGCCAGACTGAAACAGGCCGGCCGTTCGGACGTATGTTGTCAATGACGATGTCCTGGAAGCTGATGTCTGAAATAGTGCCGGATGTGGTACCGCCCGAAGGATACTGGCTGATGCACAGACCTCCACGGTCGTCATTGGAGTAATTGCTGTTTTTTGTCGGATAATCAAGCACGGTGCAGTTCGAAACAAGCACATCGTGGATGCATCCGGTCTGTGTTGATCCGCTTTCCGGACCAACGACGATGCCACCGGCAAAGTCAGCCCAGATGAGGTTGTCCTGAATGGTGATGTTTTTGGTATCATCAAGGGAAAGATGATTGACCTTCAGGGTAATGCAGTCATCATAAGTCCTGATGAAGCAGCCCCGGATTACGGCATCGCTGACGGAACACAAATCGATTCCGTCCCCGTTCAGAATCCAGCAGATTATGTTCGTGTTCTCGATTCGGACATTGTCAGTGCGGTAAATCGAAAAAGTCCAGCTCGGAGAATCAACGACGGTTATGCCCTCTACCGTGAAACCGTTGCGGGTGCCGGTTTTTGTAGCATTGGTTTCAATCAACTGGTAGCCGCTGGCATATCTGTCTCCAGTGTGGGGGAGACGTGCTCCTGAGAGCACTCCCCTGCCCTTGATGGCCGTGTTGTCACAGACCGAATTGATTTTGGCATAGACGACGGCACCCTCGTCTATGTAAAGTGTCTGGTTGTCCCTCAGGGTAATCCACTGCGGATTCCACACTCCGGGACCGTAGTAGATGACATTTGAAGGGAGATTTTCGGGGTCAGGTCTGTCCGGATCCGGTTTCTCGGGCAGGACCATCAGATTGTGGAAACGGTCCCCGTCATATTCAATGGAGAACTTCCTGGCCTGCCAGGAAGGTATGGTGAGTTCGATCGTGTTGGCATCCACGGCCACCGGAACGATTCCCGAGAGGGTCGGGCGCACTTTCACGCTTGAGTAGGATCCGCTGAGTTTCTTCACCCTGATTGTCACGGGAGAATCAAAATCTGCGGTAAAATTCACGAAACTGGCAGTGTCGCGCAGTCCCTTGGAGTTGTCCCAGTCATTCCAGATCTGGGTGTGATGGTTCGGAGCATCCGACACAAGGGCATCGTGCACAAAGGCCTCCTTCCACTGTCCGTCGCCCTGAAGAACGCTCACGCTGTAATGAATATTCTTTTTGAGGACTTCCTTCAGCTTGACCGTCTTTCCCCAGACTACAGGCTGTGCAGAGTCTGCGGAAGACATTTTCACCCAGCAGGCGAGAAGTCCGTCAGTCTCGAATCTGGAGAAATCCAGTTCAAGGGAGAGACTGCATCCCATGACAAGAGGTTTGGTGAGGGATATGTCAATCCTGTCGGTTTCCAGGCCGTCAATCTTCAGGTCCACCGGCAGAATCCAGTCACCATCCCCACACATCGGCATCAGGAAAGACCCTGTCTCAGGCGTTTCTCCTGTCACCTCAAAGGTCTTCGACCAGCCACCGTCCTTTGCCGAAGTAATCCATCCCGGCAGGGAAATCCTGTCCGCAAGGCCTGAGATTGTCGTCCTGGCAGAGACCAGAGTCTGAGGAGCTCCCGTGACAGTCATAGTGAACGACGGGGTAAAAAGAGTCAGAGGCACCGCCGAAGCATCGGCTTGAGAAGACTTTCCGTCCCAATGCCACAGCCCCGGCAAATCCGAGGCCGTGTCCTTGGGATAGAAAAAGTAGGATGACAGAGGAAGTCCCTCCGTCCTTGCCCCTATGACAAATTTTTCCATCCTGTCTGAAGCGATGACATTCATCCTCTCCCCGGGAGTGAGCACCGTGGCTGGTCGTTTGGAAGATCCCTCGGCCACATCCACGCAGTCTTCACCCTTGAAAGAATAGACTATGCAGTCCCAGTCCTCCATCTCCTGAGGCATTCCTTCGACCGAAACCTCGAAAGAGCCGTCAGGAATCTCTGAAGAGGGACCTTCAGACCGCCTGCAGGCGGCAAGAGAAAGTCCTGCCGCTGCAAGCATAAGAAAATATCTGCCTGTTCGAAGCATAATGGTTCAGAAATTATTTCGCCTCGAATGCAATGACATATTTCGCCATCTGACCTTCCTGTCCGGCAACTACAGCACCGTCGATGACGATTGTAGGCTGGAATGAATCTGCCTGATAGTTGTCACCACCGACATAGTAAACATCTGTCCAGCCGAGGTCTGCAAGAACGTATGCTCCCTGCATAATGGTCATATACTTACCGTTGATGGTTGCAAGGCCAAGTTTGTTGTCGATTGTGCGGCCGATGAAGCAGCGTGACCTTGTGCCATTGAAGCCCTGCCCGAGGACCTCGGTGTCACCGTCGTTTGCCATAGCGTCTGCAAAGCGGACCTTGTAGCCGTCAACGACGAGGGCAGGGTTGAAGTATGCGGCGCCAGTAACGGCCCAGTCCTCACCTTCAACCTTGAAGTCATCCCTGAAAGGAGCGTATGTCGTGTCATCAAGTTTGGTTTTGTAGTCGAAACCGAAGTCGGAAGCCTTCCTGAAGTCACCAAGGACGTGGAAGATGTCTGCACTAGGGTCAGGGGTGATTCGCTTCAGGCCCATCTTGCCATTTGAGTCAAAGCCGAAGCAAAGACCGTGGGACGTTCCCTTGGCCTTCACGCCTGTCCACCAGGAAGCGGATGCCTTGGATACGATCTGTCCATCGGATTTCACCCAGCAGGTCCAGGCAGCAGGACAGCCGCTCATTGTAATCAGGGAATTTACACTTTCAGCTGATTTTCCGGAAGAAACGGCAGTCGCGTCGGAGATGATCTTGCCCTTGTAGTCACGCTCGTTGAAAGTAACGATAGTGAAATCGCAGGTAGTCATATCAACCATTGCCTTGCTGGCATCATAGTCTCCCAGAAGACCCATTTTTGCAATCTGGTCCTCATAACCGGAGTTGTCCCACCAAGCCTGTGTCTCGCCTCCGGTGTTAGGTGCAGGTACCTGTTTCTTCAGAGCTTTGGAATTGAGGACTGTCAAAGAAGGAATCTTTGCCCTCTGTGCATCGGTGGTAGTCTCCTCGAAGCCCCAGGCTTTCGGATCTCCAAGAACGGTGGAATAGTCAATGCTGACAGGGAATTTCTTTGTTGTGGCGCCAACAGTGATGGTAATTTCTGCAGGACCTTCTGAAAGGTCAACGGTTGGATTTTCCACCTTGGCTCCCTCCATCAATGCCCCTTCACCGAAGACAAGGGTAACCTTGCTGCGGTCCATTCCGGCTGCGTAGGTGATGACGAATGCCTTTGTAGCCACATTGTAAATCACAGCATATCCGCCTTCCACTGACACTTTTGAACCGTCAGCCACAGGAAGGGCATTTGAAGTGATGGTCACGACATACTGAACTTTCTTTCCATTAGGGTCGGTGAAGTAGATGTTCGGGTCGGTGCTTACATCATAGTTGCCCGGATCCGCAGGGAAAACGAGTTTCCATCCGTCATTCACATTGAGGATGAGCTTTGCTGCAGAGAAGTTCTCGGCAGTAGTGAATCTGAAGGAAATAGTGTTGTCAACGACAACGCCTTCAACTGTCTCTCCTTCAACTTCAAGGGAAATTGCATCGAAAGGTTTGTCAGAATAGACAGGACCTTCAGGAGTTTTTTCTGTACAGGAAGCGAGCATTCCAAGCGTAATCACGCAAAGAGCGCTCAGGAACAAATTTTTGAGTTTCATAAAAGTGTTGTTAATGTTGTGTCTGTAAAATTGCCCTACCATCCGGGATTGACCTGGAGATTGGAGTTTTTGTATCTTTCGTAATCGGAATAAGGGTAGAGATAGTACTTGTCATCCCATTTCCTTGTCTGAACAAGGTTCTTTGTGTAAGCCACTGTCCCGCTCGCCTCATCCTTCACGAGAGAAAGACCGTAGATTTGGGTATCCCCGCACTGGAGTTTCCATCTTCTTGTGTCCCAGAAACGATGATTCTCAAAGGCGAACTCGACGCGGTTTTCTTTCTGAACGGTCTTCAGGAAATCAGTCGTCGCACCCACCTGACCGACACCTGCCCTTGCACGGACGGCATTCAGGGCTTCCAGCGGAGACATAGTGTAGTTCACCTGTCCCAGACTTCCCTTGAAAGAGGCATCACCTGTCGCAAGGTAAAGGGCCTCGGCGTAAATCAGGTACATTTCCGCAAATCGGATGATGGGATAGATGTGAGGGTATGAAATCGAATTTCCAGTCACGAACGAGGTCTCCTCTATGAGGTTCTTGCGCAGGTAGTAGGAAGTCGGGGTCGCACCTTTCTTCGGAAGTGCGTTCTGTCCGCCCTCCCACATTTCCAGAGGTTTACCCTTGAACATCGAGCCATTGACATAGAAAGTCTCTGCAAAACGCGGGTCTCTCTTTGACGGGTCGAGGGCGATGGCACGGTGGGCAGGGTTGTCCCAGTCGAAAGGAGTACCGTCCAGCAGGTCGAATGCCTCGGCAAGGTTCTGCGACGGGCAAGATCCTGAATTTCCGCCCTCCACTCCCATTGGGAAATTGGATCTTTCAAGACCGTTGCTTGCAGAACGGATGATTCCGAATATGTAACCCTTTGCATTGAAGTTGTTGATCTTCTGTTCTTTGACAAGGGAATACCAACCACTGTCAATGACCTCTTTGGCTGCCGCCGCAGCTTTTTCATAGCGGGTTTTGTCTCCGGTCGGATTGTGAAGCGGACTGGCATCGTAGAGAAGTACCCTCGCCTTGAAGGCCATTGCCGCTCCCCTTGTGATTCTGTTTGTCCTTCCGGTGACAAATTCCGCATAGCTCACCGGGAGTTTCGGTGTAATCTCATCCAGTTCTCCTACAATCCACTCTGTCACAGTGTGAAAATCCGAAGGAACCATTTCATTGACCTTTGCCGGGTCGGCACTATGATCCATCAGGACGATGTCACCGTAGCGTCGCATCAGTTCAAAATGGTACCAGGCACGCAGGAAACGGACTTCGTAGGGATAGTTTTTCAACTGCTGCATCCTGTCCTTGTAATCTTCCAGGTACTGCGTCTGAGGGAAATCGTCAGGTGCATTCTCAAGGAAATAGTTGGCCTGTGCTATGCCTGCATAGTAATGAGAGAAGCAGTCGTTGATTGTGTTGCGGGGACTCCAGGTCCCGTCATAATAGGTTTTTATTCCATTGCTTTCCCACGCATACACAGCATCGTCGGTGGCGCTGCTCTGGGTTGTCCACAGCCATTCGGTGTCAACATCAAGATAGCTGTAAACGTGGGAGCAGACTTTCTTCACGTTTTCAAAACAACTGAACTGATAGTCGGTGGTCTGGTAGGTATTTTCCGTCTGTTCGAGAAAATCGCAGGAACCCAGGCCGGCAATCAGGGCTGCCGAAAGAGCCATATATTTCATTATATTGTTCATATGACGAGAATTAGAATGTAAATTTCAGTCCTAAGGAGAATGACCTCACGGAAGGATAACCAAGGGATATGGACTCAGGGTCGAAAATCTTGATTCTGTCAACAGAGAAGAGATTCAGTCCCCGGAAGAAAATGGAAATCTCACGGAATTTCGCCCTCATCAATGCCTCTGACTGGAATCCGTAGTAAACATAGACTGAGCGGAGCTTGAACCAGTCGGACTTTTCAACCCAGAAATCACTTCCTCCCTGGAAGTTGTTCCCGTTGCTCAGGGTGGTCAGACGCGGATAGCGGGCATTCTGGTTTTCCGGTGTCCAGCGGTTGTTGTAATAGTGCATCGAGATGTTCTTGTCATCATTGTAGAGCGGCCAGTAAATTGACCCGGTTGTGAGCTGGACATACTGGTTGATGCGTCCGTCGAAAGTGGCCTCGAAACCCAGACCCTTCCATTTGAATCCCAACTGGATACCGTAAACGGCTGAAGGAAGGGTGTGGTATTGATCCATATACTGCTTGTCATTCACGTCAATCACGCCATCCCCGCTGATGTCCTTGTAGCGGATGTCTCCCGGTTTCACTCCTTTTCCGTCGAGGGTGCTGTGAGGGTATTTCGGAAGCAGATTGCCATAGGAATCGAAATCGGAAGTGCTGTAGAGGCCGTCGCTGGTATAGAGGGTCAAGGCCGTGATGGAGTGACCGGTCCGGTACATATAGGAGTAAGGATGGTATTCCTCACCCATTTCAAGAATCTTGTCCTTAGTGTAGGAAATGCAGCCTCCTATGTGCCAGGAGAAATCTCCGACCGTCTGGCTCCAGCTTGCGGAAAGTTCGCCTCCCCAGTTCAGGGTCTCTCCGTTGAAAATGTACGGCGAGCCGAGGCCGAGCAATGAGGAATATACTCCGGAGGATGACACCTTCAGATGTTTCCTGTGGTTGCGGAAGACATCAATGCCTACCTCAAGACCTCCGAAGGCCCGAAGATCGATTCCCACATTGGCCTTGAAGTCCGTTTCCGGGATAGCCCCGTAAGAAGGGTAGGAGCCCTGCATCATTCCGGATTCGGACGAGCCGACCATTGCAACAAATCCACTGCCACCGCCGTTGTTCGGAGTGTCCAGACCGTAACCAAGCCTTGCATCGTAACCGGTGATTCCATAGCTTGCGCGAAGCTTCAGAAGGTCGAGTCCGGAAGCATCCTTGAGGAAAGACTCGTTCGAGATGATCCAGGCTGCGGAAACGGCAGGATAGAAACGATATTTCTTTCCTTTCTCGAGGAAAGCACTGCCAGAGCAGGTCGCCACTACATCCACGAGATATCTGTGGTCGTAGTCATATCCTGCCCTGAGGATGAAATCATTGTAGGAAAACACATTGCACTTTCCCCTGTTCTTCCATCTGTCCATCGACCAGATGAAGGAAGCCTTCACGCCATTCTTGCCGAAGGTCCTGTCGTAGTCAGCCATTGCCGTTACGGAGAAATTGTTGTTGACATTGCTTCCGCCTGCAAGAGCAGATGAGAAGGACAGGTCGGTGTCATTGCCGTATTCGGACCAGTTGAGTTTCTGAACGTCTCCATTATCGTCCCGGCCGTAGGACATCATTGCATACTTGTAGGTCTTTGACCTGTTGTCATTGATCACCGCACTGTTGTCGAATGCGCCCTTGAGTGTCATGGAGAGTCCCTGTGTCAGCATCGACAGGTCCTGGATGATCGAGATATCAGCAAGAAGGGTTCTCTGGAGAGAAACCGAATATCCACTCTGGGTGTAGGTCGAAAGAGGATTCGCAAAGAGTTCCGACCGTGCCCAGAGACCGTCCTCGGACTTGAGAGGGAAAGCGATTGCCGGAGTGGTGTAGATTCCCGAGACATAGGTTCCCGCGTAAGGCTGCTGTGTCTGAGAGAGACGACCCATCATATTGATCCTGATTCGGGTGGTCCTTGTCATTTCCGCTTCAAGGTTGGTCCTGAGTTTGAGACAGGAATTCTGGAACTGGGTGCTGTAGCCGTCATTCATCCTTGTGTTGTTGAACAGGCCGTCGTAGCCGTTGTAGTTGGCGAGCACATAGTAGCGGAAGCGTTTCTCCTTTTCCTCCAGGGAAACGTTCAGGTCGTGGACGAATGCCGTCTTCCTGAGGACTTCCTTCTGCCAGTCCACCGAAGGGAAGAGGGAACTGCCCTGTGCGATTCCCTTAAGGTCGGCAGCCGTGTATCTCGGCTGAAGGCCGTCATTGGCAAGTGCCTCATTAACTGCATTGGCATAGGTAAGGCCGTCCGCCATCTGAGGCATTGCAAACGGGGTCTGGACGCCGAAACTGTATTCGGCATTGATTCTCATTCCCGGAGTATGTCCCCTCTTGGTCGTGATGACAATCACTCCGTCCGCTCCCCTGTTTCCGTAGATTGCGATTGCGGCGGCATCCTTGAGAACCGTGATGTTCTCTACCTCTTCTGCTCCGATGAACGCCGGAGATCTCTCGACACCGTCAACTATGTACATCACATTGTTGCCCGAGAAGGAGCCCCTTCCCCTGACAAACATTGCCGGTCCGTTGTCCGGAAGATTTCCTCCGCTTGTCACATTCACTCCGGGAAGCATTCCGGCTATGCTTGCAAGTGCCTGTCTTCCACGGACAATCTGAAGGGCCTGTACCCCTATGCTGGAAGCGCTGACTGTTGAAAGGTCCGTGCTGACAGACTTGTCGTAACCCAGGAAAAGGACGGTGTCCCTGATCGGGTTTATTTCTCGTGCAAAGGAGAGTGAGGCTGACAGCAACAGGAGAGCCAGGGTAATGAATATCTGCTTTTTCATCATTTCAATATTTTCAAGTTACTACCATCCCGGGTTCTGGACCAGTCCATATCCCTTGTTGATCTCATCGGACGGGAACGCGCTCAGGAACCATTTCGGGCTGAATTTATCCTGCCAGATTCTGCCCTGGTCCATCTTTGACGGGTCTGAATAGGTGAGAACAAGGTTGCCCTCCTCGAAAGAGCCACTCTTGCGGGTTATCTGGATTCCGTAGAGAATCTTGCGCATCAGGTCCTCCCTCTTCCAAAAAGCGATGTCGAACCAGCGGACTTCTTCGAAACAGAACTCCCTCGCCCTTTCATCTAAAATCTCCTCGCGAAGGTATTTGTCACCCATGAGGCTGCATTCAGGATAGTCCGGAAGGGCTTGCCCCGAATGAAGCTTGGCGGCATTCGGAAGGGTCATTTCCGGAAGGCCCACCCTTGTGCGGGTCTTGTTGAGCCAGGAAAGGGCTTCCTGGGAACGGCCAAGCTCGTTCAGAGCCTCAGCGTACATCAGATAGAGTTCAGGAAGACGGATATAGGCCGAATTGGTGGCCTTGTTGAGGAACTCGTCATTGTAATCCCAAAGGAACTTCCTGATAATAAAGCCCGTGGCACATTTCGGATTGGCTGAACTTCCGTGTTCCAGACCGTCAATCCAGGTCTCGGCACAACGTGTCCTGTAACGGTCACCGGCTATCAGCACCGTCTCGTAAAGACGAGGGTCCTTCCCCGTGAAAGGATTGTTGTAAACCGTTCCGTCGTGACCGTGGTCGGAAAGCCATTTTCTGTAATCGGAAGGTGTGCCGTCGGCAGCGGTAAACATATCCACGAAATTCAGGGTCACGCAGCCTCCGCCATATCCCCTTCCTGCCTGTCCCTGGTCGGTAAGTCCGAAATAAAACCTGTGATAGGTGTTGGAGTAGGTCGGTATGGCCCTACCGGTGTGGATGATGATTTCCGGGGATTCCCTATCAGCGTAGCAGGTGCTGAAAGCCTGACGGTAGCCCTCGGCGTCATTTGTCTGAGGCATCACCATCCTGTAGGCATCACCGTTTTCCGTGTTTTTCTTGAAGAAATCCTCACAGGCATCAGCCACGGCCTGCCAGTTCTCCTGCTTGTAGGAACCGAGCCAGGTCATCAGTCCGGGATCCTCCTTTACGGAAGCTTTGTTGGCTGCCGTCGGTTCCTGTGCCTGAAGGTAAGGAGTCGATGCATTGAACAGCGGACGGGCCGCAAGTTGAAGCACCCTTGCCTTCAGTGCAAGTGCTCCGGCAGCGGTCATTCTTCCGTTGTCCGCATCTGCGACAGTCCACGGAAGCTCTTTCGCTGCCTGCTCGCACATATTCACAATAAAATCCACACACTGTCTCACCGTTTTGCGGGAATAGTCCGCAGTCATTTCATTTTCCGGGGTGGCATAGTCATCCAGAATCGGCACTCCTCCGAAATGACGGAGCATCTCGTGCATCTGAAGGGCTATGATCATCCTTGCCTCACCTTTGCGAACTTTTTTCTCCTCATCAGTCATATCGGGGACCCTGTCCACATTGTTGATGAAAATCCACGCGCGCCTGATTCCTGTCCAGGCGCCTTCCTGATCCGGAAGGAAGCCGAACTTGCCACTTCCTTCATTCTCCGCCTCGGCATTGTAGGTGCCTGCATAGTAGGTCTTGATAACACCTCCCCAGGTACAGTGGCTCTGCATCAGGTCAGTCATTGTATCAAGATTGTCCCAGCCGATTTTGTTACCTCCGTTCTGGAATTCGTAATTTCCGTTGTTGGAATGGACTGTCAGACAGGTACGGAGCGAGGCGTATGCACCGATGAGTTCTCTCTCGGCATACAACTTCGAGGAAAAGATCTGCTCAAGGGTCATATCCGCTCCAGGCGCCTTCTCGAGAAAGTCGTTGCCGAATTTGAGGTCGCTGCAGGAAGAAGCGGCAAAGAGCGCGGCAGCAGCCATTATATTTGTAAATATCTTTTTCATCATCAGAACGTTATATTAATGCCGAAGTTGAAAATCCTGTTGTTTGGATAGGTGTAGGTCCCGTCTCCGGTGCTGCCTTCGGGGTCAATGTCATACTGCTCGAGTTCAGAGAACAGGGTCAGAAGGTTGTAACCGCTCAGGAAGACTTTGAAAGATGAGATTCCGGCTTTCCCGAGGGCCTTGTCCTTGAATGTGTAGGCGACCTCGGCCGTCTTGAGCCTCAGATAGGAACCGTCCATCAGCCAGAGGTCGGAATCTCTGGTGTACTGGGTCTTGTTCACGAATGTAAGTCTCGGGAAACGGGCATTGTCCATATTCTCCTCGGTCCACCTGCCGTCAGCCAGATAGGTCAGAAGGCTTCGGGAGTTCTGGGTTCCGAAAGGAGTGCGGTACTCGCCCGAAAGCACCCTCGATGCGTGCAGGGCCCCGGTCCACTGCATAGAAACCGACAATCCCTTCCAGCTGAGTCCCGCCACAAGACCGAAGACATAGTCAGGACGGGCGGAGTAACCGTAAAAGGTACAGTCGTTCCCGTCAATCTTCCCGTCATTGTTCAAATCCTTGAACAGAGGATCACCCGGTTTGTTTGTTCCGGGCTGCTCCGGAAGAAGGTACCTGCCTGCGTCGTCTTTAAGCAGATTTCCGTCGGAGTCGAAATCGGACGGACGGTAGAACCTGTCGAACACAAGACCGTAGCTCTGTCCGGTAGGGCGTCCCGTCTGGGCCATATACCACTCGTTCGGAGTCACCTCATCCATAAAGATGATCTTGTTTTTGGAATATGACATATTCGCAGTTATCCAGTAGCCTACCTTGCGACTCGGGCGCGTGTCCCTCCATCCCAGAGAGAGTTCATATCCCCAGTTGTCCACGATTCCCAGATTCATAAGAGGAAGCTTGTAGTCTGTCACCGACGGGGATGTCCTCCTTTTGGAGAGAATGTCCTTACGGTGTTCAAAGAAGAGATCACCGTTGAAAGACAGGCGGTTGTCAAACATTTTCAAATCGATTCCGTAATTCTGCTTGTAGGCCTTCTCCCAGGTCACGTCCTCATTGCCCTGGCGGCTCTCGACCGCATCCCGCAGCATCCCGATGGTCGGATTGATGCCGAACTGCCAACTGCCATAGGCGCCATCACCGACAGCACTGTGGTTGCCGTTCCAGCCTCCAAGGTAGAGGAAACGCTCTCCGGAATATTTGTCATTGCCGACAACTCCGTACGAAGCCCTGATTTTCAGGAAATCAATCACCTTGGCCTTGCTCATCCACTTCTCTGACGAAACCACCCATCCGGCCGAAACAGAAGGGAAGAAACCGTAACGCTTGCCGGGAAGGAAGTTCTCGGAACCGTTGTAGCCGGCATTGAGGTCAAGCAAATATTTCTGCTTGTAGGAATATGTGGCCCTCCAGACATATCCCACATATCCTGTCGGTATGTCGGAATATGAGGAAGGATAATATTTCTTGCTCTGGTTGTAGAGGAAGAGACCCGAGACAGCGTGGTCTCCGAAAGTGCGGTTGTAATTGATTGATCCCTCGAGATACCAGTCCCTGGCACGGCCGGAAGAAGTCTCGGAATAGGAAAGAGGCTCATTGAGGTTGCTGATGCCCTCGGTCCGGTAAACGATAGTGTTGTCAAAACGAGGGTCGGAAATATCCATTCCGGGCTGTGTGACTGAGCCCTTGTAAATCGGAATCCAGGTACTGTCGGTACCCGTCGGAGAACGGAGGATTGTCACGCTGTGGGTGGTGTTGTAGGCTCCCTTGACCTGTGCGCTCAAGCCCTTTGTGACAAAATCGAGATTCTGCTCGATAGCCAGGTCGAGATTCAGGACATTCTGGTTAGTGGTGTAAAGACCCCAGTTGTAGTAATAGTCGTAAGGAGACTTGGTTTCTCCGATCGGGATGTAGGGATTGAAGCCGTTCTGGATGAGTTTCCCGTCCACGAAACCCGGACTCGAGAATGGCACGCACCACATCACGGTCCTCCAGAGGTCCTCGTTCTGCGGTTCCTTGCGACTGCCCAGACGGCCTCCGATGTTGAGTTTGAGCAAGGTCGTCTTCGTGAGGTTCACATCCACATTGGTCCTGTAGTTGAACCTGTCGTAGCGGAAGTTCGAATTGAAGGTCTCATAATTCTGCTTCAGGACACCGTCCTGGTGCAGATAGCCCAATGAAACAAAGTAGCGGAATCTTTTCCCGCCACCGGACAGGGTGACATTGTGCTGTGTCTGCCAGGAGAAATCCTTGAAGATTTCCTTCTGCCAGTTGACATTCGGGAACATTATCGGTTCGTCGCCCTGGCGGAATCTCTCGGTCACATAGTCGGAGAAGATGAGGTTCTTGTCGGAGACTCCGTCGGATTTCTGGGCTTCAGTGAAGAGGGTGGCGTAGGTGTAACTGTCAACACAGGTAAGTTTGCGCAGCGCCTGGGTCAGACCGAACTGGCTGGAAACCGAAATGCTCATCGCGTCCTCGGCACCGCGCCTTGTGGTCACGAGGATGACTCCATTGGCGCCACGAACTCCGAACACTGCCGTCGAAGAGGCATCTTTCAGAACTGTGATACTCTCGATTTCATTCGGGTCCATCTGGAAAAACGACCTCTCGACTCCGTCCACCAGAATGAGAGGGCTGGAAGCCGTGTTGGACAGCGAACCGGTTCCACGCACGAAAATCTGAGGGTCATCCGCACCCGGCTGTCCGGAAGTCTGGACGGTGGAAATTCCGGTGACGGCTCCGGCAAGAGCGCTTGCTGCACTTCCCGCTGGAGATTTCAGAAGTTCGCTCGTGCTGATTGAAGTGATGGCTCCGGTGATGGAGAGCTTACTCTGTTTTCCGTAGGCGATAACCTGAACTTCATCAAGAGTCTGTAAATCCGGCACGAGAGCAATTTTGCCCATCGATGCGGCAGCCTTTACTTCAAGGGTCTCGTAACCCATCAGGGAAATCTCAAGAACTGAACCGGCAGGTACCTTGAGGCTGAACCGGCCGTCTAAATCAGTGATGACGTGGTCTGTTGAAGACTTGGCTTTCAGAAGCACGACCGCACCGATGAGAGGCTCCCCTGTAGAGGAATCCACGACCGTTCCGGTTGCCGTCACGGTCTGGGCGGCTGCATTGAAAGAGCCGAAGAAAATGACAAGCGCTGAAATAAGAATCAGCAGCAAGCCTTTGCAAAATCCGTTTGACATTAGCCTTGTTATTAACTTAGGTTTCGACAAATTTAAATCAGCAACAGGCTATGCAAGGTCGAAAATTGTTCACAAAAACTCCACTTGTCAGAGAACCTGCCCTCGAATGCTGTCCAGATAG
Organism: Bacteroides sp. CAG:709; assembly: GCA_000434935.1. GTDB lineage: Bacteria > Bacteroidota > Bacteroidia > Bacteroidales > UBA932 > Cryptobacteroides. Next base: position 8,525 of record FR882191.1, on the reverse strand, counting down.
GCTTTCGGCGTCATCCCATACTTCTTCTTGAAGCAGGCGGAGAAATATTTCGGGTCGTTGAATCCGACTGAAAAAGCAATGTCGGAAATCCTCACGTCATCCTTGTTTTCGGTCAATGCCTTGTAGGCGACGGTCATCCTGACATTGTTGATGAATGCTCCCGGCGACATCCCTGTAAGGACCTTGAGTTTCTCCGTCAGGACAGTCTTGGATGTTCCCATTGAAGAGACGAACTCCGGAAGGTCGAAATCACAGTCCTTGTAGTGGGCATTTACGCAGTCAATGGCTCTTCTCAGGAAAGTCTCATCCATTGAAGTGTACTCCATATTGTCCACATCCAGGACAATCTGCTTCCGGAAGTCAGCCCCCTTCCGTTCAATCTTCCTCAGACACTCGACAATCTGGGCATAGAGAAGTTTCATCGAGAACGGCTTGCAGACATACCCGTCGGTTCCAGCCTGCCAGCCTTCAATCTGGCTTTCCTCGGCACTTTTTGCGGTCAGAAGGATGACAGGGATGTGACAGTATTCAAACCTGGACTTGATTGTCCTGCACAGTTCCAGTCCGTCCATCTGAGGCATCATCACGTCGGATACGACGAGCGAGACATCCGAATGTTCCAGGATTTCCAGAGCTTCCTTCCCGTCCCCTGCCGTCAGCACATTGAAATGCTCCGCAAGCATACTCTTCACCAGATAGCAGAGTTCCTGATTGTCATCCACAAAAAGAATGGTGTAGTCATTCGACAGTCCCTCGGGACGCTCCAGAACCACTGTCGCAGTATTCAGGACAGGACAACTGTCCTGGGAGGTGTCCTTTCCGATTTCATCCTCCTCAAAGGCCTCCTCCGAGATCGGCAGCCGGACAGAGAAGACATTGCCTTGCTCCGGACTGCTTGACACAGTGATTTCACCTTTGTGAAGAGTGACAAGGTCCTTGACCAGAGACAATCCTATGCCTGTTCCGATGGTGTTGTGCTTTCTGTAGTCACCTTCGTAGAATCTCTTGAAAAGCCCCTTGATGGTCTTCTCGGACATAATATCCCCCGTGTTCACCACGTCAATCATCACCATCCCGTCGGCCAGGGATGAAACCTTCACGCTTATGTCCCCGCCCTTCGGAGTGTATTTCGCGGCATTTGAAAGCAGGTTGTACACTATTTTGTCAACCTTGTCCGTGTCATACCAGCCCTCGATCTGGTCCGGGGAACTCGTGAAGGAAAGGTTCTGGGCCTTGCCGGCAATCAGAGGGCTGAAAGCCTCCACACAAGAAGATATGAACTTCGTGAGATTTCCCCTGGAGACGGACAGTTTCAGATTCCCGCTCTCGACTTTTCTGAACTCGAGCATCTGCTGAAGGAGTCTGGTCAGCCTGGTTGTGTTGACAGACAGGACTTTGGGCAGGTCCGGATTCCATTTTCCGCCTGTCAGGCTCTCCACCGATGCATTGATGATGCTAAGAGGGGTCATCAGTTCGTGGGTGACATTGGTGTAGAACTGGAGTTTCAGGTGATTGAGTTCCTCAGCCTTCTGTTTCTCCATCCTGCTGAGCCTCACAAGTTCACGCGCCTTGATGCGGTCATAGGTGTATCTCCAGATTCCGTAGGCCAGAGCAGCAAAGACTAGCAGATATGCCATAATAGCCCAGGATGACAGGAGAGGATGGCGCAACACCTTGATTTTCAGGATGCGCTCGTGGGTCTTGTCCCTTCCGAGGGTCTTCAGGCGGAAGACATAGTCCCCCGGCGGTACGTTTTCATAACTTGCAGTGTGTCTCCCCTCGGCATCAATCACCTCTTTCCGGTCATACCCTTCGAGGATGTAGGAATATATGTCCTGCTCTCCGGCGCCCTTGTTCAGAAGGGCGAAACTTATTGAAAACGAATGCACCGTGTGGTCTATCCTGACCAGGTCGGCATAGTTGATATCCTTTTCGCAGACTTTCCTGCGCTGTTTTGGGGACATCGACCTCAAAGAAGTCTCTCCGAGACGGAAGTCAGTCAGGCAGAGATTCTCCCTCACGGGGAAAGACGGGGTCTGGCTGCGCAGCGGGAAATAGACGATTCCCTTGGAAGAACCGGCGGCAACCGTCCCGTCAGGCAGATTCACAAGAGTGCTGGCATTGAATGACATCGAAGCATCGTGATCCGAGAGTGAAATATAGTCCACGTCTCCGATTCTGTCACCTTCGGAGTATGTGAAGGAGACAGCGGCATCGGAAGTGGTCACCCACAGTCGGGAAGTGATGTCTGAGGACATTCCTGTAATACCTTTATTATATAGGGCGGAGATATTGTTGATCTGACTGAACTCCCCTTTCTTCCTGTCGTAGAGATACAGCCCGTCAAAAGAGGACCCTGCCCAGACATTCGAGGCCGGATCCACGAAAAGACAGGAAACATTGTCAGACTCTCCAAGGGACCATCTGACCAGACTGCCGTCGGAAGGGGAAAGACGATACACTCCGTTGTAGTTGGTAGCAATCCAGACTGAGCCCTCACGAGCCGACTTGAGGTCGGTCACAATCACATCCGAAAGAGGGTCCAGGGCAGCATCCGGCAGATAATCCGCAATTGAAAAAACCTTGTTCCCGGGTGTCATCACGAAAACGCCTTTCCTTGTTCCGATCCAGAGGTTCGATGCATTGTCTTCAGCGATTGCAGTCACTCCCAGATGAGAAAAATCGGGATATTCCTCAGAAACAACCCTCCGGGCACCGCTTCGGGAGGACGGGTCCAGAAGCCATAGCCCCTGACTGTAAGTCCCGAAACAGATTTCCGAAGTACTGCGTCTGCGCGATATTACATCAACGGCC
>FR882191.1:0-5682 GCA_000434935.1 Bacteroides sp. CAG:709 | reverse complement strand
AAGTGTAGGGAAAATCCCTGAAAGCCGGATATTTCTCGTAAGAGAGGAAACTGCCGTCAAAGGGGTCGTAAAGCACCATTCCGAAACCTGTGATTCCAAGCCAGAGACGACCGTCAGGCATAGGAAATATACTGCGTACCGAATTGGTCCTGAGAGACTTCCTGATGTTTTCAAGGGCATCGGTCCTGAAGTCGGCATCGGGATTTTCCACCTTGAAGACCCCTCCGCAGAACATACTCAGCCAGATATTCCCGTCGTCTGTCCTGAGGATAGAGCTTACCTCATTGTAAGGCAGGTCGTGACCGGGTTCTCCCGGAGCGTAGTTGACGAAAGAGAGAGGATCCGAAATGTCTTCGAGAATGCTCAGGCCGCTTCTTGAAGCCACCATCAGTCTTCCCTCGGAATCCTGTCCGATGTCGTAGATCACATCATCCAGAAGGGATCCGGCCTCCGGCGTGTTGGAATAGACGGTGCAGGATAGATTCCCGGGGGCGTGGGGAGCATCGATCCGGAGCAGTCCCTTTCCCCAAGTGCCGACCCAGAGGCGGCCTTTGAGGTCCTTGTAGGCCACATTCGACCAGTAAAGACGATCTTCTGAATATTTACGGAATGAGAATGTCTTCGTGTCATATCTGTAAAGCCCGTGCTCACAGCAGCACACCCAGAGATATCCCTCCGCATCCTCGCAGATTGAGGACACCCATTCAATGGGATTGCCATCCATCAGGATTGGGGTGAATTCACCTGTGGAAGCCTCGATGTGCCACAGTCCGGAACTTCCCCCTACCCATACATCCCTCCCGTTGGAGCAGCGAATGTCCGAGGCATTGAGCGTTCCCATCCGTGGGTCTGGTCCTGCAAAGGAAATCTGACCATTGTTCTTGTCCAGGGTGTAAACGCCTTTTTCCGATGCAATCCAGAGCTTGTTCCCCTCCGACTCGCAAACCACGTTTATGTGGCAGTCAAACTTCTACCCATCCGATTCATTCATTCCAAACACCACCGTCGAAGACCCGTCATACCTGACAAGGCCGCTGTAGGTCGGAATCCAGACATATCCTTCACTGTCACTAAATAGCACCCTTACCGCATTGGTAGGCAAGAGCTTGGATGGAATACTCCGGAAAGAAAGAACCTCGGAGGAGAATGCATTGATGCAAGGCAGGACAGTCAGTGCCACAGTCAGCATGGCACGCAGGAGATTCATTGCAGATATCCGTTTCATAAGCAGAGGAAGCGTGTTTCTATAAAAATATTCCGGTTTTGGTCGGCTAAGGTAGAAAATTTTCCGAAATATCTCCTTTTGTTCCGTGAGCCAAATGGAAACACAGCATAATTCAGTATTTTTGTCAATCTGAATAATTCATCTCTTATGAAACATATAAAACTGATAACCGTCATCATTCTCATCCTGTTCTCCCTACTTTCCAAGGGAGAGGACAGAATCGGAGTACTTCAAATCAACGTCTGGCAGGAAGGTACGTGCGTCCCGGGAGGATTTGACGCCCTTGTGGACAACATCATCGAAAGCGGGGCTGATGTGGTCTTTATGCAGGAAATAAGGAATTACGGAGGCCGGAGGTTCATTCCTCGACTGATTGAGGCTCTCGCCCTGAGGGGCGTGACATTCTACGGAGAGGACCCCACCTGTGACAGCGGAGTCATCAGCAGGTTCCCACTCGCGCAGGACGGGAGGAAATGGGAAGGCTGCGGGTCCGTTCAGAGAGTCAGAATCAATGCCGGAGGGCATCCGGTGGCACTATATGCCGCTCATCTGGACTATACGAACTATGCCTGCTACTATCCGAGGGGGTACGACGGGAACACCTGGAAGAAGATACCTGCTCCCGAAACCTCAGTGGAGAAGATTCTGGAAATGAACCGGGCTTCCGGGAGGGACGACACCATCAGGGATTTCATCAGGCTCAGCAGAGCCGACATCGACGAGGGCATCGACGTGATTCTGGCAGGGGATTTCAACGAGCCGTCGCATCTGGACTGGACCGCGCAGACAGCCTCCCTTTGGGACCACAATGGAGCAGTCATCCCTTGGGATTGCTCCACAATGCTTTACGAAGGCGGTTTTGAGGATTCCTTCCGGGTGGTGAATCCTGACCCTGTGTCCTCCCCGGGCTTCACCTTCCCGAGCGACAACTCCGACTGTAACCCTATGAAACTGACCTGGGCCTCTGAAAGCGACGAGAGGGACAGAATCGATTTCATCTATTACTACGGGGAAGGGTCCCTCAAACCTGTGGACAGCAAGGTATTCGGACCTGCAGGTTCGATTGTCCGGGGAAAAAGGACCGTGGAGGAGAATCCTTCTGACATCATCCCCGTGACAGGCAAGTGGCCGACGGACCACAAGGCAGTCCTCACCACATTCGAGTTCGCCCCGGTGGCACGAATCTTCACTCCCTCCATCCCGACCATAGTGGACCGGGAGCACAACATCATCTGCGAAATCTGCCTGGAGTCGTTTTCCGGGAAGGACGTACTGGAGAGTGTCGGGGTCACCGTCTCGGGAATTGACCCATCGGCCATCCGGAATGCCAGGCTGATGTACACTGGAACCAGTTCTGCAATATACTCCCGGACCACATCCTACATACTTAAGGACCAGTTCCGCAGAATCGGCGCGGGGCAGGACACCTGGAGACATCCTGCCTTTGCTGTTCAGACAGCATCCTGCAAGGTGGGGAAAGATGGGAGAATCGTCCTGAAACCGGGGAAAAGCCTTGTCAGGGACAGAAATTATTTTTACCTGAGTCTTGAGGTGGACTCGCGGAAAGTGGACCTGAGCGGGACTTTCGAGGTGGCAGTGGAGTCCGTGGAACTCAGATGCCCGGTGCAGGACGGGAGCGGCTCTTCACTTCGTCAGGCCAGAATCGTGTCCGAAGGTTCCCTTGAGGGTCACAGGTTCGGAATAGCACTGCGCAACCACAAGGATGACAATGTCTTCTCCTACAGAATCCCCGGACTGGTCACCACTCCTAAAGGGACATTGATTGCAGTGTACGACATCAGGCACACCTCCGGGAACGACCTTCAGGACAACATTGACGTCGGTGCCAGCCGGAGTACCGACGGGGGACGGACCTGGGAGAAGATGCGAACAATCATCGATATGGGCGAATGGGGAGGACTTCCGCAGGGACAGAACGGTTGCGGAGATCCTTCAGTGCTTGTGGACAGCAACACAGGAACGATTTTCGTCTGCGCTCTGTGGACGCACGGCCTTGGCAACAGGCACGCATTCTCATTTGCCTCAGAAGGCTACGAACCGATTTCGACAGGACAGATGGTTCTGGTGAAAAGCACCGACGACGGAAAGACCTGGAGCAAGCCTGTCAACATCACCCGTCAGGTAAAGCGCCCCGATTGGAGGCTAACCCTCCAGGGGCCGGGACGGGGAATCACGATGCAGGACGGGACTCTGGTTTTCCCGATGCAATGCCTTGACAGCAAAGGGATTCCAAGTTCAGGAATAATGTACAGCAAAGACGGGGGCGAAACCTGGCACTGCCACTCCAGAGCCTGTGATCGCACCACCGAGGCCCAGGTCGCCGAGATTGCTCCGGGAGTACTGATGCTGAACTGCAGAAACGACCGTCGTCAGGGCAGGGTCGTCTGCGTGACTGATGACCTGGGGAAAACCTGGAAGACCCACCCTTCATCAGGAAGCCTCGTGGAACCCGTCTGTATGGCGGGGCTGCTGAATATTCCGGCTTCCGAAAACATCTACGGAAGGGATATCCTCCTGTTCTCAAATCCGGTTTCCGCCCCAGGAAAAGGCAGGAACCACATCTGCATAAAGGCGAGCCTCGATGCCGGGATGACCTGGAATCCGCTTGACTGTCTGCTTCTGGACCAGGAGGAAGGCTGGGGATATTCCTGCCTCACCTCCATCGGGAATGACAAGGTGGGAATCCTCTATGAAGGCAGCACCGCGCACCTTGTCTTCCAGCAGGTCAGATTGAGTGACATTGTGAAAAGCATTCCCGCTCCCTCAGGGCTGTCCGTCGGGGAAATCTACTCCGACGATATGATTTTCCAGAGGGACGTACCTCTTGAAATTTCAGGAAGGACTGCACCGGGTCTTGAAGTGAAGGTCACCCTGGGGCCATCGACAAAGAAATGCCGTTCGGCACAGGATGGAACATGGAAGGTCCGTATGCCGGCACTCAAGGCCGGGACAGGAATACCGTTCACCGTGACTGACGGACGGGACACCCTGAGTTTCAGCAATGTGGCAGCCGGTGAGGTCTGGCTCTGCTCCGGGCAGTCGAATATGGCTTTTGAGTTGAAGGGAGCCGACACCTTCAGCAAGGAAGGACTGGATGACCCGATGCTGAGGTTCTACGACATGAAAAGCCATCTGAAAACCTGGGGGCTGGTCTGGAGCGAAGAGGATGCGGGGAAGGTTGCACAGGGAAAGTATTACGACAGGACACGGTGGAACTGCTCGTCAGAGAAGACTGCCGGGGAATTTTCAGCAGTGGGATATTACTTCGGCAAAATGCTCAGGGATAGTCTGAATGTACCTGTGGGGCTGATCTGCAATGCAGTCGGCGGGACGACCACCGAGTCATTCATCAGCCGCAGTGCTCTGGAGAAGGTTCTTCCGGGATTCTGTGACGGATGGCTTGAGGATGAATCCGTGATGGAATGGGCAAGGGGAAGAGCCCGGGAGAATATGTCAGCCTTCAAAGGAGGGTATATACAGCATCCTTTTATGCCGGCATATCTTTTTGAAAACGGCATCCGTCCACTGGAGAGATTTCCAATCAAAGGGGCAATCTGGTACCAGGGAGAGTCGAACGCAGAGAACATCCCGCAGCACGAGATCCTTTTCAGGACCCTTGTGGACTGCTGGAGGCAGACCTGGGATAATCCCGACCTGCCTTTCTACTTTGTCCAGCTTTCAAGCATCGAACGTCCGACCTGGCCGGAGTTCCGCAACAGCCAGAGGCTGCTCTCGCTGGAGATTCCACATTGCGGGATGGCAGTCTCCTCAGACCTCGGTCACCCCACTGACGTGCATCCGAGGGCGAAGAAACCTGTGGGAGAGCGACTTGCAAGGCTCGCACTGAGGAATGACTACGGGAAACAGGTCGAATGCCTCGCCCCAGCAGCCACCAAAGCCTACGTGAATGACAGCGGGAATGTCACCGTACTTTTCGACAGGCCCATTTCCGTCCCGGGCACAATGCCAGTGCGCGGATTCAGGATTTGCCTCGAAGACGGGAGCGAAATCCCTGCATCGGCGGAGATTTCAGGATCTGACGCTGTGATTCTCTCCCGGGATGCAGGCAGACCCGACGCCGCAGCCGACAGTAAAAACACAAAGGCAGGCAGCAGGACAGCCATCGTGAAGGTGAAATATGCCTGGGATCCCTGGACCGATGCGAACCTGACCGGGACCACAGGTCTCCCCGTCTCTACTTTCGATATTGAAATTGGTGAGTAATTAGGGATTGTCGTTTAATGTTTTCAATCTGAGCGAAGCAGCAGACAATCCCTTCAATTTCTGCTTCCGACTCATTAAAATTTCAATTTTATATCTGTTTCCGGCAGTGCGTTTCATGATGAAATTGAAAAGCGTCATATGGAACTTCACATAAAGCTGCTCGAAAGCCTCCGCAGAGCCTCCTCACAAGTAACCGTCAAATGACGCTCTTC
>FR882190.1:57244-73223 GCA_000434935.1 Bacteroides sp. CAG:709 | reverse complement strand
GTCACCCCGCACTGAACAAGTTGGCATGGAACCCGGACCCGCATTTTTCGCACTACCTGCTGATTATTAGCCAGTTACAACCATCCATCACAACAAACAATCATGCCAAGTCCCATGTTTTTTCATGAGACTTGGCATGGACACTTTTTCGCAATTCACTGACACACTGCCATTTAGCCGAACACCATCCTGCCAACTTGTTCAGAAATTCAGCCAGTAGCCGCGCCACACCAAAAATCGAACACGCGGTTATCTCCCGCCGGGACGCATCTGAGGACAGGCTAGGGAAAACATTGCGTTCGCCGTGGAAAAATATGGAAGAAAGTGGAAGAAATTGTAAAAGTTTCATTATATTTGCGGGAAAGCGTGAAAACTGATTGTTAATTTTGCAATGACCACATTTATCGGCGAATACATAGCAAAGGCTGACGACAAAGGAAGACTTGTTTTTCCTTCGGCGTTCAAGGCTGTCATGCCGGTAGATGGCGACATGCGATTCGTTCTGAAGAAGGACATCTTCGAGGACTGCCTCGAAATGTACACCTTCGAGGAATGGGAACGGCAGAGCAGCGAGGTCAAAACCCGTCTTAATTTTTTCAACAGGGAACACGCAGCTTTCTGGAGGGAATACATGAGAGACCGCGCAGTCGTCGAACCAGACGGCAAACTCGGAAGAATCTCCATTCCGAAGAAACTCCTGGAAGCAATAGGTGTAACTAAAGAAGTAGTGTTCTCTGGCAACGATTACAAAATCGAGATCTGGGCTAAGGAGAAATTCGAAGCAAGCAGGATTTCGAATGAGGAATACATCGCACTGGCCGGAAAACTCTCTCAGTAGAGACGGAGGGTGCAATGTCAGAATATCATACGCCAGTACTTCTGGACGAAAGCGTTTCAGCTTTAATTACCAATCCATCAGGAATTTACATTGATGCCACATTCGGAGGCGGTGGACACACCGCTGAGATTCTTTCACGCTTGTCTCCTGCGGGAAAGGTCATCGCCTTCGATCGTGACAGCGACGCCATAAACAACAGGATCGACGATCCGAGACTCATCCTTATCAGAGCAGATTTCAGATACATACACAACTTCGTGATGCTGGAAACATTGAAAGGAACTGTCGGAAACTACAGCGGCGGCGACCTCAATGCGGAAGCCAAAGTGGACGGCGTACTCGCGGACCTGGGCGTTTCATCGCACCAGTTCGATACCGCCGACAGAGGATTCTCATTCAGGTTCGATGCCCCGCTCGACATGAGGATGAACAAGGAAGCCGGCACCACGGCGGCGGACATCGTCAACACCTATCCGCAAAACGAATTGGAAAAAATCCTCAGGATCTACGGAGAAGTGGACAATGCCCGGAGGCTGGCGCAGCTGATTGTCAATGCCCGTGCGGCGGGAGAAATCAAGACCACCGGAGAACTGGACAATGCCATGGCGCCTGCACTGCCTGACTTCGCAAGCCACAAGATATTGGCGAAAATCTATCAGGCACTGAGAATCGAAGTCAATCACGAGATGAGGTCGCTGGAAAAATTCCTGGAAGGCGCGGCAGCGTCACTGAAAGGAGGAGGACGGCTGTCCGTGATAACCTACCACTCACTGGAAGACAGGATGGTGAAGAACTACATCAAGGCCGGGAACATCCAGGGAGAAGTCAAGAAAGACTTCTACGGAAACGTGATCTGCCCGCTTAAAGCATTGACACGCAAGCCGGTACTGCCGCAGGAAAGCGAGATTGCTGCAAACACGAGGGCAAGGAGCGCGAAACTCAGAGTCGCGGAAAAGGAGGCGGAAAATGAATCTTAAGGCAGCCGGCGCATCAATAAAAAATGCGTTCAATGCATTCCTCAGAGGGGAATTGCTGATGAGACTGGGATGTGACAGATTCTTTCCCCACATTCTGTACACGTTCCTGCTGTTCTGGATAGGAATCCTCCTGAACATCATGGTGGAAAACACCATGAGCAAGGTCGAGAAGAACAAGGAAATCCTGACGGACCTGAAGATATACCATACGGAAAAGACCGTGCAGATGGCCGGCATGGGCAGGATAACAAAAACAGACAAGATGCTGGAAAACAAGGGCTCAGAGGTAACCTTCCCGACAAAACCTGCCACACGGATAGATGCAAAAGAATAAAGTGCGCCCTTTCACAGGACCACAAACAGAAAGAGGAAACAGAGAAAGGAGGTCAGGGGCGCAATCAGAGATAGGATGAGGTCAGAATTGAAGGCAGACAAAGAAGTGAGCAACTGAGAAAAACAGAAACATAACGTGGACGAGAACAAGGACATACGAGGCAAGAACAAGGAAAGCAAGATAGTGTGGTTCATCTATCTTGCATTCATCGTGTGTGCCTGTGTCGTGCTGGTACGGATCGTCTACATCAAGTGCTGCTTCCGCGACAGCGACCCGTATCTGAAATATTACACAGCCCGAAGCAGCAAGGTAAAACTGGCACCGATAAGAGGCAACATCATCAGCTCTGACGGAAGGCTTCTCGCCATCTCCACGCCTATGTACCAGATATTTATGGACTGCGCCGTAAGGAAAAGCGAATTTGCCTCCCTGTCGAAAAAAGGCAAAGAGAAAGAAGAAGAGTGGAAAGACAAGGCACGCGAACTGGCAGGCGGACTCTCCTCGATATACGGCAAATCCAGAGACTATTGGTATACCTATATAATAGATGGAAGGAAACGCGGCGCTAGACACGCTAAAATCGGTGGCGTAATCGACCACGAGACACTCCAGAAAGTAAAGGCATTGCCGCTGTTCAAGGAAGGAGCGAACAAAGGCGGCATCATCGTGGAACGCATTGATACAAGGCAATATCCTTACGGCTCGCTCGCCAGACGAACCATCGGCTACGTGAAAGACAACAGCCGATCGAACGGGAACAATGCCATCGGACTGGAAGGCTCATTCGACTATATCCTGCACGGAACAGAGGGCTACGAGTGGACACGCCGAAGCGACAAGAAAAGAATCGTGAACAGGGACAGCACCTGGCGCGCCGCAGAAGACGGGAAGGACATCCGGACCACCCTCGACATTGACATTCAGGACATTGCAGACAATGCGCTGCGCAGGAACATTGCCGACAATGAAAGAATCGAAGGCGGATGCGTCATCGTGATGGACGTGAAGACCGGAGCGATCCGCGCGATGGTCAACCTCTTGAGAGACGGCACCACCGGAGGACTGGGCGAAGTCTACAACATGGCCGTGGGACGTGCCGGCGAACCCGGCTCCGTTTTCAAGACAGCCACGCTCATGAGCCTCCTGGAAGACGGAAAAGTGAGGATGTCAGACAAGATACCGACGAATCACGGACGACTTAAATACTTCAAGCCGGACGAGCACATCCCGGCGTATGAGAAGAGGTATCAGACCGACAAGATTTCCATAATCCACGGATATGCGATTTCGTCCAACTACGTATTCAGAAAACTCGCCGTCGACCATTATGGAGACAACCCGCAAAGATTTTTGGACAACCTCTACATGTACAAGCTCGGCGAAGCGTATGACATTGACCTCAAAGGATTTACGACACCGGTTCTACCATCGCCTTCATCCAAGACATGGAGCGCGACAGACCTGGGATCATTGGCCATCGGATACACCTCGGCGGAAACGCCGCTGCACATCCTGACATTCTACAACGCCATCGCGAACAAGGGCAGGATGATGAAACCATACCTGGTCGAAGACATTGAAGTAAACGGCATCGTGAAAGAAAAACGCGGTCCTTCAGTCCTGAACGGCTCCATCTGTTCGAGAGCTACGGCAGACAGCCTTACCCGAGGATTGATGGAGATTACCGAAACCGGAACCGCCGCCACAAGACTGAAAAACGCCAAACTGAAAGTCGCAGGCAAGACCGGAACCGCGAGAATCATACAGGACCCGAAAGACGCAATGAGGGGCGACCCGTACAGAGACAAGAACGGATTGACGAAATACCAGGCGACTTTCGTCGGATTTTTCCCGGCAGAACAGCCCAAATATTCCATAATCACGGTCATCTACTCGAATCCGAGCAGGGAAATCTTCTTCGGAGGAACCACACCTGCCATGACATGCAGGGAAATCGTGGACAAGATATACGCCCTGGACACAAGCTACGGCGACATGCTGGAAAGCAAGGGCAGGATGCCGGACATGACAGCCGATACCCCGACGACATCCAGAAATGGCAAAGTGCCGGGAGTCAATGGATTAGGACTGATGGACGCGATATATGCAATAGAAAATGACGGATATAAATGCATCTACTCCGGAGTCGGGCACGTAGTAAGCCAGAGCCCGGCAGCAGGGACAAGACTTGCCGAAGGCGGATGCGTAACAATACAGTTGAAATAAGATGAAACTTGGGAATATCATAAAGAATTGCGGCACGGTCACCACGAAAGGCGATCTGACGATGGAGGTCAACGGCCTCACGAGCGACTCCCGAAAAGTCGTTCCGGGAACAATGTTCATCGCAGTGAAAGGCTTCGCCGGCGACGGCCACAAGTTCATTGCCTCCGCACTCGCGAAAGGGGCTGCCGCCATCATGTACGAAGACCCGCAAGAGCTTGAGGCTCAGGTCAATGCTGCCAGACAGGAAGGCATTGTCAATGCTGACGGAGCGGCATTCGTGCAGGTGGAAAATTCACGTCACGCAGAAGCGATGGCAGCTGCTGATTTCTACGGCAATCCGTCTCACGAACTGACATTGGTCGGCATCACCGGAACCAACGGGAAGACCACCACCGTAACATTGCTATACAACCTCTTCAGGGGGCTGGGATATCAGTGCGGACTGCTCTCCACAATAGCCAACTACGTGGGCGACAAGCGGTTGGAGACTGCCAACACTACCGCAGATCCGATTACCATCAATTCCCTGCTCAGGCAGATGGCAGACGAAGGATGCGAGTATTGCTTCATGGAGGTAAGTTCCATCGGAATGGAGCAGGAGCGCGTAACCGGGCTGAAATTCAAGGCCGGCATATTCTCGAACCTCACACACGACCATCTGGATTACCACAAGACGTTCGCAGAGTATCTCAGATGCAAGAAACTGTTCTTCGACACACTCCCTGCCGACGCATACGCCATCACCAACATTGACGACAAGAACGGTATGGTCATGGTGCAGAACACGAAAGCCAAGGTCGTAACTTATTCATGCAGAAGCATTGCCGACCACACATGCAGAATCGTGGAGGAAAGTTTCGAGGGAATGCAGCTGCGGATTGACGGCAAGGAAATCTGGACAAGACTGATCGGACAGCACAATGCCTACAACCTCCTGGCAATCTACACCACCGCAATCCTGATAGGCGCGGACCAGGACGAGACATTGGTACAGCTCAGCCTGCTGGAATCAGCAAGAGGACGTCTGGAGACATTGCACGGGCCGAAAGGCATCTCAGTGATAATAGATTACGCGCATACGCCAGACGCATTGGAGAACGTATTGAAGACGCTCCGCGACATCGGACAGGAAAAGCATATCATCTGCTTGTTCGGATGCGGCGGCGACAGGGACAAGACCAAGCGTCCTGAGATGGCTGCTGTGGCGGAAAAATACGCGGACAGAGTATTCGTCACATCGGACAACAGCCGTACGGAGAACACGGAAGATATCATGAACGATATCCGCAAAGGATTCAGCACCAGCGGATTGGCGAAAGCATTGTTCATTTCTGACCGCAAGGAAGCGATACGCACAGCGATAACATTGGCACCCGCCGGAGCGGTAATCCTGCTCGCCGGAAAGGGGCATGAAACATATCAGATAATAGGCACGGAGCACAGACATTTCGACGAGCGCGAAATCGTATGCGACGTATTCAAATCAATGGAGGGACAGGCATGATCTACCATCTATTCCAATTGCTTTCGGACTACGACATCCCGGGACAGAGGCTAATGGGCTATCTGTCATTCAGGGCAATGCTTGCGAGCGTCACCGCCATGTTGATTTCGTTCTTCGCAGGACGCAAGATCATCCATTGGCTCCAGAAAAAGCAGATCGGCGAGACAATCCGCGACCTCGGACTGGAGGGGCAGATGCAGAAGAAAGGCACTCCTACAATGGGAGGAGTCATCATCCTGCTTGCAATCGGCGTATCGGCACTGCTCTTCTGCGACCTGACCAATATTTATACGCAACTGCTGATACTCACCACTTTCTGGTGCGGCGGAATCGGATTCGCAGACGACTACATCAAGGTCTTCAAGCATAACAAGGAAGGCATGAGCGAAAGGGGCAAGCTGATTCTCCAGATCGTGCTCGGCTTCATCGTAGCACTGACCGTATGTTTCAACAATGACATAGTGGTCAGGGAGAAAGTGAAGGTGGAGACAGCGGAGAACGGCACCACTTACCTGCCTCAGGGAAGCGACGATCTGGATGTGGACAGCGAGACCATCGTGCACAAGAGCGGCTGGAAGATGGAGAACATCGTGAAGAGCACGAAGACGACATTGCCGTTCATAAAGAACCATGAGCTTGACTACAAATGGTTTTCACCTTTCCACGGAAAGATGGGGTGGTATTTCAAATGGGCCGTCTACGTATTGATGATAGTCATTGTCATAACCGCCTGCTCGAACGGCACGAACCTTACGGACGGCATGGACGGACTGGCAGCCGGAACCTCGGCGATAGTAGGAACGGTAATCGGCATCCTGGCGTGGTTGAGCGGCAACCTCATCAACTCAGAATACCTGAATATCATGTATATACCGGGAACCGGAGAGGTGGCGATATTCATGTCGGTATTCGTGGGGGCATTGCTCGGATTCCTATGGTACAATTCGTATCCGGCGCAGGTTTTCATGGGTGATACCGGAAGTCTGGCAATCGGAGGCATCATCGGCGTGAGTGCGATATTGATAAGAAAGGAGCTGCTGCTACCGATTCTTTGCGGAATTTTCTTCGTGGAGAGTTTGTCGGTGCTGATCCAGCGGTTCTATTTCAAATATACGAGGAAGAAGTACGGCACGGGACAGAGGATATTCAGGATGGCGCCGCTGCATCACCACTACCAGAAGATCGACATCCCGGCGAAAATCAAGTGGCCGTCGCATCCGGTTCCCGAAGCGAAAATCGTGACCCGCTTCTGGCTCGTGGGCCTAATCCTCGCCGTCGCGACCCTCGCACTATTAAAGATAAGGTAGCACCCACCCTCGAACAAAGTGTAAACAACAGCAACAGAATAAA
Source organism: Bacteroides sp. CAG:709 (assembly GCA_000434935.1). GTDB lineage: Bacteria > Bacteroidota > Bacteroidia > Bacteroidales > UBA932 > Cryptobacteroides. The sequence continues at coordinate 65,994 of FR882190.1, read as the reverse complement.
AAAAATACAAGATGAACAAAAACAAGCGAATAGTTGTACTTGGCGGAGGCGAAAGCGGCGCGGGCGCTGCTGTCCTCGCGAAAGTGAAAGGATTCGACGTTTTTCTTTCTGACAGAGGAGAAATCGCCGCAGAACACGCTGCACTCCTGAAAAAATGGGACATTCCATACGAAGAAGGGCATCATACTGAAGAACTTATACTGAACGCGGACGAAATCATCAAGAGCCCTGGCATCCCGTCCACAGCCCCGATGATACAGAAAATAGAAGCGAACGGCATACACATCATATCAGAAATCGAATTCGCAGGACGTTATGACAATGCGAAGAAAATCTGCATAACCGGAAGCAACGGCAAGACCACCACGACATCATTGATATACTATCTTCTGAAAGAAGCAGGCCTCAACGTGGGACTCGGCGGCAACATCGGAAAGAGCTACGCATACCAGGTCGCTACGGAGCATTTCGACTATTACGTATTGGAAATCAGCAGCTTCCAGCTGGACAACTGCTACGACTTCCGACCGGACATCGCCATAATCACGAACATTACCCCGGACCACCTCGACCGCTACGGCTACGAGATGGAAAACTACGTGAAAGCGAAATTCAGAATCGCCAGGAACCTCCGTCCGGAAGACTGCTTCATCTTCGACTCAGATGACGAAATCACCATCAACCACCTCGACAAGATCGTGATGGAAGCCAAGAAACTCCCTTTCACACAGAAAGACAAGGTCGAGCAGGGCGCATACCTCGAAGACGACAAGATCATCGTGAAATACGACCAGGACGAATGCGACATCTACCTTAAAGAACTCGCACTCGGCGGCAAGCACAACATCTACAACTCCATGGCGGCAGCCCTCGCGGCCAAAGCCAGCGGCATCGACAACGCCGTCATCCGCAACTCACTTGAGACCTTCCAGCCTATCGAACACAGGCTCGAACCGGTTCTCAGCGTCGGAGGAGTACTTTATATCAATGATTCCAAGGCGACCAATGTCGACGCTGCCTGGTACGCGCTGGAATGCCAGACCAAGCCGGTCGTGTGGATCGTAGGCGGAACCGACAAGGGCAATGACTACAGCGTCATGAACGACCTCGTAAAAGAAAAAGTAAAGGCTATCGTATGCCTTGGCGTGGACAACAAGAAGATACACGAAGCATTCGAAAGCATTGTAGGAAAGGAAAACATGAAAGATACGCTCTCGGCTGAAGAAGCAGTGAAAGCATCTGCGGCATTTGCAAAAGACGGCGATGTCGTGCTGCTCAGCCCTTGCTGTGCAAGCTTCGACCTCTTCAAATGTTACGAAGACCGCGGAGAGCAATTCAAGGCAGCCGTAAGAAACCTCTAGGAGACAAATATGAGCACAAAAGCGAAGAAAACCGGATTCTGGAATATGCTGGACACGCTGGAAGGAGACAAGATCATCTGGATGATTGTCTTCTTGCTCATCATATTCTCGATTCTGGCAGTTTCATCCTCGACCTCCCTGCTGGCGATACAGCAGAAGAGTTCAAGGCTGTCGTTTGCCATGGAACAAATCCTCATGGCAGCCGTCGGCCTGGGAATAATCGCAGGATTGTGCAAAATCGGCAAGATCGGCATCTTCCGGTTCTTCTCGCAAGGGCTCTTCGTCTTGTCGTTCCTGTTGCTGGCATTTCTGGCGTCCCACTTCACCAAGATACCGTTTTTCAGGCCCGTGAACATCAACCAGGCCTGGCGGTGCATCAGCGTCTTCGGATTCCAGCTGCATGTCTTCGAGTTCGTCAAAGTATTCATGGTCATGTACATAGCCTGGGCCATGGACGCATTGAAGACCAACAGGACCCCATTGGCCGACAAGCTTGCGAAGAAACCTCACCTGGAATTCATGGCGAAGAAAGAAGCCAAGGTCTGCTTCTATGTCCTCTTCCCTATCGCCATCATCACATTGCTCATCGCACTCGGAAGCAACTCCAGCGCCATGTTCATAGGACTCGTCATGGTGGTGACGGCATTGGTCGGCGGACTTGACCTCAAATACATCATATACATGCTGCTTCTGGGAATCGTGTGCGTAGGTTTAATCTTCAGCGTTTACAAGATCAGCGACGGCAAAGTATTCGGACGACTCGAACTAATCGTGCACCGCGTTCAGCTGGCATCGGCTGACCCTCTGGAACGTCTCCATGCCGAAAAGCCCGGCACACTCAAATTTCAGAAAATTCTGGACGAGACCATGCAGCCGGTCAGCGCGAAAGTAGCCGTAAGCGAAGGCGGATTCTTCGGAAAGGGACCGGGCAACAGCACCCAGAGATATGTGGTCTCCGTCATGTATGAGGACTATATCTTCAGCTTCATTGTCGAAGAATACGGCATGATCGGCGCCCTGGTGATACTGATATTGTACGGAAGCCTCCTCGCCAGAGGCTCGATAATAGTCAGGAACTGCGACAACCACTACGCCAAGACAATGATTGCCGGACTGGTTCTGCTCGTATCGGGACAAGCATTGATGCATATTCTCATCAATGTGGATTTGTTCCCGCTGACAGGCCAGACACTGCCGATGATAAGCCACGGAAACTCATCATTCCTGGCATTCAGCCTCGTTTTCGGCGTATTGTTGTCAGTCAGCAAGATGGCACAGAAGAAAATCGAGCAGGAAACAGCCGCCGCCGCTCCGATTTTCGTCACGGAAGATGAAATCAAGGACGGCCTGGACGATCTGGACCAGCTAGAAAGCAGCGAAATCCAGTAAAATGATATTATTATGGAAAAGCACAAAGCATTGAGAATCATCATAAGCGGAGGCGGGACGGGAGGACACATCTTTCCGGCCATATCCATTGCGAACAAGATGAAGGAACTCAACCCCGACAGCGAAATCCTGTTCGTGGGCGCTGAAGGCAAGATGGAGATGGAAAAGGTACCGGCAGCGGGCTACAAGATCGTAGGCCTGCCGATTGTCGGACTGCAGCGCCAGCTGAATCTCCACAATATCATCAACGACCTCAAAGCCCCGTTCAAGGTATTGAAGAGCATACGCATGGCGGGCAAGCTGATAAGCGAGTTCAAGCCGGACATCGCAATCGGCGTGGGAGGATATGCGAGCGCTCCCCTTCTGTGGGCTGCCGAACGCAAGGGAATCCCGACATTGATACAGGAGCAGAACGGATTTGCGGGCCTCACCAACAAGATTCTCGGCAAGAAGGCGGAATGCATCTGCGTGGCATACGAAGGCATGGAACGGTTCTTCCCGGCAGACAAAATTGTGATGACCGGAAACCCGATAAGGAAGGAAATTGTCCCTGCCACACCGGAAATGCGCAAGGAAGGCATTGAATACTACGGACTTGCAGACGACAAACGTCATATTCTGGTCACCGGCGGAAGTCTCGGCAGCGGGACATTGAACAAGGCCATGAAAAAATGGATCGGGGACGGATGTCCGGGCGGAGAAAACATCGAAATCCTGTGGCAGTGCGGGAAGTACTACAAGGCCGGCACCGATGAATTCATGGCGAAGGCAAATGCCGAAGGACTCGGCGGCAACACATTGAAATTCATACACTACAGCGATTTCATCGGCAGGATGGACCTGGCCTACGCGATGGCTGACGTAGTGATTTCCAGGTCGGGCGCAAGCACGGTTTCGGAACTCTGCGCAGCGCACAAGGCCGCCGTTTTCGTACCGTCGCCGAACGTCGCGGAAGACCACCAGACGCACAACGCGATGGCGCTCGTAAGGAAGGACGCGGCAATGCTCGTAAAGGACGCCGAGGCCCCGGAGAAACTGCTCGCCGCCGCCATAAGTCTTGTCAATGACAATGAACGTCTGGAGTCAATGCAGAAGAACATTGCGAAGCTGGCATTGACCAATGCAGCAGGAGACATTGCGGAATATGCATATAAATTGATTGAAAAACAGTAAAGATGGCAACTACATATAAGAACGTATACTTCATAGGTATAGGCGGCATCGGCATGAGCGCGATTGCCAGATACTTCAAATTCAAGGGACTGAATGTCTCCGGATATGACAAGACGGAATCCGAACTGACGGACACGCTCCAGAAGCAAGGCATTGACGTACACTACGAGGACAACGTCGACTTCATCCCGAAAGATGTAGAAAACACTCTCGTGGTCTACACCCCGGCGATTCCGCACGACATGGGCGAGCTCGTCTATGTTCAGGAGCATGGCTACAAGGTATTGAAACGCTCCAAGATACTCGGAGAAATCACTGACGGCGAGCGCTGTCTGGCCGTAGCCGGAACACATGGCAAGACCACCACAAGTACATTGACAGCACATATTCTGACGGAAAGCGGCGGAGGCTGCTCGGCATTCCTGGGCGGAATTTCGAAGAACTATGGCACGAATCTGCTTATGAGCCACAGCAATGCGGTCGTGGCGGAAGCCGACGAGTTCGACAGGTCATTCCTCCAGCTGCACCCGGAAATCGCTGTCATCACGGCAATTGACGCCGACCATCTGGACATCTACGGCGACATCAGCCACGTGCTGGAAGCCTTCAAGGCATTCGCGTCGCAGGTCCACGGCACGGTCATCACCAAGCTCGGACTCGACATCACCGCGGAAGACACGAAGGCGAAAATCCTGAGATATCATTACAATGACAGCCGCGCCGATTTCTACGCAAGGAATCCGCATCCGGACAATCTCGGCTACTTCAGCTTCGACATTGTCTACCCCGGCGGCGTGATAGAAAACGTGAAATGCGGGACTCCGGGATGGGTCAATGTCGAAAACAGCGTGGCGGCAGCGGCAATCTGCCTCACCTACGGCGTAAATCCCGAGGCCATCAGGCACGCCATAGGGACTTTCCAGGGAGTGAAGCGCAGACTGGACATCCATCTGAACACCGAAAAGATTTCATACATAGACGATTACGCACATCATCCGAAGGAATTGGCGACGGCAATCAGCTCCATGAGGGACATTTTCCCGGGCAGGAAACTGACGGCCATATTCCAGCCGCACCTCTACACCAGGACGAGGGATTTCGCGGAAGGATTCGCTGAGGCGCTGAGCAAGGTGGACAAACTGATTCTTCTGGACATCTACCCTGCCCGCGAGGAACCGATACCGGGCGTGACATCGGAAATCATTTACGACAAGGTCACAGCTCCGGAGAAAGTCCTGCTGAAGAAGGAGGAACTCATGGGCTACCTGGAGAAAGAGCCTGTGGACGTGCTGGTCACATTCGGTGCAGGCAACATTGACAGATTCATTGAACCTATAGAAGACATGCTGAAGAAGCGTGTCGGCGAATAATGAAATTGAAAGGCATCTGGAAATATATCATTGCTGTTCTGATATTTACACTGACGACAGTGATGCTCGCAGTACTCGGCCACAAAGCGAAAGCCGAGTACAAGGAGGTCACGTGCTCCGGCATCAAGGTGGAAATCGCGGAACAGGACGGCCTCAACTTCGTCACGGTCGGGGACGTGAAGGAATATATTGCCGGAGGCTATGGCAACTGCTCGGGAAAACGGCTGGAAGAAATCGACCTGGCGAGGATAGAGGAAATACTGGACGGGAAGAGCGCCATATTGAAGAGCGAGGCCTATACCACACGGGACGGTATTCTGCATATCATTATCACACAGCGCGTTCCTGTAGTAAGACTAGTTTCCGGACGCGGCGGGTGGTATGCTGATTCAGAAGGCTATCTGTTCCCTCTCCAGAAGAACTACACTTCCAGGGTGCCGATTGTGGACGGTTCGATTCCGCTGAACATAAAGAGCGGATTCAAGGGAACGCCGGCGACCGCAGCCGAAAGAAAATGGCTCGGAGGCATTCTAGACCTGGTGGATTTCCTGTCGAGGAACCGCAGATGGGATGATGCGATAGCGCAGATCCATGTCAATGGGAACGGCCACGTAATCATTGTCCCGAGAAAGGGGCGCGAGAAATTTTACATGGGCAGGCCGGAAGAGTTCGAGAAAAAATTCGCGAAAATTGAAAATTATTATAGATACATCGTACCGGAGAAGGGACAGGACGCATATTCTTATGTCAATGTCAGCTTCGACGGACAGATAGTTTGCAGAAAATAGATATGAGTGGAAATTCAAGTGAGAGATTTGTAGCTGCGGTCGATTTCGGAACGAAGACGACCGCTCTCGCTGTCGCAAGAATAGAAGGGAACAACACCCAGATAGTGTTCTACAAGACAGCTCCGTCAGCGGGCATATTGCATAGCGCGATAGCCGGCGTAACCAAGGTGGAGGCAGTCCTGAAAGGGCTCATTGATGAAGCGGAAAAGGACCTGAACATAAAAATCAGCCAGATAGTGACGGGACTCCCCCGCTGCTTCATCAGGCAGCAGGACGCCACAGGGACATTGCCGCGAAACAACCCGGATGATTGCATTTCCGAGGAGGAAATCGACACATTGAAGTCGCTGGCCCAGGAATCGGACCAGAACAACGACTCGACCGAAATGATTTACGGGGTGATCGCGCAGTCATTCTCGACAGGTGACTATTTCCAGCTCATCGAGAATGACGTCATCGGCATGACCGGCGAGGAACTTACAGGACATTTCAAGGTCTTCATCGGACCGAAGAGGCCGATTTCCAGCATGACCAAGGTTTTCAACGACCTGGGCATTGCGGTATGCCGTACATATTTCACACCTGTCGCCACCGCGAAGGCTGTCCTGACCGAGGAAGAAAAGAGCAACGGCGTGGCACTCATTGACTTGGGTGCAGGTACCACGTCTGTCAGCATTTTCTCGAAGAAGGTGCTTGCTGCATACGGAGCCATTCCATTCGGAGGAAACACGGTGACCGGTGACATCAGGAACGAAGGCGGCATTTCCGAAGACATGGCGGAGAACATCAAGGTCGCATTCGGCGGCTGCATGCCGGAGAAGCTCCTGAATTTCGGCGAGAAAATCATACAGATAGAGACCGAGGACATGAGCGCGTACAAGCAGATTCCGGTGACATATCTGGCGGAAATAATCACTGCCAGGATGAAGGAAATCCTGGACGCAATGCTCTGGTACATACAGGAAAGCGGACTTGCGAACGAATTGCGCAAAGGCATTGTCATAACCGGCGGAGGTTCGGAGATGCTGAACATCGCGAATTACATAAAGGAGCTTTCGGGGTACAATGTGCGCGTGGCTTATCCGCGTCACGGGTTCGTGGCGGCAGGTGCCGAGAACATCCTGCGGACGGATGCGGCGACCATCGCGGGTCTCATCCTCAGCGGCAGGGATGACAATGTGAACTGCTGCATCGAGAATGAGGGCGGCGCCACCAGTCCGGGCATAGAGAAACCTGCGGAACAGGAACCGGATGAAGTCGAAGAAACCGTAGAGGTTCCGGAAGAACCGAAAGAGGAACCTGCCGAGGAGCCGAAAGAAGAGCCGAAGAAGAAGCCTGAACCCGAGAAGAAAAAGAAAGAGAAGAGGCCATTTATCTGGACTATTCTGGGCAAGGCTGGCAAGGCCATCAATGACGTATACGAGAATGCTACCAACGAAATGAACGACGAGAAATTATGACAGACATATTGACAAACATAGATATCGTTACGCCGTCCGACTGGACACCGGAAAATTCCATCATCAAGGTGATCGGTGTGGGAGGCGGTGGCTGCAATGCCGTGACCTACATGTACAACCAGCATATCCAGGGGTGCAGTTTCATCGTGTGCAACACTGATTCACAGGCACTTCAGAGCAGCAATGTCCCTACGAAGATCAGCCTGGGCGACGGACTCGGAGCCGGCACGAAACCGGGCAAGGCCAGAAACGCGGCATTGGAATCACAGGATGTAATCGCGGAGAAAGTGCTGGACTGCGGCACCAAGATGCTGTTCATCACTGCGGGTCTGGGCGGCGGAACCGGAACCGGAGCATCCCCTGTCATCGCCAAGATGGCGAAGGACCGCGGAATCCTGACCGTGGGCGTGGTGACGATTCCGTTCGAAGAAGAAGGAAGGCAGGCATTGGCGAAAGCCAGCGACGGCATACACGAACTGGAGAAAAACGTGGACAGTCTCCTGATAATCAACAACCAGAAGCTCTACGAATACTTCGGCAAGATGCTGCTCCAGGACGCATGGCCGAAAGCCGACGAAGTGCTCGCGACCGCCGTCAGGGGCATCATCGAAATCATCAAGAAGCCGGGTTACATCAATGTCGATTTCCAGGATGTCATCACGATGATGAAGAACAGCGGAATGGCGTTGATGGGCTGCGGCACGGGAACGGGCAAGGACAGAATCAAGAATGCCGTGAAAGAGGCGCTGGAATCCCCTCTGCTCAATGATTTCGACCTCAAGACCGCCAAGAACCTGCTCATCAACATCACCGTGGGAAAGACCAATGAGGGTCTCACGATGGAGGACCTCGGGGAAATAAGCAAATTGATTTCCTCATATACCGGAACGGTGGACAAGTCGAAGCGCGGACTTATCTGGGACGACAACCCGGAATGCGGCGACACGATACATATAACCATCATTGCCACAGGCTTCCAGGCGGATATTTCGCAGCTTACGGGCAATGATTTCGGCAAGCTCATCATCATAAACAAGGATACGGTGTTCGATGACGATTACCGGACGAGAATAGGTGAGGTACCGCAGCCGGATGAGGCCGTAATCAACAAGATCGGGTACAATACCATAGAGAACGTGCCGCATTTCCATTATGACAGCAAGCCGGCGCTGGTGGTGACCAGCCGCACCGACATGAGCCAGATAGAGA
>FR882190.1:44310-57231 GCA_000434935.1 Bacteroides sp. CAG:709 | reverse complement strand
CACCGACATGAGCCAGATAGAGAATGTGGCGGCAATCCGCAGATGCACACGTAAAGTCGTAGAAGATAAAGGATATTAGAGAGATTTTACGTAATTTTGTTGGTTGGAAAGACATTGAAAACGACAATGGAAAGAAAGACTAGAGTTAGATTTGCGCCGTCACCTACCGGACCGCTCCACATGGGCGGTGTCAGGACTGCGCTTTACAATTACCTGTTCGCCAAGCAGAACGGCGGAGATTTCATCATCAGAATCGAAGATACCGACTCCCACAGATTCGTTCCGGGAGCGGAAAAATATATCATTGAAGCACTTGAATGGTGCGGCATCCATCCCGATGAGGGAGTGGACGAGAACGGCAATGTAGTGGAGACTCCGTCAGAGAGACATCCTCACGCGCCGTACCGCCAGTCACAGAGAAAGGGCATCTACCGCAAATTCGCTGACCAGCTCATCGAAAACGGATATGCTTATTATGCGTTCGACACGGCTGAGGAACTGGATGCGAAACGCGCCGAGGCAGAGGCTGCCGGCAACACCTTCATCTACAACCAGGAGACCCGCATGGAACTGCGCAACTCCCTGACATTGCCGGAAGACGAGGTCAAGAAGCTGTTGGAGACCACCGACTGCTGGACCATCCGCTTCAAGATGCCCAAGGACACGGTTGTCAAGATGGACGATCTTATCCGCGGACACATCGAGGTGAACACGGATACATTGGACGACAAGGTGCTTTGGAAAAGAGCCGACGAGCTGCCGACATACCATCTGGCAAACATTGTGGATGACCACCTTATGGAAATCACGGAGGTAATCCGCGGTGAGGAATGGCTGCCGTCATTGCCGCTCCACTATATGCTCTACAAGGCTTTCGGCTGGGAGGAGACCATGCCGCGTTTCGCGCATCTTTCCCTGCTTCTGAAACCGGACGGCAAGGGCAAGCTCAGCAAACGCGACGGCGACCGTCTCGGCTTCCCGGTTTTCCCGCTCAGGTGGGTCAATGCAGAAGGCGAGGTGTCCCATGGCTATCGTGAGGACGGATATTTCCCGGAGGCATTCGTGAACATGCTGGCAATGCTTGGCTGGAATCCGGGCAACGACCAGGAAATCTTCAGCATCGAGGAACTGGTAAAAGCCTTCTCGCTGGACCGCGTCATCAAGTCGGGAGCCCGTTTCAACCCTGAAAAGGCGAAGTGGTACAACAAGGAGTATCTCCGCATGAAGTCGGACGATGAACTTGTAGACTTGTTCATTCCGGTATTGGAAAGTCATGGAATCCAGACAGTTGACTGCCCCGCATGCGCATTGGCGGCAGGTGCTTCGTTCGCAGGAAAGGGCGTGGATTTCAAGAATCATATCGTTACCAGGGAATACGTGCACGATGTAGTGGCATTCGTGAAGGAAAGGGCTTCATTCGTGAAGGACATCTGGCTGAATGCTTCATGTCTGTTCGTGTCTCCTGTGGAGTATGAGCAGTTCGGCGTGAAGGCAGGCGCTGCGGCAGAGGCTGCGAAACCTGTGGACCCCAGACGTGCCGCCGATCCTCGTGCCAAGGTATTTGACGACAGTCTTACTGCACCGTTCCTGGCGAAGGATGCAGACAAGTTCTGGAAAGCCGAGGGCTATCAGCCTGCATATCAGGTGACTGAGCATATATGCGGCTTCGATGGGGCATTCACGAAGGAAAACATTGAACCGTATCTGGAGGATTATATCCGCGAGCAGGGCTGGCCGATGGGAAAGGTGATGAACTGCATCAGGCTTGCGATAACCGGCGCGGCGAGCGGTCTTGGAATCGCTGATATCCTGTCGTTTATCGGCAAGGATGAATTCGCGGCACGCATGAACTATGCGGGCGAACGTCTCGGAAGGGAATAACACATAATATTGATGCTATGAAAATTGGTATTTGCAGCGATCACGCTGGTTTCGAGTACAAGAGCAAACTCATTCCATATCTCGAAAAAATGGGATATGAGGTGGAAGATTTCGGTACACATTCTACCGAGAGCATGGATTATCCGGATGTGGCACATCCGCTCGCCATCGCCGTGGAAAGCGGCAAGGTGGACTGCGGAATCGCAATGTGCGGCACCGGCAACGGCATGGCCATGACGCTGAACAAGCATCAGGGCATCCGTGCGGGACTGGCATGGGGCACGGAAATCGGCAAACTTGTGAAAGCGCACAACAATGCCAATGTTCTCGTGATGCCGGCGCGTTTTATTTCTTACAAGATGGTGCAGGAGATTACCAAGGTCTGGCTTGAGACACCGTTCGAGGGCGGAAGACATGAAAGGCGAATTGAAAAGATTCCTTGCAAGTAGAGAATGGCATTGATTTTAAGCAACGGAAATATTAGAGAACTGGTCCTCTCCGGAAATATCGATGATTATCCGGAGGGGATTATTCTTCCTGTGGACAAGCCTTACAGGTGGACGTCCGCAGATGTGATACGCAAGCTGAAGTTCTGCGCCTGCAGGCATTTCCATAAGAAAAACCTGAAAGTCGGTCATGCGGGGACATTGGATCCGCTGGCCACAGGCGTCCTGCTGGTCTGCATCGGCAAGGCGACGCGGCTGGCGGAGGAACTGCAACGTCATGAAAAAGAGTACATTGCAGGGCTGACATTCGGTGCGACTACCCCGTCTTACGATTTGGAGAAAGACATTGACATGAAATATCCTGTGGACGGGGTGAGCGAGGAGAGCCTGCGCGGCGTGCTGCCGGATTTTGTCGGTGAGCAGGAGCAGGTAGCGCCGCTGTTTTCGGCGAAGTCGGTGGACGGGGTACGTGCATACGAGCTGGCACGGAAGGAGTGGAAGAGGATGAAGGCTGAGGGTCCGGATGCGGACGGCGCTGGGTTCGACCACTCGGCGACGGAGGCATTGAGCAAGCAGTGGATCAACATTACGGAGATAGAACTGCTGCGGTTTTGTCCGGACGGATTGCCAGAGGACAGTCTGGAGATGGAGTCTTCCGCCAGAAATGCAGACGGAAGCGTCAACCAGCGCAACAGCAGAATCAATGTCACTGACAACAGCGCCCTGCATCTGCCTCATGCGGACATTCGCGTGGCATGTTCCAAAGGCACCTATATCAGGGCATTGGCAAGAGATCTGGGCGAAGCGCTCGGGTCAGGCGCGCATCTGGACGGGCTGCGCAGGACCAGGACCGGAGGTTTCCGCGTCGAGGATGCATTGACGGTGAATCAGGCCGTCGACCTTTTCAATACCCGGATTTCGGAAAATGACGGGCAAGATTCATAACGACGGCGAGTTCGGGCCGGTCGTCTTGCGCAAGAATGTGCGGAGCAGAGGCATCAGCATCCGTGTACGCGGCTCCGCAAACAGGGACGGGTGCCGTATTTCCGTGACATTGCCATGGAGCCTGCGTTATCAGGACGGACTCAACTATCTGGAAAAGAGACGTTCGTGGGTCAGAAACGCGTTGACAGTCCAGGACAGGAGGACAGAGGAAGCAGTGGCTGAGGGCAGAGCCGTGGGCAAGGCCGACGAGGGCCTGGTGGCGAGGCTACGGAAGGAAGCCAAGGCCATACTGCCCCGGAAGACGGCATTTTTCGCCGGACGATATGGATTCCAATATAAACGCCTGACCATCAAGCATAATTCCTCGAACTGGGGAAGTTGTTCCCGGGCAGGCAATATAAACTTGAACCTGAATCTGGTACGTCTGCCTGAACCGTTATGTGACTATGTCATCCTTCATGAATTATGTCACCTGAAAGAGCCGAACCACGGACCGAAATTCCATGAGATGCTGGAGGAATTGTGCCTGGACAATCTCCGGCGTCTGGCATCTCTCGGTTCCCCCGACGCAGTGAAATATGAGCCATGGATACAAGCGGCCGACTCAGGAACTCTTTCCACATGCGGACTGCCACCGCTCGACACCGTCCTCAGCCGTGAGATAAGCCGCTGGCGCATGGTATAAATCCGACCATACGCCCAATTATATGGAAAAGCCTTTCACCGGAGGGAGTAATCCGCTCATGGTGAAAGGCTTGACACTTGAAGCTTATAGTAAGTTTAGGATAGTATTCTATCGCGGGACAATACAGATGTGAGTGTCACGTGCACGCTCGCCTGCATGGTCGAACTGGCCGTTGTCAGTCGGATAGTTCACCACATGGGTAGCCGGATCTCCCTGACCCTTCACGCACATCGTGGTAGAACCGCCGCCGTCAAGATTGAGGGCATACTGAGGCTTGAACCAGTTTTTCAGGAAAATGGTCAATTCCTTGGCGGTCATACCTGCTGACTTGTCTTCACGTCTTCCGTCAACGGTAATGAGAAGGATATGATTGTCAGCGGTCTTGGCAATGGCCGTACGCGGATGACGGATGCCCTGATGACGCAGCGGATCCTCCGAATTGAGAGTGATGAGCTGGTCATACGTAAGGTCAGTCTTCGCATAAACCTCGCCTACAGGCTCATTGTTGTCAATCAGCATCGGCGCGCTGGAAAGGATATCCGGCTGGGTGCAGTTGAAGTAGTACTGACGCTGGGCATTGAGTTTCATGCCCTTGCAGCAATAGGAAATATCCACATTGTCACCGTCAATAAAGAGAGCGCCGTCATTTTTCCACTGAGGAACGACATTGCTTATATACGCATTCTTGATGCTTCCGTAAATCTGGCCTGCCACCTTCACGAAGATGGAGTTCAGCTCGTAACCTGCATTGATGGCAGCAACGGCATTGTTCTGCTTGAACGCCTCGGAAGGAACGACGGCCGGCGAATAATAGACGAGTTTCACATCATACTTCTTGGCCGTCAGGTCGACGTCGATCACATTGACGATCTGCGGTGCCTTGGAAATCACATCCGTAGCTTCGAAATTCTTCCAGACTACGCCCTCTGAAACAGTAGTTGTCTTCCAGAGAGATTCATCCAGAGTATAAACTGTCTTGTCATATTCAGGCTTTTCCGGGTCTTCCGGCTCCGGACTCGGGTCAGGAGTGTCGGTGCTGCCGGTATTATGATGCGGATGATCGTAGAACGATCCTTCTTCCTTGCCGTCACATGCCACGGCGCAGATGAGAAAAGCCGAAAGTAAAATATATGCTAACTTCTTCATTGTCAATGATTATTTAAGAACTGGTTTTTCACCGCTGAGATCCCAAATCGTCTCATCCCAGCCGAGACGTCTTGCCACGTCGCAGAGAGTTTCATCCTTGCCGGCAGCCTTTCCATGATATGGATAGCAATACATTCCGGCAGCCAGATTCGACGTGCCCACGAGAAGCGGATTGTCGGCATCGGAATTAGGCTGGTCCACAAGCTGGTTGATGTCTGCAAGGGCAGGATAATCCTTGAAATCAAGGTCATATTTGCGGTAGCCGTCAGTATGGGTATTGTAGATGGCCGTGAAGCCGACGATGGCACCGCTGCTGTAATGTGCAGGACTTCCGTCATCATTGGTAGCACTGATCTTGTCATTCCAGGCAATGCAGTTCACCACCTTGTTGTGGACGGTTGCCTTGAAATTGGAGCTCCAGCCCGTAGCACGGCCTACGATTCCGCCGACAGCCCAGACTCCTTCAACGCTGGCTGTAGACGCGCAGTTGTATATGCCTGCATCTGGTCTCCAGAACTCTCCGAGGATTCCGCCCGCTGTGAGCTTAGCTTTCACCGAGCCTTCAGTGAAGCAGTTGCGGATAGTCACGGTCGCAGTTTCATTCTCACCGCCGATAAGCCCGGCTGCACCGTCCTTATAAGTAGATTCAATCTGTCCGTTTACATAGCAGTTCTCTATCACGCAGTCAGGGCCGCCCAGACGGCCGCCGATTCCGCCGACACCATAAGTACCGGTCTCATAAATGCGGGCTCCGATGACACGGACACCTGAAACATGTGCATAGAGCGTCTTGGTTCCGATATAACCGCCTACCACGCCGGCAGCAGAACCGCCGTTGATGTAAGGATTGAGGAAGGTCACGTTACGGACGGTACCGTAGAGCACACCGAAGAAAGAAGGATAACTCCTGTATGAGCATGAGAAATTGCTGATGGTGTGGCCGTTGCCGTCGAAATCAATCTCTCTGGTAAACGGATCTGCATAGTTCACCGGAACCCAGTCGGTAATATCGCTCATATCCACGTCATCTGTCATCTTGAACCAGACTTTCTGGCCGAGTTTCACCTGGTCATGCATGTTCACCAGGTCTTTAGGCTCGGAAATAAGATACGGGAACTGTTCCGTACCCATACCCTTGACAGGAGACATGTGTGACACCAGGATGTAAACCGGATCGCTTACGGTATAATTGTCATAACCTGAAACCTTGTCGATGACGACAGGCAAAAGGTATTTCACGTCCATCGGCATCTCTTCCCTGGCCGTGAAGGTAAGAGTGGCAGTAGAAGAGGACTTGCCGTAGCGAGGCATGATAACCTCGTCACTGCCAAGATTATAACAGCTGGATGGAGCCATCTCGTAAGCGGTGCCGTTAGCCTGGTTATATGTAGCCACCAGACTTTCATCCACGCGGAAACTGATTTTGAGAGGTTCTCCGGCGACAGTCGCAGCTGCGGCCCTGAGACTTACGGTCTTGGAATTTCCAAGCAGAGCGCCCACCACCTCATTTCCCGCAGATGAAACTACGGAAAGGACGGCGGTTTCGTTGTACCCTTCATTCTCATTCTGACTGCAGGATGAGAATCCTGCCATCGCCAGAACAAGTGAAGATATAAGTAATATACTCTTTTTCATCGTTTTCAATGTTATCAATGTGTTTATGTCAGAACTCAAGCCCGTCATACCATCCCGGATTCTGTGTCAGATTTCCATGGGTGAGAGACCTGTCGTCAGTAGGGATAGGATAGAGATAATCCCTCTCTTCATCCCATTTGCCTTCGCCTGCGTGAGGCATGACATTGCCCTTGGTATTCTGGCTGAGGATGATGTCGGTACCGAGCTTGTATTTCAATGTGGCCTTCGAACCGCTTGGAGCTGCATCTTCATACAGGCAGATATCCATAGTTCCGTTGCCATCCAGGTCATACTCGCCAGGACCAGGGAAATACATGCCGAGAAGCGGCTGCTCGAAACGCTTGCCCTCCTTCCATCTCATCATGTCATAGTAGCGGAAGCCTTCCTGTGCCAGTTCGATAGTCCTTTCCCTGCGGATTTCAAGGATGACGCCCTTGTTCTCACCTTTCACGTTCGCATAGCCGGTAACCTCCGATGCGAGATACGGGTCAGGATTCAGATTCGCGGCAGCCATGTCGAGATTCGGCATACCCACGCGGTCGCGAAGTTTCTTGATGGAAAGGTCAATGTCTCCCTGTGTCAATGTACCGAGTTCAGCCTTGGCCTCGGCATAGTTCAGGTAAATTTCAGCTGTCCTGAAGATGATGAGGTCCATGTCAGAAGCATTGTACGCATCCTTGGAGCTTTCATCCTTGTACACATACTTGATCGGCTGATAACCTGTTACAGATACTGACAAATCAGGAGCATACTGTTTTGAGGTCTTGGAGCCGTCCTTGTTCGTAACGGTTCTGGAATAGCCCGGAGTCCTGATGGTCTGCGCCAGACGCGGGTCACGGTTCTTCATCTCATCGGCAAACTGCATTGTCGAATGACCAGGCTGGTCAGTGAAACGTGAACCGTCTTTCATAAGGTAGCTGTCCACGATTTTCTTGGTCATGCCCGGACGTCCCATACCTGCGACAAGGGTGTAGTTCGTGGAATTATGTGTGACACCGATACCGGATGTTCCATTGTAATCCCTCGCGAGAATCACCTCGTCTGAAAGTGCATTGTCAGAAGTGAAGAGGGCCTGATAGCTGCCATTTGCACCTTCCTTGGTGTGCAGGGCATAGCCGCTCTTGCTCATGAATTCGGCAGAAGCCGCAGCAGAGAGTTCGAGATAATATTTCCAGTCATGCTCGTAATCATTGATTTCATGATACTTGCGGTAGGTTCCCTCGAACAGGCAGAATCTCGATTTCAGTGCCAATGCCGTCCATTTGGTAACGGTATAGACCGATCTGGTTTCAGGCAGGTTCGCAATGGCGAAGTCAATGTCTTCCAGCATCTTGCCCATGACGAACTCACGGGTGTCGCGCGCCTTGTAGAGCCTGTCATCCTTTGAGCCGAGCTGGGTGTCATACCATGGCACGTCGCCGAATTTCTTCACCTTCTCGAAATAGAAGTAAGCCCTGAAGAAACGTGCAAGTCCCACATATCTGTTGCGGACTTTCTCGTCCTTGCAGTTGCCGGAATAATCCAGCAGCGTGTTGAATTTGCGGAGGTCGGTGAAGGACCAGCCGCTGCCTGATCCCGGAATCACCCTGCCGTCACGAATCTCGCTGATGAGGTCGATTCCGATATAGTTGTCGCAATTTTCATTATAAAGCCCCGTGCTCGGGAAAATGGTGTAGAAGCTGTTGCTGAATGACATCATCTCACTTTCGTTCGTGAAGAAAGTTTCAGGGGACAATGTCGCCTGCGGATGCTTGTTCAGCATATCGTCGCAGGATGCAAGCATCATCGGAGCGACAGCCAGGGCCAATATATATTTTATATTCTTTTTCATTGTCTTCAATATTTTAGAAAGTTATGTCAATACCGAACATGAATGTCTTCTGCCATGGATAGATACGCAGATTGCCATTCGTCTGAGCCTGCTCAGGATCGATATATTTCGAATGAAGACCAGAAAGGTATGCCAAGTTCTCACCGGTGAAATATACGCGGATACCGTCAATGTTGATTTTCTGTGTCAATGTCTGAGGCAGCGTATAGCCGAAGGTGAGGTTCTTCAGACGGCAGTAGCCGATGTTCTGGAGATAGCGGTCATTGACGGAGCTCAGCTCACGGCCTGAATTGATGGCGACATAACCTCTCGGACGAGGGAAGTATGCGTCAGGATTCTCTTCTGACCAGACGTCGTTCATGAATCCCTTAGGGATGTAAGTCATGTACGGACGGGCGTAAGGTCCCCAGAATGAACGGGCATCTGCTGAAGGATACCAGTCCATATGTCCGATTCCCTGGAGAAATACGGAGAAGTCAAAGCCCAACCAGTTGAAACCGAGGTTGATACCATAATTGTATCTAGGCTGGCGGTTACCGATGATTTCACGGTCACCCGGATCATCTACGGTATTCTTGCCCGTGGTGATCTTCTTGTTGCCGTCAAGGTCGATGAACTTGAGGTCACCTGCACGCAGTCCTTTCTCGGAACCTGCGGAAGCATTGATAAGACCGTTTACCGTAGTCTGGTTCACATCATAATTGGCTGCTTCCTCGTCTGTCGCGAAGAGTCCCGCTACTCTGTAACCCCAGATTTCGCCGTAACGCATGCCCTCGTAATAAGACATTGAAAGGCTCTTGTCAGGGTTGTCGAACTTGGTGATGGTGGTGATGTAGTCACTGAACTGGAGTCCGACATTGTAGCTGAACGGATGTCCGGCAAGGTTGAACATGTCCTTCCACTGGATGGAGAACTCATAACCCTTGGTGCGGAGATCGGCGGCATTGATCTGCGGAGAAGAAGCTCCGTAGGATGCAGGGAGCGCGATTCCGGCGGTAAGCATGTTCTTGGTGTCACGGATATACATGTCACCGGTAAACTGGAGACGGTTTCCGAGAAGTGCCATATCGACACCGAGGTTATTCTGGATGGATGTCTCCCATGTCAAGTCGTCTGCTACAGGGGCCGATATGGTGGAGACGGTAGGTTTGTCGCCACCGAAAAGGTAACTTTGAGTACCTACGGTAATCGTTCTGAGATATGCATAGTAGCTGCTCACATTCTGGTTGCCGAGCTGTCCGTAGGAGTATCTGAGCTTGAGGTTGTTGAACCAGCCCTTTATAGGCTTGAAGAAGTTCTCTTCGGAAATTCTCCAACCGAGTGATCCTGAAGGGAAGAATCCCCATCTGTAGCCATGGGCGAAACGGGATGTTCCGTCATAACGTCCGCTGACCTCGAAGAGGTACTTGCCGGCATAGTCATAGTTGATTCGGCCGAAGTAACCTGCAATGGCATATTCGTTCTGACCGCCGCCGACATCGGTTTTCCTTCCGGTGCCGTCATCAGCTGAACCTACGAGGTTAAGGTCATTGAGGATATCGCTCATGAGGTTGTAACCTGTACTTGAGACTGTCTTCGCCCTCCTGGTTTCCCAGTTTACACCCAAGGTCGCCTTCACATTGTGCACCTTATTGAAAGTATCTGAATAAGTTGCGAACAAGTTGGCTGCCTGGTAGTTGGTCATTCCGTTGGACTCGTAGAGCTTGTTGGCGAAGTTACCGTTGTCAAGGGTCTGGATGACGCCCGGCGTCGCAGAGTATGTCGTATTCACGCTCCTGTTCATATTGTTCGCATACTGGAACATGTATGTATAGTTCGCTTTGATTTCGAGCTGCTTGACAGGTGTGAGCGTCAACTCCGTGGTCGTGTTGATATTGTTCACATTGTCCTTGTTCGTATGTCCGCCCGTATTGAGGATGGTGGTATAGCCGTCCATTACGGTGTAGCCGTTGTACTGGGTAGTATAGATGGCCGAGCCGTCAGGGTTGCAGACAGGATAGCTGGCGAGCGCGTGTACGGTACTGAGTGAGAACGAGTTGTTCGCTCCGCCGACACCGGAGTACTTATAGCTGGAATTGAAATAGCTGGTGTTGTTCGAGAGCTTGATCCACTTGCTGATATCGAAATTGATCTTGCTCCTGAGAGTGTATTTCTTGTAGACATCCGGATCCTGGCGGAACATACCCTGTTCGCGGTTGTATGCAGCTGAAAGGAAATATTTCACTCTCTTGGTACCGCCGCTGAAAGAAATGTTGTGGCTCATAGTCGGCTTGTTGTCTTTGTAGAGATAATGCCACCAGTCCGTATTCGCATAGTAATTATAGGTGTCACGGCCGTTGCGCTGGTCGATGACGACCCATGGGCGGGCCGGGTTCTCCACCTTGTCGTTACGGCGGATCCAGAGCTGTTCCATATCCTCATCGGTGTAGGTAGCATACGGAGTTCCGGCGTAAGCCTTCCAGAACATGTTGTTGATCAGGACTGACCAATAACCTCTGTCCTCCCAATCGGTAGATGCGGTAGGAGTCGTCCAGCCTGCACGGCCGCTATATCTTACGACTGCCTTTCCGTCGGTCTCCGCACCGCTCTTGGTGGTCACGAGAATGACACCGTAAGCTGCACGGGCACCGTAAATGGCTGCTGCAGAGGCATCCTTGATGACGGAAATGCTTTCCACATCATTAGGAGCCACCTGCTGGAGGTTGCCTTCCACACCATCGACGAGCACCAGGACGGAGCTGCTGTTGATGGAGCCCATACCACGGATATTGAAAGAAGCAGCCTGTCCCGGACGACCTGTTGCGGAGGTCACGTTGAGACCGGCTACTGCACCCTGGAGCATGTGCGCGACATCCAGAGACGCTCTGTTTTTCAAATCATCGGAGCCTACCGTGGAAATTGCTCCGGTGAGGTTTACTTTCTTCTGTGAACCGTAACCTACTACGACAGTTTCCGTCAGCATCGTGGAATTGTCCGTCAGAAAAATCTTCACATTGCTTTCGCTTGCACGGATAATGACATTCTTCGTGTCATAGCCCAGGCAGGAAACTTCCACGCTTACATCTTCACTTGGAAGATTGAGAGAGAAATGGCCGTTTGCATCGGTCGTGGTTCCTGCACTTTTTCCTGTAAGGATTGCAGCTCCGATAACAGGCTGATTGTTGGCATCCAGCACTGTTCCGGAAACGGTTCGTGCTGTGGAGGTCTTGGTGGTTTTCGGAACAGCAGAAATGTAGACAACGCTGCTCTTCACTTCGACTGCAACCGGGGTTGGAGCGAAGATTTTGGCTACTGCCGCTTCTACTGTCTCGTTCGTAACGCTTACGGTGACCTTCTTGGAAAGGTCCAGACCGTCTGTTTTCATGACGAATGAAAAACCATACTTGCTTTTCAGCGTTCCCAGGGCATTCTCGATGGAGGTATTCCTGGCGCTGAACGTCACTTTCGCAGTCTGCGCGGAGATGTTTCCGGCAGACAGCATGAATGCCAAGACTGCAACGACTGTAATCTTGAACATCCGCCATAATGAATAGCTTGAATTCATCCTTTGACTTTACATTAGTTAATATTATCATGAACTTCAGGCATATCATTCAACGCCTTCCGTCCCGCTGTGGTTACATTTCAGTCCAGATAAATCACTTTCCCCTCGCGCTTGATGCTGAACGGAGTGATATTGCTGAGCGCCTCCAGAATCATATCCGCAGACTCCGCGCGCACTATGCTGATATAGAACATCATGCTCTCCAGGTCCTCGTTCCGGAAGATTATCTTCACGCCGTAAATCCTCTCCAGGTCACGCGCAATCTGCAGGAAAGAAGAGTGATATGCGTCGAATTCACCCTTGTACCAAGCCGGATACCTGCTCGCCGCCACATCATAAAGGCTGATTTCGCCTGTTTCAATGTCATAGAACGTGGCTTTCCCCGGAGTCAGATGTATCGGCGTATCCTTACGGCCCTCAAACGTAACATCCACTATGCCTTCCATCAACGTTATTGTCTGCTGGCCGTCTTCCGGAAACGCCTTTATGTTAAACTTGGTACCTGTCACTTTCACCGTAGTGCCGTTCACATTGACAATGAACGGGACAGCGGCATTCTTGGTCACGTTGAAGACGCCTTCTCCGGTAAAATAGACATTGCGCTCCTTACCGGCAAATGTCTCAGGATACATGAGCCGGGACCCTCCCCCGACAGTGACCGTCGTGCCGTCCGGCAATGTCAATGCTTCCTGGCGTCCGTTTTTCACGATGACTTCGCACCACCTGACGGCTTCCGCCGTTTCAGCGCCGGCTTTCGCGCCGGTATACATGCCAATGCCCAGGAACACGGCTGCGACAGCGGCTGCCG
>FR882190.1:29226-44294 GCA_000434935.1 Bacteroides sp. CAG:709 | reverse complement strand
CGGCTGCCGCGGCCACGAGCTTGAAGGCAATGCGTCTGTGCATGCGTCCGATTCTCATACGGAAAGATTCCAGTGCCTCATCTACATCACTGTCCGGTATGGGCAATGACGGTGCATTCCAGAGGTCCTTTTCGTATGCCTCCATTTCCTCGGCTGAAAGTTCAGCCATCATCTTCTTGTATTCGTTCGTATCGTTCATCTTAACTTTCATTGATTGGGCTACATCGTATAGGTAGCTAGTTCATTGCGCAGCTGTTCGAGGGCATTGCTGATATGCTTCTCTACTGTCCGCTTGGAGATACCTAGCATGTCGGCGATCTGGGCGTTGCTGAGTTCCAGATAACGGCTCATGCTGAATACCCTGCGTCGGGTATGCGGCATGGAGTCGATTACGTTTTTTATCACATCGAGACAGGTCTTGTCGTCGAGTCTGTCCTGAATGTTCATTTCCATGGAGAGCTGCTCGGCGTAGCGCTCCTGCACTTGCTCTATCCTCTGGCTTTCCCTGAAGTAGTTCGCGGTTTCATTTCTCGCCATCGTGAAGATATATCCGTTCAGGTCCTCGATCTTGGTTATTTTCCTGCCGGAGAATATTTCCTCGTGGTGCAGCCAAAGTTTGTAAAAGATAGATGAAGCTATCTCGTCAGCGACCCATCCGGTACGGACGGCCCTGAAAGCGTAGCTGTACACTTTCCTGTAGTAGAAAACGAAGATGCGTTTGAACAGCGCAGAATCGTTTCCTCCCATGAAAACATCTATGTCTCTTCTTGTCTTTTCCACTTGCTTGTGAAACGTTTATATAATAAATACGTGCAATCTTTCGATTACACGTACAAATTTTCGGAAAAATTTTCCAAAATTATTTTACAAAGGTGTTAAACTATAGTGTCACCTTGAGTGTGGCGATTACAGGATTGTGGTCTGAAAGAGGGCCTGGATTTGGGGATTTCCAGTCAACTTTCGTGAATTTACCCTTAGGGAAGGTGAATACATGGTCAACCCAATAGCAATCTATATGGTCACCGACGACAAAAAGAGGCTGGAGGAAAGACTCCCTTGAAGTATTCAGGTCGCCCATCATGACTGTAGGATATGGAGGATTGGCAAGGCCGGCAAATTCAACAGACTCTGAAGCCTGACGTGTTCTCACCGATTCTGCACCCATGTGGTCGAAGTGCGAGCTTACGACACGGAGAATCTTGCTCTCTGTCGCAGAAACGGGAACCAGGATGTCGGCATAACCTACACTACGTTGGTCCGCGCCATACTGCTCAAGTTCAGGATCCACATTAAACTGATAATAGCCATCTCCCTTATTATTCTTATATGTCATCTGCTTGGAAGCCGTATTGATGATAGGCCATTTGGAAAGTATAACATTGCCATAAAAGCCATCATTCCCTTTCGGATAGGACTCGATGAAATAACCGAACATGCCAAGTTCTTTGGCCACCTCTGCCATCTTTTCTGCTCCCTGTCGACTGGTAACAGTCTCGAACTCATTGAAAGTGATGATGTCGGCATTGAAAGTCTTGATAAAATCGACATATTCATCTACTGGAACAGGGATCTGATTTGAGTAACCTTTCTCGAAAGAACGGATGTTCCAGTCTGCAAATACGATGGTCTTCTCCTGTGCCGAAACGGAAAGAGCAGAAGCGATGAGCGCAACTGATGCGATAGTACGTAATATTCTGTTCATGATATTATTTCCACATTAAGTTAATCTCATAAGAGTCGATGCCGGAAGCAACGCTCTTCTTCTCCACGCCGTTAAGGCCCCAGTAGCGGGCACCGGCAATCATATAGATGGTATATGCGGAACCTTTGGTCACCTCGGTAACGGCATAAGCGGAATCCGCTGTCTTCACTGCGTTCTGGAGAGAAGCGAACAGCTCGTTCTTCACCGTTCCGATGGCGATGAAGTTCTTGTTCTCGTTTCTCACAGCAGTGAAAGTGCTGCTGCCGAACGCATTGACCTGAGCCTCGGTTTCGAAGCGCGCGGTATAGAACTTCATATCCACATCCACGACTTTCTTGGTTCCGTCCGCCCTGGTAATCACACCCGTAAGCGGTGCAGGAACACCCGTCATATAGGCGCCGATTCCAGATTGATGAGATTTAAGTGTACGGCTAGGATTTTTATAATAGATACCATAGCCTCCCTGAAAGGTTTCGCCGGCCTGCTTGCCTACTGCGAAAAACGACCAGATGTTACGCTTGTAAGTCATCTTATACACATAAGACACGCCTGCGCCGTCAGCTCTGTCGAGGAAGATGAAACCTACATCCTTCAACCCGCCGATATAGCTGTCCACAGCATTGAAATCAGCCTCCGAAGTCATCAGCACGCCGTCAGAAAGACGAGTGATGAACGGCAGGATGCCGGCAGAAGTGGTAGCATTCGGCTTCGGGCCGGGTTTGTCAGGTTCATTGCTTGATCCTGAACATGAGAAAGTCATCAGAGCGGCAGAAGCCAGGAGCAACGATGACATCATCAATCCAATTTTGTTCATTGCAAATTATTTAAGTTCATTTTCAAAAACGTGGGGATGACGAAATCAGATTCAATCATCCCCGCGTCAGTCTAATCTTATAAGATATTAGTAACCGATATTCTGTTTGAGGTTAATGGTACCGTCGAAAGCCTTTACAGGAATAGGGAACACCTGGTTGATTTCAGGATCGAAAGTACGTCCTTCATCATAGTTCTCCGGTCCGTCGATTACCACCGGTGCGGTATAATAGTTCGACCTGTTGCCATCCCAATCCACGTGGAATTTCATCTTCTGTGTCGGCTTCGCATAAGTCTCCTTCGCATCACCCCAGCGGATGAGGTCGATATGACGGCTAGGCATGAACTCGAAAGCAAGTTCGAGACGTCTCTGAAGTTTCAGCTCTTTCCAGGAAGCATCGTTGGCAGCAGCAAGACCTGCTCTCTGACGGATTTTTCCGAGGAGTTCCTTTGCGGTAGCGTCACCTTCGCCGTTTAGCGCGATCATGGCCTCAGCCTTCATGAGAAGGACGTCAGCATAGCGCATCAAGCACATTCCGAGAGTATTGGAAGCATTGTTACCGTTGGTATTGACTTCCTTGCCCTCGCAGTCAGCCTCTCTCCAAGGAGACAAGAATTTTATAAATGTCATTCTGGTATCAGAGCCGACAGAGTACTGGTTGGAACCGTATACGATGTCTTTTCCCATAAACCTTACTGTCTGTCCAGGAATCAGGATAGTAGCGTCACGACGCTGGTCCTTCTCGTCATAAGCAGCCCAAAGGCCATAGGTAGGCTGGAAATATCCCCAGTGGTTATAAAGACCCCAACCACCGTTCTGGAAAGACATACCGTGGAATTTAGGTCCGTCGACAGCATTTCCGAAGAGGGAGAACAAATACTCTGACGAGAAGTTGTTCGCCTTGGTCCAGAGGTCAGCGAAAGGATTGGAACCGGCGGTATAAAGTTCACGTTTGTCGGCTCCTGTCATTGACATCACCTTGTCGCAATACTCGCTTACCTTCTTGTAATAATCCTTGTTCCACTGTGAAGCATAGAGGGCAGCACGTGCAGCGAATGCCCAGCAAGCAGCCTTGTGAGGCATACCATACTGACTTTCAGGAATTTCAGAGAAATAAGGAACCAGTTCGGCAGCCTTTGCCATATCCTTGATGATCTGGTCATAGTTCATGATTACGGATGCAGGTCTTGGAGAATCCATGTCCACCGGCTCGGTAGTATCCAGGATGATAGGAATACCGCCGTTAGGGCCGTTGTCACCATAGTAAGGAGCAATCCAGAGCATGGAGAGACCCCTCCAGAAATATGCTGTACCTACAGTCTGGTCGATGTATTTCTTGTCCAGATTTTTCATGGTCGGAACCACCTTGATGAGGTTGTTCGCCTTGGCATTGATCTGATACATCGCACCCCAGTTATCCTGGGCGTCACGTCCGTTGGACGGAGACATCTTGAAATCACGGATCTGGTTTCCTTCTGCCTGAGGACGTCCTACCGTCATGTTGTCACTGCAGCATTCGAACCACATGATACCACGTCCGGTAACACCTTCCGAGTCGTTCGACACATTGGACCAGAGAGCCGCTACAGCCCTGTCCACGTCGTCTTTTGTTTCCCATGTAGTGGATGCACCATACTTCGTCACTTCGAGGAAGTCAGAGCAACCCGACATGATGAGGGCGGCACTTACGCTGCCTATCGTCAATAATATATTGTGTTTCATCTTTTTAGTACTATTAATCATGAATTAGAAGTTAAGGTTGACACCGAAGTTGAATGTCCTTGCTACAGGATATACACCTCTGTCGACACCATAGTTGCCGACCTCAGGATCGATACCTGAATAGCCAGTGATTGTGCATACATTGTCAACGCTTCCGTATACTCTGATCTTAGGAACGCTGGAATTCTTGATAGGAAGAGTATAGCCGAGGGTGATGTTCTTGAGTCTGAGGTAGTCACCTTTCTCAAGGAACACGTCAGAGCAGTTGATATAGTTGCCGTTGTCATCTTTTGCAATACCAAGGCGAGGATATTTGCTGGATGCAGGGTTGAAATCCCAAGCATCGAGAACATCTGTCACCATATTGCCGTAACCCTGGTTGCCGCCCTTCATGGCCATCTGTTTCATACCATTGTAAACGTAGTTTCCGCTTACACCCTGGAACATGAATGAGAAGTCAAGGCCTTTCCAATTGAGGGAACCTCCGAATGAGAAAGTATTGACAGGGGCATAAGAACCCTTCATGACTCTGTCGGCATCGGAAATCTTACCATCGTTGTTGGTATCCACGTAGATGAGGTCGCCTACCTTTGCATGCGGTTGGATGGCGTTGGATGCGCCTGTCTCAGGATCTGTCCATACATAGTTGTCGATTTCATCCTGTGAACGGAAGATACCGGCGGTCTCGTAAATTCTGAATGAGTACCAAGGATATCCTGCATCAGAGTAAAGGATTGCGTTACTGTTCATATTAGGAGTATTGTGACGAACAGGGTCTTTTCTGACGCCATAGCTCTTAACCTTACCGTCGTTGGTAGAGAACATTCCCCATACATTGTAGTTCAAAGCGCCGTGTGCAGCTGTTCCGTTGTAGTTGATGGAGAATTCCCATCCCTTGTTCTGCACGTCACCCATGTTTCCGTACGGAGAGTTCTTCACACCGAGCTGGAGAGGAGTAGGAATCTGGTCGATAAGGTCCTTGGTTCTCTTGTTGTACCAGTCCACGCTGATTTCGAGGGCGCTGTTGAAGAAACCGAGGTCGAGGCCGACACTGGTCTGCTCCGTAGTCTCCCAGCGGGCGTTCAAGTTAGGAATGGTATTGAGATAAGTACCTGTCATCTGGTTGGTCAGATCCTTACCGAAAATGATAGGCCAATCATAAGCAAGAAGCTGTGCCTCGGCTACATTCGTAGGGAAGAGGTCCACGTTGCCGACCTTACCCCAACCTGCTCTGAATTTCACGAGGTTCATGACATCCTTCACAGCCGAGTTGGCATAGAAGTGCTCTGAACTGAGTTTCCATGAGCCTGACACTGCAGGGAACCAGTCATAGTTCTTGGCTACAGGAAGCTTGGATGAAGCGTCCCTACGGATAGAAGCTGTAAGGAAATATCTGTCATCATAAGAGTAACCGATACGGCCGAGGAATGATGCCATCGCATATTCGTAGATGGACTCACGAGGCTGTGTTGCAGACCAATCCTTGGCCTGTCCCCAAAGGAGCTGGTCCTTGTCTTCTGAAATATAATCTCTGGTGAAGATTGCTCTTTCGTGAGTTTTCTTGAAGTCGGCAGTAAAACCGCCCATTGCACTGATATGGTGCTTGCCGAATACCTGCGCCCAAGAAATTGTGGTCTCGGACATCCAGTGGTTGTCACGATACAGGAACTGCTCGCGGAAGTTCTTCGAACGCTGAAGACCGATTTCAGACATTACAGGATAGAATGAATCCTCCTCTGCCTGACGGAGGTCTGCTGTAAATTCAGATTTGATGGTAAGAGAAGAAATCGGTTTGATTTCAATACCGGTGGTAGAGAAGACCTTGGTCTCAGGATAGAGACGATGCATTCTCTGGAGGTCAGCTACAGGGTTGTAGATGAGAGGGAACTCGGAAACTGAGCCGGCTGCCCATTTAGGAACCGCACCACCGTAAACTTTCTCACCTTTGGCATCAAGAGCAAGTGTGCCGTCAGCATTGGTCTCCCATACCGTAGCTGAACGAGGATACCAGATAGCACCAATAATAGGGCCCTCGTGAGAGGTATTGACATTACCCTGACCGTTTGAAACCTTTACAGAAACTCTCTCATAAAGTTTCAGCCATTTGGTAACATGCCAGTCGCTCTGGAGTTTTCCGGAGAACACCTTGCTCCATGTATTGAGAAGAACGCCCTTGTTGTCATCGTATGAAACGCTGAGAACACTCTGGAGCTTGTCACCGCCACCTGAAACAGTAGCTGCATAGTGCTGTTTGAAACCTCTTCTGAATATTTCGTTCAGCCAGTCAGTATTGGTTACATTTGCCCAATTGTACTTGGTAGGGTCAGCAAGTGCAGGAAGAGAAGCTGAAGTAGGGTTATTCTCCACATATTTCGCCCATACGTCGCAATACTGCTGTGCATTGAGCATTGTAGGAAGGTTGGTCACCTGGTCGAAACCGAATGAAGCATTCACATCCACGTGGGTCTTGCCTGCCTGAGGTCTCTTGGTGGTGATGAGAACGACACCTGAAGAACCTACGGAAGCACCGTAGATAGCGGCAGAAGCAGCATCCTTGAGAATGGTGATGCTTTCGATATCCTCTACCATATAAGGTGCGTTAGGAACACCGTCCACCACGAAGAGGACACCGTCACCGGAGTTGACGTCACCATCATTTCCCTTGGAACCACGTCCGCGGATAGTGAATGAGGTAGAAGCCATAGGGTCACCGGATTTCTGCACGGTCACGCCCGGGAGACGTCCCTGGAGTACTGTACCGAGGTCAGAAGAACGGCTTCTCATGATGTCATCCATCTTCACGCTGGAAACCGCCATTGAAAGGTCTTCCTTGCGCTGTGAACCGTAACCGATGGCTACGACTTCCTGAAGCATGGTAGCATCCGGTTCGAGGGTGACATTGATTTTCGCACGTCCGTTTACGGAAACAGACTGTGACTTATATCCGATGAAAGAGAATTCGAGGACGGCATTTGAATTGACGGTGATGACATACTCACCATTGATATCAGTCTGGGTACCGTCTTTCGATCCCTGTACTAGAACAGCGGCACCTGGAAGAGGTTCATTGGTATTGTCAAGTATCTTACCTGATACCGTAATCTTTTCCTGTGCCCAGGTCGGCATCGAGAGTGTCAACAAGAACACTCCAATCAGTAGAAACCGGGTCAGAAAACTGCCCTTGTTCTGTAGTGTTAGATTCATTGTCATAAATGTTATTAATTAATGAGACAAAAATACATCTTTGGTTAGCGGTCACTTCGGCATTTTGCGAATATCAGTCCTCATTTTCCGCAGACTTCGCGTAATTGTAGCCTAATGACCCGTATAGTCGTTCAAAACGTTTACAATCAGTCAAGAAACGATTAATATTCTTTTTCGAAGGAGACCATGCAGTCTCGGAAAGAGCTGCCAGTCGAGGAAGCATCATGTACTCCAATTGCGAAAGCGACGGGATATATTCCGACCACAGGTTCGCCTGGATTCCCAGGACGAGCTTCCGCTGTTCAGGTTCAAGTCCGGCATACGGATCGAAGCTGTAGACTTTTTCCAACGGAATGTAACCTCCCCACGCAAGTGGCTGTACCACAGTGGAATCGAACTGATAATAATCGAAATAAGAGTAATCCGTAGGCGACATTATCACATGATTGCCGGACTGTGCAGCCTTGATGCCGCTCTGCGCCCCTCTCCAGGACATCACGATAGCGGAAGATTCCACACCGGCTTCCATGATTTCATCCCAGCCGATGATACTGCGGCCATGCTCCGAAAGGAATTTCTCCAGTCTCTTCACGCCATATCCCTGTAGCTGCCTGTAAGTCTCCAGCCCCTCGGCCTTCATCCTCTTCGCGCATGCAGGGCACTTCTGCCACATCTTGTCGGGACACTCGTCGCCACCTATATGTATATAAGGTGAAGGGAAAAGGTCAATGACTTCTGACAGAACATTTTCCATGAACCGGAACGTACTCTCCTTTCCGATGCAGTAAACCCTGTCATCAATATCCCAGGTCTCGCGCACACGGTACTGCTCCCCTGTACAGCTCAGCCAAGGATAGGAAGCCAAGGCTGCCACGGCATGGCCCGGGAACTCGATTTCCGGAACCACCGTAATATGGCGTTCAGCCGCGTATTGCACGATTTCACGCACCTGGTCCTGGGTATAATAACCGCCATACGGAGTCTCGTCGAACGGAGTGTTCTCATCGTATTCCCCGTTGGGGTCCTTGCCGATGATGGTGCGGCGGCGCATTGACCCGACCTTCGTAAGCTGCGGATAAGCATTGATTTCCAGGCGCCAGCCCTGGTCGTCGGTCAGATGCCAATGGAGATAGTTCAGCTTGTGCAATGCCATGATATCCAGCACGGTCTTCACGTCTTCCACGCTGAAGAAATGGCGCGCCACGTCCAGCATCATGCCCCGGTACCCGAATTCCGGCCAATCCTCGATATGAGTCCGTTTCAATGTCACCTGCGCCGAATCGGCAGGAACCAGCTGACGCAATGTCTGTTCAGCGTAGAAAAGTCCTGCCGCATCGCCTGCACATATACGGACTCCTTTTTTATCAATGTCCAAAGAATAAGAAGACGCACGCATGGTGCTGTCCAGAGAGCGCACCACGTCATATTCACCGGCACGCAAAACGACAGTGGACCTTCCGGTTTCCACGACCTGAGGCTGTGGAATCACGGCTACTTCTGCAGGACAGTTACGTCCGCAGCATGCTGACAGCATCAGTGCCGCAGCAATCAGAATGACGGCGCGTCGCATAATGAAGAAGCTCCAAGAATATTCATTTCCAACCTGCCGGCAGGGCAGATCTTCAGTCTTTCAATGCTTTTCGGATAAATGCATTTTCCAAGTTCCGCACGCATTGACTTTTCGAAAAGCCTCCACGCAGTGGAGATGCTGCCTCCGAAGACGATTATTTCAGGGTCGTAGGCATAGACTATCATCATTGCCAGCTGGCCCATATTGTGCCCGAACTCATCCCAGAGGGACATTGCCCCGGAATCATTGGCCAGAGCCTTTTCGGCGGCGTCCTTGCCTGTGGTGCCCTTGCCTGTGAAGAAGCGGCTGCTGCAATAGTACTCGTAATCCTTGTCGAGGTACTGTATGCAGCCGATTTCGCCGGCACCGGTGTTGTGTCCGTTATAGATGGAACCATTGACTACCAGGCTACTGCCGACACCGGTACCCAACGTCACGCAGACCGCTGATGAATAGCCGCGCGCCTCTCCATAAGTCGAGACGCCGAGGGCAAAACAGTTACAGTCATTGTTTATATAAGCCGGAACGTGATATTTTTCTTCCAGGACTTCTTTCAGATGGACTTCCTTCCATGATGGAATGCCGACTACATCGTAAACGATGCCTTTTTCGGCATCCACCACGGACGGAACACCAACACCTATTGCTTTAACCTCCGTTGAGAAAAGTCTGTCTATCAGTGAACATATATGGTCAAGCACCTCATTTTCAGGCCTATCCGCACGGCAAGGCTCTGAAATGAGACTGACTATCTTGCTCCCGTCCACTAGCGCGACACGTACACTGGTGCCGCCCAAATCTATCGCAATGTTCATGAATTTCCAATTATAAATCTTTATTTACGCTTGGTGATTTTGTTGTCGGAGAATTCCACCTTGTCGACCACACGTCCGTCATCCTCCAGAATCCAGGTAACGTAAGACCTGCTGCCCTCGGTCAGGTCGATGATACGGGCGCCCGGCCTGAGGTTGTTATATGTGGTATTGTCACCGGAATAGCGTCCGTAGCCAAGCGCAATTCCCTTGTCCACGACGATATAGTCGATGTCATGGTCATGTCCGACAAATGTTCCCATCACGCTTCTGCCCTCGACCATCGCAGCGAACATGCCGGTATTGATGGCACCGGGGCACTCCCCTTCCGCAGCACGGCCGATATGAGGATTCCGCCTGTTCTTCCATGCGTCGATATACTCAGGAAGGCAGATGTGGAAAAATGCCAGCGCCGGCACGGGAACTCCGCCGTTCGAAGCCGTCATCGCGGCATTTTTGCGCCTCATCCACCGGACCTGGCTGTCGTAGAACCACGCATATCCGTCAATGTCCTCGCGCGGAGAATTGCTGTGGGAATCCAGAAAATACAGAGCCGCACCCGGCTTCTTGTCCCTGCCCTTGATGGCTATCTCCATGTCAGCCAGCTCTTTGTCCTTATTCTTCGTATTGAGGGAATATTTCGAAGCAAGCACGCAATCTGCAAGCTGCGGACGTGTCAGGTTCTGCTCGGAGTCATGGTTTCCGAACACCACCACGTAAGGCACGCCGTAAACGTCCAGAGAATCGGTCAGACGTTTCCACATCTTTTCTGCAGGAGGTCCGGTAACGACGTCGCCCGTAAATACGATAAGGTCAGGCTTTTGCGTACGGACAATGCGGCTGATTCTCGGAAATGTCTTTTCCGCCTGCGCATGTCTCTCAGGTGTGCTCGGGTCCAGATGAGTATCTGTGAATTGTACGATACGGAAGCTTCCGTCCTCGTGAAATTTCAGCTCCTTCGGCTGTGCACAAGCCATTACGCCTATGCAGCCGAGCGTAAGGGCTGCCAAGAACTTTCTGTTCATAAAAAGGGTTTTAGTATTATTTCAATGTTATGGTTCCACTTTTTTCCACATTGACGGTGCGGACTTCCCCGCCCCAGCGCACAACAAGTTCGAAAGGCTTGTCGGTCTTCACGAGAATCACAGGTCTTTCATCCGCAGAAGCGCGCTTTTTCACTGTCAATGAGACTGTTCCGTCAGGTCCGAAAGGATATCTGTCAATGCCGTGTTCTTCCAGCTGCCTGACATTCCAGTCGATGCGGTTTTCCGAATAATCGGACTTGATGCCGAGTATGTATTCTATGAAAACGGCGATCGGCGGAAGTCCTGTCCAGCCTACGAAATTCTTTCTCGCCATGAAGCCAGGCTCTATCTTCTCCGGAGCGTAATACTCCCAGAATGTGCCGGTGTCCTTCCATACTTTCAGCACGGAATTGTAATGGTTGTCAGCAATTTCGTCCGCCATTTCATAGTAGCCGTGTTTCCACAGGCCGTCGATGGTCATATAGTTGGTGCCAGGCCAGATGCCGCCCTGCCAATAACGTCCGAGAGGATTGTATTTCCTGTGGTCGGCAGAGAGGGACGGCACCCTGTGAGGGCGGTTGAACTCCGCCGTGTCTGCGAGATGCGCCACCATCCTGTCGAGTCTTTCTTTAGGAAGGACATCTGCCTGAAGTGCCCAGAAAGCGCCCACACCCGTGGTCGGGCAGAGGCTTCCGTCATCGTACTGATCATAGAGGAATCCGGTTTCTTCATCCCACAGATTGTCATTGACATAAGTGCGGAGGAATTTCATTTCATCTTCGAGGTCCTCGATTTCCTGCCATCTTTCGATATAGAAACCTATCTGGAGAAGGCTCTCGTCCACAAGAATCTGCTGGAGGTTGGTGTCCAGCCATATCATCTTGCCGTTCGAGAAAATCTGGTTGTACTCGTCCTTCACACGCGGCATATTGTCCATGCCGGTTCCCCAGCCGCTGGACCAATATGTGCCGTTCATCCAAGTCCGGTTCAATTTCCACCATTTCGCATAAGCACAAAGCGCCGGAAAAATCTTGTGCAGACGGTCAATGTCGCCGAACTGCCTGTAGTATGCAAGTTCTACCCATGGAAGCAGGTCCGGGCCTGTCGAGGTAGGGTCGTAACGTTCGAAACAATCCGAGCCGTCGGCACGTATCTCCCTGCAGATGAAGCCGTCAGGGTGCTGTTTCGCATAGAAATTGTCCAGCGAGTTCTGGAACGGGAAGAACCTGTATCCATAACGGGCGAACATCATCATGAACGATGTGTCCCACATGAAGATGTTGCCGTTGTAAGCCACGTCCAGATACGGTGACACGAATCCGGAATTGGGTTTCGGCTGCATGATGTTGCCTACTGCGATTTCCCAGGCATGCCAATACATGTCGATGGCATCCTGGTGCCCCGCCCATTTCGGAGACGGCAGGATTTTCTGTGCATCTGCGAAGGTTCCCGGCTTGATAGTCACAGGTTTGGCTGTCCTGAACTCATTTTCCGATACGAAGATGCTCTTCACATAAGTATTCTTATACGGCAGCTTGTATGGGCCGGACTTCAGGTCCTGCGCCAGAATGGAGGCACAGGAAAGAAGAAGCATTGCGGCAGCTGAAATTATCTTTTTCATCTGATGTTATTTTCTTGTGAGCGACTTGATTCTGCGGGCGATTTCGTAGTTCTCGTACACGCCGATAAAATTCTGTGAACCAGGACCATACGCGAACACAGGAAGCATTACCGGCATGTGGTCGTCGGAATTGTAGAGACCCGCCACGCGGCCGGTGTGCTCGTTGCCGTCGACAATCATAAGACCGCCGGTTTCGTGGTCAGCGGTAACTACGACCAATGTTTCCCCGTTCTTGTCTGCGAACTTGACGGCCTCACGTACGGCCATATCGAAGCTCAGCATTTCGATAATGGAGCCCGGAAGGCACTTGGAGTGACCTGCATAGTCGATTTTCGCGCCCTCGATGAAGAGGAAGAATCCGTTTTTCGCATTGTCCTCCTGAAGTTTCTGGATTGCGGCATTGGTCGCATCTGCGAGCAAGGAAAGGTTTTTCTCCTCGGCAGCATCGCCCATCTTCTCGTCGATGCATATGACCTTGCCTTTCTGATCGTTGATCCTGTATGTGTCAGTAATGAAGTTATAGCCGTCCTGTTTCAGTTCGGAAATGAGGTTCCTGCCGTCATGACGGATTGTAAACTGCTCGATGCCGCTTCCGCAGAGAAGGTCAAGCGGACCGTCAATCAGCTGGGCAGTAAGCACATCCGCGCTGTCACGCTCCGTGTAGTGAGCATAGAATGCGGTAGGTGTGGCATCCACGGCGTTTCCGAGCGTAACCACGCCCACTTTCTTGCCCATGTCATGGAAATATTCGGAAAGCGAAGGATAAGGGACCCCGTCCACGCTCATTGAAATATGTCTGTTGTAGTGTTTCTCGCCTGTCGCCAATGCACTTCCGCCGGCAGCAGAGTCAGTGGTAAACTCATCGAGAGCATTGTTGTAGATAAGGCCTATATTCCTGAAATTGAACAATGTAAGTGCTTTCTTGTTCGCGTATGCGCCTGCGGTGATCTGGTTCAGGCCCATACCGTCACCCATCAGGAAAATCACGTTCTTGATTTTCTTGGCCTTGCCGTCGTTCAGGTAAGTCGGCTCATAGACCTCGATACCTTTTTCCAGACGGAGGGCATCATTGCGGAAGCCCTTGAAGTTTCTGGTGGTCTTGTCGAGTTTCTTGGTACCGGTCACGCCGCCGTCGCTTTCCTCGAACTCGCCTATCTGGAAGTTCTTGTTGTGGAAATCAGCGAAATACGCTGCGCAAACCTCCGGATGGTCGGTATTGAAATAGTCAATGCCCATATTGTAGAAGGTGTAGTACGGGGTCGTGCCTTCCGGAGCGTTCCAGAATCGGATAGGCTTGCCCATCTTGTGCACCTTGTCTATCAATGCGCGGATGACCTCGGCGTCCTTGATGATGAGGCTGCCCTTGCCGTTCCAGATGGAGTACGCGCCGAAGTTCGTGCTGATTACGGATACGCGCGCAAGCTGTTCCGGCGTATAATCCGCGTCAATGATGCCGTCGAAACTGATGTATTCAGGATATTTGCAGAAATCTTCCGGTGCAGGGACATTGCCTGTAATCGTGATTCTTATTGCTGCAGAATTCACGGACGGGTCGAAGACGTCAGGACGGCGGGAAAGAAGGGCAATCAATGCCTCCATCGCCGGAGCTGTCTCGGACTTGAGTTCCACCATGAGCTGAAGCGGCTGTCCGTTCGCGTAAGGCTTGCCGCCGTTGCGGTCGAACATCGTCACGGCAGGCGTGTAGTACAATGCTTCGAATGTCATGTCCTGCGAGAGGTCTTCCATCTCATGTCCCACAAGCAGGGTGCCGTCTTTCAGGAACACGTCAGCCTCAATGGAGTACACATTCTGTGCGTATGCCTGCCAGAAAGGGACATTGCGTGTGTAGTCATTGTGGGAATGGATAAGTACCGGTGCCTGCGCCGAGGCTGTCAATGTCATTGCCGTGAGGCAGATGGCGGATATTAATTTCTTTATGGATATCATTGTGTCTTAAAAATTATTCATTCAAGTTTCGCAAGTTGTCAAACTGGCTGACCTTTAGTGCTAATTTGAGGGTTGCCTCTCGTTCGAAGACCGTAAGCCCAACTCACTTTTATATATGCACGTTACCCTCTCCCTAATCCCTCCCCTCGGGGAAGGGACTTACCATCGCCCTCGCGGGCTCTACAAGCGGTGTTTCGCACTTGCGAAACGAGTTTCATAGTAAAGAGAGGTGCGGTCAATCGGGCGGAAATCCGTTTCGCCGGAGCGTTTCCAACCCCATGTAAGTTCCTGACCTTCATAGTCTTCGAAGTAAAGCAATGTAAATTTATGGAGTCCTTTGTCCAATGCAATGCGTCCGGTAGCCGCCACTGCAGCGTGCGAGCCGTCATTGTCCACGACCTTCCTGCCGTCGATGTAGAGGACGCTTCCGTCGTCGCTCTTGGTGACGAATTCCCATACGGCCTTTTCAGGAACGTCGATGTAACCTTCGAATTCATATCCGAAGTAGTCCTCAACGCCTGCGTCATCAATGGAAGGTTCCGGCATGGTTCCGGTGCGGGTCACTTTGGACATGCACATTTCAGCCACGGATGCGAATCTTCCGTCATGGAAACGGTAGCGGACTCCCTGTGCAAGTCCGGACTTCTGAAC
>FR882190.1:28813-29209 GCA_000434935.1 Bacteroides sp. CAG:709 | reverse complement strand
TGAACTCCCGGGATGAACTCCGCCTTTTCGACATTGAACCTGACAGCTCTGCTCGGGCGGAAGCCTTCGCGGAAGGTCCTGGCGCTGACGACGGTGCTGGCATCGAGTCGGATCGCGCCATCGTAAAGCATTGACGCTGAATCAGGTTCGGAGCCGTCGAGGGTGTATCGGATTTCGGCGTCCGGGGTGGTCGTGCCGAGGGTGAAGTCCACAGAATCGATGAAGAGGCTGAATTCCGAGGTGGTATATGGCACGGATGCTTCTTCGCCGGTTGAGAGGGAATAAGGGCGTTCCAGGTCAATGTTCTTGACAGGTTCTCTGCTCAATTCAAATTCCAGGACGCCGCCTTCGAGGAGCTGCGCGTAGGTTATGAATGTGGTGGTCAGAGGACGGCCG
>FR882190.1:27455-28804 GCA_000434935.1 Bacteroides sp. CAG:709 | reverse complement strand
AGAGGACGGCCGTTAAGGGTGACCGATTTTATATATCTGTTTCGTGCCGGATTGTTCGCCTTGATAGTCAACACTTTACCATTAGCCATAATCATTTCCGCCTCATCGAAGAGAGGGGTGGTGAGGACATATTCGCCCGTGCCCGGACACACGGAGTAGAAGCCGAGCGAGGACATTACATACCATGCCGACATCTGGCCGCAGTCTTCATTGCCGATAATGCCGTCCGGCGTGTCGTCATACATTTCGTCCAGCAGTTCGCGGGTGAGTTCCTGTGTCTTCCACGGCTGGCCGGCATAGCTATAGAGATATGCGAAATTGTGGCTGGGCTCATTGCCGTGGGCATATTGGCCTTTGAGGCCGGAAACGTCGGAGACATCCAGTGTGAGTTCGTCGGATTCGAGGGTGAACAGGTCGTCCAATGCCTTGATGAACTGTTCCCTGCCGCCGAAGAGCTGGATGAGACCGTTCACGTCATGCGGAGCGAAGAATCTGTAGTGCCATGGAGTGGCTTCGGTATAGTCCCTGCCGGTGGAGAAAATGTCGAACGGCGTGGTGCGGCTGCCGTCGCGGTTCCTGCCCCTGAAGAAGGATGTCGAGCCGTCGAACACGTTCACATAGTTCGTCGCCCTGCGGTAATATTCTTTCGCAATGTCTTCATGTCCAAGTTCTTCCGCCATTCTGGCAATGCACCAGTCATCGTATGCGTATTCCAATGTCAGTGACACGGCTTCTTTCTTCACGTCTGACGGAACGAAGCCGAATTCATTGTACAGGACCGAGCCTTTCTTGTTGATATTGGAGGAGCGGACCATTGCTTTCAATGCAGCTTCCGCATCGAATCCGCGGACGCCCCTGAGGTATGCGTCGGCAATGACCGATACGGAATGATAGCCGATCATTGTCCCGGTTTCGCCTGACCAGAGCGGCCAGATCGGGAGTTCTCCGGATGCGTCATACATTTCCATGAAGCTCAGTACCATGTCGTTCACGAATGCCGTATCTGTCAGTGTCTGAAGCGGATGCCATGCGCGGAAGGTATCCCAGATGGAGAATGTGGACCAATATTTACGGCCTTCCGGCATTGTTCCGATGCTGCCGTCGTGACGGATGTATTGGCCGTTCACGTCGCTCATCACGTTAGGGGCAATCTTTGTATGATAGAGTGCCGTGGCGAAGATTCTACGCTGTTTTTCGGTGCCGCCTTTGACGCGGATGCCTGACAGGGCTGTGCGCCAGGTTTCCTCGGTCTGTTCCCTGACTTGGTCGAAGTCGAGTTCAGGGACTTCGGTGTCGAGGTTCAGTTTGGCATTTTCGATGCTGACTGCCGAGATGCCGACTGCGGCTGG
>FR882190.1:24376-27435 GCA_000434935.1 Bacteroides sp. CAG:709 | reverse complement strand
TGCGGCTGTCAATGTGTCCGCATCCGGTGCAAATTCCAGAAGGGCCTGACGTTCAGCGTCATTGAAACTGATTATAGGGCGCGAGAACCTGGCGTAGAAATGAATTGTCTGATTTTCGACCCAGCCTTGGGTGCGTCTCATGCCGCAGATTTCGGTGTCGGAGATCTGCCTCAACGAGCATTGGTCCACTTTATCGTCGGACAAGGCATGATTCAGGTCAATGAGGATGTACCTGCCGCTGCCGCTATAGATGTAACGGTGGATGCCGACATGCTGTGTAGCAGTGAGTTCCGCCACGAGTCCGGCTTTCGGGAGTTTCACCGCCCAATATCCCGGCTTCGCGGTTTCGTCCTTATGATTGAATGTGTAAGGGTCAATGCCATAGCGGGTTCCGCTTTTTTCCGGCGCTTCCGCCGACGGGTGGAAGAGAATGTCGGCCAGGTCGGCGCATCCGGTACCGCTCAGGTGTGTATGGGAGAATCCGATTATGGTATTGTCATCATAATGATAGCCGGAGCAGGCATCCCAGCCTTCGGTCCTGGTGTCCGGGCTCAACTGCACCATGCCGTAAGGAGCCGCAGCTCCCGGATATGTGTGTCCGTGGAATCCTGTGCCGATCATCGGATCTGCCTCTGTGGTCTGTTGTGCGCGGCCGCATGAGACCAATGCCATGATTATGGCTAGCGGAATTATTCTTTTCATCTGAAATTACATGGTTGTATGATGCAAAATTACCTTGCAAAACGTTTAACAGGGCGGCATTTTGCGTATGCGACTCCTCATATCGCGCAGAATTTAGAGTAAGATTCTCATGGAGCGCAAGTTTCCGGACTTGCGAGACTATCTGGCCTTGTATTCAGACGGCGACATTCCCATGATATTGCGGAATACGCGGGAAAGGTTCTTGATGTCGGTGAAACCGAATTCGAAGGCAGCATCCGATACGCTGCTGCCGTCAGAGAGACGTTCAGCGACCTTTTCCACCCTGACTTTCAGCACATAGTTGTATATGGAGGTCCCCATCACCTTCCTGAAGCGTTCTTCCAGAAGGCGACGTGAAAGAGGAACCTGGCCGACGATTTCGTCGACATTGATCTTATGGCTGATATTTTCGTGGATGTACTTGAGGACCTTGGCGATGTACGGGTCGTCATTGACGAAGATATCGGAGGATTGGCGGGTGACGATGTGCGTCGCGGGTACGGTGATGTCGTAGATTTCGGTCTGCCCGTGCTTGAGGCATTTGTCGATGTAGCGGGCGACTTCTACCCCTCCCCTTTCGACATCCTGGTTTATCGACGATAGTTTGACGGACGAGAGGTTGCAGATGGTCTAGTCGTTGTCCACGCCAAGTATCGCAATATCCTCAGGAATACGGAGTTTCGTGTGGTTCCCGGAGAGGGACATGATTCGGCAGGACTCCGTGAGATAGTAGGCATGGTTGTCGTCGCAGGCCAGGATTGCGACCGGTTTCGGAAGGCTTTCGAGCCATTTCGCGGTGCCTTCGACGTCGTAGTTCCACATGTCGCTTTTCAGCATTTCCATGTCATAGAAGGAGTAGCCTGGAACCTTGGAGGAGATCACGTCAAGGAAGCCCTTGCGTCTGTCCTCGGACCAGTTCACGTGCTTCACGCCGTAGAATCCGAAGTTGCGGAAGCCTTTGTTGATGAAGTAGTCGGCTGCCATTTCTCCGGATTTATGGTATTCGCCACGGATATTCGGGATGTCGGTAAACGGGGATTTGAAATCCTGTGCCAGTACGAGGATGCCTTGTTTCGTGAAAAGGCTTACGTCTTCTTGAGGGTTGAATTGTCCGATTACGGCGTCCGCGTGGTGAGTATAGGCGTATTCGACCACTGCCTTGATACCGAAACGGTCGCGGATGGACAGCGGAAGCCGGCAGATGTTCCATGCCTCACCGATGCTCTCGGCATACCGTGCGATTCCGAGGAGCAGTCCGCGTGCATAGGCTTCCGCGAAGTCTGTCATATAGATGATGCTCGCCATTTCTTGTAATTGTCCATTGCTACGAAAAGCTGGTTACGGAAGGCGAACGGTGAGTCAATTCCCGGGAAGTCCAATGTCTGTCCGCCTGTGGTGGCGCTGAGTGTTCCATATCCGAAGATGCGGCCGCCAATGCTCTGGTGGAAGATGATGCCTTCGCATTTGTCCAGTGCAATGTCTGATACACAGATGCTTATGAGGCCCGTCTTCAGGATGCAGCGCTTATCGGTGATGATGAATTCCGAGGTCCATTTATAGA
Organism: Bacteroides sp. CAG:709; assembly: GCA_000434935.1. GTDB lineage: Bacteria > Bacteroidota > Bacteroidia > Bacteroidales > UBA932 > Cryptobacteroides. Next base: position 25,172 of record FR882190.1, on the reverse strand, counting down.
AGAGTATCTTCAGGAATTTTATCAATGCCCATATCAGGATGGCGACGCCCAGGAAGATGCAGAATCCGGCGGTTTCGTCATTGTCCTGATGAATATATGCGAGGGTACCGGTTTCCGGGGCCAATGCGAAAATCAGAACGACGGCTCCGACGAGCGCCAGCAGCAATGCCGGAGCGAAATACCAGGCACTTACATGTCCCTTATACAGGACGTTTTCGTCGGGCAATAGTGTTTTGGATGTGTAACTCATTTGGTTATAAGTTTTTATAAGGTTTATAATTTCGTGATGTCAATGAATCCGTCATGTTCGCGCTGTTCCTTGATCTGCGTCTCGAAAGCACGACGTTTGGAGGCATTGACCTGCCTTCTCGCGATGATGTTCGGGACGGCGACGCCGAGGGCTATGGCACCGATTATGAGGGAGGCATTGAGCCCGTTCACGCCGGCGGCAACGAAGTTGGACATTTGTTCGCCGCTGGTTCCCGGGATGGTGAAGAGGGAGAACAGGCAGCGGTACATCAGCACTCCAGGGACCATTGGAATCACGCTGGAGATGGCGATAACCTGGTGAGGGGTGTGGAAGACGTGCACGGCCTTGATGCAGATTATGGAAACGAGGGCCGATCCCGCGAGTGATCCGATTATACCGCCTTGCCCGAGGCTGAACGGGCAGTACATGTCCGGCTGCAGGCTGACCAAGTTACGGGTGCAGACAGCAATGATGCCGCCTACCGCGACTACCGGAAGCAGGCGTTTCGGGATATTGAAAATCATCGAGAAACCCATGGCCGATATG
>FR882190.1:16137-24342 GCA_000434935.1 Bacteroides sp. CAG:709 | reverse complement strand
GTGGCGTATATCCAATACGGGTGTTCCGGAACCATCGGTATGGACATGATGTCGGGTGCGAAGTGGAAGGCCCAGCTGCATACTTTCAATGCCAGCACGATACCGAATGCCATGCCGACCATCATCATGACGGTGTTTATGGCGCGTTCCATGCCGACCCGGAAATTGGTGTCGAGCATGTCGTCCACGAAGTTGATGAGCGGCACGCCCGGTACAATGAAGAGGGCGCATGCGAGCAGCGGGTGGAGCGGTGTCGTGGTCCATGCCGGGAGGTATGTCGTGATCCATGCTATCAATGTGGAGACGAACGCGGCAATGGCGATGGAGAAGTATTTGTTCACGCCGAGCTTGTTGAAGTATGCGCGGCAGTTGAAGCCGATGAATGCGGCCAGTGATGCGTAAATGAATGCTGTCCAGTCGCAGCCGAATTGGATGCAGAATCCGCCGCAGGCCAATGCTGCTCCGGCTGATGTCACCAGCTGGTTGTAGTTTCTCGGTCTCGCAGCGATTTTTTCAAGTTCGGCTTCGTAGTCTTCCACCGAGAAGTGTTTCCTCACTGCCTTGTATGTCAGGTGGCTGATGGCTTCGATGGTGGTGAAGTTGATGCCGTCTTTCACGCGTTTCTGGAATTTCGTGAACGAGTGCGCCTCGTCGCTGTAGTTGACCATCAATATGTTATGGTCAATGAATATGTGCAGGTTGTCTTCATTGAAGCCGAGAAACAATGCGGCCCGGACCATGTTCCGTCGTATGCGGTTCGTGTCCGCCGAGCTTTCGAGCAGCAGTTGTCCGGTGCGCAGAAGCACGTCCAGTCTTTTTCTGAGCGAGAGCAGCTGGTTGGCGTCCGTGTTCTTCTTCAGGTTGGCTTTCTGGCTTCTGACATTGTCCATTTCTATGGCGTCGCGTCGTGTTTTCGGTTGATTCTGAATCGTATCTGTCATATTTCTTTCCGCTTTTCGCAATGTTGTTATTTCTTTCGTAATGTTGTTATTGCCACAAAATTACAAGGTCTTTCGCTTTCCGCAAAATCTAAAACGGATAAGTTTAACCCTCCTACCGTCTCCCGCGTCCTCGCTCCCGCGAGAACTTGTATCCGGCAGGCACCTCCCACTTCCCGAGGCCGTGGGCTGGCCACGTCCGCCGGAACCGACCGCCTGCCCTGCTGACACTCTCCCACTCGCTAAAAAAACTGAACAAGTTGGCAGGCGAACCACGGCAACATCTACTCACTTATTCATTGAATATCAGTCAATTACAAGGCTTTACCCCAGAAAACCGACCTGCCAACTCCCATGTTTTTTCATGAGACTTGGCAGGCATGCATTTCTGTAACACCATAACATTCAGCGATTTACCAAAATCACCGCCTGCCAACTTGTTCAGAAATTCAGAGCATACCCCGAAGCAATTGTCTGTCGATCTGGATAATCCTGGACAATGACGGCAGTGACACCCCGTAGCGTCGCCTCATCATTGACGCCAGAGAGATCCTTTCTTCCACTGACAATTGCGCCAATCTGCTTTTCCCGAAATGTTCTCGGATAAGAATATCCCTGGATGCGCACAATTCATTATCACTGTATCGGCACTTGGCAAGAATCCCCGTATCCGCCTCAATCGAGGAATCATTGTTTTTAAGAACATAGTAAAGTAACTGCGACGGGCGCAGGAAAATTCTCTCAACACTCTCATAATCAACATAGTCGCCAGGAAATATCATACCATTCTCATCCAGGCGCCATTCTGGAGAAAACCGGCAATGGCTTCTGGTCAGGCTCCTGACTCTCAAGACGGGAATGCTTCCGATTGACATCAAATTCCTTTGGGCAAAGGTCCGTGACGCAAAATACAAGTTGGCGGAACTCCAACGATATTCACCGGGTACGACTTGCACTCCGGCAGAGAGCGGATTCCGCAAGACATATGCAATAGCGCGGACACAATAATCCGGGTCCGATATTTCCTTACATCCTATATCCGCACCGTCAAGATTACGTTCCGCGACATAGTTCTTCTTCAGATAGACTCCCAGAAGCAGCTTATAATATCTCATGAACGATTCCCCCTCATCTTTCGTGCAGTCAAGGATAAAATGGACGTGGTTATTCATAATGCAGAATGCAAGTATCTTCACATCAACATATTTCGACTTACAGATGGCGATGGCATTCATTCCATAAATATAGTCCGCATCAGATGAGAAAATAATGTTTTTCAACAGGCCGTTAGTGCAGAAATGATAGTACATGGTTTTTTCACAAAGTAACGAATAACTATCCGTGTTCAGAAAATGAAAACGCTTTTTCTGAAAAAACATGATTACAGATATGTGAAATGCTGGTTTTAATTAACATAATAATTCAAGTTCTGAAAGTTGGTTTGCATTGATTGTGTTTTCGCGCCGGCCAGGCGGTCAGTTCCGGCGGAACTCACTCCGCGCTGCTTCGTTCGACCCTCCTACCGTCTCCTGCGTCCTCGCTCCCGCGAGAACTTGTATCCGGCAGGCACCTCCCACTTCCCGAGGCCGTGGGCTGGCCACGTCCGCCGGAACCGACCGCCTGCCCTGCTGACACTCTCCCACTCGCTAAAAAAACTGAACAAGTTGGCAGGCGAACCACGGCAACATCTACTCACTTATTCATTGAATATCAGTCAATTACAAGGCTTTACCCCAGAAAACCGACCTGCCAACTCCCATGTTTTTTCATGAGACTTGGCAGGCGCGCGTTTCTGTAACACCATAGCATTCAGCGATTTACCAAAATCACAGCCTGCCAACTTGTTCCGTTTCTTGATTTATGTATTACGTTTTTCAAAAAGAATTGTATATTTGTGGCACTTTAAGGAGAGAGCTATGGATAGTAATCGTATAAAAGACATTGACGCACGACATGGTACGCAAGATGAGAACGGGAATGACGCAAGGGACGCAACCATGCGAAAAATGGGAAAGGAAGTGCAAGACTTAGCTGGGGGCAGCAGAGAGAATGAGCGTGGAGCGCATAAAAACGGAAGGACTCGTGAAGGAGCGCGGAATGGAATGCGTGGTGGCGCGCGACCGGGGGCAGGACGGCCGAGGGGTGACAGCAGGATGATTTCATTCCGTGCTCCGGGGGCATTGGCAGACGAATTGGAGAAAGTGGAGAACCGGACGGAATTCATAAAAAAGAGTATTGCTGAAGCCCTTCTAAAGAAAGAGAGAGTATTGAAGATTGCAGAAACGGAAGAAAACCTTGAACAAGGAGGAATATCAGTAACGGATATAAGGAGAGGCTGGAAGACAGAAACAGGAGGAGAAATCGAATCCGGAAAGAAGTCTGAACGGGCAGAAGATATTAGAAGGATTGGAGACGTCATTCCAGCCGGGAAGGTGGCGCACGTCAACATTCCCTTTTTCGATATCAGGGTCGTGGCGGGTTTCCCGGTGCCGCTGGACAATGATGAAAAGTCGCAGGACATTGACCTGATTCGGATGCTTTGTCCGCATCCGGAGGCGTCATATCTCATACGGGTGAACGGTGATTCAATGATTGACGCCGGGGTGTTCAGCGGGGACATTGTCATCGTGGACAAGAGCAACCGGAATCCTTCGCCGCGGGAGATAGCGATGTGCGAGCTCAATGGCGAATATACGCTGAAGCATTTCCGCATGGAGGACGGGCAGGGCTGGCTGGTTCCGGCCAATCCCGATTACCCGCGCATCCGGATTAGTCCCGAGGATGATTTCAGCGTCTGGGGCACCGTCACCTTCATAATCCACAAACCCCGCGACTAATGGCACCCCGAGGGGAGGGATTTAGGGTGGGGGCAACGTAGTAAACGCGCGAGGGCCGGAAACCTCCGCATCACCAAAAACATCCGAAATATATGATAGCACTCGCGGACTGCAACACATTCTTCGCATCGGTAGAACGGGCCCTCCACCCTGGTCTCAAAGGAAAACCCGTATGCGTATTGTCGAGCAATGACGGAAATGTCATTGCACTTACGACGGAAGCCAAGGCACTGGGAATCAAGCGCGGAGCACCATTCTTCGAAGTAAAGGACATCATCAGGAAGAACAATGTCGCCGTATTCTCCAGCAACATCATGCTGTATGCGGCAATGTCGGAGCGCGTGCAGAGCATCATGCGGAAGACGGTAAAGCACACCGAAAGCTACTCCATTGACGAGCAATTCCTCTATCTGGACGGCTACGAAGAACATTTCGACATCGTGGAACTCATGCGCGGAATGATACGGAAAATAGCATTGTACACAGACATTCCGGTAAGCATTGGCATTGCCCCTACGAAAACATTGGCGAAAGTCGCGAGCAAATTCGCGAAGATATTTCGCGGGTACCGCGGCGTGTGCATGATTGACACGGACGAGAAACGGCGGAAAGCGCTCGCGCTGGCTGACCTTGCCGACATTTGGGGCATCGGGCCAAGGACGTATGCGAGGCTGGTCGCGCTCGGAGTGCGGACGGCGTTGGAATTCGCGGACAAGGACGGCGACTGGGTGCAGCGGCATTTCCATAAGCCGGGTTACCAGACCTGGCTGGAACTGAACGGCCGTCCGTGCATAGACACCACAGAGATCATTCAGCGGCAAAGTATCTCTACATCAAGGAGTTTCGGAAAAATGACTTCCTCCGTAGAACAGCTCAAATCCTCAGTGGCCACATTCGCCGCCAGTTGTTGCAATACGCTCCGCGGACAAGACTCAGCTGCGGGATGCGTCAGTGTTTTCGCATGCAGCAACCGATTCCGGGAAGACCTGCCGCAATACGGGTACATGGCTTCCGCAATGCTCGGGATTCCATCTGCGGATACATTGGAAATCACGAAGTTGGCGATGAGGCTCGTGGAAGAAATCTACCGGCCTGGAATCCTTTTCAAGAAATCCGGCGTCATTCTTTCGCACATCGTTCCCGGCAGCATACAGCCCGTGCTGTTCGACACCGTCAGCAAGCGTGACGAGCGGCTCGAACTTTCGAAGACGATAGACAGGATGAATCACCAATATGGCGCCAAGACGGTCGGTCTCGCCGTCGAAGGCAGCGCGAACGAGGATTGGAAGACCCGACGTGAGCATCTCACCCCCAACTACCTGACCGACATCAACCAAATAATGGTGGTCAATGTCTAATTCAAAACAGATGTTTGCAATATAAGAAATAATTCTTAACTTTGCAGCCGTTTCTGAAATTTGCTCAGGCAGATGGAGGGGACGCGGGAATCCGTGACGGATACCGGTGATTGTTTTATAAATAAAAATTTTTTGCGAAATGGCTGAGTATTTAGAAGCTGAAAAGAAGCAGGAGATTTTCGCGAAGTACGGGAAGTCTAATACAGACACCGGCTCACCAGAGAGTCAAGTTGCTCTATTTTCCTACCGTATCAATCACCTCACAGAGCATGTGAAGAAGAACAAGAAAGACGTTGTAACCCGTCGTTCTCTTCTCCGCCTTGTAGGTAAAAGACGTCAGTTGCTGGACTACCTCCAGAGAGTTGACATCGAGAGATACAGAAGCATCATCAAGGAGCTTGGTCTCCGTCGATAACCGATAGGAAAGCAAAAGACCGGTTTCATCACTGGAGCCGGTCTTTTTTCAGCATTTATACGAGATAACCTCGCAAGAGCACAGCACCCGCAAGGGACGCGAACCAATCCGCCCGCAAGGGCGTAGCGTGAGCCATAAAGCCCGGAGGGCGACAGCAAGTCCCTTCCCCGAGGGGAGGGATTTAGGGTGAGGGTAACGTAATAAAAGCGCGTGGGCCTGGAAACCCCGCAAGAGCACAGCCCTCGCAAAAAGGCACAGCCCCCGCAAGGGTCGCGAACCATTCCGCCCGCAAGGGCGTAGCGAACGAATATAGCATTCCGTTTCTGCATAATAACCGACCTGCTGCAGAATACGGGGACGATATATGAAGAAAATAAAAGAAAACACACTTCCATTGGGGAAGGCAGGTCATTGAAACACTAATGAACATCATTAACAAGAAAATCGAATTATCCGACGGCAGGGTAATCGAAATCGAGACCGGCAAGCTTGCAAAGCAGGCTGACGGTTCAGCAGTCATCAAGATGGGAGGAACAATGCTCCTCGCCACCGTAACCTGCGCCAAAGAGGTAAAGGAAGGCACTGACTTCATGCCTCTTCAGGTAGACTACAAAGAGAAATTCTATTCAGCAGGAAGATTCCCTGGCGGCTTCATGAAACGCGAAGGCAAGGCGTCCGACTATGAGATTCTCATCTCACGCCTCGTTGACCGCGCACTCAGACCGCTGTTCCCGGACGATTTTCACCTTGAGGTTTATGTCAATGTAAACCTTATCTCAGCAGACGCAGACACCCAGCCTGACGCACTCGCAGGACTCGCAGCATCAGCAGCACTCGCATGCAGCGACATTCCGTTCGAAGGCCCGATCTCAGAAGTACGCGTCGCAAGGATCAACGGCGAATTCAAGATCAATCCTGCATTCAGCGAAATGGCAGACAGCGACCTTGAACTCATGGTTGCAGCTACCTATGACAACATCATGATGGTAGAAGGCGAAATGAACGAGGTAAGCGAAGCAGACATGCTCGAAGCCATCAAATTCGCACACGAAGCCATCAAGAAGCAGTGCCTCGTACAGATTGAACTGAACAAGGAACTCGGCAAGGACGTGAAGAGAGACTACCCTCACGACGAGGAAGACGAGGATCTCAAGAAAGCCGTTCACGAGTTCTGCTACGACAAATGCTACGCCCTCGCCAAATCCGCAAAACCTAAGCAGGAAAGGACAGAAGGCTTCGAGCAGATCAAGGCTGACTTCCTCGCCACACTTTCAGAGGAAGACCAGGAGGCCAAGGCTGCAATGGTAGCAAGATATTACAACAATGAGGAGAAAGCCGCAATGAGAAACATGATTCTCGACGAGGGAGTCCGTCTTGACGGCCGTAAGACCGACGAAGTACGTCCTATCTGGTGCGAAGTCGGCTACCTCCCATGCGCACACGGTTCCGCAATCTTCACACGTGGTGAAACACAGTCACTTGCAAGCGTTACACTCGGAACCAAGCTCGATATGAAGGAAATGGACGAAGTACTTGTCCGCGAGACACAGCAGTTCGTTCTTCACTATAACTTCCCTCCATTCGCAACAGGCGAGGCCAAGGCACAGAGAGGTGTAGGCCGCCGCGAAATCGGACACGGAAACCTCGCAATGCGTGCTCTCAAAGCAGTAGTTCCACTAGCTCCTGAGAACCCTTACGCAATCCGCGTGGTATCAGACATTCTTGAGTCAAACGGTTCATCTTCAATGGCTTCAGTCTGCGGAGGTTGCCTCGCACTCATGGACGCAGGTGTCAAGATCAAGAAACCTGTAGCAGGTGTTGCAATGGGTCTTATCACAGACAAGGACAGACCTAACGAAAGATACGCCATCCTTACCGACATCCTCGGTGACGAGGACCACCTCGGAGACATGGACTTCAAGGTAACCGGAACCAAAGACGGTATCACAGCTACCCAGATGGACATCAAGGTAGACGGACTTTCATACGACGTTCTGGCAAAGGCACTTGAGCAGGCACGTCAGGGCAGACTCCACATCATGGGCGAAATGATGAAGACCATCAGCGAGCCACGTGAGGACTACAAGCCATTCGTTCCGAGACTCAAGCAGCTCGAAATTCCTTCAGACTTCATCGGTGCCGTTATCGGAAAGGGCGGCGAGACCATCCAGAAGATCCAGAAAGAGACAGGTACCACCATCACCATCACAGAGGATGCAGAAAGAGGAAAGGGTCTCGTGGATATCTTCTCTACAGACAAGGATTCCCTCGACAAGGCTCTCGCATGGATCGAAGGTATCTGCGCTGTGCCTGAAGTCGGCGAGACATATCACGGCAAGGTCGTTTCAATCCTCGATTTCGGTGCATTCGTAGAAATTCTCCCTGGCAAGGAAGGACTCCTCCACGTATCGGAAATCGCATGGACCAAGACAGAGAACGTAGCTGATGTCCTCAAAGTCGGCGACGAAGTGGACGTAAAACTTCTCGAAATCGATGAGAAGACAGGCAAGATGAGACTTTCAATGCGTGCACTCACCGAGAAACCGGAGGGTTACGTAGAGCCTGAGCGTCGTCCAAGAGGTCCGCGCGACGACAGAAGGGATGACCGCAGAGGCGACAGGAGAGGCCCTCGTGACGACAGAAGAGGCGATCGCCGT
>FR882190.1:8317-16123 GCA_000434935.1 Bacteroides sp. CAG:709 | reverse complement strand
CGATCGCCGTGATGACAGACGTGGTCCAAGAGACGACCGCAGAGGTCCACGCGACGACCACAGAGGCGGCAGAAAGCCATTCGGCCCGAGACCGGCTGACGAGAACATTGAAGGAGCAGAGAATTTCAATTCTGCTGACAACTATGATGCTCCTGATTTCAATATTTCCGAGAGCAATGATGAAATCTTCTAGCATATACGGATCTTAATCCATAATACATAATATGTTATAACACCCGGCCAAACAATTTGACCGGGTGTTTTATTTATCAATATTTCAGCATCACCGCACTACCGCGACAACATCATATTTTTGACCGGCTGCGAAAATTTAGTTATTTTTGTAAGATATCTATTTATAAAAAACAAACAGCAGATGATTATAGTAACAAAACCTATAGCACGTCAGCAACTTACAGATATGGCTCCTGAATTTTTTGGAGACATGGTCAAGGCCGTTGTAGATATCGACATGAAGATATTGGCAATCAATGCTGAACTACATGCTGACTTGGAAAAGATGCTGATAGAGAATGGTTCCTCACAAGAATCTCTATGGGGAATAAACCTATACCCGGAAATGGAAGGAGACGATTTCATTGAATTCGATTCGCTTATCAATATTTCACCAAGAAGGAATAATTTCAGCAGAGATGTTGAAGATCCGAATATTCAGAAAACAATTAGAGACATTGTCAATCAGCTTATAATATGAACATTACATTACCGAAACCTCCTGACAAAGAAAGGTGGGGAAAAATGTCATTTGTAGAGCAGATGGCCAATATAAGCAGCGAGATAGGAAGAACCGGAAAATGGAAAATGAAAGGAAACAAAGATCTGGCGGAAAGTGCATTTATCCGGGCTTTGGATCTCATTGACGCAACGATTTCCGAAGGACGACGAAACACTGACGGCAGAAACGAAATGCTAGGTGAACTCTGTCGCGCCAGAGAACTTTTCTGTCAAGAATATTATTCAGATAATACGGCCGCACTGCTTCCATCGGAAAAATATTTTGCGGCCTTTGCCAAGGCATACGCCTACTCCAAAATGACAAAATAATTTACGCAAATCCGCGTACTACGACTTGACAAGTTGACGAACTTGCAAAACTTGTGAATATGAAACGAGCATCAATAATCCGGACGGTCATATCATTGATTCCGATTGCAGTACTGATGATACTGCTGGCATTGAACATCAGCTTCTTCGGAAGCGACGCGATATTGGGCGCGAGCCAGGTTTCCCTTCTTTTCGCATCGGGCCTGTGCGTGTGGCTCGCGATGTGGCTTTTCAAGAAGCCGTGGGAAGACTTCGAAGACGCGATACGCAGCAACATCGGCGACGTCACCACTGCGATAGTCATACTGTTCATGATCGGAGGCATCTCGGGAACATGGACCATGAGCGGCACCGTTCCATCCCTTATATATTATGGTGTCCAGATAATCTCGCCAAGAGTCTTTCTGGTAACGGCATGTATAATCTGCGCCTTCATCTCGGTGATGATAGGCAGCTCGTGGACAACCATCGCCACTATCGGCGTGGCATTGATGGGTATCGGCAAGGCACAGGGCTTCAGCGACGGCATGATTGCGGGAGCCATCATCTCCGGAGCCTATTTCGGCGACAAGATTTCCCCGCTTTCCGACACCACCGTCATGGCCGCGTCAATCTCGGGCAGTCCCCTGTTCAGGCATATCAAGTACTTGATGCTCACCACAGTACCGACATTCGCATTGACATTGACATTGTTCCTGATACTGGGATTCCTGCACAGCGGCAACGATTCGGCGCAAATCTCGGTCTATACGGAGACATTGGCCGCGAAATTCAACATCAGCTTGTGGACATTGATCGTACCGCTCGTGACGGGCATATTGATCGCGAAGAAAATGCCGGCGCTGCCGGTGCTGGGCATTTCAATGGTCCTTGCAGCGGTCTGCGCCATCATCCTCCAGCCGCACACCATCTCCGAAATCGGAAACAAGGCATTGGAATCAATGGGCATATCGACGGGCGAAGCCGGCGTGCTGTTCACCGGCATTGTCAAGACCGTATATGATTCAGTGTCAGTCGATACCGGCGTCGAAGAGGTCAACATGCTGGTATCGTCCAGAGGTATGCTCGGCATGCTCAATACCGTTTATCTGATTATCTGCGCAATGTGCTTCGGCGGCTGCATGAAGGCCAGCGGAATGCTCCATCACCTGGCATCGCTGATATTGCCGATGACCAAGACGCGTACGGGACTGGTGGCGTCCACGGTCAGCACAGGCGTAATCCTGAACGGCGTGATTTCCGACCAGTACCTGTCAATTATCCTCACATCGGACATATATAAGGACATCTACGCCAAACGCGGCTACGAAAGCAGGCTGCTCGGACGCTCCGTAGAGGACTCATCCACAGTGACTTCCCCGCTTTTTCCATGGAGCAGCTGCGGCATGACCCAGGCGACGATCCTGAGCGTGCCGACACTCGCCTACCTGCCATACTGCTTCTTCAACATCATCAGCCCGCTCATGAGCATCGCGATGGCCATGATAGGCTACAAGATTTACCGCCGCGGAGAGGCTCCAGCCACAGAGGATTAGCACCCCATAGGTAAAGTCAATGCAAGAAAATTTCCCAAATCAGGGGAAATATGCGTATATTTATACGTTTTAATAACATTGACTTTAAATATGGACAAAATCATCGAATGCGTCCCGAACTATAGTGAAGGACGGAACAAGGAAGTAATCGACCTGATTGTCAAGGCGATAGCCGACACTACCGTAAATACGGAGCGCGGCGAAGAACGTGTAAGAGTTCTGGATGTAGACCCGGGAGAGGCTACGAACCGCACAGTCGTGACATTCGTCGGTTCACCGGAAGCGGTAATGGAAGCGGCGTTCCAGGGTGAAAAGAAAGCGGCCGAACTTATCGACATGAGGCAGCACCACGGAGCACATCCACGGTCGGGAGCCACGGACGTACTTCCGCTCATACCGGTAGCCGGAACGACATTGGATGAATGCGCCGGATGGGCACGCACTCTGGCGAAACGTACCTACGACGAGCTGGGCATACCTTGCTATTGCTACGAAGCAGCAGCATATACGCCTGAAAGAAAGAATCTTGCAGTATGCCGCGCAGGAGAATATGAAGCACTCCCTGAAAAAGTCATTGACCCGAAAAGAAAACCGGACTTCGGACCCGGCGAGTACAATGAGACCGTGGCGAAAGCCGGCGCGACGAACGTTGGCGCGAGGGATTTTCTCATTGCCGTAAACTTCAACCTGAATACGACATCTACCCGCAGGGCTATGGCGGTGGCGTTCGACGTGCGCGAAAAAGGCCGTCCTGCAAGAGAAGGAGGCAGCCTGACAGGAAAGATTCTGAAAGACTCGGAAGGCCAGACCATCTGGATACCGGGAACGCTCAAAGGCTGCAAGGCAATCGGCTGGTACATAGAGGAATACGGCATCGCTCAGGTGTCGATGAACATCACTGACATAAACACCACTCCGCTCCACGTGGCATTCGAAGAGGTATGCAGGGCAGCTGCTGCACGAGGACTGCGCGTGACCGGAACGGAAATTGTCGGTCTGGTACCTAAACGCGTACTCCTGGAAACCGGCAGATATTATCTCGAAAAACAACAGCGCTCGCTTGGCATCAGCGAGGACGAAATCATAAAAATCGCCGCCAAGTCATTGGGCCTCAGCGACCTGAAGCCATTCAACCCTAGGGAGAAGGTCATCGAATTCCTGATGGAGGACGAAGCTGTCATGGCTGAGAAAGAAAGACTTATCCGCATGACGCTCAAGGGTTTCGCCAGAGAGACCGCATCCGAATCGGCGGCTCCGGGAGGCGGTTCCGTATCTGCATACATGGGCGCGCTTGCAGCTGCTCTGGGCGCAATGGTGGCCAACCTCTCCGCACACAAACGCGGCTGGGACGACCGCTGGAAGGAATTCTCCGACCAGGCCGTAAAAGGACAGGACATCATGGAACGCCTGTTGAAACTCGTGGACGAAGACACGGCAGCATTCGCCAAAATCATGAACGTATTTTCAATGCCAAAGGGCACGGAAGAGGAGAAGGCTGCACGCGCAGAAGCCATGGAAAAAGCTACGCTCTACGCGACACAGGTTCCGCTCAGGACAATGCAGACCGCATTGGAAGCCATGCCGTTGGCACTCGAAATGGCGCGCAAGGGCAACCCTGCATCCGCATCAGACGCGGGCGTCGGAGCAATCGCAGCGCTCGCGGCCGTGAAAGGTGCCCAGCTCAATGTCCGTATCAATGCTGCCGGACTGAAAGACCGTGCAATGGCTGACAGTCTGACTGCCGAGGCGGAGAAAATCGCGAAAGAAGCAGCAGAAAAAGAAGCGGAAATCCTTTCAGAAGTAAACAAAAACATCGGATAACATGACTGATTTTCAGAAACAGATACTCGAAGGCATCCCTGCGGAGCTTCCGGAGAAAAAGCCATATGACATGGCAATAAATCATGCCCCTAAACGCAAGGACATTCTTACTGACGAAGAAAAGGTACTGGCTGTACGCAATGCTCTCAGATACTTCCCGACCAAGTTCCATAGCATTCTGGCTGAGGAGTTTGCGCAGGAGCTGCATGACTACGGCCGCATCTACATGTACCGTTTCCGTCCTGATTACGAGATGTATGCAAGGCCGATTGACGAGTACCCGGCGAAAAGCCGTCAGGCTGCTGCGATAATGGCAATGATCCAGAACAATCTGGACCCGCGCGTCGCACAGCACCCGCACGAGCTCATCATCTATGGTGGCAACGGAGCCATTTTCCAGAACTGGGCACAGTACCGACTGGCAATGAAATATCTCGCGGAAATGACTGACGAGCAGACACTTGCCATGTATTCAGGACATCCGATGGGTCTCTTCCCGAGCCACAAGGACGCTCCACGTGTAGTAGTCACGAACGGAATGGTGATTCCTAACTACTCGAAGCAGGACGACTGGGAGAGGTTCAATGCAATGGGCGTATCTCAATATGGTCAGATGACAGCCGGCTCCTATATGTATATAGGTCCTCAGGGCATTGTCCACGGCACCACCATCACGGTAATGAACGCGGCACGTAAACAGCTGAGGAGCAGAGGCATTGAAGGAACTCAGGAAAACATGAAGGGCATGCTTTTCGTCACCGCCGGACTTGGCGGCATGTCGGGAGCGCAGCCTAAGGCAGGAAATATCGCCGGCGTCGTAAGCGTCACAGCGGAAATCAATCCGCTTGCGGCACGTAAACGTCATGAACAGGGCTGGGTCGATGAGTTGCACGAAGACCTGGACGAACTCATGAAGCGCATACGTAAAGCCATGACTGACAAGGAAGTAGTCTCTCTTGCGTATGTGGGAAATGTTGTAGATCTCTGGGAAAGCCTTGCAGACGAAGGCATTGACGTGGACCTCGGATCCGACCAGACGTCGCTGCACAATCCTTGGGCCGGCGGCTATTATCCTGTCGGGCATTCGCTGGAAGAGTCGAAGCGCATGATGGCGGAGGAGCCGGAGCGTTTCAAGGAGTGCGTGCGCGAATCGCTGAGACGCCAGGTCGCAGCCATCAACAGACTGACTGCCAAGGGAATGTATTTCTTCGATTATGGCAATGCTTTCTTGCTGGAGTCTTCCCGCGCCGGTGCGGACATATTGAAACCGGACGGAAAATTCCGCTATCCTTCATACGTCCAGGACATTATGGGTCCGCTTTATTTCGACTACGGCTTCGGTCCGTTCAGATGGGTCTGCATGTCCGAGAATCCGGATGACCTGGCGAAGTCCGATGCCATCGCGGTAAGAATCCTGGAAGAGGAGGCCAAGACGGCTCCGGAGGAAATCCAAGGTCAGCTCCGTGACAACATACATTGGATCGAAGAGGCAGGCAGAAATCATCTCGTGGTCGGTTCACAGGCCAGAATCCTCTATGCTGACTGCGAAGGCAGGACCAGAATCGCATTGGCATTCAACGAAGCCATCAGACGTGGCGAAATCACCGCTCCCATCGTCCTCGGACGTGACCATCACGACGTTTCAGGAACCGACTCGCCATTCCGCGAGACATCCAACATATATGACGGTTCGCAGTTCACCGCGGACATGGCCATCCAGAACGTAATCGGCGATTCATTCCGCGGAGCCACCTGGGTATCAATCCATAACGGCGGCGGTGTCGGCTGGGGCGAGGTCATCAACGGCGGCTTCGGCATGGTCATCGACGGCAGCGCGGACTCGGACCGCCACATCACCGACATGCTGTTCTGGGACGTGAACAACGGCATTGCCCGCCGCAGCTGGGCCCGCAACGAGGGCGCACTCCACGCCATCACACGCGAAATGGGACGCACCCCGTCATTGACAGTGACCGTTCCTGTCAATGCTGACGAGACATTGGTGCGCAAAGCGCTTGGAAACATAAAAAACTAACAAAATATGCCACATAAGATTTCAGAAGAGACTCTCACGCTAAAACAGGTGAAGAGAATCATCGAAAACCATGAAACACTGGAACTATCAGAGGAATCCGCACATGCGGTGCAGAAATGCCGCGACTATCTGGACAGCAAGATGGAAGACATCGGCCGTCCGGTCTATGGCGTGACCACCGGATTCGGTTCACTCTGCAACATCACTATCCCTGAAGCGGACCTTTCACAGCTCCAGCACAATCTGGTAATGTCCCACGCATGCGGAACAGGCGACACTGTCAGGCCGGAAATCGTCAAGTTGATGCTGCTCTTGAAGATACAGTCATTGTCTTACGGTCATTCGGGCGTCCAGATGGTTACCATCCTGAGGCTCATCGACATGTTCAACAATGATGTCCTTCCGGTGGTCTATCAGCAGGGTTCGCTGGGAGCATCAGGCGACCTGGCCCCGCTGGCGCATCTCTGTCTGCCGCTTATCGGAATGGGAGAAGTGCTTTACCAGGGCAAGGTGCGTCCTGCCGCAGATGTCTGGCAGGAACTTGGCTGGGAACCTATCAGGCTCCAGTCAAAGGAAGGCCTGGCACTCCTTAACGGAACGCAATTCATGAGCGCTCACGCCGTTTGGGCATTGATAAAGAGCATGAGACTCTCACGTTGGGCTGACTGCATCGGTGCAATGTCGCTGGAGGCTTACGACGGACGTATCGAGCCGTTCTATGAGCTGACTCATCTGCTGCGCCGTCACAAGGGTCAGCTGGAGACTGCGGACAATTTCCTGAAACTGCTTGAAGGAAGCGAACTTATACGCAGGCCGAAGCAGCATGTCCAGGACCCTTACTCGTTCCGCTGCATCCCTCAGGTGCATGGTGCCGTGAAGGACAATATCCGTTACGTGGAGTCGGTAATCGGCAATGAAATCAACAGCGCGACCGACAATCCTAACGTGTTCCCGGACGAGGACATGATTATTTCTGCGGGCAACTTCCACGGAGAGCCTATCGCCATTCCTATGGATACATTGGCTATCGCAATGTCCGAGTTGTCGAACATCTCCGAAAGGCGTATCTACAAGCTGATCAGCGGACAGCGCGGTCTCCCGATGTTCCTGGTCGCTAAACCTGGCCTGAACAGCGGTTTCATGATTCCTCAGTACACCGCAGCATCCATCGTAAGCCAGAACAAGATGCTTTGCTGGCCGGCTTCCTGCGATTCGATTCCGTCTTCGCAGGGCCAGGAGGACCACGTGAGCATGGGCTCGAACTCCGCCACCAAGCTCGTCAGGGTCGTCGACAATGTCGAGACGGTTCTCGCAATAGAGTTGTTCAATGCTGCCCAGGCACTGGAGTTC
>FR882190.1:328-8299 GCA_000434935.1 Bacteroides sp. CAG:709 | reverse complement strand
GTTCAGACGCCCAGGCAAGTCATCGCCTCTCATCGAGAAACTTTTCACAGAGTACCGCAAGGTAGTGCCGTTCGTGGATGTGGATACCTACATGCATCCGCTCATCATGAAGAGCATCGACTTCCTGCGTGACGAAAAGAACATTGTATTATAATAGGTCTATGGTCTTGTCATGAAAACATTGATAAAGAATATCGGGCAGATTGCCGGAATCGTGGAAGAAGGCATCCTTAGAAAAGAGGGTGCGGCGATGTCAGAAACCGGAACATTGGACAATGCATGGCTTCTGATTGATAATGAACGCATTGCCGATTTCGGGCAGATGGACGCCCTTCCTTCCGATGAGGGTTGCGGAGTCATTGACGCAGAATGCGGTATGGTCCTGCCGGCGTTCTGCGACTCGCATACTCATATCGTGTTTGCCGGCACTCGTGAGCAGGAATTTCTGGACAAGATCGAAGGACTTTCTTACGCGGAAATAGCAGCGCACGGCGGAGGAATTCTGAACTCCGCCGACCTGCTGCACCGCACTTCCGAAGAAGAGTTGTACCGCCAGGCGATGTCCAGGGTCAATGAAATGATTTCCAAGGGCACCGGGGCAATCGAAATAAAAAGCGGTTACGGGCTCACTACGGAAGATGAATTGAAGATTCTGCGTGTAATCCGCCGGATCCGTGAAACATCTCCTGCCATCATCCGTGCCACGTTCCTGGGAGCTCATGCCGTCGGGCGCGCGTTTACAGGGCGGCAAGAGGAGTATGTCGACCATGTCTGCAAGGAGATGATTCCTGCCGTGGCCAAGGAGCATTTGGCAGATTTCATCGATGTTTTCTGCGAGGACGGTTTCTTCACGCCGGGCCAGACTGACAAGATTCTTTCCGAAGGCGAGCGTTTCGGCATGCGTGTAAAGCTCCATGCGAACCAGCTGGCAGTTTCAGGCGGAGTCCAGGTCGGCGTCAGTCACAATGCGCTTTCCGTGGACCATCTGGAGAGTACCACTGACGCTGAAATAGCAGCTCTGAAGGGCCGGAAAACCATGGCGACAATGCTCCCGGGGGCATCTTTCTTCCTCCGCATGCAGTACGGCCGCGCCCAGGAGTTCATCAATGCCGGTCTGGGCATAGCCCTGGCATCGGATTACAATCCCGGCTCATCTCCATGCGGCGACATGAGGACCATCATGTCCCTCGGCTGCATCCAGATGCGCCTCACCCCTGTCCAATCCCTCAATGCCTGCACGCTCAATTCCGCCTACGCCATGGGTGTAAGCGATATAGCCGGCTCCATCACACAGGGAAAGCTGGCAAATCTCATCATCACCAAAAAGATTCCGTCCCTCACATGGATTCCATACTGCTGGCAGACGCCATTCATCAGCAAGGTACTTCTGCGGGGACGGGAGGTTTAGAAATTGTTTCTTAGAATTTGAACGAAACGCCAAGCGACACTCCGTAACAGTGCAACCCGGCAGATGCTGACCGATAGAATCCTGTCAAGCGTGTGCCGACAGTTCTTGCATGTTTCAGACTCCAGTCGCATCCCATTTCCAGCGAAGCTCCGAAGACATTGGAACTCAATATCTTGAAGTCTTCCTGCACCAGTCCTACGGGGATATTGTCATCATCCGCTTCCCTTCTTGAACATTGCAGGGAGGCATCCAGGTTTTTGCGGCCGTTGACGGAACCGGCAAAATCAAGTTCCGCTTTGGCAAGCCTTATCTGTCTGGAAATACGGGCTCCGAAATCGGCAGAAACGACTTTCATCTCTGACGATGTGGCCTTGTAGGTCTGGTCAAGACTGTTCCAGCCAGCCGTAGCCGCAAATCTCCATATTTCATAGCCGTCACGCTTGAGCGCCACGCCCGCTTCCGCATCAACATCATGATTCACAGACACATAGCGTGCAGGAATTTCAGAATCTGTCACCCACGCATTGACATCTGACGAAGAATTGAAATACTGGACAAGTTCACGGCCGGAGCCACGAGACCCGTTATAGTCCGCAGACACATGCAGCCCCCAATTCGCCGGATCATACAGGAAATCGAACTTTCCACGCCAGGAATCCGTATAATATTTGCCACGGTAATGAGGCTTGTTGTAGTCGATGTCGAACACTGATTCCATGCCGTTCAAGTACGAAGCCTTGGCCGAGACAGAAACATCATTGCGAGTCAGAAGCCATCCGAAAACTGCGCCCAGACTGTTCCCCTCATATTTCCTTTCACGCTCCGTAGTGCTGAAAATCTCGTAAGTATATTGCCCCAGACCTTTCAGCAGATACAATTTCTGCGGTACGGACGAGTCATACAAAATCAGATTCGAGTTTTCGCGATAGGAATAATACGTAAAACCGGCCGAAAAGACGCCCGCGCCCCCGGCATTGAAGGACAATGTCGGTTCAAGCCCGATTTTGCTCATGCCAGCCTGCGGCCTCGGGTCAATGTTTTTCGCACCGCGTCCTACATTAAGGTCAATGCCGATGCCGGCGGACAGTTTTTCGCAAATCTTCGCGGAAATGTCCACCCACATTGAATAATACTGTTTTCTCCAATCTCCTCCAGTGCTGTCGGCAATGACGTACGGCATGTCACGCAGCGGGTTGAAGGTGGAGGAATATTGTATTCCGTTCTCAAAGGATTGACGGAAATCAAAGTTCCCTTTCAGATGGAACAGTCCGACCTGACGTTCTCCGTCCGCCTTGAAGAATATGCCATATTTGTCAGAAGCCTCCTGGGGACGATGGAAACTGCCCGATTCGACATCACCTCCTACAGCGGCACAGCCGAAGTCTGATTTCTCAGTGAATTCCATTTCAGACGCAATGGCATTCCTTGTCTGCTGGGCATGCAGATTTCCTCCGGCTGCGGCCATGCATGCAGCCGCTATAATAAATATAATTCTAGATCTGCTCTTCATTCCGACAATGGTTTAGTGTTCACTTCGAAGTCTACCGTAGAGTTGTTGGTATCCATAAGTTTGGGGATTCCCACGGTTGATATGGTCTTGCGTCGGACGCTGCATCCGCAATATGTCTTTCCCACGGTGGCATATCCTGCATCTATCTTCGGAGAAAAGCGTTTGGTAGACGTAGCCATCTCATTCTGGATGATATCCACAGCGTCAGTCACATATTCATACGGAACCTTCAGGCATTTCCAATATTCCTCGCTTTCGAACGGGTCCTGGAATGTTTCCGGGAGCATAACTTGTTTAAATGCCGCGAACTCTTCACGTGACGCCTTGACCAGCACCATGCTCTGTCCGAATACGCCGCTGCGCCACAGATACGCATAGTCCGGCCAGAATGCCATTTCCATATTAGGCGCCGGCAGGTCAGGGTATTTGTTCTCCGGGTCCACCACATATGCCTCATAATCAGCATTTGAAAGGTCCACCGGAGACGCCGGGTTATAGGAGGCATCCTTGTTGTGAGGTGCCGCCATGGTGGCGATTACTATAGTCTCACCGGGCTGCACTTCCCTCTTCCCGTTACCTGCAACTATCTTCCAGACACTCTGCAGGTACACATTCTTATATGCTCCGGCAGTTTCGCCAGGCCAAAGCGGTCCGGCTTCTCCCAATCCGCCATAGTTTTCGTTCATTCCGATATACAAATCCGAGATGTCCACAGGGGCGTCCGAATTGTTATATATCGAATAGAAGCCGTCATTCCTATATGAGCCGGATGTCGGAGTCAATGATCCCGCATAGTAGAGTTCCTTGAAGATGACCGGGCTGGAAGACACCGCGAAGAGCGCCACCACCTCGTTTTCCGGCGCGGCGTCAAGCCTGAGGATCAATGAGTTGACAAATCCTGCGATATGAGTTCCGTCCACTTTTCCTGAAACAGTAAGCGTATAGTGTCCGGGCATGACGCCATTGACATCGACAGTTCCGTCAAGGTTGCTCTTGAACACGTAAGTATATTGCTCGGTGGTATTCGTCATTGACACGTCCACCGGCTCCGGGAAATTCGCCGTCTTCCCGTATTCCATGTATTCAAGACGGAGCTTGAAATCCTGAACCAGCTGACTTTCAGGTGCATTGTCCCGCCAACACGAGCATATCATAGCCGAAGTCACGGCCAAAATCCATATATATCTTTTCATTGCAATCAGAATTTTACCCATGCCTCGATACCGAAGAATTGTGACGGATTCCTGGAACTGATATAAGATCCGGGATTCCTGCGGCTTTCTTCCAGAGGATTCGTCTTGAAGACATTGTTCAGGAAGAACGTGAAGCCGAAGTACTCTCCAATCTCCTTGGTAATACGCAAGTTACACAACCACAGCGGATTATAGGACTCCTTGATGAGCCTGTTCGCCAATATCTGTTTCTGTATGTCAGGATTGACAGTATCATTCTCCCCGACAGGAACATACTTCAGGTTCGATGCGCTGAGGTATGCGACAGGGCGGATGTTGTCTGTTCCGAGATTCTCCTGGGTGTCGATCCAGATTGTCTGCAAAGACATTGAAATGACGAACCCGATTTTCGGGATATTGTGGATCACGCGCAGGTTCGTGGAGAATCTGGAATAACGGCTGCCGTCACCGGAGGCATATATTCCAATGTCCTTATACACGCCGCCCGAATCAGGACTTTTCTGGAAATAAGACTCGGAAGTGGAATACATGTCCGTACGCATGTACGCGCCATTGAGCACAAACGAGGTACGGATAGGCCGTATCTGTCCGAAATCCAGGTCAAACTCTATTCCGCGTGT
This sequence comes from Bacteroides sp. CAG:709, assembly GCA_000434935.1. GTDB lineage: Bacteria > Bacteroidota > Bacteroidia > Bacteroidales > UBA932 > Cryptobacteroides. The sequence goes on along the minus strand of FR882190.1, from coordinate 3,568 downwards.
CTCATCCACCTTGTTGTTCAGAGGTTTCATGTAACTGAGCACGACATTGGCAGAGTTTGAATATTTCAGCGACGGATATGTGCCGGCCCTGGATATTCCCTCGTACTTTTTGAGTTCGAATATGTGGAATGAGCTGCGGTCCAACCCGAAAGAGTACCCGTCAGTCAATTTTTCCTTGAATCCTGTCACGGAGAACCTCATGCCGGCAAGCGTAAAGTCGATGCCGATTTCGCTCTTCATGTTCTTGGCGATTTTCAATGACGGTTCAGATGTGTCGTAAACCTTGGTCGTAATCATACTGAGGGTCTGGTCCTCCGTCACGCCAGTCTGACCGATATTGCTGTAATTCACGAAATCGAAATACGCCTTGTCCGGGTACAGGTAGACAAGCGGCGGAGCTTTCGAGGTGATTCCCCATCCTCCGCGGATTTTCAGGCGGTCAGGGATAATGTCGTATGAGGCATTGAAACGAGGCGAAACCGCATTGCGGCCCTCGGTCCTGCCTGGCTGGATCATGTCGAAACGGACACCGAGCTGAACTTTCAACTCCCTTTTCAGCAATGTCGCAGAAATATTGTCTTCCGCATATACAGAGAATTGGTTCAATGCCGGTATCTCGGTATATGGGCGCATTCGCAATCCCGATGACGGCGGCATGAGCGGGTCGAACACCTTTCCACGTCCGAAGTTCACATCAGTTTTCCATTCTGTTCCGGCAATGATCTTGTTCCCGATGCCCCAGAATTCCGTGAACATGTTGGCCATGGCCTTGGCAAACACATTGAGCGGCTTGCCGTAAGTATGCATCTTGGTAAGGAATTCGTAAGGAAGGATGTTCGTAGATGCCTGGTATCCAGGCTTGTCCGTGTTGGTAAGCACATTGCCGTCGACATCGGTCACAGGACCGCTCACATTGGCTGCCACCGTGCCGTCCTTCATGGCGGAAGTCACCATATAGCCATAGTTTCCGCGCAATTCCTGGGTATATCCCGTCTGCTTGGAATATGATCCGGACAGATTGAATTTCAATGATTTGAGGAAATTCTTGTCCATCTGCCAGTTAACATTGGCATTGAACTTCACGCCCATGTTTTCGGACGAGCGCTTGCGCTGGTATTTCACGTCTGACGGGTCAAGTTTCTGCGCGTCGATATCCGAATAGAAGCCCAAGCCTGCCGTGGTCCGTATGGTTTCCTTGAATGTCTTGGAATACAGCAGATTAGCGGTAATCCTCCGATATTGCTGATATTTGCGGCGTTCATCCGCCAACGACGACGCGTAGTCGAAGTCCGCACTCAATGCCCCGCCTTTTTCGCCGAGGCCAAAGCCCTTGCTGACAGAGGCTTGGGTCAATGTCGGATTGATCTTGGTCCTTATTTGGAACGGATACACACCTGCCTTATGGTTCACGATAATGACACCTGAGGTCAAGTCGCCGTATTCCACCGACGGAATACCCCTGATGACATCCACGGATTCGACATTGTCCACAGATATCTGCCTGAGGTCAATGCCGGTGCCGGCGGTAGAGGAATATCCGGTGGTCAATGTTCCGTTGACGGCAGTGTTTCCGACTTGAAGGTTGGCATTGTTCGACACCGGTGCGCCATTTACGACGACAGCCGTTCCTAGGCTGTTCATGGCATCGGAGCCGACCTGTCTGATCGTGGCTTTGGTGGCAGATGTCATGGACGGATTGGATGCCAGCTGTCCCGGAAGCAGTTCCATAACATCGCCAAGTGATGTGGCCTGGAGATGGTCGATGGCGGTTCGTGAAATCGTGGATGCAGTAGAGGATCCCACCGAACTCGGTTTCGCTGTCACGACCACGTCATCAAGTCTGAATGATGATTCCGACATGGATATTGTTATGATTCCCATGTCTTTACGGACTTCAACTTCTGCCTTGTAGTCGACCATGCCTATCATCTGCGCGGTGATGGTCCATTTGCCGGCAGGTACGTTTTTCAGGATCAATGTCCCGTCTTCCGCCGAGGCAGCATATATTCCGCAGTCAGGGAATCCTGCCACGACTCCGGGAAGCGGTTCTCCCTTGGAGGAAATGCTTACCCTGACATCGAATTTACCCGGAGCGGCTGCTGCATTGCAGCAAACTACCCCGAGTAAAAACGTGATTATTAATATCTTGAGAAATCTTGTCACTTGCACGCGGTTATTTCTTTACGCATCTGACAGGGAATGCCAAGGTGAGCGGGTTATTCTTTTTGTAAGTAGGGAAAAGATTATATTCAAATGAGTTAACCCCTTCACTAGTCTTCACGCCGCTCCAGAAGTAATATGCGTCTGGAAGATACAGGCCCTCTTTGCCCTCTTTGCCGAACTGTCCTGAAGCAGGAACCATCATGCGGTTGAACAACAGTTCCGCTGCTTCATATTCTTCCCTGGTTGCCAAGTCCATATCGTACAAAGCAATAGCTTCCAACTTTTTAGCTATAACCTTCATCTGCTCATCATCAGGAAGGCCCCAACCAATCGGGCAAGGAGTATTTTCCGGCTTGGACCAATCTGCAAAGCCTTTGCTGTCAGCACTCCAATTGGCATCGTAGTTGGCATTGACCTTGGCGTCACCTGCAACAGCTACAGGGGTATTCTTTCCCCACTGATAGTAATTTCCAACCTTCAATACTGCTGATGCTCCCACATTTCTGTCCAGCATCTTGAATCCGAAATCTGCTGTAAAGTCCAGAATCTCATAGCGTGCGATCTGAGGTTTGACTGTAATGACACAAGTAGCGGTCTTTCCTGCAGCAGATGCGGATATTGTCACAGTTTCTTCATTTTCAATATCTTTTACAGCGAATGCTATCTTACCATTTTCATCAACGGTTATAATTTCAGGCTTGTCTGAAGTCCAGGTAACTACAGTACCCCCCCCCATCAAAATATCAGAAGGTGAGCCAGTTACAGACAGTTCAGGGAGAACTTCATCAGTAAATTTGGTAACTGTTTCAGGGGTAACGGTGAGAGAGTCGAGCTTGACTTCATCTTTCGAGCATGCTGCAAAAGCCAATGCAACAGCAGCCACATAGAAAATTTTCTTCATGTTCAATAACATTTAAGAACCATACAAAAAAACACTTAGTAAGCTTTAAAAAATTAAGTGGTAAAGATTTGTGAAGGATTTTCGAGGATAGATTTCTTTTCGAAGAAAGAGTGTACTGGACGTACACGACTGATGAGAAAAGGAATCTAGACCGGAAAGACGAGCAAAGATTACCA
>FR882190.1:0-300 GCA_000434935.1 Bacteroides sp. CAG:709 | reverse complement strand
TAATTTTTCAAAGATTACTTAATTCATACTGAATTACTCTGGTTCTAAAGTTATGATATTTCAAGAACAAGTCAAAAGAAAATTTTCAATATTTTTCAAGTTATTTCATATAGACACAAAGTGCTGGAATTTCAAATTTATATCGTTGTAGATAAAATAGTTAAGTTTCGAAACCAAACGAAGGTTAAGCATTGATTGTTTAATGGAAAAGCGGAAAATCTGATTAAAAAATAAATATTGCAAAAATCCAATTCACAGCTGTCCGAAACGAGGATTCTTCGACATCAATCTGTAGGAAAA
>FR882189.1 GCA_000434935.1 Bacteroides sp. CAG:709 | reverse complement strand
GCGGAAAACGTTTTAGTACGCACGAGGAATTCAGGGTAGCTTTTTCGCCCTTTGTAAAAATATCGCGATTTGATATTGGAGATATAGATTTATATCCTATCTTTGTGAAAAAGTAAGATTATGCCGGAATTGTGGCGAATTTATGGAATGCGATTTTTCTTTTATTCCCGTGAACATGAACCAATGCATGTACACGTAAAAAGTGCCGATGGAATTGCGAAATTCAATGTCTCTGAAAAAGGAGCGGAACTCGTATCGAATTCAGGGATGAAGTTAAAGGATATTAACCTGGCATTGGAAGAAATCATAAGGCGAAAAGAAATCGTAATTACAGAATGGGAAATCAGATTTGGAAAATAAGGAGAAAATATGCGTATAGAAAAGATATGGTTCGATGGGAATAGGATTTATGCCCTGTTCGAAGATGGCAGAACATTGTGGCAGTCATTGCTATATTACCGGAATCTGATGAATGCAGAAAACAAGGATGACTATGTGATTGAAGATGACGGAGTTCATTGGTATGGACTGGATGAAGATATCTCTAATGAGAGTTTCGAATATGAGGATCCTGAGCCTAAAGGATTGTCGAAAATTCTTCTTTCGCATCCGGAATTGAATCTGTCCGCTATTGCTAGACGAATGGGATTGCAACAGAGCCTGCTGGCGGCATATTCAAGCGGGATGAAGCGCCCGTCTAAAGCAAGGGAGCACCAAATAATATCAGAATTTCACAAAATAGGGACGGAATTGCTATCCATAGGTTCGAATTCACTTCCGGCTGCCGGATTCGGAAAACTTGGTGAAGTGGAGATAAATAACGATGCTGCAGAGAATATCGTTTCAGGATATAGCAGGCATTCAATCGAAGAGCGAAGCTGTTATTCTACTGGCGGGGTCCTCCATGATGAAGGTATTGCCAGCGAGAATTCAATTCCGCAAAGGAGCAGCAAGTCACTTCCGGATTTATTACGAGAATCACTACAACGAAAGGGAATGTCACAAAAAGAATTGGCGAAGCAATTATCGGTAAGTCCATCCCGTGTCAATGCCTATATTACCGGGAGGTCTATCCCTACGCTGAAGATGGCGGCAAAGATATGTCATGCATTGTCGATTTCTGCAGCCGAGATTTTGGGAACACAAGAAGAGTCGTGACCGGATACTGGAGAGCGGTGGCAAGGAACGGGTGGACTTTGGCTGGACACTGGTGAGCTCAGGCGGGATGCGGAGATAAGCGGGGATAACATGTATCTTTGTCGGAGGAATATTGAAATGTAGATTTATATGGGTAACAGGTTACTTCGCATGGTGACGATGATTTCTTTTTCGTTTGCTGCAGGCAATGCCGCCGGACAGATATATCCCGGTGAGGAGATTCAGCGGAAGATGCTTGTGGAGGAGCAGGCGTTTCTGGCCAATATGAAAGAGGGGTTACAGCATGTGCAGATGCTGGCCGTGCGTGATGCAATGAAGGGAGATTATGGGGCATTGGAAGAGATACGGCAGAGCAGGAATAAAGCACCAGTACTGCCGGAAAGCATTGATATAAAATATGTTGCGTCCGATATTTGTTTATTCTCGCCTGCCGGTCGTGCGGCTCGGAAGAGACCGCTGTTGCTGTATTTGCATGGCGGCGGATGGTGCTTCGGCAGCATCAACAGTTGCGCGCGATTTTGTGCAGCATTGGCGGAAGCCGGGGATTGTTGTGTTGCGGCGCTCAATTATCGGCTCGCTCCGAAGTTCCCGTTCCCGGCTCCGCTGGATGATTGCCGGAGGGCATTTGAATATGTGAAGTGTCATGCTGATGAGTGGGGTTGTGATTCTTTGCAGGTTTGCGTCGGGGGCGACAGTGCCGGGGGCAATCTGGCTTTGGCGACGGCAATGTCCGTGGAGGGCGTATGTAAGGTGATTCCGATTTATCCGGTGACGAAGCTTTATACGGAGGTCACGCCTTCTTGGGCGGAGTATGGCAAGGGTTATGGTGATGATGCCGAGCTACTGGAGGCATTCAATGAGGCGTATTCCGGAGGCGCGGCACGTAATCCATTGGTATCCGTGGGATTGGCCAGCGATGAGACATTGGCGAAGCTGCCTCCGGTGCTTATCATTTCTGCCGGGCATGACATTCTTTTCGATCAGACTGCCGAGTTCGCCGAGAGGCTCCATGGGCTCGGGCATAGTCTTTCTTACCATGTCTTCCCTACTGCCACTCATCTTTTCATAACGGTTCCGGGGCAGCCGACGGCGTTCAATGAGAGTGTGCGGATTGTTGCGGAGTTTATTAATGGGCGGTGATGCGGCAGGGGTGTTGATTGGGGTGCCGGGGAGCGCTGGGCGGGAGGTGTCGG
>FR882188.1:80505-105897 GCA_000434935.1 Bacteroides sp. CAG:709 | reverse complement strand
GGTCCTCCCCACTGGCGTGGGTCCCCTCCCTTTTCGGGAGCCAATGCCGGCTCCACCCTCCGTCCCCGCCCGGGCGCCTGCCGGACATGGATGTGAAAGCCCGGCTGATTCCGCCTCCGGACGGGGCGCCACATGCGATATCCCCATAAATTGGGATACCAAGTAAGCGATTTTCGTTATATATTTGCGCGCGATATTGTGTATTAAGGGGATGATTTATGAAATTGTCGGAATTGAATACAGGGGAGCAGGGCGTGATCGTGAAGGTCAACGGCCATGGAAGCTTCAGGAAGAGACTTATCGAAATGGGATTCATCGCGGGGAAAAAAGTCACCGTCGTGCTGAATGCTCCGTTGAAGGATCCTATTGAATATGAAATACTTGGATATAAACTGTCATTGCGCCGCAGCGAGGCGAATCAGATAGAAGTCATCAGTGAAAGCGAGGCGAAGGAAGTTATGAAGTACGACCACTCGTATGACACGATCTTCGCGGACGACTGCGACGAGGAATGGTCATTGAACAAGATGATGGCCAAACTTGCGGAAGAACGGAAACACGTCATCCGTGTGGCACTTGTCGGAAATCCGAATTGCGGAAAGACATCATTGTTCAACATTGCCTCGGGCTCCCATGAACATGTCGGGAACTACAGCGGCGTGACCGTCGACGCGAAGGAAGGGCGGTTCGAATACAACGGATATAAGTTCGTCCTCGTGGACCTCCCCGGAACATATTCACTGTCAGCGTACAGCCCGGAAGAACTATATGTCAGGAAAAACCTGATAGAGAACGTGCCGGACGTCGTCATCAATGTCGTGGACGCGTCGAACATCGAGAGAAACCTGTATCTGACCGCACAAGTCATTGACATGAACCTGAAGGTCGTCATGGCATTGAACATGTATGACGAGCTGAAGGCGAAAGGCGACGAACTCGACATCAAGCAGCTCGGATACCTTCTCGGAATGCCTATCTGCCCTACCGTCAGCCGCGACGGAACAGGTATCCATGAACTCTTCGACACTGTCATAAAGATATACACGCACAGCGACGCCAGGCTTGCCCGCCATATACATATCAATCATGGCGCAGAACTCGAAAAAAGCATTGAACGGATAAAACTTCTGCTCCAGAAGAACAGCTCGCTGCGCGACAAATACTCCACCAGATACCTGGCCATCAAATACTTGGAAGACGACAAGGACATTGAAAAAGTCATTGACGCGCTCCCGGACAGGGACGAAATCATCGCGGCCAGGGTCGAGGAAGAAAAGCGGATCCTGGACCTGCTGCATACCAATACGGAATCTGCGATAGTGGATGCCAAATATGCATTCATCCAGGGAGCGTTGGCCGAGACCTACAAGCCTCATCCCGACACGGTTCCGAGAAAGACGGTGACCGACAAGATAGATGCGGTGGTCACCAACAGGTGGCTTGCCTTCCCGATATTCATCGCAATGCTGTATCTCATTTTCCAGGCTACTTTCACATTGGGCGATTATCCGATGCAATGGATAGACTGGTTCGTCGGCAAGGTCGGTGAGTTCACGGCCATGGTCATGCCGGACGGATGGTTTAAGGACCTGGTGGTGAACGGCGTGATTTCGGGAGTGGGCAGCGTGCTGGTATTCCTGCCTAACATATTGATACTCTACTTCTTCATCTCATTGATGGAAGACTCCGGATATATGTCCAGGGCCGCCTTCATCGTCGATAAGCTGATGCATAAGATCGGGCTGCACGGCAAATCCTTCATCCCGATGGTGATGGGGTTCGGATGCAATGTCCCGGCAATCATGGCCACCCGTGCCATCGAAAGCCGCAAGAGCAGGATGATAACCATCGCGATAATCCCGTTCATGTCATGCGCCGGACGACTCCCTATCTTCGTGCTGCTCGCAGGAGCATTCTTCCCGGGCAAGGCTGCATTGGCTCTGCTGGGAATCTACATGCTCGGAATCGTGCTGGCCATTTTGTCTGCCATCGTCCTGAGCAAATTCGTGAAAGATGATGACCTGCCGTTCGTTATGGAACTCCCGCCTTACAGGATTCCTACCGCGAAAGCCATCTGGCGCCATACCTGGGAAAAGGGACAGCAATACCTCCAGAAGATGGCCACCACGATACTCGTCTGCTCCGTGATAATCTGGTTCCTGGGCTATTTCCCTAAGAGCCAAGAACTTGAGAACGCGCAGGAGGCTTACGCCGAAATGACTTCCGGCAGTCGGGCCAATGCCGGAGCATCAATGTCGCCTGAACAACTCGCCGCCAGAATCGATACACTCTATGCCTTCCAGCAGGAACACTCATACATCGGACAGCTCGGACGCATCGTATCTCCTGTCATGGAACCTCTCGGATTCAACTGGAAAATGGACGTCGGACTGTTTACTGGCATTGCTGCCAAGGAATTGGTAGTCAGTACATTGGGAGTAATGTACTCCGAGGGCGCGAAAGTCTCCGGGGGTGAAGATTTGAGTGCCGACACACAGCTCCAGACGGCGCTCGTAAAAGATATCACGCCGGCTGCCGCAATGTCGTTCATGGTATTTATCCTGCTGTATTTCCCTTGCGTGGCCACATTCGTCGCCATCAAGAACGAAACAGGAAAATGGCGCTGGGCCGTCGCGTGCTGCGTCTACACCATGATAGTCGCGTGGGTGATGTCATTTGCCATTTATCGCATTTTGTTGCTCTTTGGGTAAGTAACCTTCAAAAAATATCTTGCATCATCTTAAGGAATCTTTTCGGTCTATATCTTTTTTCTCATCAGTCGTGTACGTCCAGTACACTCCTTCTTCGAAAACAGATCTATCCTCGAAAATCTTCTCTTAATCTGAATCAACATATTTTCTTCATGTTACTAAAATTCCTTACATTTGCAGGCTGAAATGTAAAAGATATGTCGAATGTCAAGATGCCTGTATTGTATCGCGCATTCAAATCCTATGTAAGGTTTCTCGTAGAGAAGGTATATTACAGGCGCACCTATTATATAAATAAGGACAATGTACCGGCAGACGGGACTTCGCTTCTCGTCGTTTCCGACCACCAGAACAGCATGAATGATGCTCTGGGTGTATTGATGTCCATCGAAGACCGCGTCGTACACTTCATCGTACGCGCCGATGTCTTCGCCCTAAGCAAGTTTGCAGACAAATTCCTCCGTTCCATCGGACTGCTTCCCGCATTCAGGCTGAACTGGGAAGGCGAGGCGGCCCTCCAGAACAATGGCGCCACATTCCGCGACTCCGAAAAATCATTGCTGGAAGGCAGTACAGTCGTGATTTTCCCGGAAGCCGGCCACCAGGACAAGCATTGGCTCGGAACATTCTCCTACGGCTACACCAAGATGGCCTTCGACGCGGCTGAAATGGGAAATTTCGAGAAGGAAATCTTCATTCTGCCCAGCTGCAACCACTATTCCGACTACAACGGACTCCGCACGGACATGCTGGTGAAATACGGCACGCCGATATCGCTGAAACCATATTACGAGCTGTACAAGACCAAGCCGAGGACCGCGCAGAGGGAGGTCAATGCCCTTGTACGCGAGCAGATCAAGGGAATGATGCTCAGCATCGACGACCTCGAACACTATGAGGCCATCGATTATATAAGACAATGCCCTTATGGTCAGGACTTTGCACGTACTCATGGGCTGGATCCGGAAGAATTGCCGCAGAAACTGGAATCTGACAAGAAACTTGTCGCAGCCCTCGCGGAAGCTTCTTCACGGGACAATGCCGGGGTGTCGGAAATTTACGGCGAGGCCCTTTCGATGGGAAAGGCAGTCCGTGAAGCAGGTATAAGGGAGCAGCATCTGGATGCCGTCCCGGGGAAGGGGAATATTGTAGCGCAACTGGCTGTGCTTCTGGCACTTGCGCCTCTTGCCGTGTTCGCCCTGTGGCCAGCGTTGCCGGCATGGTTCATCCCTAAATATTTCGCAGACAGGGCTGAAGACAAGATGTTCTCCGGAACTTTTATCATTGCCCTGAACGCCCTCTTCATTTTCCCGGTATTCGGAATCGTCACATTCATTATCACGTTGGTGAATTCAGGATTCGTCGCCGCAGTCGCTTATGTGGCATTGTTCCCGGCACTCTGCCTTTTCGAGTGGGCTTATGCCAGGTGGATCCGTGAGTTCATGCAGGATGTGAAAGCCGTAAACGCTTCAAAATCAGGACTTCTCGCCGGACTTAGGAAACGCAGGGAGGCATTGTACGGGAAAATTGACAAAATCATTGGAAAATAAACATTTGAAATGGAACAGCATAGAGTAGTAATTACCGGAATGGGCATTTATTCATGCCTCGGAAAAACATTGGACGAAGTCCGCGACTCCCTCTATAACGGGAAATCAGGCATTATCTTCGATCCTGAACGTAAGGCGATGGGCTTCCGCTCCGCACTTACCGCAAAAGTCGAAGAACCGGATCTTAAAAAGGAGCTCTCACGTTCACAGCGCGTTTTCATGCCGGAACAGGCGAAATACGCATACTGCGCCACCAGAGACGCATTGAGAAACGCCGGCATTGACCAGGACTACCTGAACACACACGAAGTCGGCCTGCTTTACGGCAATGACAGTTCTACGGTTCCGGTAGTGAATGCAGTGGACACCATGCGCGAAAAGAAGGACACCACGCTCTGCGGTTCCGGCGCCATATTCCAGTCCATGAACAGTACCGTGACGATGAATCTCGGCTGCATTTTCAAGCTTAAAGGTATAAACCTCACAGTGTCAGGAGCTTGCGCCAGCGGTTCACATGCTATCGGACTTGGCGCCCTGCTTATCCAGAACGGATTGCAGGATATGGTAGTCTGCGGAGGTGCTCAGGAAGTAAACCCTTGGTCAGTAGGCTCTTTCGACGGAATATCAGCATTCTCCACAAGGGAAAGCGAGCCGGAGAAAGCATGCCGTCCGTTCGACCGTGACCGTGACGGACTCGTTCCGGGCGGCGGCGCTGCTACAGTAATCATCGAAAGCTACGAATCCGCTGTCCGCAGAGGAGCTCCGATCATCGCGGAAGTTCTCGGATACGGTTTCTCCGGAAACGGCGACCACATTTCCTCGCCGAACGTCGAAGGTCCTAGCCGCTCGCTCGAAATGGCAATCCGCCGCGCAGGCATCAGCAAAGAGGAAATCGGTTATATCAATGCTCACGCGACATCGACTCATGTGGGCGATACCAATGAGGCCAAGGCTATTTTCAATGTCTTTGGAAATCAGCGTGTTGAGGTGACCAGTACCAAATCTCAGACAGGTCACGAGATGTGGATGGCAGGAGCCAGCGAGGTCATCTACTCCATCTTGATGATGAAGAATGACTTTATCGCAGCCAACCTGAACTTCGAGAATCCGGATGAAGATTCTGCGAAGCTCCTTATCCCGGCGACATTGGTACACAAGCACTTCGATACCTTCCTTTCCAATTCGTTCGGTTTCGGAGGCACAAATTCAACTTTGATTGTAAGAAATATTTAATGACATAATAAAAATGGAAAGACAGGAATTAATCGGGAAAATCAATTCTGCACTTGCAGATGAATTCGAAGTAGAGGAGTCAGTCATCACTCCGGATGCACCTATCAAGGAAACACTTGAACTTGACAGCCTCAGCCTTGTGGACCTCGTTGCTCTCATCGAGTCCAATTTCGGCATCAAGATTGAAGGCACTCAGGTGTCAGGCATCAAGACATTTGAGTCACTCTACGATTTCGTTTACGAAAGATTGAAATAATATTTCAAGGAATATGCTGGCAACCGGTGAAGAAATATTCCGCTTGATACCACAGCGTCCGCCAATGGTAATGGTGGACGCCCTGTATGAGGCTGATGCGGAAGGCGGGGAGACGGGACTAACGGTGAAGGAAGACAATGTGTTCTGCATTGATTCCCAACTCATTGAGCCCGGCATCATAGAACATTCCGCACAGAGTGCGGCCGCATTCGCCGGTTACAGATATTTTCTGGCGGGAGAGGAGCCCCACATCGGACTGATCGGTGAAATCAAGTCCTTCCGGATCGGGAGGAAACCGGCGGTGGGGGAGACATTGAAGACGCGCGTTACCGTCGTCGGCGAGGCGATGGGCATGTCGCTGGTACAGACAGAAACATTTTCCGGCGAGGAAAAGATTGCCGGAGGACAGATAAAGATCTTTATAGTGGACTAGAAGTATATGGTCAGCGAAACAATACGTGTAAGAGTGCGTTTTTCCGAGGTGGACCCTATCAGGATGGTCTGGCACGGAAACTATGTAAAGTATATGGAGGATGCAAGGGAAGCCTTCGGGCGGCACTGGGGACTCAGCTATCGGCTGATTTTCGACAGCGGCTACTATGCACCAGTATACGACATGCACCTGAGATATTTCGCGACATCCACTGTAGACGACGAGCTGGACATCACCGTTTCATGGTTGCCCAAGCCTGGAGCTAAAATATGTTTCAGCTACGAAATAAAAAGAGTCAGCGATGGCGCGCTGGTTCTGAAGGCGGAGACAATACAGCTCTTCACCACACATTCAGGCGAGTTGGAAACATCTGAGCCTGAGTTTTTCAGACGTTGGAAAGAAACACTCCCTTCACGGGATAACACATAATTAAGATGAAAAGGTTTTTTGTCCCACTTTACAAATATTTTGCAGGCCATAAGAGCCTTATGTGGACACTCGCAGCCGTGCTGTCAGTGTTTTCCGTTTTCTTCGGACTTAAAGTCGGATATGAAGAAGATATTACCAAGCTTCTTCCAGCCTCTGCCACATCGGACAGCGGCCTGGCTTTCGGAAACCTTAAAGTCAAGGACAAGATTTTCATTCAATTCGCTTCAAGGGATTCATTGGCAGATACTTACACATTGGCATCTTACGCCGATGAGTTCATGGATTCCCTGCTTGTGAGGGATTCCGCCTCGCATTATATTGACAATGCGCTGTACCGTATCGATGACGACCTGCCGCTTATGGCGCTGGACTTCGTGATGGAACATCTCCCGGTTTTCGTGGACACTTCATGTTACAGCGACTTCGCGAAGCGTCTGTCGCCTGCCGTGGTGGACAGCCTCATGGCAGCTGATTATGAGACGGTTATGAATGACGAGACGGGCATGGCGACTCAGATGGTTTCCAATGACCCGCTTTCGCTCAGGACTGACCTGATGTCATCGATGGGACTTGGACGTGACGCCGGTTCATCTGTCGGTTTCACAATTGTCGACTCACACCTCTTCTCCGCCGACAGCACAGTGGCGATGGCCTTCGTTTCGCCTGCGGTCACTGCTTTCGATACCAAGGCCAGCTCGGCACTTGTGGAAGAAATCGAGGCGCAGATAGAAGAATTTGCAAGTCAATATCCTGATGTCGAGGTGCTTATACATGGTGCTCCGGTACGCAGCCACGGCAATACCCTCTGCGTAAAACGTGACTTGGCGCTTACGGTGAGCATTTCACTTCTGTTCATTCTCATAGTCCTCTGCATCTCGTTCAAGAGCCTTTCATTCATTCCGCAGAACATCATTCCTGTGGCGTTCGGCGCATTCTTCTCATTGGCCTGCATCTATTTCATGAAAGGCCGCATGTCCCTGATGTCGCTCGGTATCGGATCCATAATTCTCGGAGTTGCAATCAGTTACATTCTCCATATCCTCACGCATTATAAATATGTAGGAGATGCGGAGACTGTCCTGAAAGACGAATCCACACCTGTGTGCCTGGGCTGCATCACAACCATCGGCGCATTCCTCGGACTGCTTTTCACGGAAAGCGACATGCTCCGCGACTTCGGTCTTTTCGCATCTATAGCGTTGGTGGCCAGCACGTTGTTCGGACTGATATTCCTGCCGCATTTCCTCGGCAAGAAAGCCACCAAGAAGAACGAGAAAATATTTTCAATGATTACCAGGATCAATGCCCTTCCTTATGACAGCAATAAATTACTGATAGGCGCGGTAATCGTGCTTATCATCGTGGGAGTGGCTTTCTCTCATAAGGTCACGTTCGATTCCGATCTGAAGAACATCGGATATGTATCCCCTGAGACACTGCGTTCGGAGGCAATGTATGCCGAGAAGAATCTGGGCAATGACGCCCAGGTATATTATGCCGCTGCCGGACAGTCTCTGGACGAGGCTCTTGTGAACAGCAGGGCAATGCTGGATGTCTGCGATTCATTGAAACATGCAGGCAAATTGAAGGCCTATTCTCCTGTCGCTTCACTGCTTTTCGTCCCGGAAGATGTTCAGAATGAGAGAATTGCGGCGTGGGGTAACTTCTGGAATTCACCTGATGCCAAAGGCGTTACCAGAGCGGACAGGGCAATGTCGCTCATCGCCTCCTCTGCACGTAAACATAATCTTGATCCTGAAATGTTCGAGCCGTTCAGAGGAATGTTGACGTCATCATACGAGCCAGGTTCGCTTTATGATGCGGAAATTCTTCCGGCCGGGCTCCAGACCTCGCTTGTCGAGAAAATGGATGACGGACGGTTCCTGGTATTCACCCCGGTACGAGTCTCGAAGACAGACAGGGCGGAAGTAAGCGCAAGAGTGGCATCGCTGCCGCACATCATTGTCGCAGACCCGTTCTATTACGCAGGCAAGATGGTTTCCATCATCCATGATGATTTCAATGTCATCCTCACGATTTCATCGCTCTTCGTACTGCTGGTACTGCTGCTGTCGTTCCGCAACATCCTCGTGGCTCTGATAGCATTCATGCCGATGTTCTTCAGCTGGTATATCGTGGAAGGCATCATGGCGCTCTGCGGCATACAGTTCAACCTCATCAACATTGTCATATCTACATTCATCTTCGGAATCGGAGTGGATTACAGCATATTTGTCATGGAAGGCTTGCTCACCGAAGCCAGGACAGGAACGAAAAACCTGCTGGAGTCGCATAAGATGGCGATTTTCTTCTCGGCTTTCGTGCTCATGGTTGTAGTCGTGGCGCTTCTTTTCGCCAAACATCCGTCCATCCATTCCATCGGTGTGAGCACATTGATAGGTATGTCTGCCACCATCCTGATTACCTATACATTGGAACCGTTCCTTTTCCGACAGTTCATGAAATGGAAGCGTTTTCGCAACAAGGTTGTAAAACATTGATACTGAAATGGCTAGTGCGATAGTTATCGGCAGTGGACTCGGCGGCCTGGAATGTGGAGTCATATTGGCGCGGCACGGATTCGAGGTGACGGTGCTGGAGCAGGAACGCCAGATCGGCGGCAGTCTCCAGACATTTGTCCGGAAAGGTTCCGACGGCAAGACGCACAGTTTCGACACGGGTTTCCATTATGTCGGAGGCCTGGAACCAGGCCAGCCGCTATATTCGTTGTTCAAGTATTTCGGGCTGATGGAACTGCCTTGGAAGTGCCTGGACAAGGATTGTTTCGATGAAATTTCATTTGCCGACAAGGATTGCCGTGAGGTCGTTTCATATCCGGTCGCGTCCGGTCATCTTCGTTTCGCGGAGAAGCTTGCGGAATATTTTCCGGAACATGCGGAAGAACTGCGGAAATACTCCCGGATCCTGAAGGAAATCGGTGACAGGATGTTCGACTCGTTCCGTCCGGAGACGGATATGTTCGAAATGTTCGGCAAGTCAGCCTATGACTTTCTGTGTGAGACCATTACGGACAGCAGACTGAGGGATATATTGTGCGGCTCGATGATGAAGATGGAACTGGACAGGGGAACTCTCCCGATGTATGTCTATGTCCAGGCGACCAATTCGTTTGTAGACAGTTCGTGGCGTCTCGGATATGACCCGAAGAAAAAACTCGGCGGGGGAGCATTGATAGCCGACAAGCTCGCATCGGAAATCAGGTCTTTCGGCGGCAGGATCCTTACCGGCATGAAAGTCAATGCCATCCATGTCTCGGAAGATGGCGTGGTGTCAGGCGTGGATGCGATGAAGGCCGGCACTCAGGAAGTCTTGCATTTTTCCGCAGACTGGGTGATTTCTGATGTGCACCCTGCTGTCACTGTGGGACTTATAGATAACTGCCGTCAGGTAAAGAAAGTCTTCCGCAACCGTATGGCGAACCTGAAGAATTCCTACGGAGTGTTCACGGCCAATGTCATTCTGAAACCGGGAACATTGCCTTACATGAACAAGAATCTCTTCGTGCATAGCCATGACGTGGATTTGTGGAGCACCGATTACAGCAGGACCGGCAGCATCATGGTGCATTTCTACCCTCCGGAACATGGCAGGTACGCGGAGTGCATCGACATACTTTCTCCTATTGACTGGAATCTTGTCGAGGGCTGGGACGGTATGAATCCGGGGCAGCGCGGCGAGGCTTACGAAGCATTGAAACAGAATAAGTTGGAGGAGTGCCTGACGCTGCTTGACGCGAGGATTCACGGAATCCGCGAATGCATTGACAAGGTCTATCTCAGTTCGCCGCTGACATGGCAGAGCTACACTTCTTCTCCGCATGGAGCCGCATTCGGCATCGTGAAGGACTACCATAATCCGTTGACCACTTTCCTTTCCCCGCGTACACCGCTCCCGAACTTGCTTCTGACTGGCCAGAGCCTGAATCTCCATGGCATCCTGGGCGTTTCCAAGACATCGGTCATCACCTGCGGCTTCATACTCGGGACCGAGGAACTGGAGAAGGAAATTGTTTTGGCATAGTTTTCCAAGATTACTATATTTGTGAGATTGGTGTAAAAAAGAGACATCATTAAAATAATTGATATGAAAATAGCATTGGTGACCGGCGGAAGCCGCGGAATCGGACACGCGATTTGCGTGCGCCTGGCTTCGGAAGGATATCACATCATAATCAACTACGTATCGAACGACGAGGCGGCGCAGAAGACGCTTGAGCAGGTAATCGCTGCGGGCGGAACCGGTGAGCTGCTGAAGTTCGACGTGAGCGACCATGAGGCATCAGAGAAAGCTGTAAAGGATTGGCAAGCTGCTCATCCTGAGGAGTTTATCGAGGTGCTTGTGAACAATGCCGGCATCCGTCGCGACAATTTGCTGCTCTGGATGGAGCAGGAAGACTGGTACAAGGTGATGAAGACGAACCTGGACAGCTTCTACAATGTCACACGCCCGGTTCTCCAGCCTATGGTGGTCCACAAGCACGGCCGCATCATAAACATGGCGTCGCTCTCCGGCCAGAAAGGCCTGCCGGGCCAGACGAACTACTCCGCAGCCAAGGGCGGAATCATCGCCGCGACCAAGGCCCTCTCGCAGGAAGTCGCTGCCAGAAAGGTTACTGTCAATGCCGTAGCGCCAGGGTTTATCCGCACGGATATGGTGGAAGGGCTTGACGAGGCGGAACTCAAGAAAACCATTCCGGCCAAGAGATTCGGTGAGCCTGAGGAGGTTGCGGAGCTGGTGGCCTTCCTCGTATCTGACAAAGCTGCATATATAAACGGACAGACCATCTCCATCAATGGCGGTCTGTATGAATAGATTGGACGAAAGATGAAACACGGAATCATAACATTGGCATTGGCAGGAATACTTGCCGGTATGCCTGCATTTGCTGGAAATACATCAGTTGCCGTGATGGCAGAAGCTCCGGCGACGGACGTGACCGCCATCATGACGAAAATCGAAAAGGCGAATGCCGTGATGAAGACCATCGAGTGCAAGTTCCACCAGATCAGGACCATCAAGGCTTCGGGCAAGAAAAATGTCGCTGACGGCAACTTGTATTACAATGTCGACGGACGTCTTGCGATGCGTTTCACTTCTCCGCAGGGTGAGTACATAATCTCCAGCGGAAACAAGTTCTATGTGCACAGGGGACCGAAGAATGCGGTTTTCGATGTTACCAAGAATGCTATCGTAGCCAATATGGCGGGGACATTGACCGGATGCGTGAAGGGTAATCCGGCGAAGGTCGCCAAAGACAGCAACTATGATGTCAAGATAGAGGAAAAGCCTGAAGGATATGTGGTTACATTGACTACAGACAATGCGGCACGTCGCGGATATTCCAAGATTGTGCTCACATACCGAAAGTCCGACTGCATCCTTGTCAAGATGGTCATGGACGAGCCTTCAGGTGTCAGCACCTCTTACGAAATGAGTGATATCCGTAAGAATACCGCTTTCTCCGACGATGTCTTCAAGGTCCCGTCCAAGAAGTAATTTTATTCAAATTTTCGCAAGAGTGAAACTCCGCTTATAGAGCCCGAGAGGGCGAGATAAGTCCCTTCCCCGAGGGGATTATAGGGTGAGGGTAACGTGCACATAAAAACGTGCGTTGGGCTTACAGCCTTCGAACGAGTGACAACCCTCAAATTTTCGCTGGCGTTCAGCAAGTTGGACGAATAGTTTTATTCTTGGCGGGACGCCTCTTCTCCGTAAAGCTGGTATCTTCTCGGTGAACAGCCCGTGGCAGCCTTGAAATATTTGCAGAAGAACGATGCGTTCGGGAAATTCAGCTTGTCACTGACCTGCTGGACAGAGAACGATTTCGAAATAAGCATCACCTTCGCTTCCAATATTACATTTTCCTTGATGATGTCGCCAGGTTTCTTGCCGAGTGATTCGGTGACCAGTCTGGCGAAGTATTTCGGTGACAGACAGCACCTTTCGGCATAGAAAGATACGCTCCGTTCCACGCCGCAGTACTCATGCACGTCGTTCAGGAACTTCATTATCATCTCCTTTTTCCTAGGAATGTTCGCATCTTCATCTTGTCCGCCGAACTTCGACAGCCAGGAAGCCATCAATGCCAGCATCGTGTGCATGAAACTGATGAGGATTTCCGGGCGAAATTCCAGATTCGTATATTCGTAAGTCCTACGGAAACACTGGTAATTTTTCACGAATACATCGCACAATTCATCGCCTAGGGGCAGTACGGCCGGACCGCCCTGGCGCATGAGCCATTTTCTGACTGCTTCGGAACCCTTGAAAGGGGACTTCGTTATGGAATCATTGGACGTGGCTATGATGATGATCTTGCAATCCTTTGACATCCATACCTTTTCGGCAATGAACCCGGGCATGCACACCAGCATGTCGTCTTTCTTCATGTGAAAATTCTGCTGGTTCAATGTCAGTTCGACCTCTCCTTCCACGCATACCATGTATATGGCCACCAGAATCTTGTTGGGCAACGGCTTCTCTGTCGGCGCTCCGATGTTCCTGTCATCCTGCGCCAATTCCAGATTGTCATCTATGATTGCGATATTGTCAAGTGTCAAAGCATGTGCCGACGGCTGAAACATTCCCAGCCGTATCTTCGGCATTATTCCTGAATTATCCATGTTGTTCTCTTTCATCCCCAAAGTTATAAAACAGCCCAAAATAATCAAAGTTTTGTTAAATTTGTACTTCTATGGTTTTTACTATCTTTTGCGATGGCGATGAGATTGGAACTGTTTAAGGAAATACTTGATATTGAGTCCACTAGCGGAACAGAACGGGGACTTGCGGAATTTCTGGCGAAGAAGTTTACGGAGTCGGACCCGTCATGCCGTTGTGTCAGATATGAAGTAGGAGACGGGACGCTGAACCTGCTTTTCAGATGGGACGGCGGTCAGGAGGAGGTACTGCCGAAAGTGCTTCTCTGCTCGCATCTGGACACCGTGCCGCCTTATATCTCTCCGGAAATCAATGAGATACCTGCCGGAACAATGCTTCCGGACGGACGCACAGCCGCAACTGACGACACGCTCATAACAGGCCGCGGAAGCTGCGATGCCAAAGGCCAGTTCTTTTCAATGTGGACCGCATGCAGACAGCTTGCAGCTGAAGGCTTCAATGATTTCGGACTGTTGCTGCTTTCCGGAGAAGAAACGGGGTCTTTCGGAGCCAAGGCTTTCGACAGGGACTGCCCTGGAGGAGAATGGATTATCGTAGGCGAACCGACTGACAATCAGATGGTTTCTGCATCCAAGGGAACCAAGGCGTTCAATGTCGTTGTCCATGGAAAAGCCTGCCATTCCGGATATCCTGAGCTTGGGCACAGTGCAGTAGATACCTTCATTGACATTGTCAACCGGCTGAAAAGCATTGACTTTCCTGTCGACCCTGAACTTGGTGTGACTACGTGGAACGTGGGAAAGCTGGAATCTGCAAATCCGCAGAATATACTCAGTCCGCTCCTGACATGCCGCATTTATTTCCGGACCACATTCGCATCTGATGAGATGGTTCAGCAAACAATGTCTGCACTGGCATCGGAAGATGTTGAAATAGAGCCGCTTGGAGGTGATACGCCGATGCATTATGACGTCATCGCCGGCTATGGGACCAAGACGGTGGCATTCGGAAGTGATACCCCCAGACTCTCTAAATTCCGGCATCGCTCGCTTTGCGGCCCGGGCTCCATTTTTGTGGCGCATACGTCTGCGGAATATGTGTTGGCAAGCGACCTTGAACTTGCGGCAGCTCAATATGCAGATATGGTTAAATCAATATTGAAACAAGTATGATACAGATAGTTACGACGTTATTGGCCGCCTTTCTGGCTGTCTCCCCGAGAATCCTGATTCCTGCCCCGGCGGAAATAATCTCCGGACAAGAAACCTGCGTTTTGCCGGAGAAATTGTCATACAATATTGTATGTAAGGCAGATACAGCTGGCTTGGCATCGTTGGAAAGATATATTGGAGCATCCGGACTTGCATCCGGGAGCTTGACCGGAGGAAACATAAACATTGTCATTGGTGACCGCAAGCTGGCGAAGAGGTTTTCCTCGGAAAAAGATTTCGTCCGTGAGGCCGCATATTGTCTGGAGGTTACGCCGAAAAGCATTGAAATAAAAGCAATTACGCCGAAAGGCGCATTTTATGCGATTCAGAGCCTCAGGCAGATGCTTTATCGCGGCAGGGAGCTTGAAACCTGCGTCGTGACGGATTGGCCGGTCATGCGGTACAGGGGCCTGATGCTGGATATTTCCAGGAATTTCCGGGATAAGGAATTCATTGAAAAACAGATAGATGCGATGGCTTTGCTGAAGATGGACAAACTGCATCTGCATCTTACGGATGATGCCGGCTGGCGCATTCAGATTGATTCCAAGCCGAGGCTTACAGACGTGGCTGCGTGGCGTGTCGGGGAAACCTGGAGCCAGTGGGTGGATTTCGGAAAACAGTATTCGCATAAAGATTCACCTCGCGCTTCAGGCGGCTATCTTACCAAGGATGACGTCCGGGAGATTGTGGCCTATGCTGCTGACCGTCAAATAGATATCATTCCTGAATTCGAGATTCCTGGGCATAGCAGGGAAGTGTTGGAAGCGTATCCGGAACTCGCCTGCATTGACGCGGAAGGAAGACCTGTGATGACATCGGACATGTGCCCTGGAAGCAGCGCATTGTATGGTTTCATCGAAGACGTGGTCAGCGAGCTGGCTGAACTTTTTCCGTCCGAATATATACATATCGGTGGAGACGAGGCGTCCAGAGAAGCGTGGAAAAACTGCCCGCATTGCCGCGAAGTCATGGAACGTGAGCACATTACGAGTCTAGCCGGACTCCAGAGCCATGTTACAGGCAATGTGGAGAAAATCATTGCCAAGCATGGACGCAAGATGATAGGCTGGGATGAAATCATGGAGGGCGGTCTTGCCGACAATGCCGTGGTGATGTCTTGGCGTGGCACGAAGCAGGGCATGGAGGCGATGGAGGCCGGACATGATGTCATCATGACGCCGAATGCCTACTACTATCTGGATTACACGCAGGATGCGCCGATTTACCAGCCGATGGCGATGGGAGGATTCCTTCCGTTGGAAAAGGTTTATTCTTATTCTCCAGATGCGGACAATGCTCATCTGCTTGGTGTTCAGGCAAATGTGTGGACGGAGCATATCCCGACGGCGGAGCGTCTGGAATATATGGCATATCCACGTGCGGCTGCCGTGGCGGAGACCGGATGGAGCCGGAGCGACAGGAAGGATTACGGTGATTTCCGCAAACGCGCCTCGATTCTTTGCGCTACCCTCAAGTCATTGGGCTACAATTCTTTCGACATTGACAATGAATTCGGACCGAGGTATGAGTATACGGTGCCTGTGCAGCATCTTGCTCTTGGCAAGCCGGTGAAAGTCCTGACTCCATATTCGGAAAAATATCGTGCGTGCGGTGATTCTTCGATCAATGACGGACTCGGCGGAAATTGGACATACGGCGATGACAGGTGGCTCGGATTCTGCAGCGACATTGACATAATCATTGATCTGGAAGAATCGCGTCCG
Organism: Bacteroides sp. CAG:709; assembly: GCA_000434935.1. GTDB lineage: Bacteria > Bacteroidota > Bacteroidia > Bacteroidales > UBA932 > Cryptobacteroides. The sequence continues at coordinate 89,705 of FR882188.1, read as the reverse complement.
GTGCATTACGCAGGTGCTGCCTTCATGTCGCAACGCACTAATTATGTGGGACTTCCGGAGCGCGTGGAGATCTGGCTCTCGGATGACGGCGAGAATTTCACGAAGGCTGCTGTGGCGTATTCGGAACTCCCGGCAGATACCGCGGAAATGTCCTATGTGACTCTTCCTTGTATTCTGAACGGCACAGCCCGCTATGTCCGTTTCAAGGCTTTCCGGCGCGATTTGCCGTTCCATGACTGGTTGTTTATTGACGAGATTGTCGTAAATTAGAAATATTTATGATTTTGATGAAATTCGGCGGTACGTCCGTCAAAGATAAAAATGCGATAGAACGCGTGATTTCCATTGTCCGCGGCAGGATGGCTGACAAGCCTCTTGTCGTGGTTTCGGCTCTCGCGAAAGTGACTAGGGTGCTTTGCGGTATTGCAGAAGAGGCTGAAGCTCAACACCTTAAAGAGGTGGATGAACTCCTGGATTCGCTTCGTGACAGGCATACGTCACTTGCTGTGGAACTGCTTTCCGGCAATCCGGATATTCTGAACACCTGTGTTTCCGAAGTGAATGCCGTCCTGGATTCGCTCACGGATTTCGCCCATGGCGTGTGCCAGATAGGCGAACTTTCGCCGCGCAGCTATGCCCGCATCGTTTCCACCGGTGAAGTCCTTTCCTCCAAGATTGTGGCTGCCGCAATGAATGTCTACGGACTGAGTTGCCGCTGGCTGGACGCGCGGAAAATGATTGTGACGGATTGCAGCTACATGTCTGCGGTTCCTGACCTCGCGGCTACTGAAGCCAATGTCAAGCGTTTCGTGCCAGAGGCGGCAAAGGGCGTGTCAGTCGTTCTTACCCAGGGATTTATAGCATCGTCGGTGGAAGGCTCCCCGTCGGTTCTCGGGTTTGAAGGCTCGGATTATTCTGCGGCGATTTTCGGCATGGCACTAGATGCCGACCGCATTGAAATCTGGACTGACGTGGATGGAATCCAAAGCGCGGACCCTCGTAAAATAGCTGATACTCACAGAGTTGACCGCGTATCGTATGACGAGGCTTCAGAGATGGCATATCTCGGTGCAAGGGTACTGCATCCGCTCACCATCGAACCGGCGCGCCGCCGGAACATCCCTGTCCATGTGCTGAATTCAATGTCTCCGGATGCTCCGGGTTCAGTGGTCACGCACGAATGCGTGGCTGTCGGTCCTAAAACGGTGGCTGTCAAGGATGATATTGATTATCTGGAGATTATGTCTCCGAAAATCGTCGGAGTGACAGCAATGTTTGCCGGTGTTTTCAATGCTGCCGAGACCAATGCGGTCAAGGTGGTTCTGGCGGCAGCGTCAGAATCCAAGGTGGGTGTCACTCTGGAAAGCGGACAGCCGGGTTTCGAGGCGTTCGTGCAGCAGCTCCGCAAGAAATTCGAGGTGATGGTCTACAAGGACAAGGCTGAGATTTCTGTAGTGGGCAATGCTGTCGTGACGGCTCCCGGTCTTGTGGACAAGATGACGGCAGCCGCTTCCGGTGCCAATGTATATATGATGTCGCAGAGTCCTTCCATGTTGAGTATCAGCATTGTAGTAGACAGGGCGGCATCTGTGGACATAGCCGGTCGCATTCATAAGGTGATTTTTTAATTGATAGGTTTATGGAAATTTTTATAAGCGGATATGGCAGGATGGGAAAAATGATTGAGGAAGTCCTGCAATCAAGAGGCTTGACGTGTTCCGGCAAATCGGAAGATATCGTGTCTGTCGACAAGGAAGTGGCGAAACGCAGCATCTGCATTGACTTTACCACTCCTGATGCCTTCCGTGCCAATTATAAGTTCATTGCGGAGAATTTTGCGGCTGCAGTCGTGGGAACTACAGGATGGTATGACATCAGCGGCGAGATTTTCGGCTATTTCGAAAAATGCAATACGCCGCTCATCTGGGGTTCGAACTTCTCCGTCGGGGTCAATGTCCTTTCGGCGGCTGTGGACTTGGTTTCCAAACTGCTGGCTAAAAATGGCGGATATGCACCATACATTGTGGAAAAGCATCATTGTCATAAACTGGACGCGCCTAGCGGGACCGCGAAGACATTGGCGGCGGACATTGACAGGAACATGGGGCTGAAAACGGATGTCGCGTCCGTTCGCGTCGGCGAATTGGCGGGAATTCATACGGTCGGTTTTGAAGGGTCTTGCGACAGGCTTACGCTTGAGCATGAGGCGTTTACGAGGCAGGGCTTCGCGGAAGGCGCGGTTATGGCTGCCGGCATGGCGGATAATCTGCTCGGCAATTCCGCCCGCGAGCGTAACGTCTATGAATTCCGCGAACTGTTCATCGGAGAGGCATAGAGGAATTGTAATTAATTGATAGGTACTATGGTAGATTTTAAAGGTTTGGCGACGGCGCTCGTGACGCCGTTCGTCGATGGAGAAGTCGACTGGAAAGCATTCAGGAACTTGGTCAGACGTCAGGTGGAAGCGGGCGTGGATTTCCTCGTGCCGCTCGGCTCTACAGCAGAGACACCTTGCCTCACCGATGCCGAGAAAGTGAAGATTCTGGAAATTGCCAGGGAGGAAAGCAACGGACTTCCGATTGTCGCCGGTGCCGGATCCAATTCATTGACGGCGACAGTGCAGAACATGCGTCTGCTGGACGGACATGGGGCAGATGCCTATCTGATAGTCGTTCCGTTTTACAATAAGCCTACGCAAGAAGGTCTGTATCAATATTTTAAGGCTGTTGCGGAAGAAACTGACAGACAGGTGATCCTATACAATGTTCCCGGCCGTACCGGTACCAATATGAAGACGGAAACCACTCTTCGTCTGGCGGAAATCCCGAATATTACCGCTGTCAAGGAAGCTTCCGGCGACATTGCCCAGATCATTGACATCAAACGTCAGGCTCCGGAGGGCTTCACCGTCCTCAGCGGCAATGATGACCAGACGCTTCCGCTCATGGCGTGCGGTGCGGACGGTGTGATAAGCGTGGCCTCCAATATGGCTCCGGAACAAATGAAAGCATTGACCCGGGCAGTGGCCGCATCTGATTTGAAAGAGGCTATCCGCTTGAACAACAGCCTTATGCCGCTTTATCACGCATGTTTCGTCGAGAGTAATCCGATACCTGCCAAGGCGGCGCTTTCCCTCATGGGACTTTGCAGTGATGAAATGCGTCTGCCGCTGCTTCCAGCCACCGGGGGAACCCGGGCATTGCTCGCCGACGTGTTGCGAAAACTTGAATTGCTATAAATTATGGACATGACTAAAGAACGGTTTCTGGAGGTCTGTGCAGACCTGGAAACCGGTAAGATACGCGTAGCTGAAAAGATTGACGGCCAATGGGTTGTGAACTCATGGATAAAGGAAACCATACTGGCCGGTTTCCGTCTCGGAGCATTGGCCGACATGTCGGAGGGACAGTTCTCATTCATTGACAAGGATACCATTCCTGTCCGCCGGTTCACGGTCGAGGACAAGGTCCGCATTGTCCCTGGCGGCAGTTCGGTCCGTCGTGGAGCGTTCCTGGCGCCGTCGGTTATCATGATGCCGCCGGCCTACGTCAATATCGGCGCCTATGTCGATGCCGGCTCAATGATTGATTCTCACGCACTTGTGGGGTCCTGCGCGCAAATCGGGAAGAACGTCCACATCGCTGCTGCCGCCCAGATCGGTGGCGTACTTGAGCCTGTCGGCGCAATGCCGGTAATCATTGAGGACAATGTTTTCGTGGGCGGAAATTGCGGCATCTACGAGGGTATCCTGGTAGGAGAGGGTGCAGTTCTCGGTTCCGGAGTCATAATCAACAGATCTACAGCATTATACGATGCCGTAAATGGCGGCTATATCCGTCCTGATGAGAATGGCCGTCTTACCGTTCCGGCCGGTGCTGTCGTCGTGGCTGGCAGCCGCCCGATATGCAAGGGACCTGGAGCAGAAGACGGAATCCACGTTTATACTCCTGTGATCGTGAAGTATCGTGACAGCAAGACTGATGCGTCCGTGGAACTGGAGGATTTGCTGCGATAATGTATTGACTCATATGGTTTTCTATAAATATCACGGAGCCGGGAATGATTTCATGATTGCTGACGGACGGGACGAAAACATTGACCTGACCGCGCAGCAGATTGCGTCTGTCTGTGACCGTCATACGGGTGTCGGGGCTGATGGCGTGATGGTTCTGGAGCGTGATCCGGAGCTGGATTTCCGTATGCGTTATTACAATTCCGACGGGTCCGGCGGCATGATGTGCGGCAACGGCGGCCGTTGTATCGTGGCCTTCGCTGCCGATTTGGGCTTCACGCATTTTTCTTTCAATGCTCCTGACGGTCAGCACATTGCAGAGCTGATTCCGGGGACTGAAGTGCCTGCTGCGTTCTCGAAAACGCCGCGTGTGGTCCGTCTGAAGATGCGCGATGTGTCCGGGGCAGAGCCTTATGGCGCCGACTGGTTTCTCGATACAGGCACCCGTCATCTCGTCCATTTCGTGGACAATGTGGCCGATTACGATGTGACCGGCGAGGGCCGCCGTCTTCGTCACGACCCGCGTTTCGCCCCTCAAGGCGTCAATGTGAATTTCGTCCAAGTCAATATCCCCGGCCAGGAAATCACTGTCCGCACATTCGAGAAAGGTGTTGAAGATGAGACACTTGCATGTGGCACCGGAATAGTGGCCTCCTCTCTTGCCACATGGCTTGCCACCAGATTGGCAGCCCGGCAGTCAACCCGCTGCGATGACCTGGAATCTTGCCAAATCACCGTCCACGCCCGCATCTCCGACCTCTCCGTGACCTTCACCCCCTCACTCCACCCCGCTCCGTCCGCCTCCCGCTTCACTGACATCTGGCTCCAAGGCCCCGCCGCCTTCATCTGCCGCGTGGAGATTTAATTGCATCGCATCGGGGAAAGCTGGCGCTTGCAAGAAAGAAGGCGGAGGGGGTGGTTCTCGGGAGGCCGATCTGCAAGGTGGACAGGAATACTTTGGGACGGTACATTCATTCTTTTCTGAAAATTTAGGGCGATTATGTGTGATATTTCATAACTTTGTAAATGGTCCTTGGACTAAAGATAACTCGCAAAACTTGAATAAGGTTATGAAAGAAAACTATCATAAGTCTCTCGTCAAGGCAGCAGTCAAGTCCTTTTGGGAGATCAAACAAAAGCAGTTGTCCGCCAGTAACGAATCATCCAACCGAGGAGCCGTTGTCGGCGGCAAACAGTTGGACGCGTTTGCAGACTTGCTCCGAACAATTGCAATTGAACAGGGAGTCCCTGAAGCGTGCATATACACAAAACAGGCATATCTGCCTGGGTATTTCCGTTCATCCAAAGACTGGGATTTTCTAATTATTGCTCCGAATAAGAAATTGATTGCAGCAATTGAATTAAAATCTCAGATTGGTTCCTATGGCAACAATTTGAACAATCGTGCTGAAGAAGCAATTGGCTCCGCAGTTGACTTGTGGACAGCATTTAGGGAAAATCAGTTTCCTGACCAGACTGCGCCATGGATAGGTTACCTTACCATTGTCGGTAAAGATGAAAAATCCACATGTGCTATCCGCAACAATGAGCCGCATTATTCAGTGCTTCCTGAATTCAAAAACGCCAGTTATCTTGACCGTTATCGGATTCTTTGTCAGAAGCTTATTCTTGAAAGACATTATTCTATGGCCGCGTTGATTTGCACCAGCGGACCAGACCATTTCGAAGACATCTCGACAGACACATCTGTCGAAATATTCATCAGATCATTTATCGGTCATATAGTCGGAAATATCAATGAGTTCCAGCAATAGCAAATACGGCATACGCCGTTCAGGCGGAACACACGGAGATGTATTCACATCCCCGGAAGTAGTATCTTATATGCTGGATTTAGTCGGTTACACTACCGATAAGGATCTTAGCAAGACAAGCATTCTTGAGCCATCCTGCGGTGAAGGAGAATTCGTCATTGAGATTGCCCGGCGTCTTCTGGATTCCTCAAATAAATTCAATTTCGATTTCAACAAGGCTTTTCGAAGCAATGTCTTCGCATATGACATTGATGGAGACAAAATAGAATCCTGCCTTGCAAGATTGGCGGAAGCCGGATTTTCATTACTTCCGAATGTCAATATCAGGCAGGCTGATTTTCTGTCAACAAGTATTCAGTCTTTTGATATCATTGTAGGCAATCCACCATATATTCGTTATGAACATATACCCACTGAACTCATATCGCGCTATAAGCAGCATTTTCGCACATTTCACTATAGGGCAGATCTTTACATTCTCTTCTTTGAGAAGACATTGAAACATTTGAACCAAGGAGGACAGCATTGCTTCATATGCTCCAATCGTTGGCTCAAGAACGAATATGGAAAGAAACTGCGAAGGTTGATTGCTCAAGATTTCCAACTGAAATCGATAATCTCACTGGAGAAAGCCCCTGACGCATTTCAGGAAGATGTTCTGGCCTATCCGGCAATCACATTGATTTCCAACTCCAAGCCGGATTCCACATTCTCTTTTTCTCAGTTGAACTCTATCAAACAATTAAGCAGGAACCAACAGACATCGCTTTCCTCGCCAACATCAGATGATTGGAGCCATATATTCAACCCTCTGCAGAACGATGATACATTGTTGACCATCGAAGAGATGGGATTCCATGTGGGCATAGGGATTGCTACGGGCGCAGATTCTATTTTCATAGGAAAGGACCTTCCTTTGAAAGTTGAGACTGAACTGCTTCTTCCAGCCTTGAATGCAAGGGATATGTCCGGCAATCACCTGAAGTGGTCCGGACAATATCTGCTGAATCCGTATAAACAAGACGGAGAACTTATCAATCTGGAGGATTTTCCACAAGCGGCGGAATACCTCATTTCGCATCGTGAGGCTTTGCAGAAACGTCATATCGCCAAGAAGAATCCAGAAAAATGGTACAAGACAATCGATCGCATCATCACGACATTGAAGGATTCCCCTAAAGTGCTGTTGCCGGATATTTCCAAGAATCAACTAATATTTGTCGATGAGGGTCGATTCTATCCCCAGCACAACCTATACTACATAACGGGAGGTTCGGTTCTCCAACTCCAGTTGCTCAGCGCAATGCTGATGTCTGACTTTGTGAAGAATCAACTTCTTAACATCACTAATTGCGTGAACGGCGGCTATCCCCGTTGGCAGAGCCAATACCTGCGCAAACTAGTTATGCCTGATGTGAACTCGATTGACGAATCATTGGTCAAACGTTTATTGAAAGCGTACCTCTCTTTTGACATGTCTCTGTTGAACGACACGGTGGCAAAAATAGTTTCTGTACCTCGCGTCAAGAGTCGCAAACGGCAGCCTGCTGCTCATCAACTTACCTTTAATTTTTCGATATGATTCTTCCTGATTGCTCTAAATTATCTATCCGAATCTATCGGGTCATCATTGGCTGGTAGGTGTGCCGACGGAAGCGCCGGTGATCAGGGTCGGAGATAGTTCTATCTGCGTGGTGCTGCGCTCTCCGGAAGAGATGCATTCGAACAGTAGTTTTGTGGCCAACTTGCCCATTTCTTCGGTGGGTTGTCCTATGCGGGTAATCGCCGGGGTCATGTAGTCCATATAAATGTTATTGTCGAACGCTACCAATGAAATGTCTTCGGGGATTTTCAATCCTGCCTCGCGGATTGCCCGGAATGCTCCGAGCATTATGGTATTGCTCAGGGCGAAAATCGCTGTAGGCCGGTCAGTCTTGTTCAGAAGAAGCTTGGTTTCCAGATAACCGTTTTGGATCGAAAAATCATTGCCCACTACCAGAGCCTTGTCTTTGATGCCGGCCTTGTCCAATGCCGCCAAGTATCCTGCCACTCGCTTCTTGTTCGGCAAGGAATTGACCACTCCCTGGATGCAGGCTATGTTGGAATGCCCGTTCATTATCAATAGGTTGACGGCGTCAATTCCGCCGAGGTAATTGTTTGTGGTGATGTACGGCAGCATTGAATTTGAGAAATAACGGTCAATGAGAATTACCGGGATGAATTTCCGGTTGATTTCCTCGAACAGTGACGGGTCGTCGCCGCACGGAACCGCAATGATGCCGTCCACTTGTCTGGACATCAGGGAGGAAATGCCGTCCTTTTCCAGTTCAGGACTTTCTGCAGAGTCCAGGACGATGGTGGTGTAGTTCCTGTGCCGGGCTTCCTCGATTACTGAACTTGCAATGTCGGCAAAGTAAGGGTTCGCTACGGAAGGCAGCATCAGCCCGATGGTATTTGTGCGGTTTGTCCTGAGATTTTGCGCAACAAGATTCGGGAAATAATTGTTCTCCCTGGCTGCTGTCAAGATTTTTTCTCTGGTCTCCGGACTGATTCTATGCAGGTCTGCCTTCCCGCTGAGAACTCTGGATATGGTCGTTATCGAAAAACCGGTCTTGGCCGCAAGACCTGCAAGTGTCTCTTTCATGTTGGCTTCTTTTTAGTGTCCGGCGCAAATATATGAAAATATTGCGCAATAATGAAACGTTTTTGCGCAAGAAATAGGCGAAAATGGTGCAAAAAAGTTGCGAAAATGCGAACTTTCTTTGCGCAGCACCCGTATATTTGCTAAAACGATTGCGCATAATGACACAACTGATGACAAGTAAAAAAATTCTGATAATCGGAAGCAGCAATACCGACATGTCAGTGAAATCAACCAAACTTCCAAAGCCGGGGGAGACGGTGTTGGGAGATGATTTTCGCATGGGCCCCGGAGGAAAGGGCGCCAATCAGGCAGTTGCTGCCAGAAGATTAGGTGGAGACGTAACCTTCATATGTAAGCTGGGTAAGGACATGTTCGGTGAAAAAGCATTGGAACATTACCGCTCATGCGGTCTGGACGTCTCGCACATCCTTTACTCCGACAAACCCTCCGGAATAGCATTGATAACAGTCGATTCGCTGGCTGAGAACTCGATAGTCGTAGCATCTGGAGCCAATGCGGACATCACTCCCGAAGACATCGACGCTTCCGCAGATATAATAAGAAGCGCCGGAACGCTCCTCCTCCAATTGGAAATTCCAATGGCGTCCGTAGTGCGTGCCGCCGAAATAGCCCATGAGTCCGGCGTGAAAGTAGTCCTCAACCCGGCTCCCGCCACGAAACTCCCCGAGGAACTTCTGCGGTGTGTTTCCCTCATCGTCCCGAACGAATCCGAGGCGTCAATGCTTACCGGCATTGATGTCGTAGGGAA
>FR882188.1:65458-80487 GCA_000434935.1 Bacteroides sp. CAG:709 | reverse complement strand
TAGGGAAAGAGTCCGCTATTGAAGCGGCACGTAAGTTCAAATCGGAAGGGGTCGGGAATGTGATAATCACATTAGGAGCCAAAGGCTCGATTGTTTATGACAATGCTGCTGAACTCATTCCTGCACGTAGGGTCGAGGCTGTGGATACCACTGCTGCAGGCGATACTTTTTGCGGTGCTTTGAGCGTGGCGCTGTCTGAGGGAAAATCCCTGCAGGAGGCAGCAATATTCGCCACTGCGGCATCATCTCTTTCCGTCCAGAAACAAGGAGCCCAAGATTCTATTCCGACGCGGGAAGAAACGGACAGTGTCCTTATATTGAACCGACAAAAATAATAACACCCAATACCATGAAAATCAAACATTTTGCTGTATTGTTGCTTATTGTAGCTGCAGCGACAGGATGCAAGGAAGACTCTCCGGAACCGGTACCGGTGGCACCGATTCTGAAATATGTTGTCATGCCTTCAGAAAGCAATTCAATCCCGGGAACCGACGTTATGATCGAGGGACGAGGCTTCTCTCCAGAGGACATCTTTACATGTAAATCGCTGGATGGTGAGAAAGATTTCACATCCGAGGCGGTGAAAGCGGATAATTATTCCGTGACGATCAGAGTCCCGCAGGAAGCATGCGGAAACTACAGCGTGGCTGTCACCAGAAACGGACTTACAACGACCCTTCCGGAAAAACTCTACGTGGCGTATATTGTTAATCTTCAGAATATTGAACTTCCTGCGGCAGTGGTTAAACCAGGGCAATCTGTCACTATCAAGGCTAAGGGATTGGCGGAAGGAGATGAAATCAGAATGGAGTCTTCTTCCTACCCTGCAGGTGTGAAACTTTCCGCCAAAGGAACGGTGGCTGACAATACTCTGACATTCACCATTCCTGCAAACAGTTATGGCGAGAACTCGCTTACCGTGGTAAGAGGCAAACGGGTCGGCGCGTTGGGAACCATCAAGATCGGTGTGGATTTGTTTGCGAAGACTGCCGGTGGCATAGTATTCTACACTACGGATGGCGGTGTTCACGGATTAGCTGTCCATACTGCGGCAATAGGCGATGCCGCCATGAACTGGGGCCCGTCAATTCCAAACAACTTTGCAGCCGGATCAAGCCCGGAAATTTATGAAGGTAAAAAGAATACGGCAACAATCGTAGCCAAGGAGGCTGAGGCGAAGTTGTCATATACCTATACGCACAGTACTCCGGCTGATTTGTGCGATGAATTATCTGTAGAACAGAATGGAGTAACTTACAATGATTGGTTCCTTCCTTCTCTAAAAGAACTTATCGAATTGTTCAAAGTCAAGGCATCTGTTGCCGGGGCCGGTTTTTCAGTTCCTGCCAACAACTATTGGACTTCTACCGAGTATGACTACAGCGGCGGCTGGGTGTGGGCAATGTATTATGTCAACTTCTATGAAGCTACCAATATTGTATACAATGGCTGTAACCGTGTAGAATGGGCTATCGGTACTTTGGCTGTCCGCCAATTCTAGGTAAGCGTTAAAAAATAAGTTGGTAAGGATTACTAAATTCATCAACCAGAAAAACAAAGAGACAAATGAAACGGATAATAGCAATGGCACTCATGCTTTTGGCAAGTATCGGCATGATGGCACAAGCAATCAAAGTGACAGGCTCTGTCAAGACTGAAACATCTGAGCCGCTTGCGGGAGTCGCTGTCACCATAAAAGGCACTACAGCCGGAACGACATCCGGCACAGATGGCACCTATTCCATTGATGTCAAGAAAGGGGCGACACTTGTATTCTCATTCCTCGGAATGATTGAAAAGGAAGCTGTGGTAAAGGGCAATCATCTGGATATAGTGATGAGCGCTGATTCTTATTGGATGGACGAAGCCGTGGCAATCGGATACGGAAGCGCCAAGAAGAGCGATCTTACCGGTGCGGTTTCGTCAGTGAAGCCTCAAGAGCTGAAAAACAGCAAGATAGGTATGGCTTCCAGTGCGCTTCAAGGTGTGGCTGCCGGCGTGCAGGTAACGTCGGGCAATCTGAAGCCTGGAGCGGATGCGGCTATCGTGATTCGCGGTGCGGGTTCGGTCAATGCCGGTACTGAACCCTTGTATATTGTGGACGGAATGCCGGTATCCGGTCTTCAGGATATATCGACGGCAGATGTTGAATCCATTGAAATCTTGAAGGATGCTTCTTCTGCTTCAATTTATGGCTCCCGCGGATCCAACGGAGTTGTCCTGATCACTACAAAACGCGGTGAAAGCGGCAAAGGACGAATTACGTTCAGCGCGATGGCGGGTGCTCAGAAGATGCTGAACAAGCAGGACATGATGAATGCCCAGCAATATTATGATTTGGTGAACAAATCAGGTCAGAGCTATACATGGACCACCGAAGAGCTCTTGCTCCTGAGCCGTGGTGAAAGCACAGATTGGCAGGATGCCGTAACTCAGACCGGCAGTTTCCAGAACTATAATCTTTCTGTTTCCGGCGGTTCCGACAAGATCTCTCATTTCCTCAGTGTGGATTGGTACGATCAGAAGGGTATTGTCAAGAACTCTTCCTTCGACAAGCTCACTATCAGGTACAATGTCGATTCGTACATCAAGCCGTGGCTTCGTTCCGGCGCCAGATTCAATATTGTCTATTCCAATCTCCGAAACATAAACGAAGACCATGATTCCGGATATGGTACCATGTTCAGTGCGATTTCATCGCAGCCGACTGCTCCGATCTATGCGTCTGACGGCAATTATTTCGACGGATTCCTGAATACCAAGGCGAATCCTGTGGCAATGGTCGACCTTCTCGACAAGAAAACCAAGAAACTGATGGCCATCGGATCCGTATATCTTGAAGCTGAGCCGATTGAGAATCTTGTACTCAGGACGGAGAACGCCGTGAATTACACCACTTTCCGCGTCAATCAATATGAGGACGGACGTATGGGACAGCATTATGCGAAAGATGGATATGCTTCCGTGATGGCAAATCTTACGAATTACATGCAGACTGAAAATACCGTCACTTACAAGTTGGAGGCAGACAAGCATAAATTCTCAGTGATGGGCGGTTTTTCTGCGTCCAGAAGTGCATATGAAGACGCTACCGCCGTATCCAAGGACCTCAATGCCATCACCAGATATAACAACCTGAATGCGGCCAAGAACCATGGCCCGAACTCTTCATGGGCTTCGGCGTCAACTCTCGTATCGTTCTTCGGACGTCTTACATATAATTTCAATGAAAGATATCTGGCTACCGTAACGATGAGAGGAGACGGTTCATCCCGTTTTGCGCCGGGTCACCAGTGGGGATTTTTCCCTTCAGCTGCTTTTGCATGGAGAATTTCCGAAGAGAAATTCTTGAAGAATGCCAGAAATGTGAATAACCTCAAGCTCCGTCTCAGCGTCGGACGTCTCGGAAACCAGAATATCGGTGACTACATGTTCGCTGCTCTTGTAAGCGAAGGCGGATATTTCAATGATTATGTGTTTGACGGAGAAAAAGCTACAGGTGCTGTCTATAGCTCCATTTCAAACCCTAATCTTACATGGGAAAAAGCCAATTCATTCGATGCCGGCCTTGATTTCGGATTCTTCAAGGGACGCCTTTCAGGTACCGTTGAGGGATATTACAAGAGAACAAGCGACCTGCTCTGGACAGTTCCTCTTCCATATGAGTCAGGATATATATCATCATTGACCAATATCGGAAAACTTGACAACAAGGGTGTGGAATTCTCATTGAATACGGTGAACATCAACCATGAGAAATTCCAGTGGACGACTTCTTTCAACTTTACATATAACCACAACAATGTGGTCGAACTTTATGACGGTAAGCAGGATGTCGGCAAATATATCTTTGTCGGACATTCATTGAACGAGTATTATACGCTTAAATCTGACGGCATCTGGCAGATGAATGAGGCGGCTGAAGCCGCACAATATGGTTGTCAGCCTGGTGACAGGAAAGTGCTGGACCAGCAGAAGAAAGGTGAAGACGGATATGGCGTAATCAATGGTGACGACCGCGTGTTCTGTGGCCAGAGCACTCCTACCTGGTATGGCGGTATGTCCAACACCTTCTCATTCGTGGGCTTTGACCTTACGGTATTCGTCAATTATGCCGGCGGTCACAAGATCAACAACTCCCTGCTCAGGTACCAGAATTCTTACAATACTTGGGGCAACATGGGTGTGGATTATTATAACAATTATTGGACTGTAGACAGGCCAAGCAACAAATATCCTGCACCTCGTATCGGAAGTCCTTATGCAAATGGCGATGGTACTGATGCTAATTTCCAGAAAGGCAACTATTTGCGTATCAAGAATGTAGAACTTGGCTATACCCTTCCTTCAAGAATAACCAGAGCCTTCGGGGCATCAAGTCTCAGACTTTACGCGTCGGTTCAGAATCTTTACACGTTTACAGCCTTTACCGGATATGATGTGGAAGCATGGGATACCACCAATACCTACCCTGGTGCCCGCGCATTTATCGGTGGCCTGACATTGTCATTCTAAACCCATAACATGAATTACGATATGAAAAAGATATTAGCAACAATCTGCTGTGCAGGTGCATTGATTTTTACATCATGCGAAAGCTTCCTCACAGAAGTCTCCAAGAGCTCACTTACGCCGGAGAACTCGTTCACGACAGCGACCGACTGGAACAAGGCGCTGACGAGTTCATACGCGATGCTCCAATTGGTGTTCGTCGACAAATACACCATTACTCTCAATGAATTCGGAACTGACGAGGTCCAGCCTTTCGACCTGAGCTGGGCGGCATACACGGAGCTTATGAACTATACTTTCAATGCTTCACACGAATTTCTCAGGTGTCACTACATCTGGAGTTATGATGGAATCAAGAGATGCAATACCATCATTGATATGCCGGAGACTGCTCCTGTCAGCGGCAATGACAGAAAGATGATGATAGCCCAGGCGAAATTCCTGAGGTCTATTTTCTACTTCGACCTGGTGGCGTCCTATGGCGGCGTCCCGATGTGGACTTCGGCATCTGTTGACAAGAGCCAGATTCATAAGCCTCGCGAGACTGCGGACAAGGTTTACGAACTGATTGTCAATGATATGGCGGAAGCTGCAGAGGCTTTGCCTGAGAAATGGGATGCACAGGCAGATAAAGGACGTGCGACCAAATATGCCGCATATGCTCTGCTTGGAAGATTTTATCTCCAGTGGGGCAAGTCGCAGGAAGCTCTTGATGCACTCAATAAGGTTATCGGCAAATACAGTCTTTATGGCAGTTATGCGGAAATCTTCGATCCTGCAAACAAAAATCAGGAGGTGGAGAACATTTTCGAGGTGCAGTTCAGCCATTCCGGGAAATGGGGACTTGAAGGTAGTATCCAGTCCAGCTATTGGGGACCTCGTGGAGGTGGCGGACCTACCGCCGGAGCTTTCGGATGGGGAGGATTCGGACCTACACAGTACTTGTATGACAGCTATGACAGCAGTGACAAGCGCCGTACCGCATTCTTTGCTACTGAATACAAGGGAATCAAGCAGACTCCTCCATGTATCATGAAATACCGCGACCCTAACTATGGCAATGAAATCGAAGATGATGATTTGAACTATATCATGATGCGTTATCCTGACGTACTTCTCATGAAGTCTGAAGCTCTCAATAATCTTGGGGACAATTCCAATGACAAATACGAGTGTCTGAATATCGTGCGCCGTCGTGCCGGAATCAAGGAAATTACTGCAGCTGACGGACTTACCAAGGAGCAGTTTGCAGATGTCATTCTGGAGGAGAGGCTCCACGAGCTGTGCTGTGAGCATCATCGCAGATTCGACCTTGTCAGATTCGGCAAATTGGCAGAGCAGGTAGGAAAGGCTTATGGTGTCGTGTTGAAGGATACCCATAATCTTTATCCTATTCCTCAGCAGGCAATCGACAATAATGATGCGATGAGTGATGCGGACCAGAATCCCGGATATTAGATTATTGTTAACTTTATAGACAAAACCGATATTGTATGAAATCAGGAAAACTGATACTTTCATTCGTTTCCCTTGCAGTTGCAGTTTGCGGCTGCAAGGAGAACAATAATGAAATGGCGCAGATAACAGAAACCGTCACAGTAAAAGACGGCATCGTGATTTGTACGCCATACGAGTATTACAATGCGTTTCGCAATCCGATGAAAGGCTGGAGAGAATTCTTCGGACCGGGTGTGGACAAGAAACGTGCAGAATATCCTTATCCTTACGGCTCCATCATCAAGGAATATATGCAGTGGAACATGATGGAAAATGTGGAGTCTGATGGCGTGGACAAGGTCATTGCCTATAGTAATCACAGATGGGAAGGTGTTGAGGCGCAAAACGTCAAGGTGGTGCCGCGCCCGTATATCGTGTGGATGGAAAAATATGAAGGCGGTTACGAAAAGAACACCTATACGGATAATCCGGATGATTTGAACGGATGGCATTGGCCTAGCGATTTTCCTCGTGAGGTCCGTTCTGATGACAACAATACCCCGAGCACAGGCGGATATTTTGATCCGACATTCCCTGACCGCATGAAAAAGCTGATTAAAAAGTTAGGCGAGGCCTGGGATAATGACCCTCGTGTGGCTTATGTGGAAATGGGACTTATCGGAGAATGGGGAGAGCATCACGATCCGGATATATCTACTGTATTTCCGCCGCATTACCAGCCTAATCACGTGGCGGGCAGGACATGGATTCCGGGAATTGAAAAAGTCCTCGGAGATGCATTCACGGAAGCTTTCAAGAACAAGAAAGTGATGGTCCGTTATGCTTATGAATTTACGGATTACGAGTTTGGAAACTATTGGGATTCATTCGCTATAGCTGAGGAACAGGAGAGAGGTTTCAATGCGATTAAAAAACTTGGGAACAGGTGGATGACACAGCCTATGGGCGGTGAAATTACGTGGGGATGGGGCAGTCTGTGGAACAAAGGCCACAGAAGTCTGGAAGATTGCGTGAATAATGAGGAGACTCGTCAACTCATTATTGATCAGGTGCGTGAGCTCCATACGAATCACCTTGGCGGCGTGACATGGGCTAATTTCAAGAACAATGCTTTCCTTGCCAATGCCGGCGCAATCCAGAAAATCATGGGGTATCACTTTGTCTTGAAGGACTTCTGCTATCCTGTCAGAGTGGATCCCGGCAAAGAGGCTGAAATATCATTCAAGGTGCAGAATACCGGTTCTTCTCCATTCTACTATGATTGGCCTGTGGAGATTTCTCTGATTGACACGCAGACCAGACAAGCTGTCTGGAAGACGACATTGGCTTCTCCTAAAATTTCCACATGGATGCCAGGGGATGATTATGATGCTGCAACCCATAGCTACAGGAAACCGGCTGAAATTTATCAGATCAAAGAGAAGATAACTGTCGGGGCAGACGTGAAGCCTGGCAAATATGCTATTGGAATAGCTGTGCTCGATCCTGCAGGAATGCTCCCGTCTCTCAGATTTGCGGCAATGAATTACTTCAAAGGCGGAAGACACCCTATGGGATATATCGGAATCGGTGAGGATATCGAAGGATATAAAATTCTCTCCACCGAATTCGATGATATACAGAACGATCAAACTCTTCATTACGTAATTAGCAAATAATGAACAGGTTACGAATTGTTGCCATGTCTCTTGTCCTGTTGCTTGCCATGTCGTGCGGAAATAGGGCTGGGGAGGCGTATGAAGCCAGGCTCAGGGGAAATGTAGTCCTCGTGCAGATGGAAGAATATCATCCGGCGTTCCGGAATACGATGAAAGGCTGGAGGGAATTCTTTGCTCCCGGCATTGATCCGAAAAGGGATATTTATCCCTATCCTTATGGAACGATGAACAAGGAGTACATGCAGTGGAACATGATGGAAAATGTCAAGACGGATGGCGTGGACAAGGTCATCAGCTACAGCAATCACCGGTGGGAAGGTGTCGAGGATATGAACATGAAAATCATTCCCCGTGCGTTTCTTGTATGGATAGAGCCATGGCATGGCGGCAAACAGAAAAATTCTGACAATCCTGATGACTTGAACGGGTGGCATTGGCTTTCAGATATGCAGCCGGAGGATGCGCCATATAAGAATGTTCCCGGCGAGTGGACTTGCTATCTGGAGAAGAAAGATTCACTTACGCCGATCCGTGGCGGTTATTTTGCGCCGGAATTCAATGAACGGGTGACGGCTTTCGTGAAGAAACTGGGTCAGGCGTGGGACAATGATCCCCGTGTCGCATTTGTCGAAATGGGAATAATAGGAGAGTGGGGTGAACATCATGATCCGGATATTACCACATTCTGGCCGCCTCATGACGAACCGGAGCATGTATCCGGCAGAACATGGATTGACGGCATTGACAAAGTGCTCGGTGATGCTTTTTCGGAAGCCTTCAAAAACAAGAAAGTCATGGTCCGTTATGCATACGACTTCAAAGACTATGACTTCGGCATCTATTGGGATTCTTGGGCGATTGATGAAGAGGTTGAACGGGGCTACAGGCAGATGTTGTCTCTCGGAGACAGGTGGAAGACGCAGCCGATCGGTGGAGAGATAACATGGAACTGGGGAAGTTTGTATCTTCAGGGGAACCGCTGTCTGGAGGACTGTCTGAAAAACGAAAAAACATTTGACCTGATTCTTGAGCAGATACGAAACCTGCACTGCAATCATCTTGGCGGTGTCACGTGGGCGGACTGGAGTGATTCATTGTTTCTTGAACGTGCGGGTGAGTTGCAGAAAGCAATGGGACATCGGTTCGTCCTGTCCGAAGCCGGATATACGGCTTCTGCAAAAGTCGGGAAACCGATACATCTGGAGTTCGCCGTGACGAATACAGGCTCATCACCATTCTATTATAGCTGGCCTCTGGAAGTTTCTCTTCTGGACCCGGAGACTCATGACAAGGTCTATGCTCATGTGATTGAAGAGGTTGACATTACTCAATGGTTGCCTGGCGAAGAATGGGATGTACATGCCGGCGCATATCGGAAGCCGGTTCCGGCAAACAAGATATCATGCGATTTCATACCCGACAATTTGAAGCCCGGACGCTATATCATTGCTTTGTCGATACTTGATCCTGCCGGAATGTTGCCGTCAGTAAGATTTGCCAATACCAATTATTTCACAGGCGGTAGGGCGCCTTTGGGATATGTATGGGTGGGTGAAAAGGCCGGTGACCCGAATGTTGATATTGCACAATTTGCTGATTTGCAGAATGATACCACATTGAAATATACATTGGAATGAAAAAAAGATTTAGAAATTTAGCGATGGCCCTGGTTGCTGCGGCTGTCATGACGGGCTGCGGCACCGAGGCGAATAAACCGGTGAGCCTTATTCTCGATACTGATGTCGGAAACGATATCGACGACGTGTTGGCCTTGCAGATGATGATTAATTATGACAAGGCAGGCATAATTGATTTGAAGGCCGTGACCATCAGCAAGTGCAACAAGCATTCGCTGGAGTTTGCAGATGGCTATCTGAGATATAATGGACTGGAGGATATTCCGTTGGGCTTTGCTTACAATGGCGATTCTCCGGATAATTATTACTATTTGCTGCCGACTCTTGATGCGACTGCCGATGGCGGGAAGATATTGAAACCGCAGGTAGATACGAATAATGTGGAGCCCGGCCATATTGTACTTCGTCGGCAATTGGCTGCGTCGAAGGAAGACAACAGCATTGTTCTGGTGGCGATCGGGCCGTTGACCAATATCGGCAGGCTTCTGGAATCAAAGGCTGATGAAATATCGCCGCTCAATGGTGTCGATCTGGTGAAGAAAAAAGCCAAGGCGCTTTATCTGATGGGCGGTATGTTCAGTGAGGACAAGACTCCTGAATGGAATATCCGCGGTGATATCCCGGCTGCTCAGGCGGTGTTCAGCAAATGTCCTGTTCCGTTGGTAGCAAGCGGATATGAGGTAGGCTGCGCTGTGCATTACCCTCATCAGAGCATTGAAAGGGATTTTGGCGACATGGACAGGAATCCGTTGACGATAGCATATTGCCATTATGGGACAATGCCGTATGATCGGGAGACTTGGGACCTGACTGCTGCATATCAGGCTGCGGAACCGGATAATGACTTGTTCGGTTTGTCTGAGCCGGGACGCATTGTAATTGAAGATGATGGCTTGAGCGTATTTACTCCTGATCCGAAAGGAATTCAGCGCTATATGATTATTGCTACTGAGCGTACGAAAGAGGCGCAGGATTCATTGGTTGCCAGAGTAAAAGGAAGGTAGAATGAAGAAATTGGTTTTTACAATAGCGCTTGCCGTTATTGCGCTTTCGGTCAATGCTAAACCGAAAGTTGTGCATGTGTTGTCTCCGGATATGAAAAATTCCGTGAGCGTTTCTACAGATGTTGGCGGGTTTAGGCTTCAAATATCCAGAAATCAGGCCGTTGTTCTGAATGTCAATGATGTCTATATGGATGTAAATAGCTTGAAATGGGATGGAGCTTCAGGTTTGAAATCTGTGAAGAAAAAATCTGTGGATAATGTGCTTGACTATGTCGTGCGCAGAAAATGTGCATCTATTCGCGAGAATTATAATGAGGTGGCGCTTGTTTACGATGATTACAGGTTTGTTGTGAGGGTATATTCGGACGGAGTGGCATGGCGTTTTGAGGGAACTTCGCAGAGTGTGGGTAAGATAGAAAAAGATAATGCACATTTTTCATTTGCTCCTGAAAGTATGTCATATACGCTTTTGACTAAAGATTTGCAAAACTGGTTTGAAGAGAATTATACATATTCGCAAGTCGGGACACTCCCTTCCGATATGCTTTCAATTATGCCTGTAATGGTTCGGTCAGGAGGATTCAATGTGCTGATTGCGGAATCTGACGTTTATAACTATTCAGGTGCATATCTTCAGCCTAGCGGTGATGGATTCAATTCTGTTAGAGCGTATTATCCGGCGGAGGAACAGATGTTTGATGGTACTAATAAACGATATGCCACGAAGAGAGAGTCGTATATTGTTGAGGATTGTTTAAATAGAACGTTTCCCTGGAAAGTGGTCGGATTGTTTGATGATGATATTTCTATATTATCCAGCGACTTGATATGGCTTCTTGCAGAAAAGACTAAAGAGGATTGGTCTTGGATTCGTCCTGGTAAGGTGCTGTGGGACTGGTGGAATCATAATAATATTTATGGAGTGGATTTTAAGGCAGGTATAAATACGGCAACGTATATGTATCTGGTGGATTATGCGGCTTCCAACGGCTTCGAGTATGTGCTTATTGATGAAGGATGGTCTGCAAAGGATGATTTGTTGACATTGAATCCTGAAACTGATATCCCTGCTGTGTGCCGGTATGCCGAGCAAAAAGGTGTCGGCGTATGTCTGTGGGCGAAATGGATCAATGTTGACAGGCAACTTGACGAGGCGTTTGACCTTATGGCGTCGTGGGGCGTCAAGGGTGTCAAGATTGATTTTATGGACAGGAATGATGCTGTAATGGTCAATTTCTATGAACGTGTGGTCAAGAAGGCTGCCCAATGTCATTTTCTTGTGGATTTCCATGGCTCGTACCCACCTGATGGAATGAGGGCCAAATACCCTAATTTGATGACACGTGAAGGCGTCCTGGGTATGGAATATAACAAGTGGAGTGAACGTTGTACACCTGAGCATCAGCTGATTATTCCTTATCTGAGACAGTGGGTAGGTCCGATGGACTATACCCCTGGAGCTATGCTTAATGCTCAGCCCGAGTCGTTCCGTATCAATGAATTTGAGCCTATGTGCCAGGGGACCCGTTGTCAGAATCTTGCGATGTATGTGGTCTATGAGAGCCCGTTGCAAATGCTTTCGGACAGCCCTACGAAATATGAGGAGAATCTTGGATGCCTGGAGTTCTTGCGTGCCGTGCCATCTGTATGGGATGAAACGGTCCCACTTAAAGGAAGTATCGGTAAAGATATTGCGATAGCCAGAAGAAGCGGTGAAACTTGGTATGTTGGCGCAATGAATGCCGGTGATGCCGAAGAAATGGAATTGTCGCTTGATTTTCTACCCGAAGGAAGGTATGCTGTCGACATTTACACCGATGGCGTGAATGCTGACCTCAATGCTCGCGACTGGAAACGCTCAAGCATGGAAGTGACCAGGAAATCCTCTCTTAGGTTTATCATGTCCAGGAATGGAGGAATGGCCGGAATTATCAGAAAAATCAAATAAAGAATTATATCATGTTTATTGTAAACAGTTATTCATTGGCAGTCTTGTTCTGCTTCATTACCATGATGTGTTGGGGCTCATGGGGCAATACACAGAAATTGGCGTCGAAGAGTTGGAGATATGAACTCTTCTATTGGGACTATGTGATCGGCATGCTGCTGTTTTCCGTGCTCATATCCTTTACCATGGGCAGTATGGGAAGCGAAGGCCGTCCTTTCTTGCAGGATCTCGGTCAGGCAGAATGGGGCAATATCTGGAGTGTGATTCTGGGAGGCGTCATTTTCAATGCTTCCAATATCCTGCTTTCTGCATCGACATCTATCGCCGGGCTCTCGGTGGCTTTCCCTCTCGGAGTCGGTTTGTCATTGGTCCTTGGCGTGATTATCAACTATATAGGTGCGCCTAAAGGTGATCCTGTCATTCTGTTCATAGGCGTGGCTCTTATCGTCGTGGCCATTATCTGTAATGGTATCGCGTCGGGCAAAGTCCAGAAGTCGTCAGATGAGGACAAGGCGGCCAGCCGTAAAGGCATCATGCTGGCAATCGTTGCAGGCGTGCTGATGTCCCTGTTTTACAGGTTCGTGGCCAAAGCAATGGATCTCAATGACTTTGCGCATCCTGCCGCAGGTATGTTGACTCCTTACAGCGCAATATTCATCTTCAGCATAGGGGTAGTCCTCAGTAACTTCATATTCAATACATTCGTGATGAGACATCCGTTTGTCGGGGAACCGGTTGCGTATAAGGAATATTTCGCCGGCTCATTGAAAACGCATCTTGTCGGTGTTCTCGGCGGTGCCATCTGGTGTCTTGGAACTGCTTTCAGCTACATCGCATCGGGGAAAGCGGGTGCTGCCGTGTCTTATGCATTGGGACAGGGTGCTCCGATGATTGCTGCCATCTGGGGCGTATTCGTGTGGAAAGAGTTCAAAGGGGGTTCCAAAAATGTTTATGGACTGCTTGCCGTCATGTTCCTGTTCTTCGTCGCCGGCCTGGGATGTATTATCATTTCAGGGGGCAATTAGTGAAATATATTATATATGTTTCGGTGTTTTTTCCTAATTTAGGAGATTATTTAAACAGTCACATAAACTATGAAACACAAACTTTTGGTATTGGTGGCTCTGGCGGCAGCGGTATTGTCCGGGTGCTGCGGGGACTGCTGTAAGACAGGGAAGAATTACAAGATCAAGGATGGCGTCATTGTGTTCAATGAACCGAAACCAGCTGCTGGTCAGCAGGATATGTTGCAGTTTGCGGCGGATCCTATGGATACGGTGAGAGTTGGTTTTATCGGACTTGGTATGCGAGGCCCTGGTGCGGTTTCCCGTTTTACCCACATTGACGGAACCCGTACTGTGGCGCTTTGCGACCTTGAGCAAGACCGTGTGAAGAAAGCGCAGGAGATATTGGCGAAAGCCGGGAAGCCTGAAGCGGCGGAGTATTTCGGGGAAGACAGCTGGAAACAGCTTTGCGAGCGTGACGACATCAATCTCGTGTATATCTGCACCCCATGGAACAAGCATGTGGAGATGGCGGTTTATGCCATGCAGCATGGAAAACATGTTGCCGTGGAGGTGCCTGCGGCTACTTCTGTTGAGGAATGCTGGCAGCTGGTCGATGTGTCGGAGCAGACACGCAAGCATTGCATGATGCTGGAAAACTGCGTGTATGACTTCTACGAGCTTACCACGCTCAATATGGTTCAGCAGGGATTGCTGGGTGAGGTGCTCCATGCGGAAGGCGCCTACATCCACAATCTTGCGGATTTCTGGGACAAATATCATGACAACTGGCGTCTGGCATTTGACCAGGCACATGCGGGAGACGTCTATGCTACCCATGGATTGGGCCCTGACTGCCAGGTGCTTGACATCCACCGTGGCGACAGGATGGACTATCTGGTTTCGATGGCTACGATTTCGGTTGCCGGACTGGATGTCGCCAAGAAGAACATGGGCGCCGAGACATTCGCGAACGGGGACCAGACTTCCACGATGATCCATACGTCTAAGGGCAAGACTATCCTTCTCCAGCACAATGTCTATACGCCGCGTCCTTATGACAGGATGTATCAGGTGGTCGGCACCAAGGGATATGCAGAAAAGTATCCTTACCCTGGATTCGCTTTCGAGCCGGAGCAGATCAATGGTGATGTGGATTTCGAGAATCTTTCTGCTCATACTTTCGTTTCCGGCGACGTCTATAAGGAACTTCTGAAGAAATACCAAAGTCCTATTGTCAAGGATATCGAAGAAAAGGCGAAGTCAATCGGCGGGCATGGCGGCATGGATTTCATCATGGATTACCGTCTGGTATGGTGTCTCAGGAACGGAAAGCCGCTTGACATGGACGTTTATGATGCTGCCGAGTGGTCTTGCATCGGTGACCTGTCAGCTGCGTCCATCGAGAATGGCAGCAAGCCGGTCCTCGTGCCTGACTTTACACGTGGCAAATGGAATAAGATCCAGGGTTACCGCCACGCGGAATAGCGGTTTTCCGGCGCAATCGTCTCGGCGATTGCCACAGGACTTCCGCAAACGTCTCCGGGGGTTTCCACAAGACCGACGTCGGGACGCGGCCACGGGCTGAAATGTAACTCGTTGATAATCAGAGTACTTTTTAATGATAGTGTGGAAACGTAGCCAAAAAAAGGCCGCGTTTCCACACTGCGTTTTATAACTCATTGAAAATCAATGCCTCCAGAAATCGAGCGTGGCCGCGTCCCGCCAGCCCGCATTGCCAGGCAGCCGCGTCCACCGCTCCTGTCCCGCCAGCCCCGCCACGAAACGCCGCCAAATAAAAAAAA
>FR882188.1:49952-65437 GCA_000434935.1 Bacteroides sp. CAG:709 | reverse complement strand
GTCAGTTGATTTCAACTGACCGCCTTTCGTGCGGATGGTGAGACTCGAACTCACACAGGCCAACGCCCACTACCCCCTCAAAGTAGCGTGTCTACCATTTCACCACATCCGCATGTGTGAATGATGTCTCTTTCACTTTGGGACTGCAAATATAGGTATTGTTTGTGAATCTCCAAAATTTTTTCGCAAAAAATTACGAAAAATCGCTAAAAAACATCCCGCCGTCTGAAAAAACTTACATCTTTCATCTCGGATTATTTCGTAATCTCATTGAAAATGACTAATTTTGCGCCCGTTGTCCACGAGTTGGGCAACATAGGTTTTTTTATTAATTTTTTAATACAGACTCACAATGGCTGTTAAAATTCGTCTCCAGCGCCACGGAAAGAAGAATTTCGCATTCTTCCACATTGTAGTGGCAGACGCTCGCTCACCTCGCGATGGTCGTTACATTGAGCAGATCGGCTCTTACAACCCTAACACAAACCCTGCTACTATCGTTCTCAACAGCGAAAGAGCATTGGCTTGGCTTAACGTAGGTGCTGAACCGACTCTCGTTGCACGTCGTATCCTCTCTTATGAGGGCGTTCTCCTCAAGAAGCACCTCGAAGGCGGTGTTGCCAAGGGAGCACTCACACAGGAGCAGGCTGACCAGAAATTCGCTGACTGGAAAGCACAGAAAGATGCTAAGATCGAGGCTAAGAAGCAGGGACTTACAAAGGCTGCTGCTGACAAGGCCAAGGCTGCTGCAGATGCTGAGGCTAAAGTAAACGAGGCTAGGGCTGAGGCTCTTGCCAAGAAGAAAGCCGAGGCAGAGGAAGCTGCAAGAAAGGCTGCTGAAGAGGCTGCTGCCGCTAAAGCTGCTNNNGGCTGCTGCCGCTAAAGCTGCTGAGGAAGCTGCTGCTGCACCTGCAGAAGAGGCACCTGCACAGGAGGCTTAATTCCAGTACCATGTCAGAAGGCATTGAACTCATACAGATTGCCAGGATTGTAAAATCCAATGGAACTGACGGCGAACTCCTTGCGAGTTTCCGTGACGTGATGCCTGAAGACATTGACATTCAGGAACCGGTGTTCATCTATTCGGATGGACTGCCGGTCCCTTTTTTTATTGAAAAGATAGTTCCGAAAGGCAGGGACAAGGCTCTTCTGCGTCTGGCTGACATCCGCACGTTCGATGATGCGGAAGAACTTGCCGGGCAGGCCGTATATGTAGATGCCGATGATTATGAGGATGTTGCCGATGATGAAGGCGATTTCTCGATGCTTGTCGGCTGGAAACTTTGCCTTGAAGACGGAACGCAAGCAGGAACCATTACTGACTTTGAAGACATTCCGGGAAATCCATGTCTATATGTGGATACGGAAAACGGACAGGTGATGATTCCTCTTCATGAAGAACTCATCCTGTCCGTAGATGATGAAAATCAGGTACTTACAATGCAGGTGCCTGAAGGTCTGCTATAATTCCGGCCGGCTTACTGCTCGATGGAAACATTCACCACCATCTCGTCGATGCAGCAATAGAGAGGGAAATTCTCCACGGTGCTCTCCAACTTGAAATCAAGCCAGTCGAAACGAGATATCTTGCTGACGTCCAGCTTTCTCCAGCCTTTGTTCTCCTTGAGACCTGTCTTCTCGTCATAGCTGAGAAGCGTAATGGAAGTCGTGCCGGATTCCAATCCGTTCACATATGAAGTCACTTTCAGCACGAGCTTGTCCTCCACGCTGTTGAATGCCCTCACGCCGAGGTCCTTGTTGCCATACTTCGCGGTATTCACCACGTAATTCGTATTCGCGACCATCATCCGTTTCAATGAACATGTACCGGCTTTGCTGTATGCGAAAATCATCTCATGCTCAGGCATTGTCGTCGAACTCTGACTGTCATGGAAGATTGCACATCCCTTTGACATGAAGCCTGCCGTGTCTGCAGCTACACTGTAAATGGACTTGGTGTTGCCGTCGATGTGGCCCTCTTCGATCTTGGAATCCTTCAGCTTGGTAAGCATCATTCCGCCCAGGAATTTCGAATTGTCTTCATTCCTCTTTCCGCATACGAAGATGGAATTCCCCTGTGTGAAATCCATGTCGAACTTGATGCTGTCCTTGGTGTAGACAGTCATGTCGTCAGATTCGAAAGAGCAATAAGCAGTGAAGTTCGTCTGGTAAGAGCCTTTCATACAGCTGGTTGCAGCTGCGGCCAGTGCCAATGCGCACAAAATAGTCTTTAGTTTCATTGTATTCGCTTTCTGTTTTTCTAAGTTACCTTCTAAAAATGCCCGATGCCTTGTTATCTTGCATGCAGGAACCGCCAAATTTAGTGATTTTTCGAAAAGAAAGCGTAACTTTGCTTGATATTTATGAAAACATCGGATGTCATAAAATATGTAGTATCAGTCGCATTGGCTGCTGTGCTGCTCTATTTTTCGTTCCGTGGCGTGAATTGGACAGATTTCCTCGACGGCCTGCGTGCATGCAGCTGGGGATGGATTGCCGTGGCCATGGGAGCCGGCGTCATGTCGTTCTGGCTCAGGGGATTGCGATGGCGTGAACTGCTCATCCCAATAGACCCGTCCACCCGGCGTCTGGTGTCGTTCAATGCCATCAATATCGGCCTGCTCGCCAACCTGATTTTCCCGCGTATCGGAGAATTCGTCCGCTGCGGCTTCATCACACGCCGTTCGGCGGTCATTCAGGACAATGCCAATCCATCCGGAAAGTCGCATCTTGCCTCTTATGACAAAGTGCTCGGCACGGTAATCACGGAACGTTCATTGGATGTCCTGACCCTGCTTTCCCTCGTGGCGATACTTTTTTTCTCCATGCGTGAAAAAGTAGGCAACTTCCTGACTGACAAGATAATAAATCCGTTGTTCGGAAGAATTGACATGGGCCTCACGTGGATATTGGCATTGACCCTTATAACAGGTGTCGGCATCCTGTCCGTATGGCTGGTGCGGAAGTTCCGCGACAGGAACAGGATTGCAGCTGCGGTATGCAGGCTTGCATCCGGAATGTGGGGCGGTCTGGTGAGCCTGTTCAAGATCAGAAGATGGTGGCTTTTCGTGATTTACACGATATTGATATGGACCATGTATTGGCTGATGAGCATGTCGGTCCTGCTGGCCGTCCAGGGAATGGATATGTCCATGCTGTCCGCAGATTTCTCCGGAGCCGTGGAAAAATTGGCGGGGCTCGGAGCCTCGGATGCATTGTTCCTGATGATTGTCGGCAGCCTGAGTTCGCTGGTGCCGGTGCCGGGCGGCTTCGGAGCCTTTCACTATATCGTAGCGACGGCATTGACCTCGGTATATGGCGTGCCTTTCGGCGTGGGCATCATGTTCGCGACGCTTTCGCATGAGTCACAGACGATTACGCAGATTCTTTGCGGCGGCCTTTCATACGCCTCTGAGGTGATGGCGAAGGAATGACGGCGGAACGGCGTACAAAATAGGTTTTTTGAGCGGAATTTCATAAATTAGCGAGATATAAAATAATAGATGTTATGAGAGAACTTTTTCTGACTAATACACTTTCACATAAAAAAGAATTGTTCGTCCCTATCCATCCGGGACACGTGGGTATGTATGTTTGCGGCCCTACCGTGTATGGCGACGCCCACCTCGGCCATGCCAGGCCGGGTGTGACCTATGACGTGCTGTTCAAGTTCCTCAAGCATCTGGGCTACAAGGTGCGTTATGTGCGCAATATTACTGATGTGGGCCATCTGGAGCATGATGCCGATGAGGGCGAGGACAAGATTGCAAAGAAGGCCCGCCTGGAGGAGCTGGAGCCGATGGAAGTCGTGCAGACATATACATTGCGCTATCATGAGGCAATGCGTATGCTCAATGTAGCCCCTCCGTCCATCGAGCCGCGTGCTTCGGGACATATAATCGAACAAATCGAGACCGTGAAGAAAATTCTGGATGCGGGATTCGCCTACATCAGCAACGGCTCGGTGTACTTCGATGTGGAAAAATACAACAAGAAATACCGTTACGGCATCCTTTCAGGAAGAACATTGGAAGACACTTTGGAAGGCACGCGAACTCTGGACGGACAGAGCGACAAGCACGCTCCGTATGATTTTGCATTGTGGAAAAAAGCTGAACCTCAGCATATTATGAGATGGCCTTCCCCTTGGGGAGACGGTTTTCCGGGATGGCATCTGGAGTGCTCCGTAATGGGTGAGAAATACCTCGGACGCGAATTTGACATCCACGGAGGCGGCATGGACCTCATGTTCCCTCACCACGAATGCGAAATCGCACAGAACGAAGCATCGCGCGGAACACAGGGCGTGCACTACTGGGTTCACAACAACATGATCACCATCAATGGTCAGAAGATGGGCAAATCGCTCGGCAACTTCATCACCCTGCCGGAACTGTTCGCAGGCAAGCATGCCGCTCTGGCTCAGGCATATACGCCGATGACCGTCCGTTTCTTCATCCTTCAGGCGCACTACCGCAGCACCCTGGATTTCTCGAATGAGGCGCTCCAGGCCGCCGAAAAAGGCTACCGTCGCGTAATGCAGGCTGCCCAGGACCTCCGTGCCATCGCGGCTGCCGCCGGGGTTCAGGTCAATGTTTTCGGAACAGACGGGGACAATGCCAATGAATTGAAATATGGCGAGTTCCTGAATGACGTGGCACCAGACACATGCCCTGCTGACAGCGAGGCCGTAAAAGCCGTGTTCGAAGGAGTCTACAGCGCATTGTGCGATGACCTCAATACATCCGTAGCGCTCTCGCATATATTTGATGCTGTGAGACTTGTCAATACGGAGAAAGAAAAGAAGGGAACATTGGCGAAGGGAGATATCGAGACATTGGTACGTCTTTTCGATGATATTGTATATGGTGTTCTCGGTCTTGTGGATGAGTCCGGAGACTCCGGCAAAGCTGGCAAGACTATCGCCGGCCTCATGGAAATGGTGATTGAGGAGCGTGCAAAGGCCAAGGCGGCTAAGGATTGGGCGACCAGCGACAGCATCCGCGACCACCTGAAGGCTCTTGGAATCGCCGTCAAGGATACCAAGGATGGTGTTGAATGGACATTGGAATAGGCTATGAAACTCGTTTCTTGGAATGTGAACGGGCTGCGCGCCTGTGTGGGAAAAGGCTTTGAGGAATCATTCAAGGCGCTGGATGCCGATGTGTTCTGCCTGCAGGAAACGAAGATGCAGGAGGGGCAGCTTGATCTGCAATTCCCCGGTTATGAATCATATTGGAACTATGCCGACAAGAAAGGCTACTCGGGCACGGCGGTTTATACACGTGTGAAACCATTGTCCGTAACCTTGGACATGGGTATTGACGAACATGACCATGAAGGCAGGGTGATTACCGTGGAATTTGAAGATTTCCATCTGGTCTGCGTCTATGTCCCGAACTCTCAGGACGGCCTTAAACGCCTGGATTACAGGATGAAATGGGAAGACGACTTCCGCGCTTACGTCACTTCATTGGCGAAGAAGAAGGGCGTGGTCATCTGCGGCGACCTCAATGTCGCACACAATGAAATCGACTTGAAGAATCCTTCATCGAACAGGAACAATGCCGGTTTCACCGATGAGGAACGCGGCAAGTTCAATGCACTCCTGAATGCCGGATTCGTGGATTCCTGGCGTATGCTGAATCCCGATACCGTGAAATATTCATGGTGGTCATACCGCTTCCAGGCGCGTCAGCGCAATGCGGGATGGCGTATCGACTACTTCCTCGTCTCAGATTCCATGAAAGACCGCATCGCCGGAGCTGAAATCCATAACGAAATCCTCGGCTCGGACCATTGCCCGGTCGGGCTGGATCTTCTGTAATCTAGCTTAAGTTTCGTAAGTGCGAAACACCGCTTATGGAGCCCGTGAGGGCGAGATAAGTCCCTTCCCCGAGGGGAGGGATTTATAGGGTGAGGGTAACGTGCACATAAAAAAGTGCGTTGGGCTTACAGCCTACGAACGAGTGACAACCCTCAAATTCGCACTAACGTTCAGCAAGTTTGACAACTTGCGAAACTTGAGTAGTCTAGAAATAAAACCCTGAGTTACAATAAATTGCCCATGTGCCGTCCTGACGGGAGGTGCAGCGGGCAATTTCTGCATTTATGATGAAATTGCGGTTGAATATGACTTTCAATGACCCGCCGGCAGAGATGTGCATCCTGTCACGCCTGGAGGTATTGATGAATTTGCTGTACAGCTCAGGCGCATAGCCGGTCGCATTGGTAAGGTCATATTGTCTGAAAACATGGATGCCGTCGCAGAAACCGCTCACCATCAGACCTATATTCTGGTTCCAGATGGTGAAATTCCAGAAATTCCATCGCAGCTCGGCATTGAAATAACCCAATCCTTTTCCCGTGGCGCGGTTGTATCTGATGCCGCGGACCATGCGTGTGCCGCCGATGTAGGAATTGTCGGATTTCGGACCGCCAGGCGAGAAAAACGGCACGACATACCATGGGGCTTTGCCTATGAAGTCCTGGTAATCAAGATGATATACGAATGTGAGACGCTGCGGGACAATCGGGACGAACTGCTGGAAAGACAGATTGTATTTCACGTAGCTGTCTGACGAACCGAGAAATTTCGGAGAAGCATAGATGTACGCATTCGCGAGTATTCCGCGTCCCGGCACGCCCTCGAAGTCCCTGGAATCATAAGTGAGGCCGGCTTTCAATGCAGAAGAGAACATGTCTCCGGATGTGTTGCCGTCCAGGATCCCCCATTTTTTGTACAGTCCGAAAAACGTCTCGTCTCCTGTGTATTTGTCTGAACTGTATTCATTGACAGTCAAGTAGTTGAAATTATATCCGGCGTTCCAATGCAGGTTCCGGCATATCGGGCCTTTGAAATCTGTCCTGAAATTCAATACCCCTCTTCCGTAGTAGTAGAATCCGTTTTCCAGACAGGTGTCATAGAAACTCTGGCTGCCGTTGTAGCCGAAGAACTCCATCGCCTTGTCGCGGAACCAGCTTGCGGCGACATTGATCCTGACCTTGGGGAGGATGCTGCCGGAATCGAATGAGGCGGCGTAGCTTTGGCTGCCGCCCGTGTAGACGGATGCGTCCAGGTACCAGCTGCAACGTGGATTGGGGTACGTGGAGCCGTCGCCGAAATTGTAAATGTTCATCATGGCGCCGAAAAGTACGCCTTTCGCGCCGTCGAATGCCAGCATCGGGAGCGGCATGAACGAATACCCGGTCTTCACGGTTTCCTTCTCTCTATTTGTCTCTTTTGACGATGCTGTTCTCTCTGCACCGGAAGCTGACAGGATGCTGAAAATCAGTACTGCCGCTGTCAATGTCAATATCTTCTTCATTTCAGGGCGTAAAGGTACGAAGTTTTCGCGGTTGCGGAAATCTTTACTTAAAATGTTTCCATTATGCTTAAAAACGTTAAATATTGTTAAAGAATTTAACTTTAACGTTCTAAAAACGGCGAAACTGTAAGGGAAAATTTGGAAATTGCTTCAACTTTGTTTAGATTTGTAAACAGTCATAATCAAACAACCTGTTATACGAATGGAAAAAGTAAAGTTCACCGATGGACTTTGGAACAGCGAAATCAATGTCGCTGACTTTGTTTACAACAACATTGCCCCATACGAAGGGGATGCATCTTTTCTTCAGGGCCCGTCAGCCCGTACTATGAAACTGTGGAACGAATGTCTGGAAGCTCTTGCAGAAGAACGCGACAGAGGTGGTGTCAGAAGCATTGACGCCAAGACGATTTCCACAATCACCTCCCACGCCGCAGGCTATATTGACAAGGATAATGAGCTTATCGTCGGTTTGCAGACAGATGAACTTCTCAAGCGTGCCATCAAGCCTTTCGGAGGCTGGAGAGTGGTCGAGAAAGCTTGCCATGAGAATGGCGTCGAATTGGATCCCCGTGTAAAGGAAATCTTCACGCATTACCGTAAGTCACATAACGATGGAGTATTCGATGTCTATACTGATGAGATATTGAAATTCAGAAAGTTGGGATTCCTTACAGGTCTTCCTGACAACTATTCCAGAGGCCGTATCATCGGTGATTACCGCCGTATCGCGCTCTATGGAATCGACAGGCTCATAGAGGCCAAGCAGCAGGACCTGAAGAATCTGACCGGTCCGATGACGGATGCCCGCATCAACCTCCGCGAGGAAGTCGCAGAACAGATAAAGGCATTGAAAGAAATGAAACAGCTGGGCGAGATGTACGGCCTGGAACTGGGACGTCCTGCAGAAACGGCGCAGGAGGCTGTCCAGTGGGTGTACATGGGTTATCTTGCTGCCGTGAAGGAGCAGGACGGCGCGGCAATGTCGCTCGGCAATGTTTCTTCGTTCCTCGATATCTACATTCACCGCGACTTGGAGAGCGGCCTCATTGACGAGACTTTCGCGCAGGAACTTGTGGACCAGTTCGTCATGAAGCTCAGGATGGTGCGCCATCTCAGGATGCAGTCTTACAATGATATTTTCGCAGGCGACCCTACATGGGTTACCGAAGCGCTTGCCGGACGTTACAATGACGGCAAGATCAAGGTTACCAAGACTTCATTCCGTTTCCTCCAGACGCTTTACAACCTCGGACCTGCACCGGAGCCGAACATGACCGTGCTTTGGAGTCCGTCTCTTCCGGAAGGATTCAAGGAGTTCTGTGCCAAGGTTTCCGTAGATACCAGTTCCGTGCAGTATGAAAATGACGACCTGATGCGCAAGATCCGTGGCGAAGAGGATTACGGTATCGCATGCTGTGTGTCGTATCAGGCTGTAGGCAAGGCGATTCAGTTCTTCGGCGCCAGGGCGAACCTTGCGAAAGCATTGTTGCTCGCGTTGAACGGCGGAAGGTGCGAGAACACCGGAACCATCATGGTGGAAGGCATCGAACCTCTCAAGAGCGACGAACTGAATTACGATGAGGTGCTGGCCAATTACAAGAAGGTCCTGCATGAGGTGGCCCGTGTATATAACGAGTCTATGAACATCATCCACTACATGCATGACAAATATGATTACGAACGTTCGCAGATGGCGCTCATCGACACCAATCCGAAGATCAATCTTGCGTATGGTGTTGCAGGTCTGTCGATTGCGGCGGATTCCCCTCTCTGCCATCAAGTTCGCCAAGGTGAAGGCGCACCGTAACGAAGAGGGCCTTACCGACGGATTCGAAATCAATGGTGAGTATCCATGTTTCGGCAATGATGACGACCGCGTGGATCTGATTGCCAAGGAACTTGTGCATTTCTTCAGCGGCGAGTTGAAGAAGCTCCCTGTCCACAAGAACGCAGAACCGACATTGTCCATCCTCACGATCACATCCAACGTGATGTACGGAAAGAAGACGGGTGCAACTCCTGACGGCCGCGAGAAGGGCAAGGCTTTCGCTCCTGGTGCAAACCCTATGCACGGCCGCGACTGTCATGGCGCAATCGCTTCACTGTCATCAGTTTCCAAGCTTGATTACAATGACGCCAAGGACGGTATCAGCAACACGTTCTCCATCGTTCCGAAGTCTCTCGGCCCGACCCCTGAGGAGAGAGTCGAGAATCTCGTGACAATGATGGACGGCTATTTCGCCAAGGGCGCGCATCATCTGAATGTCAATGTCCTTAACCGCGAGATGCTTGAGGATGCCATGGAACATCCGGAGAAATATCCGCAGCTGACGATCCGCGTGTCCGGTTATGCCGTCAACTTCGTGAAACTCAGCCGTGAACATCAGCTTGAGGTCATCGCCAGAACATTCCACCAGTCGATGTAGGATATGAATATCAATGTCCATTCATATGAATCAATGGGGACTTACGACGGGCCTGGTCTCAGGCTCGTCGTTTTCCTTCAAGGCTGCCCCTTCCGTTGTCTGTATTGCGCAAATCCCGATACGATAGCGTTTGAAGGAGGGACACCGACCGCTCCGGAGGAAATCCTGCGTATGGCGCTGAACCAGAAGCCGTTTTTCGGCAAACGAGGCGGGGTTACATTTTCCGGCGGAGAACCTACATCGCAGGCGAAAGCATTGATACCGCTTGTCAAAATGCTGAAGGATAATGGAATACATGTCTGTCTGGATACCAACGGCGGCGTGTGGAATCCTGACGTCGAGGAATTGTTCGGGCTTGTGGACCTGGTTCTCCTGGATGTCAAGGAGTTCAATCCGCAGCGGCATCAGGCGATTACCGGAAGGGACAATGCCGTCACTCTCCGTACGGCATCGTGGCTGGAGGAACACGGCAAGCCGTTCTGGATGCGCTACGTTCTGGTGCCGGGATACAGTGATTTCGAAGAGGATATCCGGGCGCTCGGGGCACATTTCTCCTCTTATAACATGCTACAGCGCGTGGAAATTCTTCCTTATCACACGCTCGGGGTCCATAAATATGAAAGCATCAGCCAGGAATACAAGCTCCGCGACGTTCCGCTGAACACTCCGGACCAGCTTTCCCGCGCCAAGGCCATCTTCGATGCCTATTTCGACAATGTCGTCCTGAACTGATTTTGCGCGGCCCGGCCAGGCACATGGAATTCCGGTAAAAAAATCGTAAATTCGTAAAAATTTTGTTTTTATGATCAGCGAATTACAGATCGACGAGAGCATCAAGGCATTGTTCTCCGAAATCAGTTTCTCACAGGAACCGGCAGGGCTTTATGACCCGCTCAGATACATGATTGACTGTGGCGGAAAGCGCTTGCGCCCAAGGCTTTGTCTTATTGCGTACTCTCTTTTCAAGGATGAGTTCAATGATGAGATACTCCAGCCGGCAGCCGGACTTGAGGTGTTCCATACATTTACATTGATCCATGATGACATCATGGACAAGTCTCCGCTCAGGCGCGGCAATCCGACAGTATGGACGAAATGGGGCGAGGATGGGGCGATCCTGTCCGGCGACGTGATGTGCATTGACAGTTACAAACGCATTTCCCATGCTCCGGAGGCCGTCATCGGCAAGGTGCTGAAACTCTTCAGCAATACGGCTGCGCAAGTGTGTGAAGGTCAGCAATATGACATGGATTTCGAGGCTCTGGACAAGGTGTCCATGGACCAGTATATGCAGATGATCGGGCTGAAAACTGCGGTGCTGATCGCCTGCTCTGCCAAGATGGGTGCCCTTATCGCAGGCGCTGATGATGAAGACGCAGGAAATCTCTACAGATACGGTTATGCGCTCGGTCTGGCATTCCAGATCGCTGACGACTGGCTGGATGCCTTCGGCAATGAGAAGGTGTTCGGCAAGCCTATCGGCGGCGACATCATAAACAAGAAGAAATGCTGGCTCACGATCAAGGCTTCCGAATTGGACGGGGCCGCAATGGACGAGGCTATGGCAATGCCGGTGGACACGGATGAGCAGAAGGCTGCCAAGATAAAGGCTGTCAAGGACATATATGTGCGTCTCGGCGTGGACAAGATGGCTCAGGAAGAAATATTGCGACTTACCGAAGAAGCCATGGATGCTGTGGAGGAACTGGATCTCGGCAAAGTGCGCTATGAGATGCTCAAGCGCTTCGCCGACAAGCTTATAGGTAGAAAAAATTAAGCATGATGGAGAAGAAGGAACTGGAGATAATGGCCCCTGCGGGGAATTTCGAATGTCTGATGGCGGCTATCGAAGGCGGGGCGGATTCCGTGTATTTCGGCGTGGGAAACCTCAATATGAGGTCGCATTCGGCGAACAATTTCCAGCCGGAAGATCTGGCGGAAATAGTAAGGATCTGCCGACAGCACGGGGTCAAGACATATCTGACGCTGAACATTGTCCTTTATCAGGAAGACATTGAACCTGCCCACAGGGCTCTGGACGCTGCGAAAGCGGCCGGTGTGGATGCGGTGATCGCGTCCGACATGGCTGCGATAATGTATTGCCGCCAGATCGGAATGGAAGTCCATATCTCCACACAGTTGAGCATTTCCAATGCGGACGCGCTCAAATTTTATGCGCAATTCGCCGACGTCGTGGTGCTTGCGCGTGAACTTAATCTCCATCAGGTCAAGGATATATATGAGACGATACAGCGCGAGGAGATTAAAGGCCCTGCCGGTGATCTCGTGCGTATCGAGATGTTCGCTCATGGCGCGTTGTGCATGGCCATCTCCGGCAAGTGCTATCTCAGTTTGCAGACGTATGGTGCTTCCGCGAATCGTGGCGCATGTTATCAGCTCTGCCGTCGCGGCTATGAGGTCACTGACCTGGAGACCGGTACGCAGTTGAACATTGACAACAAATATATCATGTCCCCTAAAGACCTGTGTACCATAGAGTTCATGGATAAGATCATCGACGCCGGCGTGAAGGTGTTCAAGATAGAGGGACGTGCGAGATCTGCCGAATATGTGAAGCGTTGTGCCCAATGCTATCGCCAGGCTGCTGATGCCGTTTGTGACGGGACATATACGCCGGAATTGGCTGCTTCACTGAAGGAGGAACTCTCGGAAGTGTTCAACCGCGGATTCTGGGATGGTTATTATCAGGGTGCGCGTCTGGGCGAATGGAGTTCTGTCTACGGCAGCTCCGCGACCAGGAAGAAAGTGTATTGCGGCAAGGTTACGAATTGGTTTGACCGCATCGGTGTAGCCGAAATCGCTGTCGAGTCCGCGCCTCTCAAATTGGGTGCGAAATGCATGGCGACAGGTGCTACGACCGGTGTCATTGAGTTTACTGTCAATGACTTGCGCGTGGCGCTGAAGCCTGCCGAGGAGGCCGTGAAGGGAGTCCGCTGCTCTGTCGCCATCGTGCCGGAGAACAAGGGCGTTCGTGACGGCGATGTCGAAATCAATCCAAATGCCGATGATTCTCCGTCGAAGTCGAGGGCCGAGGCTGATGCCGTTCAGGTCAATGCTGACGGCAAGATTCCTGTAAGGCTTCGTCGCGGTGACAAGATTTACATCTGGGAAGAGGTTTAAAAGGGGTGTATCATGACAGGAGAAGCTACGGTCGTAAAGAATGCCGGAAGTCATTATATGCTTTCCATGCTGCCGGACTGGAATCCGTTTCCGGCAGTGCTGAAAGGTCGTATCCGCCTGAAATCCAATGACTCCACAAATCCGGTTGCGGTGGGGGACCATGTCCTTTTCGAAACAGGGGCTGAAACTCCCGGCGAAGTGACATTGGAAAATCCTGCATTGATAACGGAGATTCTGGACAGAAAGAATTTCGTGGTCAGAAAATCCACGAATCTTTCCAGGCAGTCGCATGTGATTGCGGCCAATATTGACATGGCTTTTGCCGTGGTGTCCCTGTATTTTCCTGAAATCAAGCTGCCTTTTCTGGACAGGATGCTCGTGACGTGCGAGGTCTATGGCGTGCCGGTCACGATTGTCTTGAACAAGGTGGATTTGTATAGGAACGAGGCGCCTGAAGCCGTGCAGAATTTCATTGACATATACACCGGGGCGGGTTATCGTGTGGTGCAGGCTTCGGCGAAGACGGGCGAGGGGATTGAGGAGCTGCGCGGCATCTGCGATGGCAATGTTTGCCTGTTCTCGGGCGAGTCCGGAGTCGGAAAGTCCTCATTGATAAAGGCTTTGGACCCGTCGCTGGACCCGAAGATCGGGAAGATTTCCGTTGCGCATCTTCAGGGCAAGCATACGACTTCGTTGTATGAGATGTACCGGCTGGCATCGGGCGGTGCCGTGATTGATACGCCGGGCCTAAGGGGTTTCGGTCTGGTGAATCTGGAGAAGGAGGAAATAGCGAGATATTTTCCGGAGATGCTCAAGGCGGCGGAGAATTGCCGTTTTACGCCTTGTACGCATACCCATGAGCCAGGCTGTGCGGTGAAGGAAGCCGTGGATAACGGTGAAATCAGTCCGGAACGCTATTCCTCATATCTCGGTATGATAGAAGAAGATAAGAAATTCAGATGAACATACTTCATACAACGGAATTGCGTAATGGAAGTGCATTAAACGGCTATTTAGCAGATTGTTGCTAAATAGCCGTTTTTATTTGTTAGAGAAAAATTCCTACATTTGCCCATAATTTGTTTACAAATAGTTTACAACACAAGTTATGGGGTCAATTACTTTTAAGGCCGTCGTTTCTGGCTTCCGGAAGGCTGACGGTACGCAGACTATCAGGATAAGGGTGACGGCAAACAGGAAGGTCAAGTACATCTCGACGAATATCGCCGTCACTGAATCGCAGCTCACTCGCTCCGGAAACATACGCGACCGCGCCGTGCTGGACAAAACGGACCTTCTGATTGCCAAGATGCGTGCAGCGGCCTCGCGCATCGACACGTTCGCAGCCTCGCAGATGTCCATCGACGAGATAGTTCAGTTCATCGGCAAGGAGCAGGACGAAGTGTTCCGGCTGGACTTCTACCGCTTCGCCGACGAAATCATTGCCGGCAAGACTGCCGAGAACACACGTTATTTTTATACTAATGCAATGAAGGCACTTCGGACTTTTACAGGGAAGAACAGCATGGACATTTCCGAGATCACGTCCTCGTTCATGCGGAACTTCGAGTCATGGCTTGTCGCACAATATGGAGCAGGCGCAAGATGCACAGGCGCATACCCTTCCTGCATCGGACACATACATGCACAGGCACGTCTTCGTTACAATAACGAGGAAACAGGAGACGTCAAGATTCGAAACCCGTTCGCATATTTCCATCCGGCACGAACAAGGCCGGCACCGCACAGGAACGTCAGCAAAGACACAATTCAGACGATCATAGACAAACGCTGGATGCTAACTAAAGAGATTGACAAAAAAGCTGCCGACATGTTCGTGCTGTCTTTCGGCCTGATGGGCATGAACGCCGTCGACCTGCACGGCTGCCTGCCGCCGAAGGGCGATATACTAATATATAACAGGACGAAAACAAAAGGAAGAAGAGACGACCGCGCTGAAATGCACGTCAAGATAGACAAGCGCATCCGTCCGTTGTTCGACAGCTGGATAGATCCGACAGGGAAGCGCGCCTTGCGGGTGTACAAGACAATGACTGCCAACACTTTCACCGCCGAGATGTCCGTCGGTCTGCGCCGGGCATGCAAGATCATGGGAATAACCGAGCCGCTGACGTTCTACTCCGCGCGACACACCTGGGCGACGCTGGCATACTCCGCCGGTGTGGACAAGGCGGTCATCAATGACTGTCTCTGTCACATAGACAAGAATATGAGCATTACGGACATCTACATCGCAAAGGACTGGGAAGTCATGTGGAGGGCAAATGAAAAGGTGCTCGACCTTTTCGACTGGTCGAGCACCCAAAAAGATAAATGCCGCTAGGCGTCGTCATTCTCGCAGACTTCCGTAAGCGTCGCTATCGCGAGGTCAATGACCTTTCCGCGCGAAAGCCCCAGCTTTTCCGACTGCTCCACGATTGCCGCGAAAGTCTCAGGGGCAATCATCGCGTTGAACGTCACGCGCTTGTTTTCTATTGCATGACGGCCGGCTCCCAGCCGTGCGCCGCCATGCGTGGATCTTTCTGCCATATTCGGATGGTTTTAACAGCCGCCGCCCGGAAGCGGC
>FR882188.1:46491-49924 GCA_000434935.1 Bacteroides sp. CAG:709 | reverse complement strand
CGGCTGTTCTTTACAAGCTAAAAGGGTCGCAGGCTTCACACTCTTTCAAAAACTCGTCCCATTCCTCCTGACGATCACCGACGCCATTGTCAAATTCCGGGCTGTCGTCGTTAAATAACCAGTGCCAGAAGTTCGGATCGCTTTCAGACGTTAGCTTTACCCATTCGGCAAAATTAGCCGTTTCTCCATCATTAACACAGCGCCTATATTCCTCAGCGAGCGTTGACATCTTGTAATTTCTGTTATTCATAACCTTTGTTTTTATTAACTGGTACAAATATACGGCTTTAATTTGAATAAAACAATAGGTAATTCAAAATAATACAGAAAAAACTGCATAATTTTTCAATTAATTGTCAAAAAACGACAACTTCCCGATACGGAAGAGCCGGAAGCAGGCATTCTACCAGAAGTCTGCGGAAAGGTAGCCACGACTGCTGAAATCGACAGCGTCGCTGAATAACTTATCCAGCACTTCCAGGGCTATATATAGGTTGCGATCATCTACGAGTTCACCGGTGCTTTCATCGACAAGAAAATCGGTATATCCACTAGAGATGCCGTCATTGCGCCCGCGGGTGTAGATATTGTCGAATGTAATGCGATACCTCCCTTTTTTCAGTTGAGCGACAACCCGCGCCTCCAAATAGATGACATTTGAAATAAAAATAGGCAGCTTCATTCGATTATATCCGTACCGCTGATAAGGGATACCGCCGCGGCAGATATAGCGGCAGACAAGGGTTGAATCATCCACTATTTTGCAGCCGGAGAAGCCATGCTCGAAAAACTGCCTTGCAAGGTCGTGGATAGTTTCGACGTCAGAATCATAGACTTTCTGCCAGACCACCTCCCTGTCCATCGCCACAAAATTATGCAAATCCTTATTATCCAAAATTTCCGCCCCCTTATTCTTCCCGATAGTCAGTTTGAGCCTCGGCTCGAAATCTTGCGCAAAGCAAAGCACTGGGAGGGCTGCTGCCAGTGCGCATAAAAACAATTTCTTCATATCTATATATTCAATTTAGAATTAACAGATCCACCGTTATTACAGCCGATAGTGTATGTTCCGCGAGTTGTCATGCTCTCCGCCAGCCGGCGGTAATCTTCCTGTAATTTCCAGTACTTGTCGGTCGCGTTGTGGAGCTGCTCCTTCAGAGCGAGCTTATCAGCCTCCAGGATCTCGATTCGACGCTGCTTGTCCTCGCTTTCCTTCGCGAAGGAACTTGTCAGCCTATCGAGAAGTGATACAAGTTTAGCATTGTTCTTCTGCGACGTATCGCGCGAAGATTGCAAACTGCTGGCGTGTGAGGTGTACGCTGTCTCCACCGACTTGCAGGCTTTAGTAAGTTCTTCTACGATATTACTAGTCCTGTCGATTCTAGCTTCCGACCGCTCCAGCATGTCGCTAAAGATTTTCACTACGCTTTCATACGCACTGCGCGCGTTGCGCTTGATACCAGACTCCGTGTCTTGGTCATGATCTGAGTCATCCATAATTAATGATATTAGTTTTATGATATACGAGTTTTACGCCAAATTATTGCCGTTTGGCGACTATTAATTGTCAATTCTTGACAACACGAAATCCGCGCCTACTTCAGTTTCGCATTAATCTCTTTGAGCGTGACGGACATATCCGCGAACACCTTAATCCCTGAATATATCAGCAGGGACAGTATCAGGACAGAAACGCCGCACAATATAAGCACTATGGAAAATGAATTTCCGTTTAGAATTTCACTGATTCCCATGAGGAGGCCTAATACGGCTACAATTATACCGAGAACCAGAACGGCCGATGCCGCCTTCTGCAGAGTTTTCTCGGCAAAGAGGTTGATGTTTACGCTTTCCTGTCTTGCGGAAGCCGTGCTCGTTGTTTCTTCCATAACGATATGTATTTCATTGGTTGTTAATTATTTTTCACTAGCGCGCGGAGAAAATCTATCTGCGCCTCCTTGTCCTTCAGCTGTTCCCTCAGCATCTCGTTCTCCTTCTCCAGCACCGCCATCTGCGTAGCTGCGTCACCATCTTTCGGGCGATTGCCCGCCCTGTTCTGGTCTATCTGGACGTTCACATCGCCGGCGTTGTTATTGCCGGCGTAAATGCCGCCGTTAATCAACATCGAGGTATCCCACCCATGAGGATTGTTGAGTATCTTGGTTAGATTTTCTTTTGAAGGGTTGCCTGCCCCCTTAACCATTCTCGATATAAACGCCTCTGTCACACCGAGATACTTCGCTAAATCAACCTGTTTTAGTTTGTTTCTATATAAGAATTCCTTGATATCCATCTTTGCCCTTTGTTAATTTTCTTAATTTTTTCAGTTAATTTACTTGCATAATAAATTAAGTTTCTTTACCTTTGTGTTTAGAAACCAACCCACAAAGGGCAAAGGTAACAAAAAGTAAATAAAAGACAAACGATATGACAACTGCTAGAATCATTTACAAGAAAGGATGCGAGGGCCAGAACCGCCTCGAAAGCATCGAGGGAATCGAGATAGAACTTCAGAATGGCCAGAAGGTCCTCATCTATCCGAAGTACGAAGTACACGAAATGCTTGGAAGCAATGAGGAAAGGAATTGGAGCGCGAGGTGCGAGAGCACAGAGGAAGCCATCCGCGTCAAGAACAGCCACAGCGCGACCGGCGAGCTTCTGAAACTTGGAAGCCACGCCGCGAAATTCGTCCGCCGGTTTAAGTCTGAAAGATACGGAGACTTCAATCTTCCTACCCTGCTGGCTGCCATGGAGTTCCAGAATCATAAGAAAGAGATTGACGCACTAGCCTCGACAATCGAGGGCGCGGACCTGCTCCAGAACATGAACAACTGGGGACGCGACATGACCGCGACAGCATGGAGCTGCTCAAGAGCAGAAGGCTGCTACTACAATTACGGCAGAGTAGCCAGCGACTCCGGCAGGTTCTCTTACTGGGAAAAGCCATTGTACTCAGCACACCTCTGCGTACCTATGGCCATCGTCAGATAAACCAAAAAACAAGCAATATGACACACGATGAATTAGAAGCAACGATTAAGAAACTGATGACTGAATTCAACGCTAATAGGACAAAGATTCAGGAAGCGCGCAAGGTCGAGGATTGGGATATAGTTGACGCGCTCAACGAGCGGCAGCACGAAATAAACGACGAACTGAACGCTATCTATAACATAACAATACAGGAGGATGTGAACAATGAGAACTAGACGCGAATGGGATATTGACAGGATAGCACGCCATGCCATCGGCTGGGTGATACTGGCGGCCGGAGCCGGCTACCTGTTCTTCGGAAACTACCACTGCGGCATGGCCAGATTCCTTGCCTGTGCCGTATGTGTAGGGATATGGACTGCGGCGACGATAGACGACAATGACTCAAAACGAACCCGCGAGGGCAAGTGAGGGTTACTCTAACATAACTAGCAACCGC
>FR882188.1:39512-46434 GCA_000434935.1 Bacteroides sp. CAG:709 | reverse complement strand
ACGGCGGTAAACCGCGGATTGTGGCGCACCGCGGAGCGATATACTCGACAAAGCATTAAAAGCCTCGCAGTCGGGGAAAGCCTGGGATTGCAGCATGGTTCGAATCCATGCCCGCCGACAAAACGCAGGGATGCGTGGATTAAAACAACACATAAAGACTCCGGCGATCCGCAGAACGGACGCCGCCCTGACTGGCAATGGATAGTCCTTTACAGGGTTGGCAGGGAGACTTCCACGGGTGGCGTGGCGCTCGACGGCTGAAAGCGAAAACAGACCGGCAGCGTGGGAGGTTCGAGACCTCCGTCTTCCTCTGATAATTGAAACAAAACGAGAAAGAAAATGGAAGGGAAAATCAGCGTATTAGGAACAATCAAGACTTTGGGCGTCGGCGAGATCTTCGTCTTCAAGCCGGAGCAGATAAAGTACACGTCGCTGCTGTGCGCGTGCTCGAAATTGAGGATGGACAACAAGCGTGTGCGCTACAGCGTAAAGACATTGCCCAGCGGCAAATATCAAGTAACACGTATATCATGAGCAGCATAGAGGTATTATCGCGCGATTATGCACAGGTGAGCGAACTCATAGCCGGCGCCATCATCAAGAAAATGAAGCCGGTCGACGACGAGCTCAGCGAGAACGAGGCGCAAAAGGCTTACGGCACCCGCTGGCTCAACCGGATGAGAGACGCAGGGCTTGCGGAGTTCGCGAGGATAGGGAACAAGAAGGTCTACAGCCGCCACCAGCTTGACTGCCTGAAGGCAGCGGAAAGGGAACAAGCGCGGCTGATAATGAAGGAAAAGAACTGAACCATGGACGGGAAGATAACAGCGGCGGACGCACGTAGAATTGCGGAAGCAAGACACATGCAGGTGGCGGATTTCAACGAGGCGTTTCTGGCCTCTTTCGACGCCGAGGAGGCGCGAGACATCGCCGGCGGCATGATGCGTCACCAGTACCATCGAGAAATGTCCAGGGCAGGGCTACAATGAAGGAGGTCACATGCACAAGTTCGAGATTAACGACAAGGTCGTCTGGAAAACAGCAAACGGCACGGCGAGCGGCAGGGTCGTATGTTACGACACGCTGGGGCTCGGCTACATGATAGTAGCGCTGCCTAACAGCAGGAGGATGCTCGTGAACGAATGCAGCGCGACGGCCTGCAATGACGCGACAACGGGAAATTATCATTGTTGACATAATAACAAAGTCCTTCGCAGCGATGCGCGGGCACGGAGACGCTGGGCAAGTGTGTAATATTGTGG
Source organism: Bacteroides sp. CAG:709 (assembly GCA_000434935.1). Taxonomy (GTDB): domain Bacteria; phylum Bacteroidota; class Bacteroidia; order Bacteroidales; family UBA932; genus Cryptobacteroides. The sequence goes on along the minus strand of FR882188.1, from coordinate 45,172 downwards.
TTATAATGGTTTTAGCATCAGTTTTCAGCCGGCGGTTCCGTCCAGCCCTTGCGGGGGTGACACCTTTCAGGGGCTCAAACAATAAACAAAAACAAATGTATGGAGAACAAGACAAACACAAAGACGCAAAATGGAGTCTACCGGAAGATTCTGGAGCTTCAGAGGACAGTCAGGGCTCTGCTTCCCAACGCCAACGGAGGAGGCGACAGAAACTCATATAAGTACGTTTCTGGAGCTAAACTGCTGGGGTATCTGCGCCCGAAAATGGACAATCTGGGAATCATCCTGAAGCAGGAGATCGTGGAGGAGTCGCACGAGCGGATAGATTACGCCACCGCCTACGGCCACAAGTCGGAGATGTTCACAGCGCTGAAAATGCGCTTCACGTGGATAGACGTCGAAACTGGCGAGCGTGACGAGAACGAATTTATCGCCTTCGGGCAGAACGGATGGGATAAGGGCCTGGGAAGCGCGCTGACATACGGCGAAAGGTACTTCCTGCTCAAGTTCTTCCACATCGCTACGGACGAGGACGATGTCGACGCTTTGCCTATCGAGGATGCCATGCCGGCGAACGTTCAGATGCCGCCGACACCAGCACCGGCACCACGGCCGCAGCCGGCTCCGGCCATTCCGCAGGCACAGGCACCAGCACCAGTTCCAGCTCCGGCGCGGGGCAAACAGCAACCGATACAAGTGAAAGTGGTACAAGCTGGCGACGACACCTACATGAAGCTGATCGCCCGAATCAACAAGGGGCAGCTCGATACTATCGACAAGGCGCTCAAGAGCGGGATGGTCTTTTCCGGCGAGGCGCTGGCAATGCTGGAGCAGGCACAACGAGACTATAAACCAAATTCTAAATAAAAAGCATTATGACACAAGACACAACTACAAAGAGCATGTCTCTTTATGACCTTCAGGCTTTAGCCTTCAGGACGGAGCTTGAGTTGGAAGACAGCGGCGGAGAACTCACGCCGGAAATTGAGCAGGCCTTGGCCACGACCGAGGTCGAGATTCCGCGCAAGGTGGACGCGTACAAGGGCTATCTGGATTTCCTGAAGGCGCGCGCGGACCAGCTCCAGCAGACCATCAAGTCGCTTCAGAGCAAGAAGAAGGCTGTCGAGAATGCCGGCGAGAGGGTGAGGAATTATGTGAAGGACACGATGGGCGCCTTTGGTCTGCGGAAAATCAAGGGCGACGTCTACACGGCCACGCTGACGGAACGCGAAGGCATCGAGGTGAACGAGGAGGAGATTCTTGCACCTTACAGGGAGAAGGTGATGAGGCTTTCCGAATCATTGCCGGATTACGTTTCCGTCGAGCTGAAAATCAGCAAGACCGGCATAGCCGAGGCAATTAAGGGCAACGACGTGCTGCCGCTGGGTATCACCAGGACGACGACGGACACGCTGACAATTCGCTAGATCATGACATCAAGCAAGAGAGATTCATTCGTCTATCATCTCAGCTGGGAGGAAGTAATGGACAACTTGCCAGAGGAGGTCAGGGAGGAGGTGCGCGGCGGCATTATTGGGTATGCTCGCACGGGGGTCACCCCTGAACTGAAACCTTTGGCAAAAGTAGCCTTCGAGTTTGTGAAGAGAGACCTGGACAGGGATTTCCAGCGCTATCAGGACATGGTTGCAAGTCGAAGCGAGAGCGGAAAGAAAAGCGCAGCAGCGAGAGAAGCAGCAAAATCAACAAGTGTTGCTTGTGCTAAACAAAATCAGCAAAAGTCAGCAAAATCAACAAGTGTTGCTTGTGCTAAACAAGAGGCAACAAAAGCAACTGATTATGATAATGATTATGATTATGTAACACATAGTGTGTGTGTTAATAGCGCGCAGGCGCGCGCGAGCACACCACCAGCACCACACACAGATTTCGATTATTTCTTCCCGACTTTTTGGAAAGCGAATATTTTCCAGCCGGCAGCAGAGACGCAGCGGTTCATAGACTACTACGAAGCATCAGGATGGGCGCTGGAGAAGGGAGACCTTCTGGACAGTGACGCGAAGAGGCTTGCGAAGGCCAGGATCTGGAAACCGAAGAAGGAGGGGGCTAGATTCCCGCCGAGATTTGCCGAGATCTGGTCAGAGCTCGCGGAACAGGCGCCTGACAACATTCGACGGCAGATGTACGAGGACGGCGTGGCCGTGCACATGGAGAGCAGGAGCGTCTGCACATCCATCGAGGTGACGAGGGAGGTGAAGCAGTGGCTCATAGATTCGTCCAACGCGGCGGCCAGGGAGCTAATTCTCGGGAAATGGCTACGCGGCAACAAAAACAAGCCGGTGCAATTCCCTGTATATGATTGACAATTAAAACATTAAAAAACAAAATTATGGCAACACTAAACAAGGTGACACTCATCGGCTATGTAGGCAAAGAGCCGGACGTGAGGTATCTGGAAACTCCGGAGCATCCGAAGGTGGCGCAGTTCTCGCTGGCCACGACCGAGCGGATGAAGTCAAAGGACGGGGAGGTCAAGGAATTGACCGAATGGCACAATATCGTGGCGTGGCGCGGTCTGGCGGATGTTACGGAAAAGTACATACGAAAGGGCATGCCGCTCTACGTGGAGGGCAGGCTGCGTACCAGAAGCTGGGAATCGAACGGCAAGACGGCCTACCGCACGGAGATAGTTGCGGACAACATCCAGATGCTGGGAAACAAGTCAGATGGCGAGAGGCAGGCGGCTCCAGCTGCAGGGCAATGGGTATCGCCGAAGCCCGCATACCAGCCGGCAGCTCCACAGGTTCCGGCATACGGCATGACAATGCCGGCGGCTCCGGTATATGACGATCCGAAAGATGACTTGCCGTTCTGACACTTTGCCGCCGGCGGTGCTGACGGCAAGGGAGCACCAGGAGATGCGGAGGTGCATCGAGAGGCTTCGGCGCCTTGGTATCAGAGACAACAGGCTGACGAATCTCGTCGACCGCATGTCGGTGACGCTAAAGAAAGGCGCGAGAAGGGCGCAGAAGTCCGCCACAATGAAAGAACGCACCATCGGTGGCATAGTTGACCGTCAAAATAAAAATAATTCAAATACGGGCGCTTGTGCGCAAAGTATCAATGATTGAGAAAAAGAAAACAATATCGAAAGTGAAAGCTTCGGAGAATATCAAGGCTTTCAGGCGCGAACTGCGTGACAGGGCATGGAAGCGTGTCGCAGGATCGAAGATTCCCGACTTGGTGAAGGTCGGCCTTCTGATGTCCAATGCCCTGTCTCTGCTGGCCGCGCAAATTGACGTGATGATTCGCGCGGAACTCAAGGCAGAGGGCGTGAACGCAAAAACGAGTGGCGGAGAGGGAGACATAATCTGCGGCATGAAGAACTACGCAGAGAAGACAAAGGCTGCGGAGTATTGGTTCGAGCGCGACCTGAAGCCCTATATCGAGGACTGCACGTTCGGCAGCTACGGCGTGAAGGCATACGACGACTTCAACCACAGCTCTGCGGAGGTCATACAGCTTCTGATGCTGTGCGTGGACAGGGGAGAAGTTGACGGCGGCATGGAAAAGGTCTTCCGGTCGCTGGAACGCCTGAAGAAGGGCACGCGGTTCTCGGACGAGGACATTGCAAAGTTTGATTTTAAGGAATAAAATTATGGACCGCGAAATGCTGCTTCGCGCCGTGGATTATGTCCAGCGCGGAAAGAAAAGCTGCGAGGATGCGGCAGAGAATCTTCTAAACCATGAGCCAGCACTTTCTTATTACATGGGCAAGGCCAAAGCCTTCAGCGAGGTGCTAGGGTTTTTAGAATTGATTGACAAAATGAAAGTAAGAATAAAGAAACTAAATGACAACGCTGTGATGCCGGCAAAGGCGCACGCGACAGATGCAGGGTTCGACCTGTACTGCACAAGCAAGGAAATTGACTGGACGAAGCGGCAGATAGTCTGCCATACGGGACTGGCGTTCGAGATTCCTGAAGGCCATGTGGGGCTTATATTCCCACGCAGTTCAGTGAGCAACAAGCCCCTCATGATGGCCAACTCGGTCGGTGTCGTGGACAGCTGCTACAGAGGTGAAGTGACCGCGAAATTTAACATTACGGACACACGGCAGAGCGCTTTTTCCCATTATCAGGAGGGTGACCGAATCGCGCAGATGATAATCATTCCTTATCCGGAGATTGAGTTCGAGGAGGCTGACAGCCTTTCCGAGAGCGACAGGGGAACAGGCGGCTATGGTTCAACAGGGAGGTAGTCATGAAGTTTGAGGCTACATTCTCGGAACACGGCAGGGTCATGACCAGGACCTACGACAAGCCGGACGCAACCAAAGACGACGTAATAGAGTGGTTCGGGTTGCGCGAACACGACATTGACTGGTTTACAATTAAGGAAATCAACGAAAAAGATTAGAAAATTATGAAATACGATTCGAAGAAATGTAACAACTTGAATTTCAAGCTTGCAAGCGGCCTTTCAGGGTTTATCAAGAGCGCTCCGAATGGAGACGTGTATCTGTATCAGTATCAGAATTTTTGCAATTGGGATCCGATCACGATGACCATGATCCCTTATTTCTGGAAAACGGTAAAGGCGGAGGCATTCAACAGCTTTGCAGAGGATAGTGAACTTTCGATAGTTCCGCGCGATCCGGAGACTTACACCGACTGGAAGGTTGGAGACCGCGTCATGGACAAAGATACTAGAGGTATTCACACAATCGCTGCAAAACTGAGCGATATAGTGTTTCTATTGAACGATAATAACGCAGTTACGTCAACATGTACTGCCATGCTGACGAAGGATTACACTCTCGTCCTCACGGACTACGAGCAGGAACTCCTGAAAGTACAGGGAAAGAAAGAGTGCCCGTTCAAGGAAGAAGATAAGGTTTTGGTAAGGGATGAGGATTCTTCTTGGGCTTTCGACGAATTTCTCTACTACGTTGCAGAATCCCATTATCCGTATAAGTGCGTAAGTAGTTCATACGAGCAGTGCATTCCTCTCAACGAGGACACGTGGAAGCTTTTGGGTACGACGGACGAATACAAGGAGGAGGAATAAGTTATGAACGAAAATCTTAATCTCTGTGAGATCTTGAAGCATTGTCCGGCAGGAACAAAATTCTGGTCTTCTGTATGGGGTGATGTGTTTCTGGTGAGAGTAGAGGAAAGAATGGAAGGGAGAGCATTTCTGCCAGATAGCTGGGATGGTCCACACGAATATAAAGCAAGCGCATTGCTGTCTTATTGTGTGAAACATAAAGAGTTTATGTCCCTTCGGCAATCAGATCGATATGCTGATGGTTTGACTGGCGGCAACTGCTTAATAGCAAAATATGCAGATGATGGATGCAGTGATTTCACGAAAGAAGGCAAAGTCCCGTGCGCTTATGAACTCGGCTTTTCGATGCCAGAGTTAATCAAAGCTCTGTGTGACAATAAGAATGTTAATGATGTTATATGCGATATACTCAAACAAGCGCACGCAATCTGGAATAAAGACACGCAGCACTTTATCGAACAATTAAGAAACGAATAATATGAAACAGTTTGATTTGCAAGAATACCTCAAGAATCCAACCAGACCGATTGTCACGAGGGACGGCAGGAGTGTAAGGATCGTTTGCACGGATAGAAATCACAAAGTGCTCCCGATAATAGCTCTTGTGCTAATAGACGGTGAGGAAAGAGTGG
>FR882188.1:23118-39499 GCA_000434935.1 Bacteroides sp. CAG:709 | reverse complement strand
GGAAAGAGTGTGCAGTTATATGGAAGATGGTAAGTATTTGAGTTACACACATTCAAGGGATTTATTCTTCGCGACTGAACCGAAAACAAAAAAGGTCGGCTGGATGAACGTCTGCAAATATGGAGACAATCAACACTTCTCTCTCGTGGGTGGTGTTATTCACCCGACACGTGAGCAGGCGTTGACTGAGCGACCGGATTATGTCGTGGACACAATTCAGATCAAATGGGAGGAGAAATAATGACACCTTTTGAGAACGCGATAAAGGAGTACCTTGACGCAAGGGCAAAGGAAGACGTCAAGTTCGCTGAGAAGTACTCGAACGGAAAGAAGAGCATCGAGGAGTGCTGCAGGTTCATACTGGGAGAGATGAAGAAGAAGGCAGCTGGCGGGATGTATGGGGCGACCGACGCGGAGGTGTTCGGGCTGGCCGTGCACTACTACGACGAGGAGGACGTCAAGGTCGAGAAGAATGTGAGCGCCGAAGTTGTCATCAACAGGGAGATGACCGAGGAGGAGAAGCTGCAGCTGGAAAGGAGCAAGGACACAGAGAAGAAGAGGATAGAGGAAGACAACAGACGCAGGGAGGAACTCAGGAAGAGGACGGCCGAGGACAAGAAACGCAAGGAGCAGGAGCGGAAGAAGAAAGAGCAGGAGGAAGAGGGACTGCTGTTCCTGTTTGACGAGGAGGACCTGTAGAGTGAAGCCGAAGACGAAGAACGAGATTTGGGCCTTGAGGGAGCAGGCGCAATTGCCGGAGCTTCCGCAGAGGACGCTCGACTGGGCGAAGAGAACCCTGATGAGGCACGACGGCTACACGTGGTTCGCCGGAGCCTACAGCAAGAAGCGGAGGGTGGTGTGGTGCCAGAACTGCGGCAGGGCCGAGTACCTTCCGGTGGACGAGAAGATAAACGAGAGCGCCTATACCTGCAGGGAATGCGAAAGCGTCCTGGTGCTTGTGAATATAGGCCCGGTTCATCCGAAAGTACAGACTTGCAGCCACGAGTTCGTCGTGGCGAGAGTCCACAAGGGCTGGCAGGTGTTCGAGGGCGTGGAACTGGAGAGGACGGTCAGACTCGGGGAACGGCCGGAATATGCGCTTGCGAGGCGATACGCTATCTGGATCAACTCAAAGGGAAAGGAAGTCATCACCACGACCGCTTACTCAAGGAGCTACTACAGCTTCTGGTGGAGGCCGGAGGCCGGATGGACGATAGGCAGGCACAACGGAACAGCAAGCGGATATTGTGTCTACGAGGACACGTTCGACCTGTCCGGAATGAAGACCGCGCCTGGCGGCAGATACCTGCCTGAACTAAGGCGGCGGGGCTGGAGACCGGGAATGAAGGAAATCTCAAGCCTGAGCATAGAGAACGTGTGCAGCACCCTGCTGAGGTCGAGCGTGGCGGAGACCCTGCTGAAAGCCGGACAGTATGCGCTGTTCGAGGCGCTGGTGTCGGAGGGGAAAGGTAACCGGGTCGAGAAGTTCTGGCCGAGCGTCAAGATAGCGCTGCGGCACGGGATGAAGAAGTACGAGACGATAGGAGACATCGGACTGTGGCTCGACTACCTCCAGGGACTGGAGCAGGAACACAGGGATATGAGAAGCCCGAAGTGGCTTCTGCCCGAGGATCTGAACCGGGCGCACCAGGCGCAGATTGCTAGGACGCGTGCGGCTTACGACAGAAAACGGAGGCTGGCGCAACTTGAGGAGGACAGGCGGTTCGACGAGGAACTGAAGAAGAGAATCGGCATAGTGGCTGGATTCGTCCTCACTGACGGGGACATTGAGATTAGTCCGCTGAAGACGGTCAACGACTTCTACTGCGAGGGCAGCGCCCTGCATCACTGCGTGTTCACGATGAGCTACTACAAGCGCAAGGACAGCCTGATACTCGGAGCGAAGGTCAACGGCGAGCGAACCGAGACCATAGAGGTCAGCCTGAAGGACTTCTCCGTGTCACAGTGCAGGGGCAAGAACAATATGGACAGCCCGTATCACAAGAGGATAATGAGCCTTATGTCGAGCAACCTCGGCAGGCTCAGGGACGTGTACAGGAGGGCCGGTGCAACGTGATACTATGACAAATAACGACAAATAAAGAATTATGGCAAGAATAGTTTACAAGAAAGGCCTTGAAGGCCAGAACCGCCTCGAATGTATCGAGGGAATCGAAATTGAATTGTTGAACGGGCAGTGTGCTTTGATTTATCCGAAGTACGCGAATTTGCAGCTTCTGGATTACGAGCGAACCGACGATTGGAAAGCAAAACCCATGACGGAGATTGAGGCGCTGAAAGTGACTGATAGCAAAGAAGCAACGGACGAGTTGCTTGCGCTTGACTCACCTGCGGCGGAGTTCGTCCGTAAGTTCAAGAGTGATATTCACGGGCGTTTCAATATACCGACGTTGCTTGCAGTATTAGAGATTTCGCATCAGATGAAAGAGCTTAACAAACTCAGTAAAGTCATCGAAGGCGCGGATTTGTTGGAAGAAGGCGTGAACGTGTCGAGTTGTTCCCGCTATGGCTCGGTCAGCAGGTGGATTGCGAATAGCTACGACGGGTTTGCCAGCGGCTACAGTTTGTACGCATCTATCACGTGCATTCCGGCCATACTTTACCGCAAAGCGTAATTATAACTAATATGGATTATGGCACAAATAATTTACAAAGAAGGATGCGAGGGTCAGAACACCCTTGAAAGCATTGAGGGAATCGAGATTAAACTTCTCAATGGACAGAAGGCGTTGATTTATCCGAAGTACTCAGAAAAGATAATGCTTTCGAAGGATGAGATAGCATCTTGGGATGCAAAGGATACCACCGAGATTGAGGCTTTGAAGAAGGAGGATAATCTATTGGCTACCGGAGTACTCTTGAGGTGTGGAAGTCCTGCGGCCGAATTTGTCAGCAATTTCAATTCTGACAAACACAGCATCTTCGGATTGCCGACACTGCTTGCCGCAATGGAAATTCAGGACCAGAAGTCAGACATTGACGAGCTGGCGGAGACAATCGAGGGCGCGGATCTGCTCCGTGACTTCACCAGTATCGTATGGTCTTGTTCCAGGTGCGGCAGGATCTGCGGTTGGCTTGCGAGCGGCAACGGAGGTCGTAGCTTAGACGACGGCTTGTATTTCACGTACCTGGTCGTTCCGGTCTTTCTTTACTAACAACGGCAGGGCGTTTGCCCTGCCTTAAAATAGAAAATTATCATGACAGCTTGTGATTTTTGCATGTATCGAGGCGAAATTATGTGTTTTGATAGACAGAATCGTGCAAACAAAAACTTATGTGACAAAATCAGGTTATTCAATACTGGCAAGAGAATAGCCAACGAGCGTGCGCTTGCACTATACGAGCAAGAACTGCGGCGATTTAAGAGAATACTCAATGTTGTTTCTAAAGACGGAACCGGCAGTGAGTTAATCTCAGTGGGCGACAGTCTTGCCGACTTCGAAAAAGCATTGAAAGATGATAAATAAAACTCAAATGAAAACAATTTGCATTACTGTAATTGTAATGAATGTAATATCCGCCGTAACTTGTGTGATAATCAAGGACTGGACGAATGTTCTTAATAATGTGGCACTAGCATTATCATGGCGCCTAATACTTAAATACGAATTGGACAATTATCATGATAAAGTATAGAGTTATAAAGGCCGTCAACGGCTACGGAGAAACAATCTACGTTCCGCAATACAGGAGATTCCTGACGTGGCGCGACATGGACACGTCAGGAAGGTATCATGACATACTCAGCGCGATTCGTTATGTACGCACAAACGGCGTGCGGAAGTACGAAGATGTGGTTTTTGAAATGTAAAAAAATGGAGAAGTATGAGCTATGACGAGGCATTGAAAGCTCTTGCAGCGTGGCAGCAAGGTGTCACAGGCAAAACGCGCAAACGGCAGGGGCACGCGGAGGACGACTTACAGATGCAATGCGTCAGTTGGTTCCGTCTGCAATTCCCGCAGCTGGCGCGGCTGCTTCACCACTCCCCCAACGGAGGACGGCGTGACGCACGCGAGGGCGCAAGATTCAAGCAGATGGGCACGCAGGCAGGCTTCCCTGACCTGATACTTCTTGTCGCGGCAAAAGGCTACCACGCGCTGCTGCTGGAGCTGAAGACACGCACAGGGCGGCAGCAGGACAGTCAGAAGGACTACCAGAAGCGCGTCGAGGAGCAAGGGTACAGGTATGTGGTCATTCGTTCTTTTGACCAGTTCCGCGAGACAATAAAGGACTATCTCATCGTAAGCGGTTAAGTTTCAATTAACTTACTTTACTTACTTTTTGTTAACTTTGTAAAAAATAAACCAGGAAATGAAAACAGGACACCAAAGAATAGCCATTGATCTGATAGAAATGAACACCGGACAGATTGCCGGACTGCCGTCCAACCCTAGGCAGTGGACCAAGGCGCAGTTGGACAAGCTGAAGGCATCAATCGAGGAGACTCCGGAGCTGCTGGAGGCGCGCGGCTGCATCGTCGACTATCACGAGGGCAAGTATGTCTGCCTCGGCGGTAACATGCGCTATGCGGCGTGCAAGGCTCTGGGCATGTCCGAGGTGCCGTGCTACGTCGTGCCGGAGGGAACTACCATCCTAAAGAAGAAGGAGATCGTAGCGAAGGACAACGTCTCCATGGGTGACTGGGATTTTGACGCACTGGCGAACGAGTGGAGCGACATGGACCTGGAAGGCTGGGGTGTTGCCATACCGCCTGAATGGGGAGAAGTATGCGGCGAAAATAAAAAAGAGCTGACAGAACGAGAGGAAATCGAGCAAAAGAAAAAGGAATTTGAGGAAAGAATCGCAGCAGGTGAGCTGCGAGAGGAAGACGAAGAATATCAAGCTTTTCTCGCAAAATTCCAGACCGCCAAGACCACGGACGACTGTTACACTCCGAAGAACGTGTATGAGGCTGTCGTGTCTTTTGTCGTCAAGACATACGGAGTAAAGGAAAGGGACTTTGTCCGTCCGTTTTACCCAAATGGCGATTATCAGAATGAGAACTATCCGCACGATTGCGTTGTTGTCGACAACCCTCCATTTAGCATTCTTTCGGAGATAATTTCGTTTTTCGAGTTTAACAAAATTAAATACTTCCTATTCGCGCCAACGCTGACACTCTTCTCTTCTTCTTCTTCTGCTGCTGCATTGCCAATATCGGTTCAAATCAGATATGAAAATGGCGCAGACGTTAATACTAGCTTCTTGACGAATTTGGAGCCGCAAAATGTTCGTGTACGTTCATGTCCTGAATTATACGCAATATTGAAAAAAGCGAACGAGGACAACTTGCGGGAACAGCGGCGCGAATTACCGAGATATGAGTATGATATGCACGTGGTAACATCTACAATGGTAGCACAATACTCTCGCTATGGGATTGACTTTGTGGTCCCGCGTGCCGAAAGTGAAAGAATAGGAGGCCTTGAATCGCAGAAGAAAGTCGGCAAGTCGATTTTCGGATCTGGATATTTAATCTCGGACGGCGTGATGGCGGAGCGAGAAAAGGCGGAGCGAGAAAAGGCGGAGCGCTGGGAATTATCAGAAAAAGAGTTGGCGATAGTCGCAAGGCTTAACGCCGCACGAGAAATTGAATAAACAAAAAAAATATATGGCTGACAATCTATGAGATTTGGATTTTTCCTCGCAGGCATGTATAACCATTGACCGAGGGATTTATGACTTTTACAAAGAATATTTTGACGGAATAATAACCATAGCAAAGGAGTGAGATATGGACAATCAGAGGACAATAACTGAAGAGCAGTTTATGGAGCACTGCGACGAGAGCTTGCGACAGCTGGCGCGTGAGGTGCGTGGCTGCGGCTTGTCTGTGTATCAGATAGCGAAGCTGTCAGGGCTGACATGGCGGACAGTCAAGAAGGTGACCGACGGCATCCCCGTGAGGTTCGACACGGCGGAGCGCATCCGCTTCGTCATGCAGCAGAACGCATCAACCGCTATCGGCAATTAATCGGGGAGGATTTGACATGGGGAGACCAGGAAACAAGAACATCGCCAACATCGGCAGAGAGACGCGGTTCAGCAGCACGAACCAGCCGAAGAAGAAGGGCCGCCGTCCTAACATCCTGACGAAGCTGAAGGCCATCGGCTTGAGCCACGACGACATCCGCACGATACTGGAGAACATCCTGATGGCGGACAAGAACAAGGCGTCCGAGATGCTCCAGGATCCGGAGCTTCCGCTGTTGCTGGTTGGTTATCTATCCGCCCTCATCAAGGACATAAAGAAAGGTAGCAGCATAACCTTGGACAGCATCGTCGACAGGCTGGACGGCAAGGCCACGCAGAAGGTCGAGGCTGACGCGATACTTCGAGACGCGCAACCGCCGGCCATCTACTTCGGAGAGGAAGAAGAACAAGAACAAGAAGAAAACGACAAAGAGGATTAATGCTATTTTCGCCGAAATACAAGCCGCTTTTCAAAGTCATGCCGGAAGTGCGTTACTTCCTTGTCAAGGGAGGGCGCGCATCCGGCAAGTCCTATGCCGTAAATACTTCACAATGTGTGAGCACCTATCGCGACCCTTATAATATCCTATTCGCTCGATATACCATGACATCTGCGGAGGTGTCTGTAATTCCGGAGTTCCGCGACAAGGTCGTGGCGCTTGAGCTTGAAAGCCACTTCCGCGTGAAGGCTGCTGACATCGTCAATCTAACGACCGGAGCTAAGATTCTGTTCAGAGGTCTGCTTGCAAGTTCTGGCAATCAGGTCGCGAAACTAAAATCATTACAGGGCATCAAGACATTCGTGTTGGACGAGGCGCAAGAATTGACTGACCCTGTCCTCTTTGACACTATCGACTTCTCTGTCAGGACACCAGACGCGCCGAATACCGTGGCGCTGTCGTTCAACCCTACGGACGTGCACTCCTGGATTTACGAGCGATTCTACCGGAATGTGCCGGAAGGCTTCAATGGCATCATCGGAGACGTCTGCTACATCTCCACGACATACCTAGACAATATCCACAATCTTAATCCTTCAATTATCAAGCAGGCGCGCAAGATGGAAGCGGAAGCGCCGGAAAAGTACCGCAACATCTGGCTCGGAGAATGGGCCACGCTGTCAGAAGGCATCATATACAAGCGCTGGAAGGAAATCGCCCTGTCAGACATTCCGAAGCTGCCTTGCTTCTACGGCATCGACTGGGGCTACGCCAACGACCCGACGGCGGTCGTCTGCTGTGCCTATGACATCGACACGAAGACCATCTACCTGCGCGAGGTCTGCTATCAGCCGAAGCTGCTCGCTGGGCATATCGCCCGGATCATCTACGAGGATATGGAGGAGTTTGGCGTGGACCGCGAGGCTGACATCTACTGCGACCCTGCTCGACCGGAGCACATTGGCGAGCTCCGCATGAACAACCTCTGCGCCATGCCGGCGGACAACAGGAACAAGGAAGGGCGAATATCATACTTGCAATATTTCTCCGTCAAGTATGTCGGCGAGCACATCAAGTGGGAGAGTGACCGCTACTCGTGGAAGCCGGACCCGAAGGACAGGAGCCGCTATTTGAGCATTCCACAGGACGGCAACGACCACCTCATGGATGCAATCAACTACGCTTGCGTCACGAAGCTCCGATACCTCGGGCAGACGAACGTCATCGGCGAGGGGTAACGGAATGCGCTCCAATCCCCAGGATATAGCGTGTTTTAGCACGTTTTCAGTACGTTTCAGCACGTTTTGGTACGTTTCAGCGTGTTTTAGCACGTTTTAGCGCGTTTTAGTACGTTTTAGCGTGTTTTAGCACGTTTTCAGCACGTTTTAGCGCGTTTTAGCGTGTTTCAACGCGTTAGTGCGCAAACGTGCGTATATGCACGTATTAACAAATAACCCCGGCGGGGTTATTTTCGGCCAAAATTGAATTATATATGTTCGGTCTCAGTCTCATATCAACCAAAGAAATACAGGCCCTGCGAAACGAAATAAAGGGCTTTTACGGAGAGGTCGGCGAGAATGCCACCAATGTCTATCTTCAGGCAATCGCCAACTGCACGCGCGGCCTGGAGCTGCCACCTATCACGGAGATGGACCGCATGACAATTAAGAAATTCTATCAGCAGAGCGCTCCGGTGCAGGGCGTGGTGAACTACATCGCCCGCAATGTCGGCGAAGTGATGCAGTACCTGCTTCTGACGAGGAAATCCGACGACACTCCGGTCGAGAAGCATTGGCTCGTTGACCTGCTGGCGCGGCCTAACGACCGCTTCACCCTCCGCAAGTTCGGCACTGCGTGGGCTGTCAACAAACTGCTGTACGGCGACGCCTGGGTCTATGCTCCGAAAGCCGTCGGACGCAATCTGGGCATAATCAAGGAAATGTATGTTATCCCGTCCTGGCGCATCGGCGCGCAATGGGGGCAGGATTCAGTCCTGGAAGGTGTGAGGCTGCAAGGCTTGGCCGGTGACCAGACCATCCGTTTCTCGGATGTGTTCGAGAGCTTCGACTACAACCTTGACGACCAGAGCGCATTCGGCACGTCACGCCTTGCGTCCGCGTATCAGTACCTGTCAATGATGCAGAGTGGCATCTTGCGCGAGGACATCGCGCTGAAGAACGGAGGCGTCACCAACATAGTGACACCTCCGCAGGACAAGCTGACCGGCATCACGCGACCGGCTGAAGGAGACCAGCTGGAACGAGACTTCAACTCAAAAGACAACTTCGGCAAGACGAAGGTGCTGCGCTTCCCTATCGACGTGAAGACGCTGGGAAACGCTCCTGTGGACTTGGCCATTCTGGAGAGCCACAAGGAAGCCGTCACGGCGCTGTGCTTCGCGTACAACATTCCGGTGGACCTCTACTACGGGCAGAGCAAGTACGAGAACGCAAAGGAGGCAAAGAAGACCATCTTCGAAATGAACGCGGTGCCGATGGCCAACGAGTTCGCCGAGGATCTGCTGAACTATTGCGGACTATCCAAGGAATTCTCGCTGGAGGTGGACACGCAGAGGATAGACGTGCTTCAGGAGAAGCCGGCAGACGCGCTCGACGCTCTCGACAAGATGAACGCATCGGTGAACGAGAAGCGCGAGGTGATGGGATACGAACCGATACCCGAGGACTGGGCGGACAAGCCGATGATACCGATGGGCATGCAGTTCGGCAATGAGGCTGCGGACATTGACATAAACGAGCTGGCGGGCAATGCGTAGGCGTATAAGTCCGGCAATGCGCAGACATCTTGACTATCTGCGGCTGAAGGCCTTGCGTGTCGCACAGGCCTATGAGTCGCGCCTCAAGCGTCTGCGGCGCGCGGAGGTTCGGCGCGTCCTCGGCTTGTGTAAGGACTACGATCCTAGTGAATGGGCGGGCGTCATTGACACGAACCTTTCGGAGCCGTACTTGCAGCAGATCGAGCGAGGCCTGATACTTTCCGTAGGGCTGCCGCACGCGCAGAGCGTGGTGCGCGACATGAACAGGAAAAAGGCGGAGGACAGCGAGGTGCTGAAGAGCATGTGGATGTCTTCGCTGGAGCAGTACGCCAACGAGCGCGTCGGTGACCTGATAGTGTCCGTGTCCGGCACGCTGAAGAAGGACCTCATCAAGATTCTGCAGGCCAAGATGACCGATGGCGTCACCGGCATAGAGAAAGTGACGCTTGAGGTGTACAAGGAATACAACGAGCTGGCATTGTGGCAAGTCCGGCGGATAATTCAGACGGAGGCCATGATAGGGCTCGGCAAGGCCGGAGACGTGGCCGCGCGCACCCTCGACGTCAAGTACACCAAGCAGTGGAGCGTCAGCGGACTGGGCAATTCGAGGGAGACGCACATCGAGGTGGACGGCGTGGTCGTAGGGCAGGACGAGCCGTTCAAGGTCGGCCGAAGCTACTTGATGTACCCGCACGACACGAGTATGGGCGCCGAAGCTGGAGAGATAATTAATTGCGCATGCGCAGTGATGCGCGTGCCGATGTGATTCCATAACTTTGTTTTTAATTTTTGGGGATTCCGTTTTTTCGGGATTCCCTTTTTTTGTGCCGCAAACGTGACTATATGCACATTTAAGCGCCTGCCATTCACGCGGTTAAATTCATGCGTAAATCTCAATTAACAATGGCATTGCAGTATAAATCACACGCTGGCGGCATCGAGGTGAAATCGAAAAAGGACGACGGCACGCTTTCCATCCGTGCCTACGCCCTTGCGTTCGGCAATATCGACAGCTACGGCGACATCATCAAGACAGGCGCATGCGACAAGTGGCTCAGGTCCGAGGACAGCAAGCGCTGCGCACTCTGTTATCAACACGACATTCGCAACGTAATCGGCGTAATCACCGAGAAGGGCGTCGACGACAAGGGGCTCTGGATAGAAGCAGACATCCTGCCGACACAGCAGGGCAAGGACGTCCAGATCCTGATGCAGGCCGGAGCCATCAAGGAATTCTCAATCGGCTACTATGCGGACACCTACACATACGGCAAGGAAGACGGCCAAGACGTGCGCTATCTGGAGGAAATCAGCATCGTCGAGGTATCGCCGGTGACACGTGCGGCCAATCCGCTGGCCACCCTCACGGACATGAAGGCTGAAGACATGGCTGGCTCGCTGGCGGCAATGCCGGAGGCGCAGCTGTCTTCACTCCACGATGCGGTCGAGGAGGAAATCGCAAAGAGAATAATCTCAAAACTATAATTAAACCCTACTAACATGACAGAAATCGAAAAGAAAGCGCAGGAGCTCCAGGGAAAGATGGAGGCTGCGGAGACAAAGGCCGAGAATGCAGTCAAGGAGGCTGCCGCAGCAAAGGCGAAGGCCGAGGAGACCGAATCCAAGCTGGCAAAGGCAGAAGAGGCGCTTGAAGAGCGCAAGAAGGAGGCAGAGAACCTCGACAAGACCATCCAAGAGCAGCAGAAGGCTATCGAGGACCTCGGCAAGAAACTGAAGGAGAGGGGCGAAAAGTCCTTCGACGTCGTTCTCCGTGAGTTCATGGATGAGCACAAGGAGGAAATGGAGACATTCGTCAAGAGCAAGACCTACGGCGGTCTTTCATTCAAACTTGCGACCGCAAACATCACCAACACATCGCTGGCCGTCCAGCTGGACCCGAACATCCACGCTGACAAGCTGGCCGCCAATGCGTTTCTCACCACCTTCCCGAGAATCACCAGAACCGGCAACTCCATCGAATGGCTTGAGGGTTCTGACACTGACCAGACCGACTACGTGGGAGAGTTCGAGGAGGCGACCAAAGCAAACAGCTACGCCGTGTCCGGAAAGACGCGCAAGTTCGCCAAGATCGGCTCGTTCATCGAGGTATCGTCCGAGGTTGCGGACTGGTTCAACGCCGTCTATCAGTGGGCGCGTACTCGCGGAATCGCACGCATCCTCCGCAAGGCGGACGAGCTCATCTGGAAGGGAGACGGAGAGGACGCAACCAAGCCGTTGCACGTCTACGGCCTCAAGACTTCCGGCAGCACCGCATTCGCCGCTACCGGCGCAAAGTATGAGAATGCGACCATCGCGGACGTCATTCTCGACGCAATCGCACAGGCAAAGGCCAACGGCTACTCTGCCAATGTGGCAATCGTACCGACTGCAATCGAGGCGCAGATTCGCGGCCTGAAGGACAAGAACGGAAACTACCTCTTCAATCAGGTGACCGGCATGTTCGGACAGGTCCGCGTCATTACTTCCGACCAGCTCGCGGCAACCGAGATTCTCGTGGCCGACACCTCATGCGTCGAGGTTATCGACCGCGGAGACTACGAGATGGAACTCGAAAGGGTCGCAGGCAAGGACGGATGGAGAGTCTGGCTGCGCAAGTCCTTCCAGGTCAAGGTTCCCGCACCGGAGAAGAAGGGCATCATCTACGTTGCTAACGCAACCACCGCGATTGCAGCGATTGCACCAGCAGCCTAATGCCTGCTGAAATCAAACGGCCGGAAAAGCCGCACGTTCCGAAGATAGGAGAGGTCGTCGTGTGTGAGGTGGTAAAACCGCACGACGGCATTCCTTCCGGAGAACGGCGCAAGGTCCGCGTGGACGCGGTCGTGAAGTATATGATCAAGGAAGGCTTCTGGAAGATAATTGGATAAATCACATGCTCATAGTCGAGAAAGTAATAGACGACAGGCGCTCATATCTGCTTCCGCAACTCAAAAGGTATGCGGGAGCAGTTGACGATACGCAGGACGCAATATTGCAGCAGATGCTGATTACTGCTGCCCTGGAGATTCAGGAGCACGCGGACGTCAGCATCCTGCCGTGCGAGCTGGAGCTGCACGTGGACAGGAACACGTCACGCGACATCCGGCTCTACCAGACACCTGCGGAGGTGTTGTCCGTGACTTCCGCTGACGGAGCAGGCGTAGATTACACCACGGACGGCAGATACGTGCGCACTGCGGGCGTTTTGCCGTCTCTCGTGGTCAATTATACCACCGAGCCGAGAGAGTCAGAATACGGGCGCCTTTTGCCGCTTGTGTTCCAATATGCGACAGCCCTGTACGACGGGCAGACTGACGAACTAATCAAGATCGTAGCGCAATGTTAAGACAACAGAGAAACGCGAGGATATACAGGCAGCCTATAGAGCTGCTGTTTGCTGAACCGCACACGGACGAATACGGGCATGCCAGCCTCGGCGAGCCGCGCGTGGTGCTCCGCGTTTTCGCGTCGGTCGAACAGATGAGCGCCACGAAAGCAATGATGACGTTCCAGCAGGCAGACGTCGTGGGCGTGGACATCGAGATGCGGTGGACGGCGGCCAAGTTCAACGGCATACGCTGGCAAGGCCACGATATCGTGTTCTCGCAGCCGGAAAACGTAGGCATGCGCAACCGGATAATGCGCATATCTGGATATTACCAAGTCGACAACCCCTGACGCGGAGGAGCCATGGAGCAGGACGGATTCATTGTCGAGAATTTTCCGGAGCTGAAAAAGGCCTTCGGGAAGCACACGGCTGAAGTCAGGAGGGTGTGCGACGAGGCTCTGTCGAAGGGCGCGATGTCCATCATATCCGAGGCGCAGCATAACCTGCGGATGAACGGCACGAACACCACAGGACTGCTTTCCAACAGCGGACGCGCGGAGAAGCTGGGCAGTTGTGACTATCAGGCGGGCTTCTTCTCCGAGGAACAGGGCAGAGGTTATGCCGAGTACGTGGAGAACGGCCGAAAGGCAGGCAAGATGCCACCGCCGAAGATACTGACGGCATGGGTGAGGAAGAAACTCCGGATCCGAAAGGAGAAGCAGGCGGCCTCCGTCGCTTTCTTGATAGCGAGGAAAATCGCGAAGAAGGGAACAAAGGCGCAGCCGTTCTTCAGTCCGGCAGTCGCATCACAGCAGAAGGTCATATACAACGAAATAAAGACGGCATTAATGAAGATAATCAACAGGGGCAAATGATAGACATCAACAAGAGCATACAGGCATGTGACGAGCTTTTCCGTCACCTGACAAGAGCGATGCAGCGAAAGGGAGTATTTGTCGGCAGCACCGCCGGCTATCCGCGCGCGGAGATTGCGTCAATCAACGAGCAGAGCGGCATCGACAAGGGCGGTGACGTGCGTCAGATACTCGTGTCCATTGATTCGATGTCGAGCAGGAGCCTAGGCGAGGCGCTGGCAATCAGTCAGAGGAATCTGGACCTCATCAAGGAGGCAGAGGACACGACTGACAACTTCCGCATTCTGGGCGTGACCGAAAGCACCGCGCAGACAATGGAAGACATGACGGAAACGCAAGTCGTCCTCTATCGCGTGATTAATAGTTTAACTTTTTATCTAGCAGCTAAATAAAATGGCAAAATTGGGAAATGCGAGGAAATTCTACCTCACGACCGGAAAAACGGGCGGCACCTTCACATGGCTGAAGGGAGAGCAGAACAACAGCTTCAACCGCTCGGCAGAATCTATCGAGGTGAGTGACAAGTCTAACGACTGGGCACAATTCATTTCGGGCAAGAAGGGCGCGACCGCTTCGGTTACAGTCTTCACGGACGACACGGCGACCGAGCCGCAGCACAAGATGATCAGTTCGCTCCATAATGGGCAGCCGGTGTACGGCTTCATCGGCGAGCTGCCAGGAGACACGAGCTCAACACCGACGGAAGGAGACATCTTCGAGGCAATCATCACCGGAATTTCGGACACCAACGACTACGGCGCGGTTGCGTCTCGTTCGATGGACCTGACAATCACAGGAGCGCCGACACACTATCCGGCAATAACGGAGGAGTAGCATGGCGGCGGTTCTGGTCATTGAACTGAAGAAAGGCGTGGCGGTTAATGTTCTGATTACGCCGCGCCTTTTTGTTTACAAGGGACGCCAGGGCGTCACCTTGGAGGCTGACGGGGAAAACATCCCCGCCGTCATGTCGCTTTATGCTGACGTGCTGTATTGCGGTGCGCTGAACTGGTGGGAGCTCTCCGGCAAGGATGCGGACGAGTTCGAATACGCGCGCATGGACTTCCACATCTGGGCGGCCGAGCATCCGGACGAGTTCGGGCGCATTGTCGCCAAGGCCGTGCGGCTGCTGTCAGGAAAGAGCCTTGCGGAGCTGACGGACGAGGCAAAGAAGAAGCAGGACGCAAAAAAAAATCATTGTGTGGCTGGATTACGCGGATATTGAGGCGTTTCTGGTGGGGAGGTGCGGCAAGAGTGAGGAAGAAGCGGGATGGGTCAGCATGCGGCAGTACATCCTCCTGCGTGAGGCGGCGGAACAGGACGAGCGGCGGAAATGGGAGCGCGCAAGGTGGCAGATGTTCCTAGCCTTGCAGATGAATCCTTACGTGAAGCAGAAGCCGTCCACGCCGGCGCTGTGGGTGCCGTTCTCATGGGAGAAGGACGCGGAGGCTGCAAGGGCTCAGGAAGGAGACTGGCAAGTATCACGGAACGAACAACTGGAATTGGACAGATTGCTGGAAGATTTCATAAAATCGAAAAAATGACATGGGAAAGATAGGTGACCTTTGGGTCAAGTTGAAACTCAAATCGGACGAATACAAGAAAGGGCTGGACGAGGCACAAAGCAAGACGCGGTCGTTCTCGGACAAGATAAAGAGCTTGTCCGTCACGGCCGCTGCCGTATGGGGAGCTATTGGTGCTGCGGCAACAAAAATGGCTCTCGACTTTGTCAAATCCTCGCAAACCATGGGTGACCAATGGGACATTCTTATGACGCAAGTCTCCACACGCTTGCAGCAGATACGTGCGGAATTCAACAGAGAGATAGCAGCGAACGGGTGGTTCAAAGGCTTTTTCAAGGCCTTTTTTTCCGACACAACGGAAGTCGAAGCTATGGCTGTCGGTAAGGCTCTGTCTCAAGCCAAGGACGCCATGACGGAGATAGAGTATGCGTTCAGACTGAACATGGAGCAAACCGGTCCGAAACTTCACGAACTATATCTCAAAATGATGAATTCCGCGCTCTCTGCTTCTGATAGAGAGGCAGCGGCAAAGGACTACCGCAAGGAGGTAGAGGACATCTACGCGCCGCGAGTGAAAGGAATTAAGGACATCCTAGACAAGACTGTCCAGCAATATCTTGTGTTAGGCGGGATATCTCCGAATAAGTATAGCACCGAGAAGGTTGTAGACCTCATCAAGATGATGGGTTCAGATCCGGCCAAAGTTGAGCGCGAGTATAGTGATTTCTTCGCTGGTTATCAGAACCTCAGCGACGACATCTCCGGCAATCTCGTGTCCACTATGGAGGCGTACTATAACACTACCAATGAGATGAACGACATGCTGAAGCGTGCCGACCGCACGGCGCAGTCAATGGAGAATACAGGACTTGACGACATCATCAAGAAGCTGGGCGCTGCAAAGGACGGCATGGCGGACTTCCGCGCCCAGGTCGCGGAAGAAGCGGAAGTGATGGCCGCCGACGAGGAGTTCCAGAAGATGTCCGACCCCCTGGAAGAGTTCGAGCGGACACACGACGAGGTGTTGAGCAACATGACGGAGAAGCAGCGGACATTCGCGGAGTTCGCACAGGAATCATTCGAGAAGGCAGCACGCGCCGCGTATAATTGCGCGCAACAGGAGCAAGAGTCAATGGATGCTGCCCAAGATGCAGCCGACACGGCAATGGCCAATCTGGAAGATAGAATGCAAAAGGCGGAAGAATTGAACAACATGCTGTCCGATTCTATCGCCAGCAGCATCTCTGACAGCACGCAGGCGTTTTCGGACATGCTTTTCGGGCTGGACGATGCGGACGCCTCGGCGGTTCTCGGAGCTCTGCTCCAGCCGTTCGCGAATATGGCGAAACAGCTCGGCGAGATGCTCATTGTCGAGGGAATGGGCATTGCCGCTTTTAAGGAATCCATGAAGTCGCTAAACCCGGCTGTGGCAATAGCCGCCGGC